>JBMFOE010000012.1:0-76395 GCA_049969795.1 Desulfomonilaceae bacterium
ACAACGGAGGGTTGGTTTTCCCAATCACGTAACAATTCCTCGTTGAATTGTAAAAATAACCCTTCCCCATGGACGAGTGTCGCTGGAAGCCAATCCTTACCCTTAGGGGGTCGTTTTTTTCTGAGAAGATATTTTCGCTCTGAGGGGGGCAGAGGTGATTCGGGATAAATCCGCGAAAAACCAACCAAGACCCGTGTTTCGCGAAGTTTCTTGACCAAGGCGAGCTTAGAAAAAAAACGCATGATAGTTGCATCGTACTCTTTGAGGTTGGCGAGCGTCACATGCAGTTGTGCTTCGTCCTGTTCAGTCGAGAACTGTTCGTACTCCAAACGACGCAGGTCTTCCCCTGCGTCCTGTGAAGGCTGCACATCATATGGAACGGACGACAATGAATTGGCTAGGCCCTTGGCCACGATTTCTATCGCGGATCGTATTTGTTCATCGGAGTACGGACGCAGCGCTAGACTTTGCCAACTTCTCACCTCGTGCGGCTCAATGGCGGCTGTCGAATCTTCTATCTGTAGCAGGGCCTTCAGCGGACTAAATAGAGGGCTTTCGAGGAGCTCGACTAGGTCGCTCGGGACTTTCTCACTTTTTCGGGGCAGGTATATGGCGCTGAGAACTTCTGGAAAATAGACATTGGAAGCTCCTTTCAGGGCCCCACGCAGAGGACGTCCACAGAAGGTGTTCTCGGACCTAGGGCCCAGCCATGGCCTTTGTCCGTCACACAGGAACGGTTCGCCGTTCTTATTCAACTTCTCGCTCAAAAAAGACCATGTTTCGTTCCCTTGGGTTATACCCGCCAGAGCGCGGCGCGCGCCGCATGCGCATTTTACAATCTGCGACTGCAGAGTCGATCCTGTACTACTATAAAGCGTCATCTGCTCCCTGCAAGAAGTCGTGGCATCTCCATGCACCCATTCTCTCCACGGAAAATCTCGGATGTGCCCATAATCACAAACGGCTACGACCTCGACCTGCACCAAAAACCTCTTAATACCCTTTTTCTCACAAACCTTGCACCGTTGTCTCGACCTCAGGGTAAGAGGAAATTCGAACAGGGCGCCGCAACGAGGACATGTGTGCCACCGGGGAAACTTAAATGCAGGAACAGTCAGCCGCAGGTTCGTGGGATCGGCTTGAAAACTATGCGGCTGTCTGTAATCAGGCGGCAACAAAAAGTAGTCAGTTCTCAAAATTTTTTGCAGCCGCCATTCGTCAATTTTGTATTCTTCGGGATTAAGCTTGGATCCTTTATCTGCTACGGCTTCCGGATGGAACCAATAGTCAAGCGCGGCAGTGATCATGGTTGATCCGTCTTTGGCAATGCTCAATGCTCCGACGCCGAAGGGAGTGATAAGGTGGCTTCGACTAATCGGATTCAGCAACATTTTCGTCCTCCCATCCATCTCCAATATGGATAAAGACCTCTGCCTGGCATGCGGCGTCCACATTTCTCATGGAGGTAGGTGTAGGCCAGGAGATCCGAGCGAGATCGGGGCTGACATAGCCGCCGGCATCACGCAACATGGGCACGTCTTCACCTCCCAAGTCTCCGGTCCATTTTGTCCTTTCCCAGTATTCCCATTCTCTTTTCCTCCGTTCGAAAATTTTTTTGAAGCTATGGCGCTCCTCTTCGTTCACAAATGAAACTCGCCCGGAAACTATCTGCTCTATCTCGGCGACTAACTCGTATGGAAAAGGATAAGGGCTGTCGGCCTCATTCTCTGACCCTTTCTGGAGAACAAAAGCGGCCATGATCGCGTGGAGGGCTCGTTCCAGCGTCGGAGGTGAAAAAGGCGTCACACTCGATGGTTCTACTTGGGCGTAGAGTCTTTCATGGTAAGTCCTGAATTTTTCGAAGTGAGACCGGTCTCTCGGTTTAGAAGAACCATAAAGGGTGAAGACGAGACCTGGGCGTTCCCACCACTTTCTGCCAATACGGCCGGTGATCTGTATGTATTGGGATGTGGATTTGGGTTGTCCCACCACCAACATCAGCGACAAACGATCGATGTCCACTCCGACTTCCATGATACTAGAGGTGAGGCATACGTCCACTGCACGCCTCGTCTTGTCATCCGTATAAGGCGCTTCGAGTTGGCTTATGGCGGCTCCAATCTCGTTGCTGCGAAGTCTTCCCGTGAGTTCCTTCGGGTAGAAGATCCTCCGCATTTCCGAAAGGGAAGCATACCGTCGATTAGCTATATTTCTAATATGATCGGGGATGTGAGATTGCAGCAACGAGAGGGCAGAGCCTAGCTCTCTCAGAGTGTTAAAGAAGCTGACAAGCGTCCACCAAGGATCCCTCTGCTCGGAGGGCAGAGACATCGGGGCTTCCAACAGGGCAGCCATCGTTTGACCGAGAGCAGCATCGAAAGACAAACTTGGCGAGTTGATACCCACGTAAATTCGCCCTGGTAAAAGATTGCCCTTTTCATCGGTAGCATGTCTCGCAAAAAAAGAATCCCCGACATCGAGGCCCGGCGGTGGGAACAGCGTTGATTTTTCTCGGGCAAAAAGTGCTCTAATCTGGCTAGCTGAACGACGAATTGTTGCCGTAGAGCACACTATCTTCGGTTTAACTGGCTTGCCAATATCATTTTTTGTGCAGAGGTGTTCTACTACTGTTTCATAGAGCCCCACCATCGAGCCAAGGGGGCCAGAGATGAGATGCAGTTCGTCCTGAATAATGAGGCCGGGAGGAGAAAATTCCTGGTTCCCATCATTGTCGAGGCCAAACAGGGTACGTGCCTCTTTTTTCCACGAGAGTCTGGCAAATTTGTCAACCGTGCCTATCACTAGTGATGGGCGGACGTCGTAAAGGTCTTCGTCCACCACATACAAGGGCAGTGCATCTGCAAAATCGCACGAGACATCGGGACACCTAAACCGTACAGCATTACCAACAAGGTCATATCCAAGAACCTTGGGCGCTGCTTTGCTCGATCGACCCTGGTAATCGGACGGGCCCATCAAAGCGCCGCACCAAGGGCATTTTTCAACCATAAAGGGATTGTCTTGATCCCCGAGGTTCTTGAGTCTTTGGAGCTTTGTTTTTGCCGCGTCTCTTGTATTAGGGGTGGTTTCGCCGCCCAACCACATCCCTATTGCTATTTCGGAATCTCCTAGGATGTGTGGATTCTCCCTTCGCAGCTTCTCGAGTGCACAGATCAGCGTCGAGGCGCGTAGGAACTGTTGGGCGGTCAATAATCTGAGGGTATATCGCATAAGCACCTCAACCCCCGCATCTGCGGGATTCCGCAATCGCCGCAATAATATTGCGAAGGCCGCCAATCCCAGGTAGGCTTCAGTTTTCCCTCCGCCGGTGGGAAACCATATAAGATCTACTGTTTCGCGATCTGGGTCTGACTCGTTCGCCACGGAACGCACGCAAGCTAACAGAAAAGCCATCTGGAACGGCCGCCAATTGCCTCGACCATGAGGCGGATGGAGCTCATCGATATCGGGAAAAGGCTCGGGGAACAGTATGCGCTTCTTCCGAGAATCATATTGTGGTGGACGGGTTATTTTTCTCGACCGAAGTTGCTGCGTGAGGACGGCCCGGTTGGCTAGACAGAAGGCCTTCATCGCTTGCGGGTTCGAATTCAAAAATTCGAGGCCTTTTTCCATTCGCGTCAAAAATTCGCGGCACTGACCTATATGGTATTCAGCGGTTTTGACGAAGCGAGTCTTCAACGTCGGAAGTACCTTTTCTAAACCGGCAATCCATTCTCTGTAGGAGGCAATGAGAGCATTCACAGAGCCCCAACCGTGTTTATTTGAGCCACTTTCGGCAACTGTCGACATAGGAATGGTTAAGAGACTGCCATCCTTTAGTCGGACATCGGGTGTCACGTTGGGAACTTCGACGATGGGCAAGCACGTTCCATGGGCCCATTCGACTTTTCCTTCAGAATCGGCGGCGGACCAGTCTCCGGCGCAACCGTGCCCCACGACAAACGTTTCCACGTTCCTGTAAAGAAGGTCCAAGGATCGTTCCTCTTCGTCTAAGAAAGACAACTCCGGACGCGGATACGATTGGATGTTGCGACACGATTTCGGATTACGAATTGTGGCACTGAGACGGGTCTGGAAAAGACAGGCTTCATCATGGATGGAGGGCGCATGGGTTCTATTGATGACGCAGACGGTGAACAGGCGTGAATCTGGATGCTGATGGGCAACGAAACGAGAGAAAAGTTCGACACTAATGTTAAGCCCGTCTAAATTATCCGACTTCGTTGAGTACACTTCAACCTTTGTGCGATTGCGAGGCAGATTCTTGTCCAGTTTGAAAACGACTTCTAATCTCACAGGGGAGCGCAGCCACCAGGTGTTCTTCGTCCCACCTGCTGATACTTCCTTAGGTTTGTAGCGTCCGCCGTTAACTTGCACGTAAAGTTCGGTGTTCGGCTTTAGCAGCCCCAAGAAACTGATAGCAAGACTGGAAGGCCGGAATCTATTACTCAGAGCGATTTCAAGATCGTCTTTCTCCGAGGACGATTGCGCGTCCACAGAGGTGATTCTCTTTTCGATTTCAAGGAGTTCTTTCTCCCCCTCTTCCGTGAGGGCAGCGGGAAGTTTCCTCGTCTCCCCGAATTCGAGGCCTGCAGGACCAGGCATTGTTGCGTCATCTTCAGCCTTTGACTCGGGTACAGCATCTCGTATCGTAAGCTCAATTGGGTAAAGCACTCCTATTCCGTACCTAATGTGAGGTTGCTCGCGAGTGATGATTTCCTCGCCTGATCCCATTTGCCTCCAAGATTTATACAGTTGATTCTTGTCCTTCAGACGAATAACGCCGGAACAGTCAATCTCTTCGCCGCAGGGACACGGCCCCATCAGCTCCTCTACCACAGCGTTAATGATTTTTTTTCTGTTCTCAATGTGTTCTGACACGAATCACTCCCTTGTTGGGCCTTTATTCAAGGATGACCTGACTAAAATTCTTCGCAACTGTGTTTTTGCTTTCTTGTCCACGAAAAGATAGAGGGAGTCTAAGGCACGGCTCGCAGCGACGTAGATCAGATTTTGTGTTTTTTCGTCGGGCACTGCGTCGATGTCGGTTACGATGACAACGGGTTTTTCCATGCCTTTGAAAGCGTGAATGGTGCAATAGCCTAGTGCTCCCCGGTCCCCCAATCGATAGGGCTGCATGCGTTTTCGCCACAAGGGGTTCTTGATTTGAGCAGCTACACATTTTGTATCGGGTCTGGTCGAAAGTATGATGATGTCGTTCCCTGTGTAACCAGCGCTCCACAACCTGTCCATTAGCTCCACGAGAAGACGTATCTCTTCGTCTATTGTAGAATAAAGGAACCACTCGGGGTCATGTCCATTGTCAGGCCGCAGAACTCTTGTGTAACTAGGCTCTAATTTACCGAGAAAGCCAGCGATACGAGCGATACGAGGAGGGTTTCGGCAATTGACGGTCAAGGAGTATTTGGGCACAGAAGCGAACCGGCCCACCGCAATGGGACTCGCCACACCGCTGTCAGAAAAGATATCCTGGCGTTCAAAATCTCCGAAGAATCTCCACATTCCGTGGGAAAGACCATGCTTCAGCGACAAATCCAGAACGTCTAGATAAGCGCTCTCTGTCAAGATGTCTTGAGCCTCATCGACGACGAGGGAATCGTACTGCTTCCCCTCGTCATAATCTTGCAACAGCCTCTCAACGGCGAGCGATGGCAGCTCCTGCTTCCAATAGCTTGAATCTTGCGGCGCGTCGGGGGGATTGCTCCCGGCAATTTCCATCATATAGCTATGGATCGTTCTGCACGTCGTTGAGCCCAATCCTTTGACTTGCTCAGACAACCAGGCTCCCAGAAGACGGTTAAAGCACAGCAACAGGACTTTGGACTTTTGCCCAGCGCATCGTCGTACTGTCTCCAAAGCGAGCAATGTTTTGCCCGTGCCAGCAGGTCCTACGAATAATATCTGAGGGTTGCGTTCCATCGCATCAAGAGCAACGAATTGATCTTCCGTGAAAAACTTGATTTCTTCCATAACCCGCTTGATACGTGACCGAGGGCTTTCAAAGAATTCAAAATCCGGACGTAGTTCTTGTGCGATTTCCCTGCATTGCTTTGCAGTCGGTGCATCTCTGTCCACGGAAAACAGTGACTTTCCAGTCTTCTCGGAGATGAATCGTTTCGCTCTCACTAGAACGCGTCTGAAAAGTTCCTCAACCGAGTTTCCGCTGAGCGCCTGTTGATCAATCACTTGCCAGCGATGCCATTCGGGGGATTCTTCGTCGAAACGTAGGTAAGGAAAGACAACCGCCGTCCAAAAAAGTATGTGACTAAGATCGGGCCTTTTTTGCGCGAGTTTCGACCTAAGGCTATACATGGCATGAGAGGCTTGTTTGAAGGGACCCCTGTGGTCGGGAACCGATGAAGCTCCGTAGTACCACAGACCGCCGTCCCTGTAGAGCGAGCGACACCCCTTGACTTCCAGGACCAGAACGCCAGCACGAGGTACAATCACGACAAAATCGATTTCTCCACTGACTTGCTTACTGTGATCCGCAATGTCCAACGAATGTATTACTATCCAGTCGTCCGTACCAGCAGTATTTTGCAGCATCCGAAAGATGAGTCCTTCCCCAGTTTGCTGGTTCTCGGGGCTCATACATGGAGGCATCATTAGCGCCATAGGTCTTATTGCCCTTCCAGTAGTTTTCCCAAACTCGACTCTGGAACTGAAAAATGTTCATCCACAATGCTTTTTACCCGGATGACTGCCATGTTCGAATTATCCGTGTCATCAAAGGAGAAATCCATGCGACCTTTTCTTTCCAGTTCGCCTAGATTGGCGTGTTTTATTTTGTCCAGAAGTATTCTCCTGATTAAGAAACCAGCTTCTGTATGGGCGCTATGAATTTTCTGACTAATCTCCCAGAACTTCTCTTTCTGATCCTCCAAGCCGATCAATCGCATGATCGCAAAAAAATCTGTTCTGTCTCTCGTGCAGATGGTGCGCTCCGCCGTCCAGTTCCTGAGATTGGTGTGGTTTGCCTTTTCCGACCCCAGGTGTCGTAATCTCTCAACAGTCTCGTCTATTCCGCCAAACTCAATAATTTTCTCTTTCAATCTTCTTTTCCACTCTCGTTGCACTGATCTGCACTGAGGCGCATATTTTCCTAAAATATTATCGGCGATGGGCGCTATGTAATCTCCGCCTCCGCTGGTCCTAATCAACAGGAACATACCTGGCTGTATGTCCGCGGTGTTTATTCGAATTACACCTGCTTCTTCGGTGAATTCACCAAGCTTATCGTCGCTATCGTCTTCTTCGTCTTCCGAATTGCTGTCGAAACTGATGGGATCGATAACGTACGATTTCGCGTTATCTGAACTTTCTAACATCACCATGGCATCGCCCTCCAGAACAAACAGTTTGGCATCTACTTCATATAATCCACCTTGTTCTGTGGGATCAGAGGCTTGTCGCATTCTCTCGCGCACCATTTGGAGATCGACTTCAGGGATCACTGTGTGTGCATCTACTGATTCATTTTGGGGATACCGTGTTAGATTCAGTTGTCTGTCATCTTTAACATAAAGTATTTCGGGCTTTTTCCTTTTTATCTTCACGGTCGGGACGAGAAATGTCTCGTGTCCTGGTGAACGGTCTCCGAGCCATGCATAATAATAAAGGTTTATCGTTGACGCCCGTCCACCGAAAAAAACGTAGTCGGGAAACCATTTTGCCGGCCCCACGCAAAAGATTGTGTCGTAGCACGTTTTACCCTTGAGTGCCTCGGGTGAGACAACATGGACGTCCTGGAAAACCAATGTTTCCGAAAACATCTTCTCGACTGAGGTTATCCATCTGCCATCTCTCAAAAGAATCGCTATGGGGGCGCTTGCCTCCGAAAGGCAGATATGCTCGTGAAAGGCAATCGTGAGAGGATTACCGTCTTCCAAGGTAAGTCGTTTGTACAATGCGAGAATGCTCGTCGCATCATCCGCCAAATCCGGAAAAACATAGGGCGCATGCCCTATCCGGCGTTCTACGATCGCTGCGTTTTCTGATTCCCGCATTCCCAAGAACCTAAAGGAGAGAGGGGTTGACATCATGAAATAGCGTTGTCGCTTGAAGAAACCAATTATGTGTCGCCAATAGAAATCTTTAAGGACCTCAGTGTTATCCTTAATAAAGCGGGAAAGAGTGGTCGAGAATTGCTCAAGGGTAGGGTGTTCCAAGCGACATCTCCTGACGGTCACCTTCCCCGCATTTGAATGGATCGTGCACGCGCTCATGAAATCAACTCTGATCATTGGGTCTCCTCCACGAATGCTATCACATCCATACTCGGCGGCAGTTTTGTTTTTAAACTAAATTCCAAATCCACCTTGGTCCGTCGAGAGGTAAAGGTGTCTGTCAAGGTCCTTACAGCCTCTGTAAACTGTGTGTCGGCCCTGTCAAGAATGACTATTCTGTTGCTGGCCGGAGGATAGCGTCCCCACTTTAAAAAAGCGAGCCCTCCATCAAACACGGTGAAGAGTGGCATCTCCTGGTTGAGGACTACGTCAACTTTGCACGACCTTGATGACAGAATTCTTGTCCTACAGGACTGTCTTTTTTCTCCATCATAGGATTCGCGGAGCACGGTGCTCAGAGAGCCTTCAGCAAATTTTTTATCATTTTTTATAGCGAAAATCTGTTCCTTCAACTCGGCTTTGAGAACTTTAGTATGACCCACAATTGCGTACTCCAATTTGTCGCTCAGAGCAAAATCCAGGGCCTGGCTCTTATTCACGAAGAAAAATGAGAAGGCGGAGTCATCTCTTGTTTTTTCGTCTATGCACGTTGATGTCCTTTCTTCTGGACGATTCCCATCAGAAGCGCCGAAGATCTTCAAGTGCAATTTGTCGTCCAATGGGAACAAGCGAGAGGAGTGATGTCTGTCTTGGAGGTCGATTCTTATGCAGTCTACTCCCTTAACTTGTTGGACCCCACGAAAATAGCCAAGACGACGACGGCTCTCCATTGATATCTCGATTGGAGCGCCTATTGGCAAGCTTTTAACTTTGTCTAAGAAAGCCCCTTGATCGTCTTCTGCATCGCGAGGAGAACCGCGCCCTGCTATTAGGCCGAGAGTGATTAGTATAGCCACATAGGCTCGCGTGGGCGTCGCCAATCCGAGGGTCACGCTGCTCCGTTTGTTTTCCAGAGAGGCAAGCGCCATGCCCAATTCATATGAGAAGAGCGCCCACTGTGAAATCTTGCTGCAATTACCTTGACCATCGGAGTAGAAAAAAGGTCTTATGGACCTCTTTGCTTCCAGCACCATTTTCATGCTCATTGTATCTCTACCCCCTCTCAATCTTGGCGTATCGTCAGAGGGCTATGATTGCCCTTTAGTCCAACGCTGTCACACCGCTCAGAGCTTTATTTCGCTTTGCCGGAAAGTTCCTCCAACCAATGGCTTCAAATTTAGACAAGGGAGTCATCGCCGGTCTGGATTCCCACGCGTCTCTAAGCAGTGACACTCCTGTAGTATGCCTATCTTCAAATCTCGCGAGTCACGATGACAGATTTAATCATGTGATATTGAATCGTTACCAATCTCTCCTTCTCCCTGTCAAGCGCTATTTCACAGTGGCAGCGTTATTGTCCTTTCTTGAGCTTTAGCAGGTGGCCAGGCTTTCCAGCGGCGTTTACTCTTATGAAATGGTCACGGCTTGACTTTATTGTCCTGCGGTAGCCCGACGCTTGCTTTTGCGTCACCCTGTCCGTCTCTTTAACCCGACAAGCACGCGGCCTCCCTTATGCTGTGGGTGCTCCTGTTTGCCTCTCTTTAAGAGGTCTCACAGAGGCGCGACAATAAGCTTTGGGCGTGGAGCCTTACCAGCTCAGCGCCGCCGCCGCTGCCCCGATGAGCAGCGCCAGGCCGATAAGGGGCAGACAGAGACAGCCTGAGGCGGTGGGCCGGTGGCTTTCTAGGTCCGAGCGAGGCATGGGCGGTACGCCATGTTCTTCGCACCACTGGTCGTACTCATCCAAGATGTCGTCTTCGTACTCCTCGGCTTCCTCGAGGGCTCGCCTACGCTCTGCATCGGCGACCACCATCCATGTGAGCCAATCGTCTGAATTCATATCGGACCATCCTGTCTCGACAAGACGCTTCGGCGCCCTGTGGCAAAAACAACGCCTAATGCCTCGTTCATTCCCGGACGCCAAGGCGCTGCTGAGGGGCGGTCGCTCTCGGTCAACGGTCAAGGCCGCCACTCAGTGGCCCGGGAGCTATTCTGGAAGCGAATCGCGCATTGGACATCGGTCTTTCTGCTCGATTGATATGAGCTGAAGTTATTCGCCTTCTGCTCCTCGCTGCGACAAAAACTTGGGCTGCGTTACTGCCCGCGAAGCGAAGCGATCTCGTGATAAATTTGGGGATCCCCTCTGGTTTCGTCGCTTCGGTTTCCCACACGCAAGGGCCAGCTCGGGATTCGAGATTGCGACGCCTCTTTTCTCGAGATTTGATCGGGTTGTCATCGGTCGGCCCTTCCCTTTATCGTTCGGTTGCCTCATTCTACATCTTCGTACCCGATGATTCTGTTGGCGTTGTCCCGAATCTCGATGCGGTTTCCGAAGCGCTGACGATAGCCTGTGATCCTATTGGCGTTGTCCCTGACGACCGTGGTATCGCTGTTGTTGTAGCGCGTCCAGGTGTGCGTGATTGCGCCCCTGGCGTCATAAAAGGTTACGTATTCATCGTCGCACAAGGCGAGCACTGGGAAGACCAGGATGCATAGACAGACAAGCGCTTTCATGGGATTTTCCTCCTGATGAGTTTTTGTTGGGGGACATACTACTCCAGCTTTGTGTCAAATGGGGACAAAATGCGCTGAAAAAATTTTTTACTTGTCAATTTTTTTGAGGGCCTCCTTTCAGTTTATCTTGCCTGCGGCAAAATCCTTCGCCGTAATTCGTCCCGCTGCACGGATTTTCCTCGTATTTTCCTCATTATGGCTCACACAACCATTGCCCTTTCCTCGACAGACGCATCGAAATTCGTTACATTGCGACAGAGGAGAACGCGCAAGACCGGCGCGGTAGGAGCCCTATTGCGCGCCACACATGTTTTTCGCCGTGTGAGAAAGCATCTCGCGTGTTTCTGTTTCTGCTTTCTGCATGAAAGCTGGCCTTTACGGAGAATAGTGGAAAAGACTTAGGTCGTCTTTCCTAGTCGCGGGCGCGATACTCGCCCGTGGGGCGACAGAGCCCGCGGGCGAGCGGTTTGCACACAGCGCTTTCCGTTCGGGCATGGGAGGCGTCGCGTTTTTTTGGGGAGCTCGGCTGCACGCGGAGATGATCTCTGCTCAGCCAGTTTGTTGCAATCACGCAGCCCGCGAGGAGGGTATGATGGAACGCCGCGCTATGGTTGTCATGCAGATTGTCATCTCAATCCTCTTGCTCACTGTGTTTGGATGCGAGAAAGCCCCGAAAAAGCAGGTTCGTATTCCAGAGGTCTCGGTATGTCATCCCATTGAACAAGAGGTCACTCGTTGAAGCCTTTCTGGGAATTTCTTTCGGAATGACGTCCGCGCCATCGCAGTCGCGAGCATCCTGGGAGATTGCGGCGAGAACCGCGACGCGAGAGGTCAACATTTCTCATGTCGAAGAAGCCAGGGTCGAAGGCAGAGAGACACAGCCTTTGAGACATCTTGGGTTGAGGGCCAAGATTTCTCGCTTTGCTTGAAATAACAGAGAGTGAAGCGCCCAAAGCGTGCAGGTTCACGGAATTCGTGATGCATTCTGTCACGCGATATATTCATGACGGCGCGGTCAAAGCGCTCAATTCCTTATGCCTCACCCGATCCCGCATCCAGCAAACCTGCAAGGAATCCTACTCTTACCTGAAAATGCCATAGTTCTATTCGGAACCGTATTTTCATCTCCCGGTGCGACTCCCTTGTCGTGGGTTCGTGAGAATGACATGCAGCGGGTCAACGGCGCGATTCGCGATTATTTTGGAGACCGGCTATATTCTCAGAAGCGTGGGGGAGCGCGATGGCGTGGCGGAATTTTTTGTTGCATCGAGGGGGCGCATGGTCTAATGTCTCATCTATAAATCTCATGGATTCATATATGAAACCCACAACAAAAGCGACCGTACCTGCCCTCGAGAGAGGCATCGATGTAGTGGAGCTTCTCGCATCTTCTGAGCGACCCTTGTCCTTCTCAGAAATCCTCGCAAGGCTCAAGATCCCCCGCGCGTCTTTGGTGCGGATACTGGATACCCTGCTCTACCGAGGCCTTATCGACAAGATGGAGGCTAATGGCCATTACCGGGTAGGGATGAAGTTGCTTTATATTGGCCACAGGCTCAAGGACAAGATCAACTTAAGATCAGTGGCTTGGCCACTGATGCAGCGGCTTTCGGAACAGACGGGCGAGACCGTGGAGCTGGCGGTGCTGGACAACGGACAGTTACTGCTCATAGAACAGATTGAGGGCTCCGGAGATGTCAGAATCTCCTCTCGTATTGGCGGGGCTTATCCGTACCTTCATGCGGTGTCAGTCGGAAAACTCTACCTGGCTCACATGGATCCCGCCAAGCGCAAGCGAGTGCTGGATCGGATCGGTCTGCCCGCTGTCACGCCCTGGACTATCACGGATCGCGAGGACTTGGAGCGCGAGCTTGGCGAAATACTGGCAAGAGGCTATGCCACGGAAGATCAAGAACTCCGAACCGGGGTGCGGCGAGTTGCGGCGCCTGTTTACGATCATTCGGGCCATGTCGCTGGCGGCGTGACGACGGCGGCGCCGGTTTTTCGATTGGCCGCGACAGACTTCGACAAGTATGGCCAGATGGTCAAATCTGTTGCAGCCGAGATCTCGAGAGGCATAGGCGGACGCGCTCCTGGCGGGGATGCGGCGCTTGCACCGCCACAATCTCGGACAAAAGTGTGAGAGGAGAAACGCATGAACATAATTCAAGAGGCATTGAAACAAGGCAGGAACGCCCTCTCCGAGTATGAATCGAAAAAGGTTCTGGCTGAATACGACATACCTGTGACGAGGGAAATCCTGGTTTCCGATGAAAAGGGGCTTCTCGATGCCTGCCGTGAGATTGGGTACCCGCTGGTTTTGAAGGCGTGCTCTTTCCAGATAGCACACAAGAGCGAACGCGGCTTGATTCGCACGGATATCCGAAACGACGAGGAAGCGCTGTCGGCCTTTCGGGACATATCGCTGAGGATGCAGGGCGTCTCCGGCGGGGTTCTCGTTCAAGAGATGGCAAAGGGCAAGCGTGAGTTGGTGGTAGGCATGACGAGGGATCCGCAGTTTGGTCCATGCGTCATGTTTGGGCTCGGAGGAATCTTCACCGAGATACTCAATGACGTGACCTTCAGAATAGCGCCGCTGACGAGAGCCGATGCGCTCCACATGATGCGTGACATAAGAGGAGCGAAAATATTGGACGCAGTGCGCGGCATGGAGGCCGTGGACGAAGAGCTGCTTGCATCCATCCTCATCAACGTGGGCCGCATCGGCATGGAAAACGCAGCGATCAAAGAGGTGGACATCAATCCTTTGATCCTTGTGGGCAGCCGTCCTGTGGCTGTGGACAGCCTCATTGTGCTCGATGTCGCGGATTGAAACTCTCACGGCGCCAGCGCTCGACGCTGGGCAGTGACGAGGTTTTTTTCTAAGAGGGAATAATGACAACGGTGGACCATTTTCTCGACGGGTTTTTTCGACCGACTACGCTTGCTGTGGTTGGAGCGACGGACAACCCGTTCAAGATTAATTATCGACTCCTTCGCAACCTGGTGGATATGGGCTTTCAAGGGAAGATTTTCCCTGTGAATCCGAGCGTGAAAGAGATCAACGGTCTCAAGGCGTTCCCAAGATTGAGAGACATTCCGGAGACAATCGATCTGGTGGTCAGCGCCGTGCCTTCCGGGAACACGATCGAAGTGGTGAAGGAGTGTGTGGAGTGCGGCGTCAAGCGGCTTGTGATTGTAACGGGCGGGTTTTCTGAAGGCGGCGAGGAGGGACGAAGACTCCACGAAGAGATTGCCGCGCTCGTAAAGGGGGCGGGCATCAGAACGCTCGGTCCCAACACCCTGAGTCCGGTGAATACGACCAACAATTTGATCATAAGCTTTCATCACGCCAAGGCCATGAGTCGCGGCCGCCTATCGCTGGTATTTCAATCCGGATTCTACGAACCTCGTCTGAACTGGGTTTTTTCGCATCTCGGCATTGGCAAGATACTCGACACAGGCAACAAAATGGATATCAACGAGGTGGATGCCCTGGAGTATTTTGCGCAAGACCCGGAGACCGAGGTGATTGCCATGCATCTTGAGAGCGTCAGAGGCGATGCGAGAAGATTTGCGCAACTGCTTCGGGAGGTTTCTCAGCAAAAGCCGCTAATTGTCTTGAAATCCGGCCGCACCAGGTCTGGATCGCGCGCCGCGATGTCTCATACGGGCGCCCTCGCCGGCGAAAACGATGCGCTTTTCGACGGGATAGTCAGACAGACAGCAGCTATTAGGGCATGCAACTGGCAGGAGTTTTTCGATCTGGCCAAAGCCTTTTCGTACCTCGATGCCCCGCGCGGAGACGGCCTGGCAATCATCACCATGTCGGGCGGCGAAGGAGTCATGGCAACCGACGCGTGCGAACTCAACGGCCTGAGATTGGCCAGCTTTTCTGCGGAGACGCTTCTCCGTCTGCGCGACATATTTCCGCCGTGGGAAATGCCGGTGAATCCCCTTGACGGCGGAGTCTGCATGCAGTTTCACGTAACAAGGCTTTTTCACTTGCTCGAAACATTGTGCGCCATTCCTGAAGACGCCGACGTCAGCGGGGTGGTCATGCAGATGCCGTCCAACGTGTTCAGTTTGGATTCGCATTCCGAGCAAGGAAAGCAGCTCACCGAGGCCATGCTCGACGGCATCGCTGGATTGCGACGGGCCGGCAAACCGTTCGCGTTATGGCGATCCGCCATGGACGCCGAGGAAGAAGAGTGGATATGGCTCTTACAAGCCAAGGGCGTACCCGTATTCGATTCGGCCGAGAGGGCTATCAGGGCGTTTGCCGCCATGAGGAACCGCGTCCAAAGGCTCGGGTCTTGAACGAAGGGGCACGGCAAGAACGCGGGAACATGCCACGGCTGCTGCGGAGTTACCTCAGTCTTTTTTGATGCAGGCCTTGAGGACGGCGTTTTTCCGCGCAAGCAACGGGAACGTGGCTGCATCGAGAGGGTCGGAGGAAAGGCGCAAGAGGTCTTTGAGCCACGCATTGACCGCGTCCGCGGCGTCTGCCGGCGCGTTCTTGATCAATTGCTGGAATTGGGCTCGCAATGTTCTCAACCTCTGTTTCTGTTCATCCCCTTTGTAATTGCGAGCAATCGCTTCAGAGCGCTGCACCAAAAGATTTATAGCCTCGCATGGGGAGAGGGGCCTCTCTTCATTCGATGGACGAGCGTTGGTCGTGGCTGCGGGCAGGTTTTTACGAGGGCCTACAGCTTTTACCGAGCTCATACCTTGGCCTCGCTCGGAAAGCTCTTTTTTCAACTGGATATTCTCTATGAGCAATTTCTCGTGTTCGGCTTTCAATTTCTCGAACGCGGCTCGAAGCGCCTGGGTGTCTTGCAGGAGCGCGGCGTTGAGCTGCCGGACCTTATCGGTGTGAACCGTCAGATCCGCCAATTCTTTCTTTACGAGCCCTGCTTCACGTTTCAGTTTGGCGTTCTCTGTCTGCAGATTTTTGAGCTCGTCTGCAAGTGTTTGTTTTTCTGCCTTGAGTTCTGCCATACGCGCTTCGAGGCTAGGCTGGTTGTCGCGGCCAGCGCATCCGCCGACGGCCGCAGCGGAGAGCATCGCGGCGGCGACCAGCAACATTCGGCCGTGTCGGCGCGCGAGGAATGACGGCGCTCCCATGGAAGCAGTCTCCGCAATGCGTGCGTTGTTCGTCACAGAGGCCAAGCTACTACGTCCTTTGCTGTGAAGCGCGCGGGGACGGCCGATTCTCTTGTGCATGGGCCACGCCTCGGGCGGTCGCGGCGTCGCTTGTGAGTTCGACCGGGAGACGCGAACCTGGTCGTCGGCACAATCTTTACGCTTTTGTGTTCGGTATTTGTTCGCCTTGCGGCTGACGCGCCGGCGCCTCCTTCTCCCGAAGGGTCTGTCTCAGTTTATCCGTCAAAACGGGCAAGAAATCAACCAAATCTGCCAACACAGCCACATCTGCATGGTTGAAGATCGCTGCATTCGGATCCTTATTGATTGCCGCCACCACCTCCGAGTCCCTCATACCGACGATGTGCTGAAACGCGCCGGAGACGCCGCATGCGATGTAGAGTTTCGGTCGAACGGTATTGCCCGTGAGGCCTATTTGGCGGCTGTACTCGATCCAACCAGCGTCGCACACGGGTCGCGAGCCTCCTACGACGGCGCCCGGGAGAACAGAAGCGAGGTCTTGCACTAGTTTGAGATTCTCCTTCTTGCCGAGTCCCCTGCCGGCTCCAACAACGATCTTGGCCTTCTGCAACGTGGCATCCCCCGTTTCCGCGCTTTCAAGATCGACAAGACGCGTTCTGTTCACGGGCGCTGCGGCCTCGATCCGTCGTATGTTCGCCCTGGGTACGCATTCTTGCATGCGGAGAGGAAACGCGCCGGGTTGGACAGTGACGACCCAGCGGCCCTGACACGGACCGATACGGGCCGAGACCTTTCCTCCAAACAGGTCCCGCTGAAAGAAAAGCCCCTCGTCTTCGCATAGCACGGAATGGACGCCGCTGATACAGCGCGCCTGGAGTCGGACAGCCAGGGCCGGAGCGACCTCCATCCCGTTGGGAGTATGTCCCAGCACCACGCCGGTTACGGGAAGACCTTCCAGGACCATCTCGAGGCTGTTCAGCCATGTATCAAACTGATAGTATCGAGATTCAGGGATGTGAACGACTGTTGTCTCGACGCCCCATTCGCATACGAGGACCTCCGCGGCCTGCTGCACATCGTCCCCGATAAGCGCCGCATGGGGCTCAGCGCTGAGGAATTCCGCAATGCGCGTGGCGCACGCGACCTGGTCGCTCGTTACAGGAGCGACGCGACCACCCGCATGTTCCACCACAATTGCAATTATTGCCATCTTTTGGAAGCCCTTTCGGAGGACATGCCAGCTCTTCCGTGAGAGAGATGAGCCCTCTCAGAGTATTCCCTTCCTTCTCAGAAATTCGATCAGTCGGTCTGCCTGGCTCGCCGCATCGCCTTCCAACACTACTGGATTTCTCTCTTTCACCGGATAATGGTATGAAACCTCCAGTCTCTGTATGTCCAGGGAGAGCGCCTCGTCAAAGTCGAAGCGTTCCAGCGACGCTTTTTTTGCTCGAAGCATGTTTGAAAGGGATGGATAACGGGGCGTTTTAGGGGAGCTCAAGATGCTTATCACTGCCGGCAGGTCCACTTCCAGGACGCTCCGACGGCCTCCATCAACTTCTCTGACGCAGCGAATCGCATCTTCCTCTACAGTTTCCACCGACACCACACACGTGGCGCACGGTACGCCCATGAGCTCGGCCAACATGGGTCCCACCTGCCCTTGCATGAGGTCGTCCGAGGCCGCTCCGAGCATGTAGAGCGAGTATGCGCGGGACCTCGCCCAAGACGCAATGGCAGAGGCCACGACAAAGGCGTCGTCGTAGAGAGACGAGGCCGGCAGACTTCCCAGGATGGCCTGATCAGCCCCCATGCCCAAGGCTCGACGCAGCGCACGGATCGACCGTTCCGGACCAATAGACAGGGCGTGGATGGTCGCAGCGGGATAAGAATCCTTTATCGTCAAGGCTTCTTCCAACGCTTGTTCATCCAAGCTGCCCATGACATAAGGAGCAGATGAGCCGATCCGAAGTGAGCGGTTATCCGAGGCAATTTCGATTCGCGCCGAGGGCTCGGGAACGTCTTTCACGCAGACGAGGATATTCATAGCTTGCGTCGAATCCTTGGCGTCAAATATGGCTTACCGACGCCTCGCTTGAGCGTCATTACGCTGAAAAGGCTCTGACGAGGCTGTTGTGTTGACTCAGCGCCCGATCAGTAGTAGCCATTTGAGAGGGCGCGACGAGATTATGGGCGCCACGGCGCGTAAAATGACTTTGCTATCAAGATACCACAGACTTTGTAGATACGTCATGATGATCTTCACCGAAATGAACAAAGCGGAAGCCAGGCGATGACTGTTTTATTTGTGATTCGCCATGGCCAGGCGTCCTTCGGAAACGAGCAGTATGATAAGTTGTCGGAGCTGGGGATGCTTCAGGCGCGCATCTTGGGAGACTTTCTTCGGCGATGCGGGATTGGATTTGACGGCTTCTTTTCCGGTCCCAAGAACCGTCAGATCCAGACAGCCGCAACTGTCATGGGACAAATGTTTCCGGAGGGAGCTGTTCCTCGCGCCACTGTGCTCGACGAACTCAGCGAATATGACGCCGCTCGAATCATCAAGCGCTATTTCGAGGGAGAAGGGTATTCCAGCGATCAGGCCGTGCAAAAGATAAAGGAAACGCT
The DNA here is from genome assembly GCA_049969795.1 of Desulfomonilaceae bacterium. Classification (GTDB taxonomy): domain Bacteria; phylum Desulfobacterota; class Desulfomonilia; order Desulfomonilales; family Desulfomonilaceae; genus JAUPKT01. The sequence continues at coordinate 18,537 of JBMFOE010000012.1, forward strand.
CAAAGATCCTGATAATTTTTTTCAGATTTTCAGGGGAGCTGTTCGCATGTGGTTTGCGGGGCAGCTTTCCACGGAAGGTCTGGAGTCTCGAACTGAATTTCGAGAACGAGTCGTGCGGGGTCTTGCTCGGATCGGCGCAGCAGGCGGCAGGAATACGAAAAACCTGGTGTTCACCTCGGGCGGCGTGATCGCGGCGGTCATGCAGGAAGCGCTGGGCGTTGCGGATGAGACGGCGTTTGACCTTGCCTGGGACATACGAAACGCCTCCATATCTGTATTCGAGTATCGACATGGCAAGTTGAAACTGTTGTCTTTCAATTCTGTGGCGCATCTCGAGATCGAGGCTGATCCGCGGCTTCTCACATATCGATAATACACGAACCACGAAGGGAGCATACGTTGGATTTTTCAGTTTCAGAAAAAATGGAGACCATCCTCGAGCTGGTACGCGAGTTCATGGACAAGGAGGTCATCCCTCTTGAACCGGCGTTTTTGAGATCGTCTTTCCGAGGCCTTTTGCCGCAATTGGAGGAAAAGAGGCAAATGGTGCGTCAGATGGAGCTTTGGGCTCCGCCGCACCCGAAAGAATATGGCGGCATGGGATTGGACTTGGTGGAATTTGGCCTTGTTTCTGAGGAACTTGGACGTTCTCCGCTGGGTCATTTTGTGTTCGGCTGCCAGGCCCCTGACGCAGGCAATATCGAAATTCTGCATCTTTACGGTACCCCTGAGCAAAAGAAAAAGTATTTGGAGCCCCTTGTTCGAGGAGACATCCGGAGTTGCTTCTCGATGACCGAGGTGGAGATGCCTGGTTCCAATCCAGTCATGCTTGAAACGACTGCCGCGAGGGATGGGGACTTCTATGTCATCAACGGACAGAAATGGTACACCACTGCAGCCGATGGCGCGGCCTTCGCCATTGTCATGGCGGTCACGAATCCAGACGCTCCGCCTCATTTGAGGGCGAGCATGCTGATCGTGCCCACCGACACGCCTGGCTTCAATCTCGTGAGGAACATCTCTATCATGGGACATGAGGGCGACGATTGGCATAGCCATGCAGAAATCCTTTATCAGTCGTGCCGAGTCCCGGTCGAGAACCTTTTGGGACCCGAGGGCCAAGGCTTTGTGATAGCGCAGGAACGACTCGGCCCGGGTAGAATCCATCATTGCATGAGATGGATTGGCGAATGTCAGCGCGCATTGGAGCTGATGTGCCGACGAGCAAACAGTCGCAGCATCGCGTCGGGAAAAAATCTCGCTTCTCGGCAGATTATTCAGACATGGGTGGCCGAGTGCAGCGCAGAGATCCAGGCGGCGCGGCTCATGGTGCTGCATGCGGCGTGGAAAATGAAGGCGAAAGGGACCAAGGCGGCGCGAGACGAAATTTCGCTGATAAAGTTTTACGTGGCAAAGGTGCTGCAAAAAGTCGTTGATCTCGCGCTTCAAGTTCATGGCGGACTGGGGATGAGCGACGATACGATACTTTCTTTCCTTTACAGGTTTGAACGGGCCGCCCGGATATATGACGGAGTGGATGAAGTCCACAAGGTATCAGCCGCGAAGAGGATATTGCAGCGTTATGCGTAAGGCATAAGGCCAATCGCGAATATCTCGAAGGACGTTGCAGCAAAAGTTGGAGAGGGACTCACATGCCGATACTCGATGAAGCGACAGCCCCGCGAAGCGGGGAATCGCTGGACGCCGAAAAGATCGCAAGTTTTCTCACGAATGCGCTGGGACATATAAAAGGCCCTGTTTCCATAAAGCAGTTTCCCAGCGGCTTTTCTAACTTGACGTACCTCGTCGCCGCAGGAAACCAGGAATTTGTGCTTCGGCGGCCGCCTTATGGTCGCAAAGCTCGCTCAGCCCATGATATGCTTCGAGAATACCGGATTCTCAGCGCGCTGCGTCCGGTGTTTCCTTTTTGCCCGAAACCTCTCGTTTATTGCGAAGATGAATCCATTATCGGCGCTCCCTTCTACGTGATGGAGCGTATGCGCGGGATTATCCTGCGCAAGAACTTGCCGGAGGGGCTTTCTTTCAGCCCAGCGCAGATGCGAAAACTCTGCGAGAACGTGCTCGAGGTTCATGTCGCGCTGCACGCCGTAGATTATCGTAAAGCTAGATTAGGCGAATTCGGCAAACCGGAAGGGTACGTGACTCGCCAAGTCGAAAGCTGGATAGAGCGATACGAGGCTGCTCGTACGCCGGATGCGCCAGCGTTTCATGAAATAATGGGGTGGTTAAAAGAGCGCATACCCCCGCAGAGCGAGTCGCCGGCGCTCATCCACAATGATTTCAAGTTGGACAATATCGTTCTGGACGAAAAAGACCCGCTCAAGATCATCGGCGTGCTTGATTGGGAGATGGCTACCATAGGGGAGCCCCTTATGGACCTCGGAAACTCTCTCGCCTACTGGGTAGAAGCTGGGGACCCGCCCGAGATGGAACTGGTTCGGCTCATGCCCACTCATCTGCCGGGGGCGCTTACGCGGGGCGAGCTCATAGCGCGCTATGCGGCGCTTTCCGGCCGATTGGTAGGCAACTTCGATTTTTATCTCTGTTTCGGATATTTCCGTCTCGCGGTCATAGCTCAGCAGATTTACTATCGCTATTTTCATGGCCAAACCAAAGACGACCGCTTCAAAGCCCTGATCAACGGGGTAAAGGTATTGGAAAAAGCTGCGACCCGCGCAATGAATGGGGGCGCCTGCTGAACGGCAACCGCCGCGGCCAGACGCCCAATGGGCTTGGCGTTCGCGCGGCCGCGCGTGGGCGAGAAAGTAAAACTTGTCTCCATAGGACTCATACTCTACTATGGAGGCCTCGTAACTGAATACCCGCTTGTAAGGATAGATTAGTGCTTGCTCGAGTCCACACCGCAGCGCTCATAGGAATTGACGCCTACCCCATCGAGGTCGAGGTAGATGTGTACGCAGGTTTGCCGTCCATTGCCGTGGTTGGCCTGCCTGACAATGCAGTGAGAGAGAGCATAGCCAGGGTGAAGAGCGCCATCGTCAACACTGGCTACCCTTTTCCGCCTCGGCGAATCACCATCAACCTCGCGCCTGCAGGACTCAAAAAAGAGGGCTCTGGTTTTGACCTCCCCATTGCCATAGGAATATTGTCAGCGCTTGAAATGCTGCCTCCGGACATATTGAAAGATTACCTGCTCGTCGGGGAGCTGTCGCTGGACGGTCGAGTCAAACCAGTCAGGGGGGCTTTGTCTGTCGCCCTGCGCGCGCGGGACGACGGATTCATGGGAGTGATCGTCCCCGAAGCGAATGCTCACGAGGCGGCGATAGTGGAAGGCGTCAAGGTGCTGGGGGTTTCGAACCTGCTGACGACCGCGGGCTTTCTCATGAAACGCGTGGACATCGAACCGGCTCAACCTATCCAAACAAGTGAAAAGGGTCGTTACGGGCGGTACAACGTCGATTTCCGTGAGATCAAGGGCCAAGAATACGCAAAACGAGCTGTGGAAGTAGCAGCAGCCGGCGGCCACAATATCCTTATGATCGGACCGCCTGGTTCCGGCAAGACCATGATATCCCAGAGGATTCCGTCAATCCTTCCGGAGCCGGTTTTCGAGGAGGCGCTGGAGACGACGAGGATCTATTCCGCGGCGGGTCTCATGGGGCGGCATGGTTCGGTGATGCGGGTCAGGCCGTTTCGATCGCCGCATCACACGGTCTCAGACGCAGGCCTCATCGGCGGCGGTGTCATTCCCCGACCGGGAGAGGTATCTCTTGCCCACAACGGCGTCCTTTTTCTCGATGAGCTTCCCGAGTTCCACAAGAACGTTCTCGAGGTGTTGCGGCAGCCTCTTGAAGACGGAGAAGTGACCATATCTCGGGCCCAAATCGCCATCACCTTTCCCGCCCGGTTCATGCTCGTGGCGGCCATGAACCCGTGTCCATGCGGGTATCGCGGGGATCCTACCCACGAGTGTACATGCTCGCGGCAGTCGGTCGAGAGGTATTGGAGCAGGATATCCGGTCCCCTGCTAGACCGTATTGACATCCACATCGAGGTGCCGGCAGTTCAATGGCGCGACCTCACTGCTATACCAGAAGGTCCGACGTCGTCAGAAATACGAGAGAGAGTCAACAAAGCCCGCCAGATTCAACTCAGGCGATTCGAGGGTACGGGCATCTATTCCAATTCTCAGATGGGCTCCAGTCTCATCAAAAAATACTGTGCCTTGGGGCCTGAATCGCTTGGGTTTCTGGAAAAGGCGGTGGCCAAGCTCGGGCTCTCGGCCCGGGCCTATCACAGGGTGCTGAAGATCGCCAGAACTATCGCTGACTTGGAAGGAGTGGAGCAGCTTCAGCCCAGCCACGTGGCAGAAGCAGTTCAATATCGCTCCTTGGACAGGCGATATGTGAGGTGGGATTGAGCGGCTTCTGGGTGGCAAGCGCTATACCACGCCGGCTAGGGCGTCAGTGGTGAGACCGTCGCTTTCCATGAGTCTTTTCTCGAGACCGAGAATCTTGGGCACCTCATAATGGAAGTAATATTTCATGGTTTGAAGCTTTCCAGTGTAAAACTCTCTGTCCCGTGCGGAATCACTTGAACCAAGGGCCTTCTCCGCGGCTATGCCCTGTTTGAGCCACTGCCATGCAACGGCAATGAGCCCGAAGAATTCCAGGTAGAGGGTCGCGTCCGCCAAGAATCGCTCGATGTCTCCCTGCAAGGCGAAACCTACCAAATGGCCGGTTACCCGCTGCAAGGTCTGGAGGGCCTCGTCAAGTCGCTTGCCGTATTCCAGGCACACAGAATATTGAGAGGACATCTCCACGTCGGCCTTGACCTCTTCCAAAAAGGATCTCAACGCCTTGCCATCGGCCATGACGATCTTGCGTCCAAGGAGGTCAAGGCCGTGTATCCCAGTCGTTCCCTCATGAATCGCGTGGATTCGCATGTCGCGATAATGTTGTTCGATGGGGAATTCGTCGCAGTACCCATATCCGCCAAGGCATTGAAGGGCCGCGCTCACGGAAAGGATGCCCATCTCCGACGGAAATGACTTTGCCACGGGCGTGAGGAGCTCTAAAAGGAGAGACGCCCTTTCTCGCGTCGCAGCGTCAGGACATCTCCGCATGTCATAGTATTGAGCGCATTGCATGAGAAGGCTCAGGGAACCTTCGACAACGCTGCGTTGGAACAGGAGCATGCGTTTTACATCCGGATGCTCGATGATCATGACAGGCGGCGAGGCGGGGTTTTTATCGGCCATTTTCCTGCCTTGCGGGCGAGTCAGCGCGTAGTCCAACGATGCGTGATAAGCGGCCGATGCTATTGCCGCAGCGCCGATCCCCACTTCTATGCGGGCATGGTTCATCATTTGAAACATGTACGAAAGCCCTTTGTGAGGCTCTCCCACCAGCCAGCCGCGACAGTCGTCGTTTTCCCCCAGGTTGAGCTGGGCGATGGGGCAGCCGCGGTACCCCATCTTGTGAAAGATGCCGGCCACATGTACATCGTTGGGTTCGAGACGTCCGTCGTCGGTCACTCGTTCCCTGGGAACCACGAAGAGGCTGATGCCTTTGACGCCTGGCGGCCCCCCTTTAATCTTGGCCAACATGAGGTGGACGATGTTTTCCACTGCATCGTGGTCGCTTGCCGATATGAATATTTTTTGCCCTCTTATGCGATAACAGTTGGACGTGAGCGGTTCAGCGCTGGTGTTAATGTCGGTAAGAGAGCTGCCAGCTTGGGGTTCTGTGAGCGCCATGGTTCCTTGCCATTGCCCGGAATACATCTTGGGAATGTAGGTCTGTTTCAGCTCATCGGAGCCAAATGACTCGATGAGACCAGCAGCACCGGACGTCAACATAGGATACACCGATGCCGAGTAATTGGCGGCTGCCCATATGAACGAACACGAAGAAGTGATCATCTGCGGCAACTGTTGTCCGCCAATCTCGAAGGACGAGCCCGCGGAAATCCATCCGCCTTCTCCGCACGCCTCGAGAAAAGGCCGCACAGACGGATGGACTTTAATCCTTCCATTTTCCAGCGTGGGCGGATTGCGATCCATCTCCTCGAAATAGGGCCTCAGAAGCGTGTGCGCCATCTTTGACGCGGTATCGATGACGAGGTCAAAATTTTCTCGGCTATGGTCTTGAAAGTAGGGGTACTCAGTCAGAGAGTCCGCATGAAAGACCTCATACAAGAGGAACGACAGATTGCGCTCGCTGAAAAACTTGCCCGGCATAGACAAATTCCCTTCTCGTTCGAGGATGTATGCTTTGCCTCAGTGCTCGCACAGTCAGCCGAAGACGTCAAGCCGATAACTGTGCGCCGTCAGGTGGCGGAATTTCAGACCTCGAGGATGACTGCTTCGCCCTGGGAAAGTCCACCGCATATTGCAGCGACTCCCAATCCACCTCCTCGACGCCTTAATTCGTACATCAGCGTCATGGTAATGCGGGCGCCGCTCGCGCCGACGGGATGCCCAATGGCTATCGCACCGCCGTTCACGTTTGTCTTCTCGGCCAAACGACGCTGCCGATCTTTATCGTCGCCGGCGAGCATTTTCAAAGACACCAAAGTAACTGCGGCAAACGCCTCGTTGATCTCCACGAGCTCCATTTCGTCGATGGACAGCCCCGTGTTGCGGAGTATTTTTTGGATTGCCTGTGCGGGAACACAGGCCATATAACGAGGCTCCCCCGCGGCGCAGGCCACCGATTTCACGGAAGCCAATGGCATCAGGCCTTTTTCCAAGGCTTTCTCACGTGTCGTGACGACAATCGCGGCGGCCCCAGAATTCATTCCGGGCGCATTGCCGGCAGTTACCGTAGGGCTGCCGTATATCGGCTTTAGTTTCGCAAGTTTTTCCAGGGAAGTATCAGGCCGAGGCGATTCATCTTTGTCCAGCACGATTGAATTCCCCTTCTTTTGGGGAAGTTCGAGCGGCATTATTTCCTCTCCCACCTTGAAGCGTCCGGCCCGGTAGGCTTCTTGCCAGCGACTTTGGCTCATGAGAGCCCATTCGTCTTGCAGGGATCGTGAAATCCCGAATTCTAAGGCGACTTCGCCGGCGTCTCGCGCGACCGGGGCAAAGCCTGTACTCGAATAACCCAGTTCGAACAGTACATCCTCCAATTGTACAGGCCCCAGCCGATTGCCCCAACGAACTTGAGACGCCGCAGCGAGGAGCGCAGTGTTTCCCATGCTCTCTGCTCCGCTTGCGATGGCTATTTCCGCCTGACCTGCGTTGATGCTTTGTACACACAATCTCAGCGCAGTCATCGAGGAACAGCACGCGCGATCTATGGTCAACGAAATAGTGTCGGCGGGAAAACCCGCGAGGAGGGAGATTTGGCGAGCCGGAACATTGGTGTAAATGGCGTACTCCGCAGGAATGCACGTTCCATAGTATATCTCGTCCACTTCTGCGGGAGACAGGTTTATTCTTTGAATTACCTCTTTGAGCGCCGCAACGCCGAGCTCGATACTGGAAGTGTTTTTCATGACGCCGTCAAATTTCCCAAAAGGAGTCCGAACCGCGCTGACGATTACCACGTCTTTCATAGCTCACCCTCGTTAATGTACGCCGTAATCTTTCCCCGTGATGGATGCTGCGCAGATCAGGCCGGAGGCGCACGCGCAATCCATCGCAACGCCATAGCCGCGCACCGTGTCTCCGGCAAAGAATAAACCGTCCACGCCAGGCGCCTTGACTGGGGGTTTGCGTGTTCCAGCCTGCTGTATATCCTTGGCTACCCCCTCGAGACGCCAACTTACCGGGAACAAGGCCCATTCTACGCTTTCCTTAAAGCCTGGATACCGAGTCTCGAGATAGTCCACGATCCGATCGCATGCCCACCGCATGAGCGAATGATTTCGGGCTTCATCCTCGGTGACCGGCGCATATGCGGTCAAAAGATGCCTCCCAGGAGGCGCGCAATAGGGATCCTGATGCGATTGGATGTTCCAGCACATGAACACATCATGGGACAAGCCGTTGTCCCTTGGTATGACGCCGGTATCTTTCGTGCCTTTGTCCCATTGCTCATCTGGGAGCACGAGGTCCCGTAGGCCAAAATAGGGCGCGATGGCGCCGTAACCACGAAGAGATCTTGCGCGATTCACCCACTCCTGGGGGAAAGGGGTGGGGTCGATATAGCGAAATGTGTCTTGGATAGGGATGGCGCTGACAACAATTGGGGCGTTAAGGTCCTGCTCCTCCCCTTGCTTTTTGATTCTAATCCCCTGCACCTTGTTGGAGGTCACGTGAATATGCGTCATACGAGCGTCGAGGAGCAAAGTCCCGCCTTTTTGGAGGAAGCGACGAGCGACGGACTCCATCCATCGTCCGATGCCACCCTTGACAAAACCTGACGGCCACTGGGCAATCCCCTTGGAGAAGCGAGGATTGAGGACCTGCCCCATGTATCGCCATATATCACCTATTGATATTTCGTCGGGGTCGTTGATCGTGGTGATCAGCGTGGCAACCGCATGAATCATTTTTGACAAGACTCGATGCTGCGCAATGCCCGTGTCTCGCAGCCATTGTCCCACTGAGACTCTTTCCCACCGTTCGTAATCCGCATCGTGCATCGAGAGAGGGGCAAGAAAGAAATCAAGGAACGGAAGGCCGGTCTCTTTCACCATCGCCTTGATCCTCGGATCCATTTTGCCGGCATGAAAGTCCAGGTACCATTCGTCGTCAACATAGGTGGCGTTCACGTTGCCCACAAATTCCACTGCCTCCTGGTCTCCAGGTCCTATGATTTGCTCGAGGTCATAAAAATAACCCCTGCCATTAAGCGAGACCCCGTGATATCCGATGTCCAGTTGATAACCGCAGGTGAGCCTTTTTCTCACGATTTCATCAAACCCCGGGGTACATGCGGCCAGCCAAGTGTATTGACTCCCGAGCGCCGAGCGATACCAGTTCTCTCCGCGCTCTATAATTTCATCTCCTGACAATGTCATGGCGCGGCCGCCAACACGGTCAGCCTGCTCTATGAGCAACGTTTTCCAGCCTTCGTGAGCTAAAAGGGAGGCCACCGTCAGGCCTCCCACTCCAGCCCCGATTACCAACGCGTCGTAGTCATTGTTTGCCACGGGATAATCCTCCCTTACTGTTCTGCCGCCTCATCGAGAAGAGGCAATCGTCCTTTTCCAGGTCATGTCTGAGGTTGAGCATCTTTGGGCTATTGGCGACGGTTACTGTGCTAGTCGAGGTACATGGCCTCATGAAACGTCTCGCCAAACGCTTGTCGCCGAATTCCATCGATAGATATGTCGGCGTGGTATGTGGCCAAGAAACGATAATAGTGGAAAAACTTTTCCCCACGAGGCAGTTCTAGGGTTTCCACCACTCGTTCGGTCTTGAGGCGACAATCGACTTTCACGTTTTCCACCTCAGCAAGGATTTGCAACCCCATGGGCAGCGAGAACCCAAACTCTTCATCTTGCCGGGTTTCCGTGGCGATAAGATGTATCAGATCCGTGCTGAGGACGATTTCGGAGCCCCGCGCAAGCATAAAGGGAGATACGATGGGAAGGCCTGGGTCGCGTGGCATGACCCACCCATAGATGATGGTAAATTGTTCGTCGAAAAGTCTGCCCCAATACCACGCCTTGAAGGGTTTTTCCATCGGCCCTGTCCCATAATTGTGGTCGTGGTACGCAGCGCCCTGTACTTTGAGGACTTGTTCACCTATGGTGAGAACTCCTTCTGCAATCCCACGAGGGATAGCCACAATCCAGCCTGTTTCCTGACCAGTCATTGGATCTGACCAGAGGATGCAGGTCCCGGGTTTCCATGGGGGTACAACGTTGCGAATAGCGACATCGAGCCCTAGACGTTTCATTTTCATCTGGACCCGGTATGAGTCTCCTTGATCGATCGCCGAGAAGTCTCCCATCCTCACCTCGCACCTGTCACGGGCTGCGTAATTTTGTTGGCCGGGCCTTACAGCCCACATTTCAGCCATGGGCTTGCCTTGGGGCGGGTACACGAAAAGTTGCGTAGTGGGGATGTGCGGTACAATCATCATGTTATGGTAATGAAACGTGGCGACCGCCTTATACCCATTGTCGAAACTGAAATCGAAGTACCACCATTCCCACTGATCGTTGGAATCAGCTATGTGAACCGCATCGTCAGTGACCTTGTAGGTCTGTGGGTTGCGATCCCATCCTCGTGCGCCGCCAAATAGGGTAAGAAAGTTTTTTGCCTCGGTCATGTTGCCTCCACCGCCAAACGGAACGGGTACATTTTTGATTGAGAGACATGAGTGATTTTTCACGCGATCGCTCATTGGACGGTATTTCCGGTATGCTTAGCGCGTCCTTATTCCCATTATTTTTTTCGCTTCGTCGGGTGTGGCTACCTTTCGTCCCAGACACTCAGCGATTTTCACTGCCCATTCGACTAATTCCCAGTTGCCGTTGGCCAGCTCCCCGCTCGGCGTCCTTATGTTGTCTTCAAGGCCCACCCGCATATGGCCTCCCATGATGCAGCTTTGCATAATCGCGGGAAACTCCTCTTGTCCTACGCCGCACGAGGTGAAATTGGCCATGGGAGGCAAAGCTTGCACCAAGGCTACGAACGAAATAGGCCGAAAAGCCTGTCCTCCTGCTACTCCCCAGACAAAGTTGAAATTCATTGGGTCCGAAAAGAAACCCTGCTTCGCGATGAGCAGCACGTTGTCGAGCCCGCCCATGTCATAGACTTCGATCTCAGGTTTGACGCCATGTTCTTCCATGGCCTTTCCGAAATTCTGGAGCATTTCAAAAGAGTTGTCGAAGAGATAATCCACCAGTATCTCGCCAGTTTTTCGGTTAATAGCGGCAAAGTTCATGGAGTTCGTGTTCAGGGACGCCATATCGGGCTTGATTTCAATGATCGGTTTGATTCTCTGCTCGGGCGTCTTGAACGGACCCACGGCTGAACTCAGATTCACGATCAGTTCCGGGGTCTTGTCCTTGATCGCGTTGTAGGTATCTCGGATTCTGTCGATGTCATGAGTCGGTACGCCATCGTCCGTGCGTGCATGCACGTGAACCATTGAAGCGCCGGCTTTGAAGGCCTTGGAAGCTTCCTCGGCAAACTCCTTTGGCGTGTAAGGCACGTGGGGATTCTGACTTTTCAGCGTGCCAGCTCCTGCCAGCGCAGCGGTTATGATCACTTCCTTGGACACGGCAATACTCCTCCTCGGATGTATCGTTTGGCGGCAATCACTCAACGTGAAAACACATGGGCTTCAGCAGACGCACGATGCTCGGTATCAACCGTTGCAAATGCTTATTTTCGGGCTTGCTGTCTCAAAACTTTCTTGTCAATCTTGCCCACCGAGGTGAGAGGGAGCTGATCCACGATCTCCCACAGCTTCGGCGCTTCAAAAGGCGCTAAATGCGCTTTTGCAAATTTTGCCAGGTCTTCCACGATGGCCTCCTTGTTTCCGGACGAACGATAATGTGGGGCGACCACGACAAAGGCCTTGACGAGTTCCGAGCCGGGTTTCTCAGGGTTTGGTACGCCGACTGTTGCGATGGCCTCAACTGCTTCATGCCTGGCGAGAATGGATTCCACCTTGGTGGAAAACACCTTGAAGCCGCTGACGATCATCATGTCCTTGGTCCTATCCACGACCGAGAGATAGCCGTCGGCGTCTTGCACCATGACATCCCCTGTATGCATATACCCGTCTTCATCAAGAGCCTTACGAGTTTCCTCAGGATTGTTAAAATATCCCTTCATCACCATGGGAGATTTTATCCACAGTTCGCCGGCTTCCCCTCCCTTTACCGGGGTCCTGGAAGACGGGTCCATGAGTTTGATATCAGTGTTTGTTAGGGGTATTCCGACGCTCCCGAGTTTCTTGATTCCGCGGACGGGGTTTATGACGGCGATCCCACATAATTCTGTCATCCCGTAAAGTTCTATGAGTTTGCCGGGTCCCACTATCGATTCGAGCTGACGCTGAAACTCCTCGGGAAATGGGGAAGCGGCCGACACGCATTGGGTGATGTTCGAGTGATCGATCTTCTTGAATTTGGGATTGGACATTAACGCATAGTAAAGGGAGGGGACATTACAGATCAGAAATGGTTTGTATTTTTCCAGAGCGCTGCAAATGAAATCGGTATTACGAGGATCGGGAACGAGGATTTGCGTCCACCCGACGTACAAGGATATTGCGCTGAACGCCAGGCCAGCGATGTGGAACATAGGGAACCCGGAAAGGACTGTTCCGGAATTTTTATCCCACCCTGTGGTGTGCACCGAGACAAGCCACTCGGCGGCATTATTTCGATGCGTGAGCATGGCCCCCTTGGGAACGCCAGTGGTGCCGCCTGTGTACATGAGGTATGCCACGTCGTCCGGCGTGATTTTGACCGAAGGGGGAACCGGGGAGAATGTGTTCCCTTGAATGACATTCTTAAATTCATAGACCGTTTTACCAGGGATTTTGGTGACCTTGCCGCTGGGAAGTTTCTTCAGAAACTTGCCCAATACTTGTTTGATCTTGGGGAGAAATCCCCCGACGTTTGCGGCGACAATGAGCGCCAGGTCAGGGAGTCTCGGCGCCATTGCAGTTACTCTGGCCTCGAACGAGACATCCAGAGTGACCAGCCCTTTTGCCTTGGAATCCCTTAGCTGGTGTTCCATTTCACCTGAGGAAAGCAACGGCGACAGGCCCGAGCATACGCAGCCGGCTCTCAAAGTTCCCAACCATGCGATGAGATATTCAGGAATATTCGGGAGATTTATGCCGACGACGTCGCCCTTTTTGAATCCGTGCGCGAGCAACATGTTGGCAAATTTGTTGCCAAGCTCGTCAAATTGACCGAACGTGATTGGATGTCCCATAAAAATAAGGGCGGGTTTCTCTGGATGTTTTTTTAACGCGACATCCATGAGATCTGTCAAAGTTACCTCAAAAAGTTTTGGATCCAAGTCCTTCAGATCCACGCCATACGATTTCCACCAGATTCTCTCTTCCGCCATCTTCGGGTACCTCCCTGATCATTGTCGCCGGAATAGGGGGTTAAAAACTGTCCTCAGCAATGGTCACTGCGCTAAGGTCCTCCAGCATCATCATCCGCACTCGTCCAAAGACTTGTGGGAGGAAATTCCGCACATAGTAGTGGGCTGTTTCGATTTTGCCTCGATAAAACAGCGCATCACGATGGTGGGTTCCACAGTCTCTCAGTCTGTCTTGAGCCAGGAACGCCTGCTCGATGAGTAAATGAGAGATCGTCAACTCGGCGCAACAATCGAGGAATCTCACTGACGTCAACGGAATCAAATCCCATCGCTGCTCTTCTAAGTAGCGCACATATCTCAGGCTCATCTGACGGACCATTTCGAGCGCTTCGTGTAGAAGTGAGATGGCTCCGCTGAAGTCCTCCCTCTGTTGACCGAGCAGGCAAAAATCCTTTATTTCGTTCATCCAGTCTCGAAATCCATCGCCGGATCCAAAAAGGAAATTTCGCCCCACGAGATCCACTGACTGGATGTAATTGGTACCATCCCAAATAGAGAGTATCTTGCTATCCCTCGTGTACTGTTCGATTGGGTACTCCTTCGTGAATCCGTATCCTCCCAATATCTGGATGCCTTCACGTCCCATCTCAAATACTCTGTCCGAGCAATAGGCTTTGATCATGGGGGTGAGTACTTTGAGTTTTTTTTGAGCCTCGATCCTAGCCTCGTCGTCTGGGGAGGCGTTGGCAACGTCTTGGTAGAAGTAAGCTTTGTACACGAGCGCCCTCATTCCCTCTGTGAGGGCTTTGAGGTTCATGAGCATCCTTCTGACGTCTGGGTGTTCGATGATACGAACTCTTGGTCCGCCCTTCACGCCAAACCGCGTCCCCTGGAGCCTCTGCTTGGCGTATTCGAGGGCGTTGGCGTAAATATTTGCCCCGAAGGCCACAGCCTCGAGTCCCACCGCCAGCCGCGCCGTAATGACCATGTCAAACATGTATGCAAGCCCGCCCCCGGGCTCTCCTATCAAGTAGCCCCGACAGTTATCGTTGTCTCCGTAATTCATGGCGCAGGTGGCCGAACCATTCAGGCCCATCTTATGCTCGATTCCCAGGCATACCACGTCGTTGGGTTGGCCTAAGGAGCCATCGGGGTTCACCCAAATCTTGGGGACGGCAAATAGACTGACGCCTTTCGCGCCGGGCGGATCGCCTTGGCGTCGGGCGATCACGAAATGGATGATATTTTCGGTTAAATCGTGTTCCCCGGAAGTTATAAACAATTTCTTGCCGCGAATTTTATACAAGCCGCCTTCAGGGACAGCCCGGGTGCTCACCATGTGGGCGTCAGAACCGACATCAGGCTCTGTCAGGCACATACATGCGCACCAGGTCCCGTCGTATAGCTTGGGAAGAAACATCTTCTTGAGTTCCTCGGAGCCGAATCGCTCGATGAGCGCGCCGTTTCCCGGTCCCATGCCCGAATAGCAGGCAAAGGCAAAATTGGCGCTCATGAAGCACTCCGTGGCGGCTTCAGCAATGACAAACGGAAGTCCTTGCCCGCCGTATTGCGGGCTTTGAGTCAATGCGAACCAACCGCCCTCTTTGAACACGCGCCAGCATTGATGGAAGCACGCAGGCGCGTGGACATTCTGCCCATCGAAAACGCAGCCAGCCCTGTCCGAGTCTTGAAAGGTAGGAGCAAGGACCGTCCCCGCGATCTTGTCCGCCTGCTCTATAATCATCTCGAAGTCTTCCATGGCAAAACCCTCGTACCGAGGGAAGCGCAAGAGCTTTTGGACATCCAGGTATTCCTTCAACACGAATAGCGTGTCTCGGTTGTTTCGCTTGTAAAAGTTCTGTCCCATAACAGCCGTTGATCCTCAATCAATCCACAGGCTCGAAGTATTTGATATCCTGAACATTCCCCTCCATGTCCTTTTCATCCTTGAAGACTGCCTTGACCTTCATTCCGAGCCTGATCTTTGACGGGTCCAATTCGTTGATAATATGCGAAAAGATCGAGTCCGCGCCGTCCAACCGAATATATCCGTACGTGTAGGGGATGGGCCGTTGCGCGCCGGTGTTTGGATCGAGGAAGGGATAGTTGACAATGGTAAACGCGACGAGGGTTCCCGTATCCGAGAGGGTAACCAGTTCAGTGAGTTCTTCAAAACAAGGGCCGCAAAGACGTCGAGGAGGCGTGTAAATCCTGCCGCATTTAGGACATCGAATCCCGACAAACCTCTTGTTGCGTTTGATTTCTTGAAAGAATCTGCTCCCATATATGCCGACGGACCATTCGTACGGCATGGCTTGTTCAAAAGTTCCCGTCAGAAGTTCAGTGGGTCTCTCGATTATGTTCATTGGCGTAAATCCTTGTGCGTCATGAGGGTTTTCGACTGCTCAGAATAATGACGTCCGACCAGAAGCAGCCGCCGAATCCCGTAGCCATGGCGTTGACCGCATCCGGGACTTGGCGATCTCCAGCCTTGCCCATCACTTGAAGAGCGGCTTCAGCCACTCTCAGTAAGCCCGTGGCCCCAATGCAGTTGGTGCTGATCACGCCGCCAGAGGGGTTCATGGGGATCTTTCCCCCCATTTCAGTGGCCCCGCTCCAAATAAATTCCGGCGCCTTGCCCACCGGGCAAAATCCGAGGTCTTCTATCCACTTGAGGCCGGCGTAGCTGTAGGGAAGGTAGAGTTCAGCCACGTCTATTTCATCGGCGGGGGACTTGATGCCGGCTTTCATGTAGGCTTCCCTCGAGGCTCGTTGCAGGGAAAGGAGCCCTCCATCGAAATCAACGTCGCCAAACCATGACAGGCTGTGACGAACAGAGACCGCCTTGATCCATGCCGGCTTTGGGGTTATTTTCCGAGCCGCTTCTTCCGCGGCGAACACCACGGCGCATGCCCCGTCAGACCTTGGACACACATCCAGAAGTTTGATGGGGTACGCCAGCATGGGCGACTCCATGACATCTCGGACAGTGATCGGCTTGCGCAGGTGCGCATAAGGATTGTTCAGCGCATGAGTACGATCCCGCACCGCCACTCGTGCGGCGTCTTCTTGGGTCGCTCCCGACCTCTTGAGATAGCCGGTTGCCTCTGTTGCCAGGCTGGGAATCGCGCCCGAATATGAAAACCTATCCCAAACGGGATCGCTGCACGTGATAATAGCGCCGGTAGTATCGCTTTCCGAATTCTTCTCCCATCCTATGGCGAGCACACGGTCAAAGAGCCCTGACGCCACGTGATAGTAGGCTGCAATAGCCACGGACGTACCTGTGGTTCCGCCTGTATTTATTTTCATTATGGGCTTCATGAAAGCCCCGGATCCTTCCACACTCCAAGTATCAACAGAGTTGATGGATTCGAAATGATCCATGTTGCCAATGACTATGGCGTCAATGTCTGTGATCGCGAGCTCGCAATCTTCCAGAGCGCGGGCGACCGCTTCGTAGATCAATTCCCGTCCATTTACGTCCGGTCGATGGCTGCGATGATGCGTCTGCCCGATTCCAACGACTGCTACCCGTTTCGCCACGCTGTTCCCCCTTTATTAGTCTTTCTCGAGGACCCACACGCAGTGACTTTGTCCGCATGGTCCATTGACGCCGTGAGCCACGGCCCGATGAGCGCCATCCACCTGCCTGTCGCCTCCCTCTCCCCGCAACTGCAATGCGCTCTCGATTATCCGAACCAGTCCGGCGACGAGAAGGGCATGCGCAGAGAGGACGCCTCCGGAGGGATTGACGGGAAGGTCGCCGCCCATGGCGGTCACTTCACGCCGCGTGAGATCCACGCCTCCTCCCATTGGGCACATTCCCAGCCCTTCGAGCCACAAGGGCTCCATGTAGCTGAAGGCGTCGTAAAGCTCGACCACATCGATCTCGCGGCGAGGATTTGAGATTTGAGCCATTTCGTAGGCTTTGATCGCTGCCGCATGCAATGCCTTGGCGCTGACGAGATCTCTATCCCCCAGGAAATACTCTTCACAACAATGACCAATGCCCTTGATCCAGACAGGTTTCTTGGCAGACTTTAGGGCCGTCGTTTTGTCCGCGATGATGAGTGCAGCGGCTCCGTCACTGATGGGGCTGCAGTCGAGAAGCTTTATGGGATCCGCCAATTTTTTGGACCGCATGACGTCGTCAACGGTTATGGTCATGGGCAGATGAGCGTGTGGGTTGTTGAGGGCATTGGCGTGATTCTTTACCGAGATCAAAGCGAAATCTTCCTCTGACAACCCATATTTGTACATATAGGCGTTTGCCTGAAGGGCAGCCGCCGCGATTGATTCTATCCCGAGCGGACGGTGGAAAATCGGGTCAAACATCGCGTTCGTCACGTAACGCATGTCGCCTTCGCTTCCCTTTGAATGAACCACGACCAGAGCGGCCCGGAAACCGCTCAATACCCTCATGGCTCCATAGAAGGCTCCAAAAGAGCCGTCGCCCTCCACTGTCGATATATTCTTATCGCTCCCTCCTGCAGCTTCCCCCACCGCCATGGACGAGATGGTTCGACCATCAAGGAAATCGTTGGAAACCGTGACGACGTTATCGACATCAGATAAGGTCAGGCCCGAATCATCGAGCGCGGCCTTGGTTACCTCGTAAACGAGATCATAGTGCGTCTGGTCTCGTTTTCTTCTCTCGAACTTGGTTTGGGCGAGCCCAACGATAGCTATGTGTTCCATTGCGTCAGCCTAGACCTCAGATCAGTCGAAAGCATTCGATGTCCAGAATCCGCCCTGCCCTTTTTTTGGCAAAAACAGCCTTCACGCGGGCAAGATTTCTCAGTGATGTCAGATTGTCCTTGATGATGTGAAGGAAACTCACATCAGCGCCATCGAGCTTGATGAGCGCATACGCGAACGGCGTGGATGTGGGGTGCAACTCGAACGGGAATCTTACAATGGTGAAGCTTGTCACTACTCCCTCATCGCTCAATTCGATCATCTCGGTGATCGGTTTGAAACAGCGACCGCAGTTCTTCCTAGGCGGGACATAGACTACGCCGCATTGCGCGCATCTATTGCCCCATATGGTTCTCCTCTCTTTCAGCTCCGTAAGGAATCTGCTCCCCGTTTCTCCCACCCACCAACGATAAGGGAGGCTGATTTGACCTTTGAGGGTCAATACTTCAGTGTGGTCTCTCCAATCTTCCAATGCCTTCGCTCCTCTTGCGCTCAATACGTTGACAACTCCAAGGGCCTGAAATGACTGATGTCCATGATGTGTCCACGCCGTTGTTCAGCAAACACGGCGGTCACCCGCATCCCTATCTTGACTTCGTCGTGGGCTACGTCGCCAATAAAGTGCGTCATTCCGCAGCTTGCGCCATCCAATCGTATAATCCCCACGACAAAGGGCGCAGTTCGCGGATGAATCGATTCTCTATACGTCACGATGGTAAAGGATTCTAAAATCCCCTGAGGCCCTATTTCCTGCATGTCTTCGAGGTCCAACTGCGAGAAACAATCACGACACGTGGCCCTTGGAGGCCATAAAACCAGACCGCAGTTGGGACACCTTATTCCCAGAATCCTTTGCTCGTCCCTCAAAGCTGTGAAGAAACGGCTTCCGATCTTGCCAGCGTAGTAACGCCCATGCGCTACGATGTGTTGTTCAACTTCAAAAATGGGCCAATTACTATCATCCATAGGGAAACTCCTGTCCCTGTCATTCCACGGGATCAAAATAGAGAATATCGCTCAAATCCCCTATGCGTTCCTCCCGCGGCTTGAGAACCACCCTCATGCGCATGCCGACGCGTAAGCGCCTGACATCGGGCTCGACGTTCAGGAAGTAATCAACCACGGAATCGGACCCGTCCAATCGCACCGATCCATAACAAAAAGGGGGCTCGTGCGGTTTGCCGGTGGTGGGATCAGTCAACGGCAAATGCATTATCGTGAAGGCCGTGAGCGTTCCATCGCGCCCCAACTCGACCCACTCGGAATTTTTCACGTGACACACGGCGCAGACGATTCTGGGGGGGAGCTGGACTCGCTTGCAAACTGGACAACGAATGCCCAGAAATTTGCCGTTATCTCGTAGCTCCAGCAAAAATCTCGACAGATATTTGCCTGCGGCGAATCTGTACGGTATGTCAACGGTGCAAGGGATTTCTACCAATTCTTGAACTTTATGTATGGGCGCCCGTGACATATCCTAGTCCTCCAGATCTTTTGAAAGGGCCATGAGGACAGTCCAGTTCGTTCCTCCGTAGGCCGTGGTCAGAGCCCTGCGAACGTCTTTAGGAACCTGATGCGCGCCTGCGTCCCCCCGAATTTGTAGGGCAGCTTCCCAGATTCGCAGCATCGCGGTCGCCCCTATGGGATTGGTGGAAAGGACGCCCCCTGACGGATTTACGGGTATTGGTCCATGGATCTCTGTGGCCCCTTTCTCTAAAAGCTTGAACCCTTCTCCCCGTGCGCAGAGCCCTAGATCCTCATACCAGACGAGCTCAGCCCACGTGGCTGGTTCGTAGATTTCAAACACGTCGAAATATTGGGCGGGGTCTTGGACGCCGAGTCGTTTGTAGATATTGCGCGCCGCAATTCTCGAAAACATGGGCTTCGATGAGGTGACGTCACGCCAATCATACTCGAACTGTTCGTTATGAACCGTTTCCATAGCTCGAATCCACACCGGTTTGGCGCACCGATCCCGGGCGGTTTTTTGATCCGCCAAAACCAGGGCGCACGCGCCATTGGAGGCTGGGCACATATCCAGCATCCGGATGGGGTAGGCGAGCATCCTCGAATTGAGCGCATCTTCGACCGTGATGTTCAGGCGCAGATGCGCGTATTCATTTTTGCAGGCATTCTGACGAGCCTTGACAGCGACCATAGCCGAATGCATTTCCGTAGCTCCCCAGGCCGCCATATATGAGGTTCCCATCATCGCAAAATATCCTACGGCGGCTCCTGCCACTGACCTGCCGTAAAGAGGATGGGCTACCGCGCTAAGGATAGCGCCGGTATCGCCTTCCTCCTGCTTTTCAAAGCCGATGCAAAGGACTTTATCGAACAGCCCGCTGGCCACGTGATGGACCCCTGTGCAGACTATACTTGCGCCCACGGTCCCGCCGGTGGTGATTTTCAGACCCGGTTTTCCCAGCGCCCCAGTCGCGTCCACGAGCCAGCAGTCAGTCAGATGAGTGCCTTCAAAGAATTCCATGTTACCCAGGAGCACGGCGTCTATGTCCCTTATGGTGAGCTGAGCGTCCGTAAGGGCAGCTCGAACAGCCTCGTTCACAAGCTCGCCTTGGTTCACATCAGGCCGACGCCCCGCGTGGCGCGTCTGTCCTCCGCCTATGATGGCCACATTTCTCTTCATTGAATGCCCCTAATCACGCTCAAGGATGAGCACGCATTGATGCTGGCCGCAGATGCCAGTGTGCCCCTGCGCCAGGGCGGTCTTCGCCTGAGCGACCTGATGTCCTTGCGCCTCCCCGCGCAGTTGCAGGACAGCCTCGGCGACGCGATTGAGACCTGCTACGTTTGTCGGCGCGCCTGCAAGCAATCCTCCCGATGGATTTACTGGTAAGGTCCCATCGAGGGCGGCGACCCCGTCCTTGATGAGGCGCCGCGCCTGACCCCATGGGCAGATTCCCATACCTTCGAGCCACATCAGCTCCTGATAGGAAAACTCGTCGCTTAGTTCGATGACGTGGATTTGTTTCGCGGGATCTTGAACGCCTGCCATTCTGTAAGCCTGCGATGCAGCTTGCTTCAAGGCGAAACAATCCGAGAGGTCGCGGTCTCCCAAATAATGGGCGTCGTAGCAGGCGCCAATTCCCGCGACCCAGACCGGCGTTTTGGTCACGTCGCGAGCGAGTTTTTCCGAAGCCAAAATGAGCGCCACCGCGCCGTCCGCGTCCGGCGCAATATCGAGATCTTTCAGAGGCCACGCCTTTACGGGCGATGAAAGGACGTCATCCACTGTCAAAGATTGGCCGCGAGAGACCGCTGGGTTGTGCATCGCATTGCCCAAATTTTGCACCACGACGCGAGCGACATCGCGCTCTGAAACGCCGTAGCGATGCATATAGCGATTGGCTTGCAAAGCTGCTGCCGAAGTGAAATCGAGGCCGAGCGGCCTTGTATAAAGGGGATCGAATGCAATATTATTCACGAGATTCCGCCTTGTTTGCGACATCTTCGTGTGCGCGACGCAAAGCGTACAATTGACGTGGCCTGAAAGAATCCCGATGGTTGCGTAATACACTGCGGTCGCGCCATCCATGGCGACTTTTTCTTCTGCGCCGAGGTGGCCTCCCACGACGTCGGTGATGCCTATGTTGGAAATGGTCTGACCGTCCCAAATGTCATGCGAACAACTCACGGCGTTATCTATGGTCCGACCCAATTCAAGCCCTGTCTCGCCCAACACTTTCTCGACGACCTCGAGAACCATCTCGGCATAGTTGACTTCAGGCCGTTTGGGCTGAAATTGAGTCTGCGCTGCCGCCACTATTGCCACCCTGTCCGCCATGTGTCCTTCACCTATTCTCTCTCAAATATTGCGGCGATGCCCTGACCTCCGCCGATGCAGAGAGTAACCAGCGCATAACGTCCTCGAATTCTCGCGAGCTGCCGCAACGCCGCCAAAACAAGCCGCCCACCTGACATGCCATTGGGATGACCGAAGGCTATGGCCCCGCCGTTTGGATTCCAACGATCTGGATCAACGTGGTATCCTTCTTGCCTCAGAATTTTCATGACCGCGAGGGTTTGACTTGCGAACGCTTCATTGCACTCGACCACGTCCATGTCCTGGAGCGTCAGACGAGTTTGGTTAAGAAGTTTTTTTATGGCAAAGGCTGGGGCGATCCCCATATATCTGGGTTCCACGGCAACCAACGAGCAGTCAATGAACCTGCCAATCGCTGCAAATCCAAGCTCAGTCTGCTTTTGTCGAGACATCACCAGCAACGCCGCCGCGCCGTCATTTAGGCCCGATGAATTGCCAGCCGTGACAGACCCGCCTTCTTTGAAGGCTGGCCTCAGCTTCGCCAGTTTCTCCAAAGAGGTGGACCGTGGATGTTCGTCTTTCGTCACAACGAGGATTTCACCATGGGGAAGCGTCACCGACACAGGAGCTATCTCGTCGTCGAAATAGCCATTCTCTATTGCCGCCAATGCAAGCTGCTGACTGCGCAGGGCATACCTGTCTTGCTCTTCGCGGGGAATGTCGAATTCCTCAGCGAGGAGTTCTGCGGTCAGTCCCATAGGCATGTTGGTTGCTGCATCAGGTCCGACCTCACGAATGAGCCATTGGGGAGGGTCCAAAGCAAATGGACGGTTCGTCCGTTTCATGAGGTATGGTTGGGTGCTCCAACTCTCGCATCCCCCTGCGACATACACATCGCCAAAATTGGCTCTGATATTGGCAGCGGCAGTAACGAGCGTCTGCAGTGACGAACCGCATTGCCTCTCCACGGTCTGGGCAGGCACTGTGCACGGGATCCCCGCTTTAAGACTGGCCCAGCGCGCGATGTTAACGGCGGCGTTGTTGGAACAGGCGTGTCCGATGATGATATCGTCAATGAGAGTGGGATCGATACCCGTCTTGTCAATCAGTCCCTTGAGGGCTATTGCGGCGAGTTCTTCGGGTCTGAGAGAGGCCAGGGCGCCGCCCATTCGCCCTATGGGTGTTCTGACTCCTTGAATGATGAGTACGTCTTTCACGAGCCAACCTCGGCGGCTTATTTGACTGATCACTCAGTCAGATCTCGGGAAAAATTTTTTTATCTCCCTTTGAATGCAGCTTCCCGTTTCTCCAGAAACGCCTTCATCCCCTCGATGCGATCTTCCGTCCCAAAACACAAAGAAAAACACCTGGCTTCTATCTGGAGACCTGTTCTCAAGTCTGCCTGCAACCCCTGATCGATGGCGACCTTGGCCATGTGGAGCGCGACCGGGCTCTTGGCCGCAAGTTTGTCCGCGACCTCCTGCACCGCCGCGTCCAGCTCGTTCCGGGGAACAACCCTGTTGAGCAAACCGATGCGGAGAGCTTCCTGAGCCGACAACGCCTCTCCAAGCAATATGAGCTCCTTGGCAAGCCCGACAGGGATGAGCCGAGGCAGCCGCTGAGTGCCGCCGTAGCCGGGTATTATTCCGAGCTTAATTTCCGGTAAACCGAGTATTGCCGCGTCCACGGCAATACGGATGTCGCAGCACAAAGCAAGCTCCGCGCCTCCGCCCAAAGCGACTCCGTTGATCCTGGCAATGGTGGGTTTGGAAAAACCTTCAATGCGACAGCCAATCTCCTGTCCATGGGGGACCTCGGTGAGCGTCTCGATGTATCCTGCGCCTCTCGCCATGATGGAGATATCGCCGCCAGACACAAAGGCCTTTTCGCCTGCGCCGGTGATAACAAGCACCCTGACCGAAGAATCAGATTCGACGACGTCGAGGGCGTGATCGATTTCCAGCATGGTGCGATAACGGATTGCATTGAGCACCTTTGGTCTGTCTATCGTAATGGTCGCGATGCGGCCGGCTTTCGTGAGAGTTATATCCTGATATTCCATGTGTCACTTCCAAGGTGTTTAGAAGAGCTTGAATGGTTTCTTTGAACCGTCTGGCAAGTAATCGTAGAAGCCTTTTCCGTTTTTGCGTCCCAACCTGCCAGCCTCGAGCATCTTGCGGTACAATATGTTGACCCTGTCACGCTCTTGGTGGGTGTAATCAAATATGCCGTCGCCAGCCATCACGATCACGTCGAAGCCTCCAAAATCGGCGAGTTCGCATGGCCCCATCGGATGCCCAGCCCCTAGGCGCATGGCGGTATCTATTTCATCGGGCGCAGCCGCGCCTTCCAGCACCATCTGCGCCGCTTCTTGGTAGAGCAAGCCCAGAAGCCTATTTACGATAAAACCGGGGATGTCTTTTACCTTCACAGGGACTTTGTTCATCCTTCGGCACAATTCGATAGTCGTCGTGACCGTTTCATCAGAGACGCCAATGGGCAACACGACTTCTACCAACTTCATCACCGCCGCAGGGTTGAAGAAATGCGTCCCAATACATTTCTCAGGGCGTGTGGTCGCGCTGGCAATGGCGGTAACTGGGAGCACCGAGGTATTCGAGGCGAGGATGGCGTAAGGGGGAGACGCGGAATCGACCCTGGCCATGATGTCTTTCTTGAGGTCGAGCTTTTCAGGTACGGCTTCTATGACAAAATCCACATCCGCAACCGCTCGTTCAAGATCACTCGTCGGGCGTACGCGCGCTACCGCGTCTCGTGCGGCTTGCTCAGAGATTTTTCCTTTCGCTGCCAGATGCGTCTGGACGTTATTGCTGATTTTTGCCACAGCGGCAGCGAGCACGTCGTCTGCAATATCGTACAGCGAGACCGTGAAACCTGAAACGGCTGCAGCTTGGGCTATGCCATGGCCCATGGTCCCTGCGCCGAGAACGGCTATCTTTTCGATATTCATCATTGCTCCCTCTTCAGTCGTTTTTGAGGTTGCGTCACCCACATCAGGGGGTAAACTGGATAAGACCGTTTGCGAGGATCCGCAGCGCTTGCTGAGCAGCAACGTCCGTTGGAATGCACTCGGAATCGGATTGCGGATTGAACACGTGATGCCGGATCAGAGAATCGACCGCCCCGTGAAGAACATAGGCGGCCGCGAGCGGCATCAGAGACCGATCGAAGATTCCCTTTTCCTGACCGTCTTTAATGACTTCGCTCAGCTTCACGAAAAACTCGTTGTAAAGCGCCTGGGCATCCTCCTCGTAGAAGCGATCTAGCCTCGGCACATCCATGATGAGAACCTTCATGAGATCGGGATTGGCCTGAAAACTTTGAAAGATGTAAGTGATCAAGGCCTTCAATTTTTCCCATGGGTCTTTATGGGAGGCTTCGATGTCGTTCATTTTTTTGAGGAGGTTGTGCCAGGCGTATTCAAAAATCGTAAGCAGAGCTTCGTCTTTACTTTTGAAGTAGTAGTAGAAGACGCCTTGGGCTGCGCCTACTTCCCGGACAATGTCAGAGACGCGAGTGTTATGGTACCCGCGTCGCGCGAATATCTTTATGGCGGCCTTGACCAACAGACGCTTTTTGGGGGCGTCGTGATCTTGGTTGGGTGTTTGGTGAGCGTCAATAGCGTTGGTCATCACGGGCCTCGCCGAATCTGATTGACGGGTCAGTCAGATTTATACCCCCGCTCATACGCCCTGTCAAGTCAAAAAATCTCAAACATCCAAAAAATTCTCTACCCGTCGCTCAATGCAAGTGAAACGAAGGAATCTCGTGAAAAATTGTGGGAACCCCATCACGAGGCGGCATATCCCCGTCGCAATCCACCAGAAAAACGGTCTTATCGCAGCGAGCCTTTTTTCAATTCCTTATTTCCCATGGACGAGGGTTTGACTCGATAGTATACTTATTAGATTGTGACCGGAGAGAGGGCTGGGCCTCGATGACAGAACGCGTGTATCCGATGCACGCGAGATAGTCTTTGGTCATCGCCAAATTCCAGCATTTCCTCGCATACGTGGATGAAATGGCAGAATATTGTGAACCATGAACACGCTTGAGCATGAGCATGACCAACCCGCAGCACCACGCCACGTCGTTTGATAAATTCTCGAGGCTGAGTCCGGCCTTGCGAGAGCTTGTGATGACCAAAGGTCTGGCAAAGGAATTCTCGCCAGGCGAGGTAATCGTTGACCCCCTTCATTGGGACGATCAGATCAGACTCATTGTCAGCGGCGAGGCGAGCCTTGTGCTTCGAGACGATGAAGGCGAGAAAATAGCAGTGGACTCCCTGGGGCCTGGCGATATTTTTGGGGAGGTTCACTTTTTTACGGGGAGTCCCTGGCCTTCGGACGCGCTTCTCATTGCCGACAACCATTGCACCATTGTCGAAATCCCCCCGGAGGATTTCGAGCATCTTCTCGCGACAGATCCCTACTTCGCAACGTCTTTGGTGAGAAATCTCACACGTAAGACGATCAAACTGCATCGAAAGGTATTTGACGGAAAGATTAAGCGGCGTTCACTTCAGGCTGCCATCAGCAGGGAAGAGCACGTTTTTCCTGGCCACCTTGTGGGGGACTACGTGCGGAAACGTTTCTCGAAGAGGATCGAGGAGCTTGCCCAGGTCGATGGCCCCGTGCTGTTGATGGGTGAGACAGGCGTCGGAAAAGAAGTGATAGCCCACGCCCTGTACCGTGCAGGCCATCAATGCAAGGAAGTTTTTCTTTACGTTGACCTTCTCGGTACGTGCTTGACCGTGAACCATGGGACTTCAGACCCGAGTTCAAGCGATAACGATGTTTGTCTCACCGAAAATCAGATGCGGCTGTTCTTCGGAACAGAGGAGCCCAGGAAGGACGGAGGCATAAAAGAGACCCCAGGATACTTCGAACTAGCCAACGAAGGCACTCTTTTGATTCGGGGCGTGGACAAGTTGACACCGGTGATGCAGGCAAAATTACTCGAGGCAATAACGACTCAGACATTTCGACGGTTGGGCGGCGTCAGGCTTCACCGGTCGAGGGTCAGGGTAATAGCCACGACTCGCCTCAGGCCGGAGGAAGCGACCCTGGAAGAACACCCCCTGCTCTATGCCCTCATGCAAGAACGATGCATAATCATCCCTCCGTTGCGGACAAGGCGCAAAGAGATACCAGAGTTGGTGAATCGCTACTTGGAACGATATGCCCGTGAAACGGGCCGCAGCGTTGCCGTGGCGCCGCCGGAGACCATGAAGGCGCTGCTCAATTATAGCTGGCCGGGAAACGACATGGAGCTGTCCAATACCTTGAAAAGGGCGGCGCTGGTCTCGGTCGATGGGATCATACGGCCGCAAGACATTTATTTCGACCTGAAACGGGTGGAAGAACGCGGCAAGTTCAACCTCTTCAAATTCGACCGGATCAAGAGATTTTTTCTAAGCCCTCATTATCCAGCGGTGTTTCAGAGCGCGGCGACCCCGTTCTTTTTTATAGTGTTGGGGTTCCTTTTTTTTGGTCCCAGCGATCCTGCCAAGAATCCTGCGGCCTTGTTTAGTTGGGCTTTGGGATGGCCTTTATTGATTATGAGCGCTTTTTTCTTTGCCCGCTCTTGGTGTTCGGTGTGTCCCATAGGCATCCTGGGCAAACTCGCCAAGCGAGTCTTCGCGCTGGAAAAGACCTTCCCCGCTTTTCTCAAGGTCCGGAGTGATTTTGTCATTGCCGGGGCCGTCTTGTTCATTATCTGGATGGAATCAGCCACGGGGATAAGAAATTCCCCCTATAACTTGGGGCTCCTCTTGTTGGCTATGCTTGTTTCGGCCGTAGTGGTGTCCGTAATTTACGAGCGTCAAACATGGTGTTTGTATCTTTGCGGCTTGGGCGGCATGGTGGGCTTACTGGCCAAGACTTCCTTGTTGGAGTTGAGGGCAGACCGCAACGTGTGCATCTCCCAGTGCGGAACAAACGACTGTTTTTTGGGGAATGCAGATTCAGAAGGTTGCCCGTTTGGTCAAGCAGGTCCTCGGCTTCACAGTAATCGGCTATGCAAGCTTTGCGCAACATGCGTCAAGAATTGCCCTTATGGGGCCATAAACTTGAATCTTCGATTTCCTGGAAGGGAAATTTGGGAAGTCCGCCAGCCAAAAATTGGCACGGCTTTCCTCGTGCTCGGCATGATCGGGGGATTGATTAGTGAGATGTCGAGCAGGACGCCTTGGTATGAATCCCTCGCAGGGCTTTTGCCCTTGCCTCCCATCGCGGTGTTCACCCTTGTGTATGTGGGAATCATATTGGCCATCAACGGTCTCATGATATTGACGTCGTGGCTGTCATGCAAGGCGCTTGGTGACAGGCTATGGGAGAATTATGCCCGATACAGTCTGGCGCTCTTGCCCGTTGCGCTCTGCGCCTTTGCCGCGTTTCACCTCTATTACTTCTTTCACCTAGGCGTCCAGGTACCCCATCTATTGGGCCAAAACTTTGACATAGATGCGCTTCGAGGAATCAGCTTGGCGGTATCCGCACGCTGGACAGGCCTGATACAACAAGTTCTCATGTGGCTGGGGCTTAGCTGGACATACCTTGTCCTATATCGCATCGGCCGTGAAAACTATGAATTCCGTGGTCGGACCGTCGCCGGATTGGCCCCGCACGGCATCCTGGCGTTAGCGTTGAACCTCGCTGCGATAAACGCGATGATGTGCTTTTTTCATACCGCATGCGAATAGCAGTGGGCTGATTCATGGAAGGGTCGGTTCGTGACCATCGAGAAATTTCCGAGCCCCCCAGCGTGGGTCATGAAAGATAGGATGAGGCCATGTCAACGAGAAAGAACATACGAGCAACGTCTGGTGTGAGTCGATTGGACGCCTTACTTGAAGGGCTTTTTATAGGCGATAACGTCGTGTGGCACGATGACGCGGGAAGTTTGGCGTCAGTGTTTTGCATGAATTTCTTGAAGGCTTCTCAGAGAAGCAACAAGCCGGTCATTTACGTGACCTTCGATCGATCGCCTCGCAATCTCCTCGAGAAGTTAGGCGCGTTGGCGGATTACAAAAAATTGATCATCCTTGACTGCTTCACATGGGGGAAGGGAGAGGGATCGGACGTTTTTGCCCGATTTTACGATGAATACGCCAAGACTCTTGCGTGCGAAGTGGTGAGGGTGGATCATCCCGACCAGCCTTCGGAGGTCATGGAGGCGTTATATAGTCAGCACAGCCAGTTTTCTGGGGAAGTCCGTTTTGTGTTCGAGAGCATCACCGGCATGCAGGAGGTTTGGGGCGGCGAAGACAAGGTTCTCCATTTTTACAGCCATTCTTGTCCACGACTCTATGAACTCAACACCATTGCCTATTGGATTCTCGAGAAGAACGCCCATTCGTTGCGACTTCGCGCCAACATCAACCAGATAGCCCAGGTGGCCATCGAGTTGTCAATCAAGAGAGGGACGACGTCGCTGACCATCTTGAAAGCGGAGAAGAGGGGACCTGAAAACCTTCAGAGGCCGGTGGTGTATTGGACAAAGGGCCTGAGCGTTACCTTTGAAGAGGACGGCGGAGGAGCTGCTCAGCCCTGGCTTGGAACCAAGATTCGGGAGATCCGCACGAAGAAAAAGATCTCTCAAAGTGAATTGGCCAAGCTCGTAGGCGTTACGCCTAGTACGATCTCCCAGGTGGAGGGAAATCTCATATATCCCTCCTTGCCGGCCTTGGTGAAGATGGCGGAAGTGCTTTCGGTGGATGTGGGTTCGTTCTTTGGAACCCGAGCCCGTCCTCGCCGCCCGGTGGTATTCTCTTCGTCGGATGCCGTCGATCTGGTCTTACTGGACGGCAGAGAACACGGCATACGGGGTAAGGTACTCATCCCCGAGACCCAAGATACCCGCAGCAAGCTGTATCTCATAGAGATTGCAGCAAACACTAGACTCTTGTCCCATTTTCTTTTCCATAAGGGGGAGGAGGCGGGTTATTTGATTTCCGGTTTGCTGCACACTACGGTCGGGAACGAGACATACCGGCTCATGTCCGGCGATGTCATCTACTTAACGCACGAGACCCCAAGCTCATGGCACAACCCCGGCTCAGAGACGGCAGTCCTGTTGTGGATCAAGATCAACGGAGCATAGGTTTTTTGGCGCCTTCCATAGAAATGAGGTCAGCATCATGAAGTTCATGGGCGCTTTTGAAAACCGCCTGTCGGCGACGACAAGTCAATTCTTGTGATTTTACCTGAAAATGCCATAGTTCCTGTTACAACCGTATTTTCATCTCCCGTTGCGACCCCCATGTCATGGTAGTTCGAGGGGTGGCCCCGAGTCAGGTGAGAGCCATTGCCGTTACCCAGGGCGTTGCCCTGGGCTATTTATGGCGCCCCGCAGGAGCGGGGCTTATACCGCTTCTAGAAACGTCTGTCTGAATGAGGCGCGCCACGGCGCCTGATTTGTCATGCCGAACTCCATCTGGCATCTAGGAAACTCGCATGGATTGCCACTTCCGTGGGAATGACATGCAGCGACGCGACGCCCTCTTGCGCCCCAGATCGAGGGAAACCATACGGCCACGCTCAATAATTGCTCGCCCGAAGCTTCATGGTGAAGAAGCGGCAGAGATTGATTCCGATCTGGGGATAGATTCTCATTATTTCTTGGAATTGATGATGTTTCAGGACGTAGGCGTCGGTGCTCGTCGCGGCTACGCAGGTCGCGTTGGGGGGCATGCGGGTAAAGAGGCTGAGTTCGCCGATGAAGGCGCCCTCTCCTACCACGACCTTCTCGGTCTGTTGCTCTGTCCCATAATCCTTGTAGATGCGGACGCTTCCACTGATTATGAGATATATGGAAGAATTCTCTTCGCCTTCCTTGATCATGATGTCGCCGGGTTCGAAGTGTTCGACATTGACGACTGAGGCGATGGCATGGAGTTCACGGACCCCCATGCCTTCGAAGATGTCGAAGGATTTGAGTTTCTGAATTCTTTCTGTAACGTCTGGCATGGGAACGACCTCGTTCAGACTTCTCTTCAGGGCAAACTCCGCTATTTCAGCGACATATGCGTATTGATCGTTCAGTCTTGTCTTTATAATGGGGATGTACTGAGCGCTTGCAAGGTTTTCGCCAATCAAGAAAAGGGTCAGCATACGCGTGACAGGGTCCTCTGAATTTACCAAGAAGGTGAATACCCGATCAGGCGAGGCATTTCTTATCAACGGAAATAATTTTTTCCCTTTTTGGATCTTTTCGTCGAGAGGAGCGTCCTCAATAAGAGGTATGAGGTATGGGATGATCTCTTTATTGATAGAACTCTCTACCATTTCCACGGCCAGCGCGGCAGTTTCTGACTTGAGCGCCTCATACATCAAACGCATATCCGCGTGATATACCCATAGGGCCTGAAAGATCAGGCCGAGTTTTTCCTCGTTGAGTTCTATGAGATGCCTGTGCAAAAGCTCGACGCTGATATTTTTTTCCATGTCCTGCAAGAGGCGAATGGCGATCAGATTGGAATATGCGAGGGCGAGTTCCTTTCCGAGGAAGGGGATCATCTCGAAATCCCTGAGACCCGCGAGACGTATGACTTCCAGGATGCCCCGTCTTGTTCGGGACGGCGCGTCAATGAGTGACACCTCGAGGAACGGCAGGATGAGTTCCCTGTAACCCATCAGCGCTTCGAGAGCGGCTTTCCGTACATCTTCGTCGCTGTCTTCCAGGCAGGCGACGAGTTTGTCCACCGCCTTAAGGTCACGGGTGAGAATAAAAGAAGCGGCGGCCTCCGCTCGGACCGACGGGTTCTGATCGTCGAGGAGCTTAAGAGCGACCTCTGGATCAATGTATGTAGCGCCGGTGGTTTCAATGGCTACTTTTTCTTCAGACCTCTCTTCGACTGAGACGGGCCCGAGCTCCATGGCCGCAGCGCCGCTGTCGAAGGTGCGCACCGATTCAATCTGGTCAAAGTCTATTTTCTTCTCGACGATAACCTGCTTCAGTATTCTCTTGTAATGCTTCCGAAAAATCAGGGATTCATACACCCAGTATATTGCGAGAACCAGCGCGATATATGAGAGGCTTTGGGGCGTCACAACAGGCTTCAACACGATCATAATAATGGATCCTGCCAGCATCCCGATCTTTAACACGGTGCCGCGGATGAAAATCCTACTCCACGTCACAAGATCAGCCGGAATAATGTTGAAGAGGACTTTATTGACAGGGCCGGCAATAGCGCGCTGAATCAGAATAGTGGTAAATTGTCCGTAACAGGCGACAATTATGTTAAAAAAGCCTGAAAGCGCTGCAAATAGTACCGCAAAGTTGATGGGATGAACCAGAGAGGCGTTGGTAATCCCTATAGATTGGTAAAGGCGCCCCATGAAAAAGAGCAGGACAAACGTGAGTGACGTTGTCACGCCTCGAAAAATGCTCAAGAATGAGATCAGGGATTGCTGAGTGGCGAAGGTGTGAGTCGCGATCACACTGAACTGATAAAGAAAAATAGGCAGGAGTATGTTTGGTATGAGCCCGGTGATGATGAGGTACCTGACAATGGGAAACTCAGCCATAAGGCTGGGCACTTCTCGCAGCTTTTTGGAGGCCTTCTGCTTGACAGCCCTGTCTTTTACCGAGAGCGATCCCAACAGCCTCTTGCCTGAGCGCACAATAAATATGGAGGATATGAGACAGACCCACCCAAAGAGGATCAGCGTGGCATCGTCCCCGAATACGAGGGTGAATGGCTTCGTTCCAAAGCTTCCGAGGGTGGTGCCGAGCACTTGGGCAGCGGTCACCAGGGGGAAAATGCGCTTCCCCTGTCTGGCGTCAAAAAGATCTCCCGCAATGTTCCAGAGATAGACCAGGAGTATGGCATCCAGAAGATAGAGCAACTGATAGAGGATGGGATAGGCGATGGAAATGTCGCCCTTGACCATGACAAAAAGGATGTTCGATGCGATCCCATACAGGATCAGAAATCCAGCGAGGAGATAAAGGTCAACGAACCTTCGTGAGAGGCGATCAACGATCCCAAAGACCACAAAGGTGAGCAGTCCATTGATGAGGAGCATCCACGGGACATACTGGGGCCCGTAGCGCTTTAAGAACGCGGCGTCCACGTAGGTACGAAAAATAGCCGTTACAAGAAAAATGGTAAAGAATATTAGCGAGATCCATGTAAATTTTGAAAATTCATGAGGGTATATCTTGAGATATTTCTCTGCGATTCTTCTCATGTGATTTTGGGCCTTGTTGCTAGGTAGTGGCAGGCAGCGTGATGATACACAATCCATTGACGAGCTACAAGGCTAGGCGTATTTTTTTGCCAGACATTCTTTCAGGAGCTCGCTGATGGGCTACGTATGGTTCGCGGCCGGCTGCAGAACACTTGCTGAGGTCTGTTGTGCGTCTGAGTTTGGGCTGCGAACGCGGTGAAGGGGTGATGGCGTATGACCGTTGACGACCATAGGAAAATACGGATAGGGGAGCACGACATAGGAATTATAGGGCTCGCAGCGGCTTTGGAGGAGGTCGCGTCAGCGTGCTCGGGCGCCGACCAGGAGGAGATCAAAGCGAGGCTCGTCTCCTTGCTCAAAGCGAAGAATTATATACCTTCTTCCGCGGAAAAGCTCTACGGAGAAGCGTTCCTCAGAGAGTACCGGAAGTGGAAGGGCGAACCTGTCGAGGAATCAGAATCCCAGGACTTGAAGGTAGTGATCCTCGGCCCCGGCTGCGCGCAGTGCAACGATCTCGAGCAGGCGGTGCTCCAGGAACTGGGGCGGTTAAACATTCCCGCAGCGGTGGAACACGTCACTGATATTAAGGAAATCGGTCGTTACGGCATTGTCCGCACACCGGCGGTTGTGGTGAACGGCAAAATTGCGTCAGCGGGGATAGTCCCCAATTCCCGTCGGCTGAGGGAAATTCTCCTGAGTTTAACGAAATCATAACAAAAGCATGTTTCACTGACGCTCGTGGCTGCTCCTCGGGAGGGTCGCGTTTCGCAAATTTGTCGCGGGATAGCATCGCGTGGCTCGCAAAGACACATGAGTGGGCTTTTTTGGGATTGCGAGGAGCTGATGGCGATAAAGCAATCTCAGCTCATGTCTGGAGGGAGGAGGCCGCTGTCGAGCCCGAGGTCCTCGCCCCAGGAGCGCCGTATCGAGGAGCAACGAAAGAGATTACGCGCGCTCATGCGGCGGTGAACATGTTGACGTCTTTTTGGAGTATTACACTCAATAGGAGTCATATCTGATGTCCTCAAGAAAGCGAATTCTATTTCTCTGTACCGGTAATTCCTGTAGGAGCCAGATGGCCGAGGCATGGACTCGGGCGTTAAAGGGCTCCGAATATGAGGCATATTCAGCGGGAGTCGAGGTCAAGGCTCTGGATCCACGAGCCGTCAAGGCCATGGCCGAAGTGGGGATCGATATGTCCATGCAAAAAGCCAAACATATAGACAGCGTGGCCGACCGAGAATTTGACTACGTGATAACTCTATGCAGCCACGCGCAGGAAACGTGTCCGTTTTTTCCCGCAAGAACTAAGTTGCTGCACAAGGGATTCGACGACCCACCGGTATTGGCGGCCAACGCCTCGTCTGAAGACGAAGCCATGCATTTCTACCGGCGTGTGCGTGACGAGATCAGGGATTTTGTGAGCGGTTTTCCTGAAACGTTGGAGCAGAGTTGATCATGAGGGCTCAGGGGCAATATACCCCTCCTTTATGAGAAGCGTCCTTACAGCGGCGCCTTTCCCTTTCGGCACCCTGAGCAATAACGCCCCTGTTTTTTTTGCATTCATTTTGGGGAGCAATCCGTTTCCGATGTCCACGGCTGGATTCAGTTCCCATAGGCTACGCGGACTGATGCCACACCAGCGCGCCGCCACGTAGAGAGGGAGGTCTTTGAGGAGCATGAGAGGCTCCAAAACGTCGTACGATGCTGGCTTCAAGGCTGGGATTTGCAGTGAATAAAATTCCCTATGGGTATCAATGATCTTCAGCGCCACGACCTGGGGAATAAAGGCGTCGGAGAGCGGCGGCGTCACCAAGTCCCAGTAGGAAAATCCTGGGAATTTTTTCATCAGCGCCTCTATTTTGTCTGGGCCGTCTAGGAACGCGGATATGGCCAGGAGCCAACTCATGGCATGTGGTTCCTTCACGAAGCCTTTCAGGAGCTTGCTCGCGATTCTCGTGGAGAGCACAAAATCTCTCCGTTCATCCCAATCCTCTGTCGTCACCCAAAGGGGCGGCGATGCATTTTTCTTGCCGTTCCAAGGACCGAGAGACCACCATCCGACGCCGCCGCTCTTCAATCGAGCGTTAGGACTCAAACCGCTGAGAAGCACGGCAACATACAGAAGGTCTCGAGGTACTTTCTCCTCGGAAAGCGCCTCGATCATGGCAGGGCCAAAAATGCTCATGCGATCGAACCATTCCATCAATAAAGCCCTGCGATCCATGAGGAGAAAATTGAGCTGATCGGTCACCCGGGATGAGACGTCCCGCCGCGTCAGAGGGATCTTCTCTCCGCAGAAGGTTATGCCGCTTTTCAGCGCGTCGGCTGGCAACACATAATGAGTCTTGGCGTATCCAGGGGTTTTCGTGGTCGCGGCCGCATGTCCAGGGATCACGAGAAAAATGAAGACTGCGGCTGAAGCAGCCAGAAAGAAGGCGGTAAGGCTGGCGACTTTCTTTCGAGGGCCGCCGCCACAAGTCGCCTTTCCAGCGGCTGCTTCGAGAGGCGACGCCCAGGATTTCAAGCGGTGTATGATGCTCAACGATTTGCCTTGCTGCTGGTGTACCAAGCCGTGGAAGACGATTGTCGATCGTATGAATAATCATCATGAGTGAGGGGCCTTTGATTTAAATATTGGATGTACGCCTCTTCGGTCATGACATATTTCAGATCGCGCATGGCCTTGTCTCGCTCTCTTGTGAATTCTCTGATGCGGAGATTCACGGAGGGATCCCGTTTGGCCGTAGAAGTGGCCGCGCACTTGTTCATTTTTTTGTAGGCCATATTCTCTTGTTCGGCCAAGGCCCAGCATTTTCGCTGCGACTCAGCCACCCGGGCCGCTTTGTCTTCCACGACGCCCCTTATGGCGTCAGCCATGGTTTGTCCCCGTGGTCGGCGCGCGACCGCATCTTTCACCGCTTGCGCAACGGAGGAGTCTTTCAATCTCTCGGCCTCCCCAATGGCCTCCTGCAATTCCGCAAACGCTTTTCGCCATTCGTCCACCTCGGATGCGCAAACCGATTGGCCGAGGCAGATCGACTGATTCACGACGAACAGTGCGACGATACATAAAATACTGAATATAGCGCATGACAGTTTTGCTGGCATGCCTCTTCACTCGTCTCGCCTGAAGAATGCAAAGAAGTCGCTGGTGTAGCTGCGATCCACATACCGATCCAGCGTGTAAGTCTTCTGGTCTGGCGACAGCTTTTCCTTCCGAGCAAATCTCCCATTTCCATCAGGAAAATAGATATTGCCTACCACATTGTGAGGATTCGCGTCTCCATGAATGGCCCGCTGGCATCCCGCCAAGACCAGGGCCTTGGCAAGGTCTTTGGTGCTGATGTGGTGTCCCACCGCAAAGACAAGGTTGCCGTCGTTCCGAATGCCAAAGGCGCTCCGCGTGGCCAGGAACCACTCCGGACCAGAGGTGGTAGTGTAAGATGGCTGACCCCACCAGCTTCCCCAGTAGTCGTAGCCCGGCATGGGTTCGGACTCGGAGAGAAGATAACCGAGGCCGATTTCCGAGTCGCTTATTTTACCGTTGACAGGTATTGTACTCACAACCTTGCCGTCCTTCACGATGAGGTGACGTAGTTGCTTGGCGTCATTCACGAACTCGAGGGGAATGTCCGGGCTCCACTCGATGATGTCCACCGATGAATCTTGGTAAATGACAAGCGTCGCCATACCAGGAAAAAGGTTCTTGATCACGCGCGAGCCAAACACTGTGCCGGCCTGACCCGAATGTTTCTGTTTCCAAAGGGCGTTTGTGATCGCGACAAGTTTTTGCCGGTCCTCGGGCTTGACGATGGACGAGCCCGGGGTCGCTCCCGGTTCTGACGAGCCGAGGTACAGCCGCATCGACACTCTTTTCATATCGAACAGGAGCATGTGCACGATGGCGTTGGGGTATCGTTCACTGGGACGGTAGCTGGTTCTGTACATGAGCGGCGCCCCGTCTTTGTCCGTAGGCAGCCCTGAAGAGTCCCACACGCCTTCATTCTCGAGAGGAGGCGTCGCATACAGTGGGGGAATGTTCTCCAACAGGGGGAGATCTTTGACCACGGTATTTTCGCCGCTGTCTGGGGCAGTCACCTCGTCGGCAGAACCGCTCTTTGGGTCGCTCAAATCCGGCGTGGACTCTGGATAAAGTCCAAGTATTTCCAGTATCTTCATTTTCTGTAAAGCGGCGTCTGCGTCTTGGGGAGAAGTATCGAGTGGATGAGAATTGTCCGAATCCGCGGTTGCGAGCTTGTAGTGGACGCGGGCGTGCCCATTTCTCTCGAGGGGGCCGTGTTCGATGGAGGGATCGTTTTTATGCTTGGCCGGAGAGCCGCCCCACAGAATTGATTCCCAAACAGGGGCGAATTCCGTACGCTGCTGCTGGGCCGCATCCAGCATCGGCGCGGCAATGAAAATAAAGACGACCACAAGAATCGTCCATATGGCGGCAATAAGCCGCTCTTTTGAACCCTTTGAACCGTCACTGCGGAGAGCGAGGGCGTCTCGTTGCTCGTGTCTGCTCAGTCGATTCATTTTGTTCATGACAAAAGCCGTCTCACGCTCCTCAACAAAAAGAACAGTACACACTGTTGACTTGTTCCATCCCCTTAGATATGGGTTGCTGCATCATTCACAACATGCGACTTGACGGACGCGCATTGGTCATCGCTGTGAGACTATAGCGCTTGCATACCATGTTTGCGTGCGCGTCTTTGACCTTTGGCGGTCAGGCGCTTATGTGGTTTTTAACAATTCCCCCTGCGTCCGTCAAGCGGGAGTCCGCTGCGAAGGACCAGCGGCGATTCAACGACGGGTTGTCACAGCGGCGCCCCCGAGAAAAGGGCTTTGCCCAATGAAACGGAGTGTTCTGATGTATCCTGTCTGCTCAAAAAGGAGCGTGTCGTGATCTTTCTCGCGGATTTTCATGTTCACTCTCGTTACTCGCGGGCGACCTCGCGAGCCTGCAACCTCGTGGAGTTGGCTCGCTGGGCAGCCATAAAGGGCATACGGGTGGTAGCCACGGGCGACTTTACCCATCCGGCATGGCGGCAAGAAATCCACGAGATGTTGGAAGAGACGGATGCAGGGCTTTTTCGGCTCAAGCGCGAGTTTCAACCCCAGGATGATATTGGTTCGGCGGCGTTGAGAGCAGAAGACGTTTTTTTTATCCTCAATGTCGAGATAAGCTCCATCTACAAAGCTGGGGGGCAGGTGCGCAAGGTACACAGCCTCGTCTTTGCCCCTGATTTTGCGACCATGGATTTGCTGAGTGCAAAGTTGGAACGCATTGGGAATATTGCCTCTGACGGCAGGCCTATTTTGGGGCTGGACGCGAGAGACCTGTTGGAGATCGCCCTGGAGAGTTCAGCGGATTGCTTCGTGGCGCCGGCCCACATTTGGACGCCGTGGTTTTCTGTATTGGGCTCAAAATCAGGGTTTTGTTCAATAGAAGAATGTTATCGGGACCTGGCTGGCCACATTTTTGTCGTGGAGACAGGGCTGTCGTCTGACCCAGCAATGAATTATCGCCTTTCTTCCCTCGATCGGTTTACCCTCATATCGAACTCGGATACCCATTCCCCTTCTCGGCTTGGCCGTGAGGCAAATATCATTCAAGGGCAACTGAACTATTGGTCAATCAGGAACGCGCTTCAAAAAGGTTCGACGACCAGGGAACCATTGACGAGGGAGCTCGTGGCCGCCCAATATATGGATCAAGGCGGCGGCGCGCCGGACAGCGCCGAGGAGTTTCTTGGAACCGTCGAATTCTTTCCTGAGGAGGGCAAGTACCATCTCGATGGACACAGAAAATGCGGCGTGCGGCTCGAACCCGCTCAGACCGAGGAGTTGGCGGAGAAATGCCCGGCGTGCGGTCGAACCGTCACGGTAGGCGTCATGAACAGGGTCGCCCAACTGGCTGACCGGGGGCCGGATTTTACACCTCAGCGTCGTCCTCCATTTTGGCGGATGCTGCCTCTCGAGGAAATCATCGCCCAAATAGTAGGAACGGGCCCGAGCTCCAAAAAGGTGCAAACTAGTTACGCCGAGATCGTGGCAAAGCTCGGCCCTGAAATACCCTTGCTCTGTTTTTATCCACTTGAAGAGTTGGAGAGGCGGGCGTCGCCGGCGCTCGTGGAGGCCATCCGAAGGGCGCGCCGGGAGGAAGTCAGCATCAAAGCCGGGTACGACGGCCAGTACGGGACTGTAGAGCTATTCGCGCCGGGCGAGGCGGCTCGACTATTCGGCCAGATGGGGCTTTTCGAGCTCCCAACGATCAAGAAAACGGACGCGACGCCATACACGGCCACGCGTAAGAGGTCCCATGCAAGCCCCGGCGCAGAGAAGGCAGCCGCCCGATGGGACGGCGCCCTCAATGATGATCAAAGACAAGCAGTCGAGGCGGCAGGCTACCCGATCCTCGTCCAAGCAGGGCCCGGGACCGGTAAAACGTTTACCTTAACCCAGCGGATTGTCCGTCTCATAAGAGAACAGGAGGTCCCGCCTTCCCACATAGCGGCTGTCACCTTCACTCGTAAGGCCGCTCGAGAAATGCGAACGAGAGTGGCGCATGCCCTTGGCCCTGGCGCCGCTGGCTGCTGGATCGGGACGTTTCACCAGTTGGGATTGAGAATCCTGGAACTCTTCTCTCGTGAGGGACTATGTCGTCTCCCAAAACGAATACTAGGAGAAGAA
This sequence comes from Desulfomonilaceae bacterium, assembly GCA_049969795.1. Taxonomy (GTDB): domain Bacteria; phylum Desulfobacterota; class Desulfomonilia; order Desulfomonilales; family Desulfomonilaceae; genus JAUPKT01. The sequence goes on from JBMFOE010000012.1 coordinate 57,904, forward strand.
GACTCCAGGTCTTTTTTTTATGAAGCGCTGCACGATTGTAAGGTAAAACTGCCGAGTCGGTACGCCAAAGTCATATGGGAGATGGCGGCGAATGCGCCGAGGCAAGACGCGTTTTCTGTCTTGGATGCTTTTGAGATACCAGCCCAGAAGGTGATGAAGAGCTACCGTAGGCTTCTGCGACAGCATGGCGCGGTTGAAATAGATGATCTCATCACACTTCCGGTGGAGCTGTTGAAACGACATCCAGACGTACGAAGCCGGATCCTTTCTTCATGGAAACATATCTTGGTGGATGAATTTCAAGACGTCAATGCGGCTCAGTATGAACTCGTCAAGCTCCTTATGAGCCCCAATGGCGACGGCTTTTTCGCCATAGGCGACCCGGACCAAGCCATATACGGATTCAGGGGATCAGACCGATCTTTTTTCTCGCGGTTCCCCCTGGAGGCGCCTTCCTGCCAGCTCATACATTTGACACGGAATTACCGATCCCCGTCAAAAATCTTGGGCGCCGCGAGACGTGTGATGGGGCGGCAATACTCGAACAAGGAGCTTGTCCCAGCGTACGAAGGCTCCGAACCCGTGAAGGTCGTCCCTTTGAGTAATCCACAAGCAGAGGGACGATTCATCACACGAAAGATCGAGTCTCTGCTGGGAGGTACGTCCTTCGAATCCGTTGATCGCAGCGGCCAGGAGCGAAATCTGAGTTTTCGCGACTTCGCGGTGCTCTATCGCTTAAACGCCGTGGGAGACACCCTCGAGAAGACCTTTGCGAAGTCAGGAATTCCCTACCAACGCTCGAAAAGAACGAGACCAGAAGAAGAGGCCGACAGTCTCGACCCGCGCGCCGAGGCCGTGTCGCTGATGACCATCCATGCGTCCAAAGGACTTGAATTTCCAGTGGTATTTATAGCGGGCTGTGAAGAGGGCGTGATCCCGTATGCCAGCGACATGAAGACGCCAGACTTGCCCGAAAGAATCGACGAGGAATGCAGACTCTTATACGTCGCAATGACGAGAGCGAAACATATCTTGTATCTGACTGAGGTAAAAAAGAGGTATGTGCACGGTCGTCTTCTCGACGGCGGGCGGTCTCGTTTTCTGCCTCGCGTCATCGACTTTCCGTTTGAATTGGAGAGAGCCGCTGTGAATCGAGGGATCAAGCGTCGCGGAGCCACTCTGCAATATACCCTGTTTGATTGAGGGTGGGCCAGAGGCCGCGCAGCGGAATTCCTTGAGGAGCGGGCGGAGAGGGGCTTGACACTGCGCATTTATTAGGATATTTGTATATTAATAAAAGAGAATAAAAAGCCCTCACCACATGAAAAAAGCGCTCTATACTCAACATACTTCAATATTGCGTGTCGTCATTGCTATCGCATTGCTGACGCTGGGGACCCCCAGCTCGGGCTGGTGCGAACCAGCTCTCCAGGATTTTCAGCTTTATCAGCCGCGGCAGCGTGCGGCAGACATCAAAATGGCGACGTCAGACGGCGCGGTCTTCCGTTTGTCAGACCTGAAGGGTCATGTGGTGCTGCTCAATTTTTGGAGAAAAGATTGCCCGTACTGCGTGCAGGAGAAGGCATTTCTCAGACGAATGTCCCAGTCCATCAATAGCTCCGATTTGAAGATCGTGTGCGCGAATTTTTGGGACAGTCCTGCGTGGGTGAAGTCTTACGCTCGTAGCGTAGGGCAAGACATCGTCGTCGCGGCAAAGCCCCCAGGGATGCAGTCTGTTATAGAGAACGTGTTGAAAGGCCGATTTATGGGTTACTTCATCCTGAACGACGCCCATGAGGCTGTTTACGAGGTGAAAGGCTTCCCATCGACCTATGTCATCGACAGGCAGGGGTTCGTCGCTGCGTCTCATCTGGGCATGGCGCAGTGGGCTTCGCGTCCCGTCGAGAATTGGATTCGGACATTACTGACCGACGGAGGAACAAGGAGCGGGCCGTCTGATGGAATCGAAAAACTGGAACAGTTGCTCACGATTAAACCACAGTCGAGCGCGCTGCGAGAAGATGTTTCTCCTGCGGCCAGAGATCAGCGTGTTCGATAAACGATGCGACCGGCCTCTCTTGGTCGCAAGATTGGGAAGCGTGTGGAGAAAGTACAATGGAAATAGTTGGATTGATCCTTATCGTCGCTGGTTGGGTTGCATTGAATAAGTTCATATTACCGAGATTCGGGATTTCCACATGAATGTCCAACGCGTGTGGTCCGGGAGACCGACACGACGCTGAATCCTGTGATTCTTCTCCGCCGAGGAAACCATAACCATGGAAGCATCACCAAGCGCGTTGCAAAGTGAGCGACAGATAGTGAAATCTTCTGACGCCTCGCCCCGTTCTGATCAGCGGGGGACTCCGGACAACGTCGCTGACCGTACTCGTCAAAAGGAAATCATGGCCCAGATCAAGCAACTCGAATTTTCTCGCGAGGCTGAAATATTCAAAGCTCTGGGGCATCCTATCCGCCTGAAGATCGTGTATGGCCTGCTGAAGCTGGGCGGTTGCAACGTGAAAAACATGCAAGAATGCCTGGGCCTGCATCAAGCGACCGTCTCTCAGCATTTGATTCATCTCAAGAATAGAGGCATTATTACGTCTTCGCGCCAGGGCCTGGAGATGGTGTATCGCGTGGCAGACGAGTGGACAACGGCTCTCATTGACAACATCAGTAAATATCCCGCGGCGGATGATTGAGAAGGAAGTTGTTCTCATTGATTGATTTTTTGTTGATTTGACGCTTCTGCGCGGCTATTTTGTCTCACAAGGTACGTTCGTCATAGACGAGGAGATTCCACGCGGGCTTTCCTAAGAATTGAGAGGGTGAACCAATGAGTGAATTGGCCAGATTCGGCGTGTCAATCCCGGATGATTTACTCGAGAAGTTCGACGTGTTGATCAGAGGGAAAGGATACAATAATAGATCCGAAGCCATTCGCGACCTGATTAGAGATCGCCTGGTGGAGGAAGAGTGGACCGAGACCGATCAGGACGTCGTGGGAACGGTGACCGTGGTGTACAATCATGAGCAAAGCGACCTTGCTCAGAAGCTGACTGAGATTCAGCACCAAAAACATGACCTCATCATCTCTTCCGTCCACGTCCACTTGGATTATCACAACTGCCTCGAAGTATTGATCATGCGGGGAAATCCCGAACAAGTGAAGCGGGCAGGTGAACAATTGATCTCCACACGCGGGGTGAAGCACGGCAAAATTACTATGACTACGACAGGGAAAGACCTCGAGTGAGAGGATAACCTTTTGGCGTTGCCGTGATGTGCGACCCTAGGGGCGCGCCCGCGGCAGCGTCGCGTGACATCCGTCGCTCCCCATCGTGGGCATCCCCAAAAGATTTTTCCCTTGTAAGAAGACCCCGCGGCCGTCAGATCCACGCAATCACAAAAAGGATACAGCCGTTCTCGAAGATAGTCGCCAATTGCGACGAAGACGTGTGGGGCGTCATTCCCACGAACGGAGTAATCTATGGTCAGGTTCCTGGATTTCGGATAGAGTCCGGCATGACGTATCAGGCGTCGTGACGCTACCGATTGATTACGTCTCCACCGTGAGGCAGACTATTAAAATCATCACATTCACGCTGCGGCGAGGCGCATCCCAACAGCAGTTTCAAGAAATGGTATATTGGTGCGTCGTGAAGAGCCTCGTCCACGCCATCATTTCATCGATTTTCGCACGAGGCGCAGATGTTCCAGAACACTATGCATAGACCTTTGGGAAAGGTACTGGCCTGACTTCGCCGTTGGAGGGAGGCGGCACCAGCAACTGCAGATCAACGTTGAGCCACCGGAAGTCTGGGTTGAGGTCGCGTAATTTGCCGTCAGGCGGAGGGAGAGAGTGTTCGTTTCTCTTGTAACTGACGAGGAAAATACCGACTCCTCCGTATTTCTCCGTTTTATCGATGAGGTAGGCTTCGCTGAAAGCCGTGGGGTGCATGTTGACTTGCGACGCCAGTTCCTTGACGTCCGCGTCGCTCACGCGAATAAGGGCATATTTTGCGACGCCTTGCTCGGAGAGGCGCGTGAGGGAACGTGCTTCCGACGACGCGACGTACACGGTGGATATGAAATCGAACCGTTCGAGATATTGCGCCGCCAGCACCGCCGCAGTTCTCCTGCCTCCCACTAAATGGTGAAATCCATAATATTCATAAACCTTTTGTTGAAGTACATCTCCTACCTTGTCGCCTTTCTCGTATAACTCTCTCGATATATACCTTAAATATTTCCCCAAATCTTCCGCGGCCTGGGAGACAGGCCAGTCTATCCTGACATGAAAATGGGAAATGCCGAAGCGGTACCGAGCCCTTATGGAAGGGTCTCGTTGTATGAGGACGGCGAAGTCTGTCTTCATCACGCTGCGCAACACGAGCGGAAACGCTGAATCCTCAAAAAATCTGGTGCGTTGCCTGAACACATCTTGCACGTCGAACAGACCGAAGCTGCCAAGGTTTTCTTTGGTGAGTTTGTTGTCATCGAAAAATCGCACGTGCGTCTTGGCTTCTGAAGGCAACGCGTCTTCGAGAAATATCACGATAAAGTGACGATGGTTTGGGTTTTCAGGTTCAACGATTCGGGCCCGCGGTTTGAGCTCCCGCATTTCTACGAACGGGTACTCGAGATTGTGCTCTTTGAAGGCCTTGTATGATTCTATGAGAGATTCATTGATGAGCAGGCAGTCCAGCTCGTCTCTGAGGAAAAAATACACGCATCGACGAAAGCGTTCATTCCAACTTATTTCGTTTCTTCGCAAAAACGGCATACTGTTTTCAGCCTTATTCTTGGGATGGCGACATCACGCAGAGGGCAGACATGACTCATAGAGAACTGTTAGCACAAAAGTTTCCCTTTTGATAGGATCATGTTATGGTTTAAGCTGGCGCGACGAGGTTCGAGGTCGAGAAACACATGAGGGAGAGGAATCGAATCAGGATGTCATTCAGGAAAAGTGGTCTGGAAATAGATAACGCACAACAGGATATACAAGACGCAGGAGAGGACTTTGCCAGTCTTTTTGAATCAGGTCAATATGATCGGGAAACCTTTGTCCAGAGAGACGCGAAGGTGGAAGGCTCGGTGGTATCGATTGGCGAAGACTGGATATTTGTCGATATAGGCGCAAAGACGGAAGCGTGCATCGCCCGGGAGGAACTGGCTGATGACAAAGGCGTATTGACCGTCGGGATTGGCGATACCCTGAGCGGCTATGTGGTGAGCACCAGGGACGGGGAGATCGTGTTGAGCCAAAAGATGACCGCGGCTGCATCTGAAGATGCCATGCGATCTGCGTATCGGAGCGGCATTCCAGTTGAGGGGCTGGTCGTCGGCGAACGAAAAGGCGGGTACACTGTATCTGTGTTCGGCAAACAGGCGTTCTGTCCTTTTTCGCAAATTGACCTGCCGCCTATTGCGGACGGTTCGGCGTACGTAAATGGCAAGTACCTCTTTCGTATTGCGCAGTATGCCGAAGGCGGTCGCAACATTGTGTTATCTCGACGATCCCTGCTGGAGGAGGAACGCCAGCGGAAGGTTGCTGCCTTGAAAGAATCTCTTCAGGTTGGAGATGTCTTGGAGGGCGTGGTGACCAGGACTGCCCAATTCGGGGCGTTTGTTGACCTGGGCGGCATCGACGGTCTGGTCCCGATATCCGAAATCGCGTGGGATCGGGTATCAACTGTTTCAGACGTGGTATCGCCCGGGGACGCAGTGAGGGTCAAGATTCTCGAGCTCGATTGGACAAACAAGAGGATTTCTCTGTCCATAAAGCAGGCGCTGGCAGACCCTTGGGACGCTGTTCCCAAGAGTTACGACGAAGAGAGGATAGTCGAAGGGGTTGTGACAAGGCTCATGAACTTTGGGGCGTTCGTCCAGCTTGAACCGGGAGTCGAGGGGTTGATCCACATTTCTAATTTGGGCGTCGGCAGGAGGATTAACCATCCCCGGGAAGTGGTGTCTGAAGGGGATCGCGTCCAGGTTCGCATCCTTTCCATCGACCCGCAAGCCAGGCGAATTAGCCTCGAATTGGTTCCTTCGGAGCTCGCTGAGGGCGTACGGCCGGCTGAAATTCGGGAAGGCGACATATTGGTCGGCGCCGTGGAGGGCATAAAGGAATATGGCGTCTTTGTGAGTCTTCCTGGCGGTCGATCGGGTTTGCTGCATTTTTCGGAAGTCTCATCCCAAAGGAGAGGCGATCCGCGTTCATGGTTCACCGTTGGCGAGCAAATTGAGGTGCAGGCGATCAGAGTAGAGGAAGGAACCGGACGCATATCGCTGAGTATGAAGAGTCTTGAGCGGCGAGAGGAAGAAGCCAACCTCCACGAGTTTTCGGCGCATCAGATAGGGAAATCCTCCTTCGGTACGTTGGGCGACCTTTTGGCTGAGAAGTTCAGGAAACAGTAGCGCGACAATCGTCCAAAGAAGCGTGATACTTGAGAATGCGACTCGCTTCACGCATGGTGAACTGAGATTGCGTCGCTTAGACGACTTGCCATCACAAGAGGAGTCGTTGGCGGGTCATTGCCAGCAAGGTGAAGCAATTTGTCATATACAGCGTCTCGAAATTTCCGTCGAACTCCCGTGACAAGAGGGTCAAAACGGGAGATGAAAATACCGTTCTGACAAGATCTATGGCATTTTCAGGTAAGGTGGGAATCTATGGTCAGTTTCCTGGATGCAGGATCGAGTTCGGCATGACATGTCAGGTGCCGTGACGATACTGATTGATCACGTGATCACGTGAGACAGACCTTGAAAGTCATGTTTTTCACGCCTTGGCGCGCCTCATTCCGACAGAGGTTGAGAGAATAGCCATAACCTGCGGAATAGAGGCTAAATATTCCACCTCGTGATTGATTGTGAGAGGCGCAGCAGAGCGAGAAGTATGAATCCCTCAGATAGATTGTTCGCCGAATTTACGACTCCTGCGAGCTGTCGCTCCCTGGTTGATCGATGCCGTATTCTTTCAGTTTGAGCTGGAGGGTCCTGCGGGTAATGCCGAGGATGCGGGATGTCCTGGTTCGGTTTCCTTCATTGTCTTCAAGGGTTTTGATGATCAATTCCCTTTCCATTTCCCGAATGGTCATCCCGGATCGTATTCCTTGTCGCGCCTGTTCCATGAGGGGATCCTCAGTCGCGCCTCGGATCGACTCGGGCAGTTCCGAAAACGGCACGTATTCGTCAGAGGTGAGTATCACCGCGCGTTCGACCACGTTTTCTAATTCTCGAATGTTGCCCGGCCATGGGTACCGCATCAGCGCATCCAATGCCCGGGGGTGAAACCCCTTCACGTTTCTTTTGTTCTTCTCATTATAAATTTTCAGGAAATGCTCTATGAGCAGGGGTATGTCCTCACGCCGCTCCCTCAGCGGAGGCAATTCTATGGGCACCACGTTGAGCCGATAAAAAAGGTCGCCTCGAAAGGTACCCTTCTCTACTTCATTTTTGAGGATGCGATTTGACGCCGCAATGATGCGAATATTGACCTTTACGGTGCGTGTGGAGCCAAGCGGCTCGAACTCTCGTTCCTGGAGGACGCGCAGCAATTTTGCCTGGGTCGCGGGCGTCATTTCCCCGATTTCGTCGAGGAAGATGGTGCCGCCGTCTGCGAGTTCGAAACGCCCTGGCCGTCTCCCCACCGCGCCGGTAAAGGCTCCTTTCTCATGGCCAAACAGCTCGCTTTCCAGTAGGGTCTCTGGAAGGGCCGCGCAATTTACCTTGATAAATCGCTTATCCGCTCTGTTTGAGCCTTGATGCAGGGCGTTGGCAATAAGCTCTTTTCCGGTGCCTGATTCGCCCAATATGAGCACGGAGGCCTCAGTAGGAGCGACCATGGCAACAGTCTCGAGGATATGCTTCATCCGCTCTGACCGCCCCACAATGCGAGATGCGTCAAAAAGGTTCTCTATGCGTCTTCTCTGGAGGATGTTGTCTTCTTTGAGCCGCCAAAACTCGAGGGTCTGCTGCACCTTGATTCTCAGTTCGTCGATCTCCAAAGGCTTGGTGAGGTAATCGTGGGCTCCTGCCTGCAGCGCTTGAATGGCGGTCTCTACCGAGGCAAAGGCAGTAATGATAATAACGGGGATCCCGGGGGATATTTTCTTGATTTCTTTGAGCGCTTCGATTCCGTCCACATGAGTCATCCGATTGTCCATGAGGATCAGATCGAAAAACTCTTCTGAAACCCTCGCGATTGCGTCGGCCCCATCTTCGGCTTCAAACACCTGATAGCCGTCCAGAGACAGGTTTGCCTGCAGCATTTTTCTTTGAGACGGTTCGTCATCCACGACGAGGATTTTCGCTTTGTAATCGTTCATACGGCTCTCTTCATACTGCTGCGCTTCCGTAAATCTCGGACACGCGGTCTTCGGCGACGTCGGCAGACGACTGATATATCTTGAGCGACACGATAAACTTGGTTCCCTTGCCCACTTCGGATTCAACGTCTATTTCTCCGTCATGGGCCTCGATGATGCTCTTCACAATGGCAAGCCCTAGGCCTGTTCCTTTCTTTTTCGTCGAAAAAAATGGGTCAAAGATTTTGTCCAAGTGTTCACGCGGGATGCCTTCGCCGCTGTCTTGAATGACAAGGCTCACCTTGCCGTCAGCGGTCGTTTCGCTCGCCACACTTATGGCACCCCCTGCTGGCGTAGCCTCTATGGCGTTGAGAAGGATATTGAGAAAGACTTGGGTCATCTGATCAGCATCCATAAGCACTAACGGGACGCTTTCCCCGCAAGATTTTCTCTCGAGTCGTATGGAGGCGCTGGCAAATTCACGCTCCAAGACTCGAAGACAATGGTCGATGATTTCGTCAAGTGATCGGATGCTCATGCGAGGCTCACGGGGTTTCGAGTAGGCGAGCAATTTCGAAATGACTCGATTGAGCCTATCCACCTCGGTAAGCATCAAGTCGGTGTATTTGTAGTCTTCTTCGTCCAAATCTAGTTTTTTCTGGAAGTACTGAATAAAGCCCTTGATAGAATTGAGCGGATTTCTGATTTCATGAGCCACTCCTGCCGAGAGGCGACCTAATGCGGCAAACTTTTCATTCATCATGACCTTCTGTTCCAGATCGCGTATCACGGTCACATCTCGCAGGATAATCACAGCCCCTCGTGCAACCTTGCTGTCTGGTTCCTTGAGAGGCGAGACGGAAAGAAAAAGAAATGTCTTGCCGCGCCCTTCGTTGGACAATCGTACTTCCTTCTCCAATATGGATTCAGAGTCTGACAAGACCTGTCTTACCTCGTTTTCGAGCGGCAGCAGTTCGCCGATTGGCTTTCCTTCGACTTCCTCTCGCGTCTTGCCGAGTATTTCAAGGGCCGTCGGATTGAAGGTCGCGACGCTGAGAGACCTATCGACTGTGATCAACCCGTTTGGCATGCTTTCCAGTACGTTCCTCGTGTACTCCCTCATCTCGTCCAACGTCCGGCGGACGAGGTAGGCATTCTGTACAACGAACACGAAGTAAATCCCTGCCGACCCTATGATAAACAACACGACGCCCATGAGGATGGCAAACATCAGGTCCTGGTGGCGAATCTCCTTGAAGCGATCCATTTTGAGCCCCAAAAACAGAACCTGTTTGTGCTCCCGGTCAAAGACATCGAGCAATTCCTTCCCTATCCTGGTGTGCCGCGCGATCAACTCATTCTGCGCGAGTTGATCAGGAAACGGGGTAAAGGGCTTCCAGATTTCAAATATAGTCCTCCCGTCAGGCAGTTCGACTTTATAGGACAACGGCTCGCCGGTTCTTATGACGGTCTTGACCGTCTCCATTTCCTTGCCCATAAGCAGCCGGAGCCCTATCTTCGCCGGTTCGCTGTGGGCTATAATGATGCCGTCGCTATTGATAAGACCCGCCCATTCCACGTCCGGATCTCGCGCAGCCTGCTCTATGAGAAGCTGCAAGTGCTCGATTCCCCAGTCGCCTTCCATAAAACCGGTTCTCGTGCCCGCCTCGAGGGTGCGGATAACCGCGACGCCTTGCCGACTTGTGAACTCCTCCATGCGCTGGTTCTGCACGCTTATATTGCGCAAGGTAAACAGCACGACAATGGCAAGCATGGTGAGGGCCACCAAGACAATCGAGAGCACCGGTAGATATTTTAGGATAAGCTTTACTTTCATATTATGACAGGAAAACGCCTGAGCTGGTCGTAGATGCCATGTCCGTCGGATTCTTTGCGAGGTTTAATGCTTGAGATGCGCGGCTACCCTCGCCGACGACAAATGTCCGCGCGCACTGACTCCACTGGCGACGGACGGAACTTTTCTTTCGTCTAGTTGAATAAAACTTATGCCCACATGTGTCAATAGCTTCGCTGGTTGGTTGAGCGCTCCGGCTGGGAAGCGACAGAGCGGACGCGTTTTTTACAAGGGTTACGGCGGAAAGATGATTGAAAAATGCCCGAAGATATGTTATGTGACGCATTACTTTTTAGGTTGAATATCCTGAAAGGTAAGGATTTTTTGATCACATCTAATACTAACGAGCTTGGGGCCTCCGGACGGCCAAGCTCCTCTGCAGCATACCCCTAGGAATGTCCATGATCGAGATCACGAGCGCGAGCCCAGAAATGTCTTGGAACGAGCGAGGCCGGCAACTGCTGGAGGCCGGCAATATTGCCGAGGCGATCGAGTGTTACAAACAATCGAGCGATCCGGATTCCCTCGATGAGCGAGAAGCGCGGAACATGCTTATCGAAGCGCGAGCGCATCTTTCGAGGAAATATTTTACCGAGGCTCTCGAGTGTTTTGAAGAAGCTCTTATCATGGGAACCGATATACAGCGAAGTCAGGCGTTGGAAGGGATTGCGACCGTGGCCGAGGCTCGCATGAGACTCCCTCGACTGACTGCGGCGCTCAAGAAGGGTTTACGCGAGCGCTTTGGCAAGAAAGACTCTGCGGCGTATGGTCTTGCCCTGGCCTCTGAGGACGACAATATCATTCTTTTGACAGAGGAGGCCATAGAGGCTCTTCCCGAACATTTGAAGCGAGGATCGCGCATAGGAAAATTGCCGCCGCGATTGTCTGATATTTCATTTCCCGTGAGCGCCCAAAGGGGAGTCGCCTACGCGGACATGGACGATGTCCAGTACATTCTGGACATAGCCCGTGCGCTCAAGGAACGGGGGAGCATTCATAAGGAGCGGGTAGGCCATCCGGTAAACTCCATCGGCAGTTCTCGATAAATTTTGCGTTTCACGTCCCGCCGCGACATATTCATGGGAGGAGTTTGTGAAGGGTGGCGGCCCAATGGCGCCTCGTGTGCATGGGCAGAGCTTGACACGACATGCGTCTCCTATTAGAGAAGTCCAAAGAGAAGCTCGTTGAAGTCGACCGAGGAAAGAAGACGCCTCTTTGCGCATTTTGGCATTAGACATAGGTTCCAAGAGAATTGGCATCGCGGTGAGCGATGAGCTTGGGTTGACCGCCCAAGGGCTTGAATCCCACACCTGCTCTGATTTAGGAAGCGATCTCGCATATATTGTCGCGTTGGCGCAGCGTTATGAGGCCCAAGAAATCGTGGTAGGTATGCCTTATAATATGAATGGGACGGAGGGGCCGCAGGTTGAGAAGGTAAGGGCAATCGTTTCCCAAATGCACGAATTGACGCACATTCCAATAAAAGAGTGGGACGAACGTCTTTCCACAGCGGCAGCCGAGCGCACGTTGTTGGAGGCCAACATGAGCCGAGGCAAGCGCCGCAAGGTGGTGGACAAATTGGCTGCGGTCATCATATTGCAAGGTTACCTTGACATGAAACACTTCCGCAATCAGATGTAAGAGCCATGAATATGTCGCCTCTCGCAATGTGCAAACGTATTTTGCTTGTCCTGTTGATTCTTGTAGGAGTTGTGGGCGTGTATGTCGGATACAAGCGGCTGCCTCAACTCGTGAGTGAATTTTACAGACCCGGGCCGGCCGAAACTATCCCCGCCAAAGATGTCGTTATTACCATTCCCAAAGGGGCGAGCCTGTCCCAAGTCGGGAAGATCCTGCAAGATAATGGGATTATTCGGAGCAGCCTTGTTTTCAAATTGGTGGCTTTCATTCGGGGAGAGCAGCGTAAGGTAAAGGCGGGCGACTACTTGTTGAAAACGAGCAGCGATCCAGGCGACGTGCTTGACCTCCTGATATCGGGCAAGACGCTCGTGATCACCGTTACGGTCCCAGAGGGTTACAATATCTTTCAGATAGCGGACTTGTTCCAGCAGACCGGGATATCCACTCGTGAAGAGATGCTTTCTGCTGCTCGAGACAAGGCGTTCATCCATGAGCTGGGACTTGAGGGTTCCTCTTTGGAGGGGTACCTGTTTCCGGATACCTACTTCGTGAGGCCGTCGGAAAGGGGCGACCCCAAGCTGGTTCTCCGCCGCATGGTACAGCGTTTTCGAGACGTGTATGACAAACAGATCAAGGCGACGGCGGAACAATTTGGCTGGACGCCGCTGCAGGTGGTGACGTTGGCGTCGCTCATCGAAAAAGAGGCAAAGGCGTCTGAACATGCCCTTGTCTCTGCGGTGTTTCATAACCGCCTCCGGTTGAATATGAAGCTGCAGTCTGACCCTACCGTAATCTATGGCATCAAACCAATGGGCAGCAAGATTACGAGGGCTGATCTCGAGAGGAAGCATCCGTACAACACCTACCAAAATCTAGGGTTGCCGCCGGGTCCCATTGCCAACCCAGGCAGAGAATCTCTGGTCGCGGCGGTCGCGCCTGCAGACGTGGATTATCTCTATTTCGTATCGAAAAACGATGGGACGCATCAGTTTTCCAATACGCTCCAGGAACACAATCGGTGGGTAAACTTGTATCAGAAGCAGCCTATCAACCAGGTGCAATGATTGCGTTTGTGAGGTAGCTTGTTGACGCCGCAGCCACACGGCGCCCCAAGGCATTGCCGGAGCCGCCGCACGCGGTTGTTCACGTGTTCAGACTGGCGAACACCAAGACCGAGAGATCGGCTGAAGGAATGAGCGGTTTCACTCTGTGGTATTTATCGAGCTTGCTCGCGGAGCGTTGTACAACTGAAGGCCTCTGACATTGATGAAGATCAAGCTAGTACTCTACGCCTCTCTTGCCCACTTGCTGCCGCCCGGCAGTACAGGGAACACATGCACCCTGGAGGTGGAAGAAGGTGCAACAGTGGGGATGCTCCTTGATAAGGTGGGGATTCCCCAGGACGCCCCAAAAATTGTGTTCGTCAATGGCCGGCATGCGGGGAACGACCACCCTTTGGCCGCCGACGATCGCGTGGCGGTTTTTCCCCCCATTGCTGGCGGCTGACGCCGCCTGTCCTGAGACCGCCATGAATTCCACGAATTTTGTATTCTTCTCTAAAAAGCAGCCTGCCTTCCTCACATCTTTCATGCGTATGCCGTTACGTCTGCCTGCTGGTTCTTGCATCGGCGCGGTTCGAAACAGCGTCGTGTTCGATCTTTGGCGAGACGACCCCGCGCTCAAGTCAGGTTGGATGAGGCCTTGCCGCCTATACTGATTCTCGAAATGACTGTCGGAATGAGGCGCGGCGCAACGTGAATATGATGACTTTCAAGGTGTGCGTCACGGCGAAGACATAATCAATGACTACCCTCACTGTGCTTGCCTTGTCAGGCCGGACTCGATCCGGCATCCTAGAAGCTCGTCACGGATTCCCACTTACGTGGGAATGACATGCGGCGGGAGAACAGCCCGATTCGCGATTATTTTCGAGAATGGCTATATAGCGCGAGAATTGCCCTGAACAAAGAGGGTAGCGATGAACAATCATCTCTGAGAGGCAATCATTACACGGATTGTTTTTTTTGCTATAATGCGTGCCTCCTGTGCGAGGAAGTGACGTCTTTACGTCTGCTAGAGGATATTGATGAAATTGCTGAATTTTTGCTGTTTGAAAAAGACGTGGTATGCGCCTTTTTTTGGAGCCCTTATCGCAGCGTTTACGCTTTTGGGATGCGAGAACCAGCGGCAGCAGCCTCCGCCGCCGCCGCCGGAGGTATCTGTGGTCACCGTAACGCCGGAGCGGTTGGTCTTGACCACGGACTTGCCGGGACGCACATCCGCCTATTTGATCGCCGAGATACGGCCCCAGGTGAATGGGATTATCCAGAGGCGTCTTTTCATAGAGGGCTCGGATGTGAAGGCTGGCGATCAGCTCTATCAGATCGATCCCGCGCCGTTTGAGGCGGCCCTTGAAAGCGCGAAGGCGGCCCTCGCGAAGGCGGAGGCGAACTTGCCGGCCGTAAAGCTTCGTTTTGAGCGGTACAAGGCGCTGCTGGCAGAAAAGGCGGTGAGTCAGCAGGACTACGACGACAAAGAGGCGGCGTTCAAGCAGGCGGAAGCGGATATTGCCTACTGGAAGGCCGCCGTCGAGACGGCCCGCATCAACCTTGAATATACGCGGGTCACCGCGCCAATATCCGGGCGGATTGGGAAATCAAACGTGACGGACGGCGCGTTGGTGACGGCATATCAAGCGATGCCCTTGGCCACCATTCAGCAGATCGATCCGATTTACGTGGATGTGCCTCAATCTACCACAGAGCTGTTGCGGTTGAGGCGCCGACTCGAAAACGGCAAGCTGATCCAAGACGGCCCGAATCTAAAAAAGGTGCATCTCTTTCTAGAAGACGGCACGGAATATCCCCTGGAAGGGCAATTCAAGTTCAGAGATGTGACGGTAGAGCCGAGCACTGGGTCGGTTATATTGAGAATCGTTTTTCCGAATCCAAATGGGGTGCTGCTGCCTGGGATGTTTGTGCGGGCCCAGGTCAAGGAGGGAATCAACGAGAAGGCCATCCTCGTTCCGCAGCAGGCCGTCTTCCGCGACCCCAAGGGTAACCCGTTCGCGTATGTGTTAGACGCAGAGAATCGCGTGCAGCAGAGAATGCTCGCCATCGATCGAGCGGTGCGCGATAGGTGGCTCATTTCCGAAGGGCTCGAAGAAGGCGATAGGGTCGTTGTCGAGGGGCTGCAACGGATCCGACCGGGCATGATGGTCAGAGTAGCGTCCGACGCCTCGGCCCAGAAAATGGGCGGCAAGGACCACCCGCCGCAGCCAACGGCTCAGCCGAAATAAGGGGGCCCGCGTGCTGTCGAATTTCTTCCTGGAACGTCCGGTATTCGCGTGGGTCATCGCCATTATCATGATGGCTGGCGGGTGTCTCGCAATTTATAACCTTCCCATTGCGCAGTATCCGCCTATTGCGCCGCCGTCTATATCCATTGACTCGTTCTATCCGGGCGCATCGGCCGAGACCGTGGAAAACAGCGTCACGCAAATCATCGAACAGAAGATGACGGGGTTCGACAACCTTTTGTACATGTCGGCGACCAGCGACTCTTCTGGCGCCTCGAGCATCCAGTTGACATTTACGCCGGGGACTGACCCGGACCTTGCCTGGGCTCAGGTGCAGAACAAACTCCAGCTCGCCATGGCCAGTCTGCCGGACGTAGTTCAGCGTCAGGGCGTAAAGGTCAGCAAGTCAACGCGAAATTATCTCATGATCGTGAGTTTGATTTCAGAAGACGGGAGCATGGACGGCAACGATTTGCGCGATTATTCCCAGGCGACTCTGGAGAAAATAATAGCGCGGATACCCGGCGTCGGGGAGGTGGTCAATTTCGGCACCCAGTATGCCATGAGGATTTGGCTCAACCCTGAGCGGCTTACAGATTACCATCTGACCATACAAGACGTGATCAACGCGCTCCGCGCCTACAATGTGGAGGTGTCGGCCGGTCAATTCGGCGGCGCTCCCGCGGTAGAGGGTCAGCGACTCAACGCGTCGATCATTGTCCAAAATCTTCTTAAGACGCCTGAGGAGTTTGGGGCAATTCCGGTGCGCATGAATCCTGACGGGTCAATCGTACGGATCAGAGATATTGGCCGAACGGAATTAGGCACCGAGCAGTATGACGTCGTTGCTATGTACAATGGCAAGCCCGCTGCCGGCATGGCCATACGTCAGGCCGTGGGCGCCAATGCGCTTGCCACGGCCCAGGCAGTGCGAACCAAACTCAAGGAGATGAGCCGCTATTTCCCTCCCGGGATGAAAGTCGTCTATCCCTACGATACGACGCCGTTCGTTCGAGTCGCCATCGAGGAGGTTGTCAAGACCCTTATTGAAGCAATATTCCTCGTATTTTTGGTCATGTATGTGTTCATGGGCAATATGCGGGCCACTCTCATACCGACCATTGCAGTGCCGGTGGTAATCCTGGGTACCTTCGCAGTCCTGGGTATATTCGGATTTTCTATCAACATGCTCACCATGTTCGCCATGGTGTTGGCCATCGGGCTCCTCGTGGACGACGCCATCGTGGTGGTCGAAAACGTCGAACGCATCATGACCGAGGAGGGGCTGTCTCCCAGAGAAGCCACAAAGAAATCTATGGGGCAGATCACGAGCGCTCTCATTGGTATAGGGCTGGTGCTGTCCGCGGTTTTCGGCCCCATGGCTTTTTTTGGTGGTTCCACGGGCGTGATATACCGCCAGTTTTCTTTGACCATTATCGCCGCAATGCTTCTCTCAGTGGTGGTGGCGCTCATCCTCACGCCAGTCCTCTGCGCGGGGTTGCTGAAATCCACGCACGACGAGCTGCAGCAGGAGCCAAAGGGCTTCAGACCCCTTCGGGCTTTCTTTTCGTGGTTCAATCGGGCATTTGCGCAGTCGAGAAGCGCGTATATGACGGTGGTAGGACATGCGCTCTCGAGAAAGCCTCCTTATCTGGCTCTTTTTGTCATCATAGTAGTTCTCACAGCCTTTTTATTCTTACGAATGCCGACTTCGTATCTTCCGGACGAGGATCAGGGCATCCTTTATGTCCAGGCGATGCTTCCCGGGAATAGCACCCTCGAGCAAACACAGGCGGTGCTGAAAACCGTGAACGATTATTTCCTCAACCAAGAAAAAGACGCGGTGGAATCGTGTCTGACGGTGTCAGGGTTTAGTTTTTCAGGACGCGGCCAAAATGTCGGGTTAGCGTTCATAAAACTCAAGGATTGGAAGCTCCGCAACAGGCCCGATTTGAGGGTTGGCCCCATGGTTGGCAAGGCGATGAGGGCTTTCTCGACCATTCGCAACGCCATGGTCTTCTGCTTTCCTCCTCCCTCGGTCATCGAGTTGGGCAACTCGAAGGGGTTTGATTTCCAATTGTTGGATCGGGGCGGGCTTGGCCACGAGGCCCTCATGGCGGCTCGGAACCAGCTCCTCGGCATGGCGGCTCGAGACCCGCGACTCACGGCGGTGCGGCCCAACGGGTTGGAAGACGTACCGGAATATCGCATCGACGTTGACTGGGAAAAGGCCGGCGCTCTCGGCGCGCCCATTACCGAAATTCACACCACCATATCCGCGGCGTTTGGCGGAGCGTACGTGAATGACTTTATCCAGGGAGGTCGAGTCAAGAGGGTGTACGTGCAAGCTGACGCCCCTTATCGTATGCTCCCCGACGATTTGGAAAAACTCTATGTGCGCAACAATAAGGGAATGATGGTTCCGTTTTCATCTTTCGCCAAGGGCCACTGGACATCAGGTTCGCCAAAACTCGAACGCTATAATGGATTCCCGTCCCTCAATATATGGGGCGAGGCGGCCCCCGGGAGGAGTTCTGGCGAGGCCATGCGAGCCATGGAAGAGATAGCGATGAAGCTCCCGCAGGGGATTGGGTTCGACTGGACAGGCTTGTCCTTTCAGGAGAGATTGGCGGGCAGTCAAGCGCCGTTGTTGTACGCGTTCTCGATCTTTGTGATCTTCTTGTGCTTGGCAGCGTTGTACGAAAGCTGGGTAGTGCCGTTTGCCGTACTTCTGGTCTTGCCCCTGGGGGTCATCGGCGGCGTGAGCGCCACTACCCTTCGAGGGCTGCCCAATGACGTGTACTTCCAGATTGGCCTGCTGACCACCCTGGGGTTGACGACAAAGAATGCCATCTTGATCATTCAGTTTGCCATGGCTCAGGTGGCCCAAGGAAAAGGTTTGCGAGAGGCTACGCTCGAAGGGGCGAGGATTCGACTGCGGCCCATAGTGATGACTTCGGTCGCGTTGGGTTTTGGCGTCTTGCCCCTTGCCCTTGCCTATGGAGCGGGCGCTGGCGCGCAGCAAGCCATTGGAACAGGGGTTGTCGGCGGCGTAGTGACCGCGACGTTTCTCGTCACGCTATATGCGCCCATTTTCTATGTCATGATTCAAGGATTCTCCCGGAGGCGACGCAGCAAAGAAACGTAGTTTTATTTTTGTTGTTATGACCGTTCTCGAAAATATACTGATTCTCGAAAGTTCTGTCGGAATGACGTCCGCATCATGTACTTGTTGGGCGCCTTTGAGAACCGCTCTGACAGCTACGACAAGTCATGTCTTGTCATTTTACCTGAAAATACCACGCCGGATCCGCCCGGAGATTTTCAGGTAGAATGACAAAGGGTACGGCTTTGGAGAAAGCTATCGTGGTTTTCGATGA
>JBMFOE010000013.1:0-33126 GCA_049969795.1 Desulfomonilaceae bacterium
TCTGGCCCCTCACAGACCCACGAGATCGTTCCGTCCCCACCACAAACCGGTTGATGGACTTCCTCAAGTCCCCCGAAGCCGCCCCTGACGTGGCCGCAAAGGCCAACGAAATCGCCCAAGAACACCGATTCTTCCACTGGCCACTCCAATTCCCCGAAGTCTTCGAAAAACGCGGCTTCGACCTCGTCATCGGCAATCCCCCGTGGGAGCGCATCAAACTCCAAGAACAGGAGTTTTTCGCGGTCCGGGATCCCGACATCGCCAACGCCCCCAACAAAGCCGCGCGTGAGGCCATGATCGCTGCGCTTGCCCAGCGCAACCCGGCGCTGCTTAAGGCGTTTGAGAAGGCCAAGCACGACGCGGAAGACGCCAGCCTCTTTGTCCGCGCCTCGGGCCGGTTTCCCCTCACGGCTGTGGGAGACGTCAACACCTACGCCCTTTTCGCAGAGTTGGCCGTGCGCCTGACCAACGACGCGGGCCGCGCCGCGGTCATAGTCCCCACCGGCATCGCCACGGACGACACCTGCAAGAAATTCTTCGCAGATCTCAACGAAAAGAGGCGGCTGGTGAGCCTCTTCGATTTTGAAAACAGGGAGAAGCTTTTCCCGGAGGTGGATAGCCGCCAAAAATTTTGCCTCCTCACCGCGTCGGCCAAGCCCACGGCCGCGACCCAGTTCGCCTTCTTCCTCACCCGCACGGAGCACCTCGACGACAAGATCCGGCGCTTCACCTTGTCCGCGGATGACCTCGCGCTCATCAACCCCAACACCCGCACCGCGCCGGTGTTCAGGACAAAGATCGACGCGGAACTCACCAAAAAGATCTACCAACGAGTTCCGGTGCTGGTAAACGAAAAGACAGGCGAGAATCCGTGGGGAATCCGTTTTTCAACCATGTTCCACATGTCCAACGACAGCGGCCTCTTTCGGACGGCCGCGCAACTCGACGCCGACGGCTTTGTCCGAGAAGGCCCGAACTTCGTCTCCGACCGCGGCGTCTATGTACCGCTCTACGAAGCCAAGATGATCTGGCAGTTCGACCACCGATACGGCACGTTCGAAGGCTACGCGGAACGCCCTTCGTCGCAGACCAACACCCCCACGCTGGATCAATACCGCGACGTCAATTACACCGTGACGCCATGGTACTGGGTCCCCAAAGACGAGGTGGAAAACCGATTGGCTGACTGGCCCCACCAATGGCTCATCGGCTTCCGAGACATCACCAATGCCACCAACGAACGCACCTTCATCGCCAGCGTGATCCCCCGCGTGGGGGTAGGACACAATATGCCGTTATTCTTGGCGCGATTGGCGGAAAGCCCACGAGAACAAGCTTTGTTGGTGGGTATGATCAACAGCTTAGTGGTTGATTTCATTACCAGACTTAAAATCGGGGGAACGAACTTAACTTTCTTTAGTATCCGCCAACTCCCTTTTCTTCCCCAGGACGTTCTGAAGCAGTCCTGTGACCAAAGAATTCTAATGAAGCTGCTCCAACTCATTTACACCTCCTACGATCTCCAGCCGTTTGCCCGGGATTGCGGGTATGACGGTCCGCCGTTTCGATGGGATGAAGAGCGCCGAGCGCTGCTTCGGGCCGAGTTGGACGCGTATTACGCCTACCTCTACGGGCTGAATAAGGACGAACTCCTGTACATCCTCGATCCCCAGGAGGTGTACGGCGCTGAGTTCCCGGGCGAGACCTTTCGGGTGCTCAAAGGCAAAGAAATGAGCCGTCACGGCGAATACCGCACCAAGCGCCTGGTGATGGAGGCCTGGGACAGACTCTTTGGGAAGGAGGCGCGGCCGTGAACATCTTCGACCTCAGAGACAAGGTCTTGGACGATTACCAGCGGTATGTGCAAGGGTTTCTCAATATCCAGGACGATCGGGTCCGCGAGTTCGTGGCCGGCGCTTTGGCTTCGGGCGCGTTTTGGCCCGACGCCCTTATCCAGATAAGCCCGTCCTTCGAGATGGGCTCCACCGTCGCGGACCTTGTGGATCGAGGACTCCTTCACCCGCTGTGCAAGACGATTTTCCAGAAGAATGGGACGCCGTTCCGGCTCTTCGCCCATCAAGAGGCCGCGGCGACGCTCGCCCTCGCCTGGAAGCACTATGTGCTCACCACCGGCACGGGCTCAGGCAAGAGCCTCGCCTACCTCATCCCCATCATCAACCACATCCTGCAGAACGACCCCGGGCCGGAAAAGGTGCGGGCCTTGATCGTCTATCCCATGAACGCGCTGATCAATTCCCAGGAGAAGGCCATCGCAGACCTGTTGGCCAACCTCGGGTCTCGCTCGGACCTTATCCGCTTCTCTCGATATACCGGCCAGGAAGACATGGCAGCGAGGGAAAAGCTCCAGCAGCATCCGCCGCATATCCTCCTCACCAACTACGTGATGCTGGAACTCATGATGTCCCGGCCCAGGGAGCATGTGTTTGTGGACAAGGCCCTCGCCAATCTCGAATTCCTCGTTTTGGACGAGCTGCACACCTACACAGGTCGGCAGGGGGCTGACGTGGGCATGCTCATCCGTCGGGTGCGCCGGCGCTGCGGCAACCCGAACGTCCTGTGCATCGGGACGAGCGCGACCATGGTTGCAGGCGGGACTCGGGAGGAGCAGCGGGCAAAGGTCGCTGAAACGGCCTCGAAGCTCTTCGGGGTCGAGATAACCCGGGATCAGGTCGTGGACGAGCGGCTGAAGCGGTCTCTCCAGCCCTCGGGTCCCATGGATCGGGCAGCGCTCCGGGCCGCGGTCATGGCCCCGACGCCCACGTCATACGAGGAGTTCGTCCAGAGTCCCCTGGCCGCATGGATGGAAGAGACCTTTGGCGTCACCGTCGAAGGAGACGCGCTCCGGCGCCAAACCCCCATCAACCTCGAGACCGGCGCGCGGCGGTTAAGCGAAGAAACCGGCGCGTCCGAGGAGCAGTGCAGGCAAGCGCTGCGGGACATGTTCCAAACAGGGAGCCGGCTCCGCCACCCGGACGGGACGCCGGTCATGGCAATCCGACTCCACCAATTCATCTCGAAATGCGAATCTGTGTACGCCTCGTTGGAGCCCCCGGCGAAGAGGATGCTGTCCCTTTCCGGCCAGCGCTACGCCCGGACCCCGGACAACACAGAGGCGCTCCTGGCGCCTATCCTCTTCTGCCGGGAATGCGGCCAGGAATACTATCGGGTGCGGTTGAACGCGAGCGAGCGCTCCATAGAACCGAGGCTGGCCGAGGATGTTGCGGACGAGGAGGAGGAAGAGGCCGACGACGGATACCTCCTCATCCAAGGAGACGAGCCGGTGTGGACCGGCAGCCTGAGCGACCTACCGGATGCGTGGTTCAAGGCCACGAAGAAAGCCGTGAAACTCAAGGATGAATACAAACGCTATGTACCTAAGAAGCTCTGGGTCTGGCCGAGCGGCCGCTTCGCCGAACAGCCCAGCAACGACGCAGCAGGGGCATGGTTTGTCCCCGCGCCGTTTTTGACATGCCTTGCCTGCGGCGCAACCTACGACAAACGAACCAAGGAATTTCGCAAGCTCGAGGCCCTGTCCCGCGAAGGACGCTCCACCGCCACCACCATCCTCTGCTCCTCCATCGTCTCCACCATGCAGCGGGAAGCCATGGTCCCCAAAGAGGCCCAAAAGGTGCTGAGCTTCACGGACAATCGTCAAGATGCGTCGCTTCAAGCCGGCCATTTCAACGATTTCGTGTTTACCGGCAGGCTGCGCAGCGCCATATACAAGGCCTTGCCTGATGGGTCGCATCTCGATCACACGAACATCGCAGAAAAAACGGCCGACGCCATGGGGCTGAGCCCCGAGGATTACGCCGTGAATCCTGGCGGCCTCGGCGCCCTGCCCAGGAGGAATCGAGACGCGTTCATCGCCTTTATCGAGTACTGCATCTATACGGACCTGCGCCGCGGATGGCGGTTAGTGCAGCCGAACCTCGAACAGTGCGGTCTGCTGGTCATCGAATACGACGGCCTTGAAGAGCTTTGCCGTCAAGACGACCTCTGGAAAGATGCGCCTGCTGCCTCCGAGGCGTCCCCTGCGCAGCGGTTGAGCGCATGCCGCGCCTTCCTCAACCACCTGCGCTACTCTCTCGCCCTGGATTGCGGGCCGCTACAAGGGGAAAAGCATGTGGCCCTGCGCAAGCAGGTTAACGACACCCTTAAGGAACCGTGGTGCTTTGACGACGAAGAGCAGTTGAGAGAGGCGGTGTGGTTCGTATATGGCAGGCCGGCCGGAATGGGCGAGATGAGCCTCGGCCTCAACAGCAGCCTCGGCAAGTTCCTTCGTTCGCCCCGCGCATGGCCCTTCTTGACTGGCCCGCTGCCCCAGGAAGACTATGACGCGCTCATCAAACGGCTCGCTTATCTGCTCAACCAATGCGGCTGCATCCAACGTGAAAACGACGGGGATGTCATGCGAGTGCGGCTCCACTGCACCTCCATGCAGTGGCGGAAGGGAAGCGGCGTCGCTGCGGAGTACGACCCGGTGAGGGCCAGGCGCATGGCCTCCGCAAAACGCGAGCCGCAAGAGCGCAGGATAAACACGTTCTTCTACGACTTCTACCGGGGAGGCGCAGAGGCCTTGGCTCGGCTCGAAGGCCGCGAACATACCGGCCAGACATCTCGGCAAGATCGTGAAGCTCGGGAAGAGCGGTTCCGATCCGGCGACCTCTCGTGCCTGTTCTGCAGCCCCACCATGGAGCTGGGCATCGACATCGCGGACTTGAACACCGTGCATCTCCGCAATGTGCCGCCGTCTCCGGTCAACTATGTGCAGCGGAGCGGGAGGGCCGGCCGATCGGGCCAGCCCGCGTTTGTGGCCACGTACTGCGCCGCAGGCAGCGGCCACGACCAATACTTTTTCCGCCGTTCCCACGAGATGGTGGCAGGCGTGGTGACGCCCCCGAGGCTCGACCTGGCCAACGAAGACCTTATACGGAGCCATGTGCATGCGGTGTGGCTTGCCAGGGTGGGGCTGGACCTCGGGGACTCCATCAACGACCTCATCGACCTCCAAAAAGCCGGCCTGCCACTCAAGGAGGACGTCCAGGTCAAGACGCGCCTCTCGGATGAAAGAAAGGCAGACCTTCGGATAGACTGCAATGCCATTCTCGACCAGTGCAAACCAGACCTCACCCGCGCGAGGTGGTACACCGACGACTGGCTGAATGCGGCCATCGATGCAGCGCCGCAACGGTTCGACGACGCCTTTGACCGGTGGCGTGAACTGTTCGCCGCCGCGCAGCGCCAACTCGCAAAGAGCCTCAATGTCATAGAAAGGGCTCATATAGAAAAGATCCCCAGGGATCAGGTCCAAGAAGCCGAAGCCGACAAGAAAGAGGCGCAAAACCAGCTCGATCTACTCTCGAACCGCGTAGCCTCTCATAACGACTCGGATTTCTATCCGTACCGGTACCTTGCCGCAGAGGGATTCCTGCCCGGGTACAACTTCCCGAGGCTGCCTGTCCGGGCGTATTTCCCTGAAGACGGGGGCCGCGGGGCATTCCTGAGCCGCGGTCGGTTCCTCGGCATCACCGAGTACGGGCCGGGCAACATCATCTACCAAGAAGGACGCAAATACCGGGTCGTAAGGATGCAGACGCCGGCCTCGGCAGACGAATTGCCCTTTATCCGCGCCAAGCTCTGCAACTGCTGCGGGTACTTTCACACCGACCTCGGGGTCGATGTATGCGAACATTGCAAGAGCCCCTTGCAGGGAGACGACTGCGACCTCGCGCTCAGACTCCTGGAAATGTCCACGGTGTTCACCCAGCGCATCGAGCGCATCTCCTGCGAAGAAGAGGAGCGCATCAGACAGGGGTATCACGTCACGTCGCACTACCGATTCGCCAGAATCGAAGAGAAGGACTCCGTCCTATGCGCCGAGGTCTTCGACAAGGACGGCGAGTCGCTCCTGGAACTCGCCTACGGCCCGAGCGCGGAGATGTGGCGCATCAACCGGAAATGGGTGCGCAGCAAGGAGAACGGCTTTACCATAAAACTGCCGTCAGGTTACTGGAAAAGGAAAAACGAGGACTTCGCGGGTAAGGGCGCTGGCAAGCCAGGCGGCGAAAGGGTCGAGGCCGGCGTCCAGCTCCTGGTGCGTGACACCAAGAACATACTCCTCATCAAAGCGGCGGGCCCGGACCGGGTGGACGAGACGCTTTTCACCAATCTCCAGCACGCCCTCCAAAAGGGGTTGTGCGTATTCTTCCAGGTAGATGAAGACGAGATCGATTCCCAGCGCATCGGCCGAGGGGCTGAAAAGAGTATCCTCTATTGGGAAGCCGCTGAGGGCGGCGTCGGCATATTGCAGCGGCTCGTCTTGGAGCCGGATGCGCTGCGGAAAGCGGCCCTGACCGCGCTCGAGGTGTGTCATTTTGACCCGTGTTCCGGGGAGAATACCAAGGACCTGGGCGAGTGCGCCCGCGCCTGCTACGAGTGCCTCTTGAGCTATCGAAACCAATGGGATCACGCCGCGCTGGATAGGCATGCGGTGAAGGATTTTCTCATGAAGCTGAGCCAGTCCCAGACGCATATATCGTATGCAGGACGGACGTACGAAGAACAATACGAATGGTTGAAGCGCCAGAGCGATCCCGCGTCCGCCCTTGAAAGAGCCTTCCTTGACCAACTCTTTGACCAAGGCCGCAGGATGCCGGATCAGGCGCAGAAATTCATCGATGATCCCGCGTGCAGCGCAGACTTCTACTACGAGCGCAATCATGTGTGCGTCTTTTGCGACGGGTCAGTCCACAACGAGCCACAGCAGCGGGCAAGGGACGCTGCCATAAGGGAAGAACTCGCGAGAAAAGGATACCACGTCGTAGCAATTCGATATGACGCCCCACTTGCCGACCAAATCAAGCTGCACGAGTCCGTGTTCCAGGTGGTGAGACCATGACCGCATATTCCATAGGTTCATTGGTGCGAGTACGCGACCGCGACTGGGTCGTTGACGGCAAAGAAGATGACCTGCTCAAACTCCGGCCCCTCACCGGGGGCACCGAGGAATCCTGCGGCGTGTACCTGCCGCTGGAAGGTCCCCAGATCACCAGCGCGGTATTCCCCGCGCCCTCGGCTGCCGACCTGGGCGACTTCGAGTCCTCGAGACTCTTGCGCGACGCTGTCCGGCTCCTCCTGCGCGGCGGCGCCGGCCCTTTCAAGTCCTTCGGCAACATCGCGTTTCGACCCCGGCCGTACCAGCTCGTGCCCCTCTTGATGGCCCTGCGCCTCGAAACGGTCCGCTTGCTCATCGCAGACGACGTCGGCGTCGGCAAGACCATCGAAGCAGGGCTCATTGCGCGTGAATTCATCGACAGGGGCGAAATCCAACGCCTCGCCGTGATCTGCCCCCCATACCTCTGCGATCAATGGCGGGAGGAACTCAAGAACAAGTTCAACCTCGACGCGGTCATCGTCAGGTCCAACACCCTCGCGGGTCTCGAGCGAGCGCTGCCCAGGGAAGGCCTCAGCATATTCCAATATTATCCCCATATCATCGTGAGCATCGACTACGTAAAGACCGACAAGGTCAGGGACGCGTTCCTCGTCCATTGTCCGGACATGATTATCGTGGACGAGGCCCACGGCTGCGCAAAACCGGGCGGCGTCGCGCCGGGCCAGCAGAAGCGCCACGACTTCTTGACCAGCGTGTCAGGACTCCCCGGAAAGCATCTGATCCTCGTGACCGCGACCCCGCACAGCGGCGTCGAAGAATCGTTTCGAAGCCTGCTCGGACTCCTCGACCCCGCTTTCAGGTCCATCGACTTCCAATCCGAAAAAGAAGAGCGGCTCGCTGAACTGGCCAAACATCTCGTGCAGCGGCGCCGGGCGGACGTCAAAACCTGGCTGGGAACAGAAACGCCTTTCCCGGAGCGCATACCGGGCGAAATAGGATTCTCGCTGTCGCCTGCGTATCGGAAGCTCTTCCATGATGTGTACGGGTACTGCCGTCAAACCGTGCTCTCGAACAAGTCTCGGTCCGGATTCCAGGCCCGCGTCCGATACTGGGCCGCGCTATCCCTACTGCGATGCATCATGTCGAGCCCCGCGGCGGCAGTCGCCGCGCTGCGCAGCCGGCTCGGCCGGCAGGAATTAGAGCGCGAAGACGAACTCGAGGACTTTTCCCCGTACGTCATGGACCCCACCGAGATCGAGAACATCGTGGACGTCGCTCCTACGCATCTGGTGAACGAGGCGGAGCAGAGCCTCGCCGAGTCGGAGAGGCGGAAGATCCGCGACTTTGCGCATCGAGCGGAACAGCTTGCCGCAAAACCTCACGACAACAAGTTGGCCGCGGTCGAGGAGGCGGTCGCAGACCTGCTGAAAGAAGGACACCATCCCATCGTGTTCTGCCGGTTCATCGCCACCGCGGAGTATGTCGCCCGCGAACTATCCCAGCAATTGTCGGAACGCGTTCCGAAGCTGGAAGTCAAGTGCGTCACCGGCGCGTTGGCCGATGAAGAGCGGCAGATTGCCGTGAAGCACATGATCGAATCTGAGAACCCGCACGTCCTCGTGGCCACGGATTGCCTCAGCGAAGGACTCAGCCTCCAAGAAGGTTTCACCGCGGTGGTGCACTACGATCTGCCGTGGAATCCCAATCGTCTCGAACAAAGGGAGGGCAGGGTGGACCGATTCGGCCAGGCCGCTCCAAAGGTGAAGACCATCTTGATCTATGGCCGAGACAATCCCATTGACGCCGCGGTGCTCAAGGTGCTCCTCCGAAAGGCAAGAACAATCCACAAAACCCTCGGCATTACCGTGCCTCTGCCCATGGACAGTCAGGGCGTGCTGGAAACCCTCCTGCAAACGCTCTTTGAACAAGGCGTCGCCCTGGAAGACGCCGCACAGCAAATGGACATGTTCCATAGCGCTGCGGTCGCAGACCTCGAGGTCAAATGGGACCACGTGGCGAACCGAGAAAAGGCCAGCAGGACGCGATTCGCGCAGCGGGCCATCAAGCCGGATGAAATTCAGCGTGAACTCGACGCCACGGACGACATCCTCGGCGATCCCGAAACCGTCAAACGCTTTGTGCGGGATGCGTTCAAGCGGTTAGGCTGCCCCACAAAAGCCCAGAAACAATGCTACGTCTTCGACTCTTCGCCCCTGCCGCCGGAAATCGCGCAAGCTCTACCCAAGCAGTCCAACAAGATCGCCTTTGATATGCCGTGTCCGCCGGACGCCATGTTTGTCACAAGAAATACGCCGCTCACGCGGAACCTCGCTGAATACGTCCTGGCCAACGCCTTGCGCCCGGACCGCGAGCAGGTCTTGGCGGCGCGATGCGGCGTGATCCGTACGCGCGACGTGGACGTCACGACGACGCTTCTGGTCTTGCGGGCCCGGTTCGTGGTGGAGTCGGGCTCCCCGTCGCATCAGATTCTGGGCGAAGAATGCATCCTTGCGGGATTTACCGGCTTCCCCCCGTCCGAGACGTGGCTTTCCGCGTCGGAAGCGAAGAGGCTCTTCGAACAGGCCTCCCCGCATGGCAACGTCGCCGATGAAGACAAGGAGATATGGCTGAACAAGGCGCTCTGCTGCATAAATGACATCACGGCCAAGACCAAACCCCTACTCGAGCTGCGATCCAAGGAGCTTCAGGACGCGCACGAACGCCTACGCAAAACCATCAAGATGCAGCGGGTCACGGTGAATCCCTTGTTCCCGCCGGACATGGTGTCGGTATCGGTGCTTATTCCTCATCTGACGTCATAGGTGCACGGCATGATCCGGTAAGCAGGGTTCTCGCGGCATTCCGGTCCCTGGAGGACCAACCGTAATGGCGGTTTGGCATCCCCCGTCCGTGCGGCCAATCAGCCGCGCTCTGCTCGGAACGCATTCAGAAAACCATCACTCATCCTTTTTGTCTCCTTGCCCGTCGCCTGCTGTACAAGCGCTCTGTAAAGCCGCCTTCCTTTTCGAAGGCAGCAGCCTGCGCCTTGAGCTGCCGATCCAGCAATGCCATGGCCACCCCAATCAAGACTAGCGCCGCATTTGCCGAGATTTCGGGGTAGAGGATGGAGTGTATGGACGATATAGATTTCACAGATAGCCCATTCTGTCCATTCCGTTCCTCTGCCGCCGTCTCCTTCACCCACGCCGCCACATCATTGGCTGTCTTACATCTCCGCGCCACCAACGCCTGACGCCGTGGGTCATCCTGCGCCCAAAGGGCAAGACCACGCTGACGCAGAAAATCTTCGTAATCCAGCCGCAGTTCCTCGAGGCTCGCCCGCGCCACGTTGGTCAGTTTCAATTCGATCTTCTTCGAGGTTCCACTTGCAACGCTGCCCTCGGCGATATTCTGCACGCCGGACCGCGCCGCCTGAACCATCTGATCATGGGTACGGCTCCTTTTTCCAATGTAGCGGTCGCAGAACCGCACCGTCACATCATATACTAACTGCGCAATCTGAAAACTCTTCAGCCTGCGGTAGCCCCCATGCTTCTGAATCAACGGCTCTGCCTGTTCATAACGTCCATATTGTCCATTCCTATCCATCATACTCCCCCGAGCGCTCCCCAGGAGTCGGTACATGCTGGCAAAATGCCTCGGTTCATGCAGCCTCATGGTCAGAATGACTTGGCTGATCGTGTGCTTTCCCACGGTCGCCACGCAACTTATCACAAGAGCGACGGAAATTCGGTAACTTTGGCTAAAGCATCCCTAAAATATTATGCTGTCAATTCCGAAAGGATGTGATCTCTCTCTTCAACTTGGCGTCCCTCTTTCCCATTCGTTTGTTTTCCAAAGAACTGGTCCCGCGAAAGGCCTTGTTTTTCAAACGTTATTCAGCAGAGCAACCATACTTTCATACAAAGAAGGCGAACTATAGGAAAAAAAAGGATTTCTGAAACGATAACGAGCCCCACCTGTCAGCGTCTTGCCGGCAGTCTGCGAGGCTCTTTACGAAAAGGTTTGTGGCTTTTTTGGGGTGGAGCGGGAAACGGGATTTGAACCCGCGACTTCAACCTTGGCAAGGTTGCACTCTACCACTGAGTTATTCCCGCATCCGAATATCTTATAACCAACGAAACAGACCTTGTCAATGGTTTTCACTCGTGGATTCACGGCCCACGCGACCCCCAAAAGGCCAAAAAAAACCCCTTTGCATGGGCAAAGGGGCCTTCGGAAAAAGACCGATGACGCGCTAGACGAAAGAACCGTCTTGCCGTCGGTTTTGAAGCTGACGCGCCATCTCAGAAAGGGCCTGATAGTTCAGGCCGGTTCGCGCATGAATCTTGTCCAAACTGCGCACCATAATCCTGCCGTCCGGCAGCATTTCCCGAATGAGCATCTCCTCAATCTTGGAAAGCTTGTCCGAACCTTTCTTGAAAGGCATAGAGACTCCTTTCCCAACGAGAATGACTTGCTGTCTCTTTCTATGCAAGAAGAATACCATCCTTGATTACAAAGCGCAAGACCAATTTATCAAACAATTACATGAGAAAATCTTTATAACGTTTGGTATATACTGGTCGTTTTTTATGCAGAGTGATTAAAAATTACTCAGCCCCGCGGCCCCGGAACACCTCCACCGCATCCCCCTTGCGCACCACACCCCCGCGCTTCACCCGGGCGAAGATGCCGTGGCTTGGCATGATGCAATCGCCGATGCGGTGGTATATGGCGCACCGGGTGTGGCATTCCTTGCCTATTTGGGCGACCTCCAGGAGCGCGGAATCGCCTACGGCGATGAGGTCTCCCAAGGAGACGGCGTCCAGGTCCACCCCTTCAGTGGTCAAGTTTTCGGCGAAACTGCCGGGGCCGACTTCAAGGCCGCGGTCCTTCATGGCGCTGATCTGCTCCACCGAGAGGAGAGACACCTGGCGATGCCAGGGTCCCCCATGGGCGTCGCCCTCGAGCCCATAGCCCTCGAGGATGACCGCGGAGGCTACCTCGGTCTTGGGGGTCCCTTTCTTCTTGCTCACGCACACCGCGACCACGGTTCCCTTCGTTGGGGAACGCCGGGGCGGCTCGTCTTGGTTCGCTGCCACGACTAGTCTTCCTCTTCTGCGCGTTTGCCGGACGCCTCGATAATCTTTTCGCTTATGTTTGCTGGCACTTCTTCGTAGTGGGAGAATTCCATGGAGAACAGGCCTCGTCCGGAGGTGAGCGAGGTGAGGTCCGAGGCGTATTTGAGCACCTCGGCCATGGGCACTTGCGCCTTGATCACCTGGTTGCCCCCGCGTGCATCCATGCCGCTGATTCTGCCGCGTCGAGAATTGAGGTCGCCCATGACATCGCCCATGCAATCTTCTGGCACGATGACCTCGAGATTCATGATGGGTTCGAGCAGGACAGGATTTGCCTGCAGCACGCCTTTCTTGAAGCCCTTGGACGCGGCGATCTTGAACGCCTGTTCGGAGGAATCCACGTCGTGGTACTTGCCGTCAAAGACGGTGACCCGGACGTCGATCACCGGATATCCGGCCAATGCGCCGCCGGCCATAGCCTCCACTACGCCCTTTTCTACGGCTGGGATATACTGACGGGGGATAACGCCGCCCACGATCTTGTCCACAAATTCAAACCCCTGGCCCCGGGGCAATGGCTCCAATTCGAGCCACGCCACCGCGAATTGGCCGCGGCCTCCCGTCTGTTTCTTCAATTTTCCTTCGACCTTGGCCTTGCCTCGGATGGTTTCTTTGTAGGGTACCTTGGGGGTCTTGAGGTTGACGTCCACGCCGAATTTCCGTTTGAGTTTCTCCACGATGACTTCTATATGCACCTGTCCGTTGCCGGAGATGAGGAATTCGTTGGTCTGCGGATCCCGGGTGACCGATAGGGTCGGGTCTTCTTCAGCCAGGCGCGCGAGACTCTGGGTGATCTTTTCCTCATCGCCCTTGGCCTTGGGCTCGATGGCAAAGGAGATGACCGCCTGCGGCAACGCCACGGGCTCGAATACTATGGGCGACCGTTCATCGCACAGGGTGTCGCCGGTCAGGGTTTCCTTCAATTTGGCGACCGCGACGATATCGCCGGCCTGGCACGCTTCGATAGCCTTCTGCTGCTTTCCTTGGATGATGAGCAATTGGCCGAAGCGTTCCTTCGTGCCTCGAGTGGCGTTGAAAAAGTTAGAGTCGGCGGAGAGTTTGCCGGAAAAGACCCGGAAAACAGAGAGCCGGCCTGCGTAGGGGTCTGCGACGGTCTTGAACACGTAAGCGCTAAAAGGCGCATCCGGACTCGGCTCGCGCTCCTGCTGTTCCCCGGACGGCGACAGGCCCTTCACCGGCGGCATGTCAGCAGGGGACGGGCCTGCGTCAATAATCATGTCGAGAATGGGTTGTATTGCCTTGTTTGCGGCGCCGCTGCACGCCAATACGGGCAGAAACATGCGCTGCAAGACGCCTGTCCTCAAGGCGTTGGCCAGGTCATCGGCGCCGAGTTCTTCGCCCTCGAGATAACGTTCCATCAGCCGATCATCGACTTCGGCGAGGTCTTCGATCAAGACCTCCCGGCGGCTGTTGACCTCTTCCGTGAGGTCTGAGGGGATGTCCGCCTTGGCCGGGGACCTGCCGTCCCCATCGAATTTCTGCGCCTTGAGAGAGAGCAAATCCACGACGCCCGAGAAATTGGCCTCTTTGCCCATGGGGACTTGGAGCACCACCGGCTTGACCCTGAGCATTTCTTTCACATCAGCGACGACCTTATCGAAATCAGCGCGCTCTCGGTCCATCTTCGTTACCACGAGCATCCGCGGCATCCCGTTTTCCTCGATTGCGTTCCACACCTTTTCGGTCAATGGCTTGATCGAATCCACCGCATCCACCACAAGGATGGCCATGTCCGCGGCGCGCAGCGCTGCATAGACCTCGGCTGAAAAATTGGGGTCTCCGGGCGTATCCAGTATGGTGATCTTCTTTTTCTTCCACTCCACACTGAAAAGACTCGTACTTATGGTGATCGCCCGTTTTATCTCTTCCGGCTCGAAATCTAGGTTCGAGGTTCCATCAGTGACTTTCCCCAGCCGGTCAACTGCGCCGGCGTCGAAAAGCATGGCCTCGCACAAAGTCGTTTTTCCGGAGCCTGCGTGGGAAACGACCGCCACATTCCGTACGTCCTCAATCTTGTACAGCTTCATTGCACTACCTCGTGGAGCGGGCTCGCGGGAAATCCGGCGCCCAAATGATTGTTCATAAAAGTGTTAGTTAAACACGATTCACGCGGCGTGGTCAAGACTTAAAACCGCGCGAGAGGCGACTCTGCGCGGTTGACCTTCGCGCGAGAACGGTCTGACAAATCCTGGCCACTTCGACGGGGTCGAGTTCATCCATGCAGCGCGGGTTGTCGCAAAAGCGTTTGCGACATCCCAGGCAGGGCAGGTCTTCCCTCCGCGCCACCTCATGGCCCTCGCCGTATGGCCCGACCTTTGCAGGATCGGTCGGCCCGAACAACGCAACCACCGGCGTGTCCACGAACGCGGCAATGTGCATAGGGCCGGAATCCACGCCGAGGTAGAGATCCGACAGTTCCAACAACGCCGCGGATTCGGCGAGAGTCAATTCGCCTGCCGTGATCAGTAATTCCGTATGCGCGGCGCCGCGTATGGTCTCGAGGTAGGGCCGGTCGCCGGGCGCGCCCCCCAGGACGATATGCACGCCGCGCCGCTCTTTTAACAGTCGGCACACCGCGGCCCACGCCTCCACGTTCCACAATTTCGTGGTCCATCGCGCGCACGCGTTCACATAGACCAATTCTGCATCAGGAGCGATGCCGCACTCGGCCAGAAAGCTCTGTACACGCAGCCGCTGCTGATCCCCCACCACCACCCTGAAGTCTTGCGGCGCCGGCTCGACGCCCAGGTAGCGCGCGCACGCGAGATTCTTCTCGACCGCGTGAAGCGCGTCTTCAGGGGGCCGGACGTATTCGTCCTGAAACCAGGTGTTGAGCTCCTTGGCGTCCGAAAAGCCAATCCTGCGCGCCCCTCGGCAAGCCAGGGCGAACAACCCGCTCCGAAATGAGG
Source organism: Desulfomonilaceae bacterium (assembly GCA_049969795.1). GTDB lineage: Bacteria > Desulfobacterota > Desulfomonilia > Desulfomonilales > Desulfomonilaceae > JAUPKT01. Next base: position 14,994 of record JBMFOE010000013.1, read on the forward strand.
CGTGCAAATCCAAGGCAAGGTCAAAGGGCGCCCGGCGAAATCTCTGGCGCAAGTCCCGTAGCGAGGCCGCGGTCGCCGCAGCGGCCTTTCGATACGCACCCCTTTCCGCCGCCGGGTCGCTTGTGGACGGTATAGATATGGGAATCAGTTCATCTATGGTCGGATCGTTTTCCAATATGCCGGCAAAGGAGCTCTGCACTATCCAGGCCACGTAACAGCGCGGATAGACGCGTTTGATCGCGTGCACAACGGGCAGCGCGTGCACCACATCACCCAGCGAGCTTGGTTTGATGATAAGGACGCGCTTGTGGTCGAGATCCATGGTTGTGCGGTCGCTATCTCCGCTCTCTGCCTTGTCTCTGAGGCCGGCGATCGCGCTGACCTTCCGCCCGCTCCTGAGGCGGTCGCTGCGGCCGCGGCGGCCTCCTGATGTCTTCAACCGCGACGCCCAGGCGTCCTCCGGGGACAACCACGGTGGTGATCTCCCCGTTGTTCATGGTGGACAAAGTGACTTGACTCGCCCTGGAGAACTCCTCGACCAGCTTCTTGAAGCCGCTGACTCGGAAACCCGTTTCTCCGGCGTACTCGATAATGACATCGCCCACAACCACGCCAGCCTTGTCCGCGATGCCGCCTTTTTCAATGTCCACGACGCGCACGCCGGGCGAGGTCTCCAAGTCACCGAGCCGCGCCAGGATGAGTCTCGCGCTCTGCACGTCGCCGATCTTCCGAAACAGGGCCAAAGCCTCAGTGTAGAGCTCCTTGCTCTTGTAAATCCTGTTGCGCTCGGCGTATATGCCTGCCAACGTGGCCTTTACCCGGGCGATCCACATGGGATCGTCGCGCTGCTCATAAATCTTCAAGGCCCGTTCGAGGTCTTCCACCGCGGCGTCCCACTGCTGTTGCTGGGCCGCATACATGGCCTGCCGGAAAAGGATGATCGCGTCGCCGTCGCTCGGGGGAAACGCCGCGTCTTGAGCGGCGCGCTCAGAAGAACTGGCCCCGTCCTTCTTTTTCGCGGTCACCGGAGCTTGTTCCTCTTTGTCTTCCAAGACGACGCGAAACCCGAGATTCCAAAAACTCATTTCAGGTCCGGAGAAGCCCCTGAACGCGCATCGTCCATCAGCCGGACTGGCAAACCAGTTGCCTCCCTTGTTCACATGAGACACCCCTTTCGGCGGCCCCTTGGGGTCTTCCAGCGGAGAGTTCTCAAAATAATTCCTGTCGTAATAGTCTTCGACCCATTCCATGACGTTCCCTGCCATGTCGTGGAGTCCGTAGGCGTTGGGTTTGTAGCTCCCTACGGGGGATACATATTGGTATCCGTCGTCAACGGTGGCGAGATTGCCCGGGAGTTTCGGATTGCCGTCGCCGAAGTTGCAGTCCGAGTCTCCTGGCAGACGATTCCCCCAAGGGTAGCGCGCCCACGCCGCGCCGCCTCGACAGGCCATCTCCCATTCGGCCTCGGTGGGCAGACGATAGACCCTTTTCTCTTTTCTGCTCAACCAACGGCAGAATGCCTTGGCGTCATTCCAGGATACAAAGACCACCGGCTGATCCTCGGCGATTTTCCAGGGAACCGAGTTCCATTTCATGTCTTTCTGTGCGACCCACCGTTCTTCCTTGTTGCTCCAGATCATGCCGCCGTCGCCCTTTTCGGCGTCGGTCTTGTATTGGGTCTCCTTCACAAACTGTCGGAACTGCCCCACCGTGACCTCGGTCACTCCCATATAGAACGAGCGGGTGATGCGAACAGGATGCAGGGGCAGTTCGTCCTCGAACCATTGTTTGTGCCCGGCGCGCCACGTCTTCTTGAAGGTCAGCCTAAGCCAATCCATTTCCTGCTTGAGGCTGCCCATCATAAATTCGCCCGCGGGGATGCGGACAAATGTCATGCCAATACTATTGGTATAGGTCTTCCGCTCTGGATACGCGTCCAGCGCGGCTTTGATGCCGTGCAACGCCGAGAGCCATTCCATGCACTCCCCACGGGCGTCGCTGCCTTTGTCGCAGTCGCGCATTGCCTTGCCGATTATTTCAGACGCCTTGGCCGCGTCTCCCTGCGATAAAAATTCTCCCGCCCATTTCAGTGATTCCTGCGGCGTCAGAGCGTTTGGAGGCGCTTGGACGCGTGAGCTGTCCTCGTTTTGGGGCGGGGCGGCTTGCGCCATGACCATAGTTGCAGGGGCGGAAGCGGCTGTGGTTGGGCCCAAGACGATCTCCTGTCGCGCCCCTGGAGGGACGCCCCTCATGGAGGAGTCAACCGCGGCGCCCTGTTCCGCCGCCCACGTTGCAGCGCCTCCGGTCAGCCCCCACAGACACGCGAGACCTGCCAAGAAGGCAGGAACCCTTGCGAAAAATCTGCGGTCGCACCTTGAGACGCAATAGGCGCCAGCGTGGTATCGAGGCGACTTAAAAGGGCGACAGTCCCACGGGAAATTTTTTTTCATGAAAAAATTCCTTGACAAAGTTTCAATTCCAGAGAATCCTATCAGACCAAGCGTGTGAGTCAAGCCCTCACGCCGATTGCAAGCGGCGAGCCCCGCCGTGCGCTGCTGAACGAAAAAAAGCGTTGACAATCTGATTCCGTCGTGGTAGGGCTGTTACATACGCAATAAAACGTATTGGTTGCATTGTAATTAAGGTTGAGAACGGGTTAGAACGTCTCTTAGTTGAAAGAGGAGGTAAGGAACTACATGAAGAGAATTGCATTGACAGTTGCGGTCATTGGTATGGTTATGTTGTTTGCGTCATTCGCCATGGCCAAGTACGCATGGGCGCCCTATGCGACATGGGGCGGATGGGCATCCAGCAGCGGCTCATCCAGCGGATGGTTCGGGAGCTCCTCCAGCAGCGGCTATTGGCCAGCAAGCTCCTCCAGCAGCGGCTACACCTATCGGGTTGCGCCGGCGTCATCGAGCAGCAGCAGCGGATACGCCTACTGGTGCGTCCCGGCGTCGTCAAGCAGCAGCAGCGGCTATGCATACTGCTGTGTGCCCGCATCATCGAGCAGCAGCAGCGGCTACTACTGGCCGGCAAGCTCATCGAGCAGCGGCTATTGGCCAGCAAGCAGCTCATCCAGCGGCTGGTACCGTTAAGATTTAGAGCGCATTCTTACTTAAAAGATGTGTCATACAGAGGCGAGGCGATCACCTTGTGGGATCGCCTCGTCCACTTATAGGCGGATTCACATCACTTGAAAAAGACGTATTTCCCCATTCTGTCTGCCATGCTTGTCGTGACGGCGTTTTTGGCTGTCGGCTGCCAGAAGGAGACCGCGTTGCCCGAACGCGACCCCAACGCAGCCAAGCTCGCCGGCGTCTGGATGCTCACGGCTCGAGTCGCTGATGATCATGAACAGCCAGCAGAGCAACGCATCCTAAAGCTCACGTTCACGGATCGAGGCGCGTTTCAGGCTGAATACCGCGGGGATCCCCAGCAGAAATGGATCCAGCCCGGGAAAGGCGTCTTTACCTTTGCTCCGCCTCTCCTCACGCTATACTGGGATTCCGGCGCGGTGACTACCTTGTCGGTGCAGCAGCTTACCCCAGATCGCATTGTCCTCCATCACGGCCGCAATCTCGTCCCCTTGAAAGACCAAGAACCGGATGAGATCTACCAGCGCCAAAGCATTGCCAAAGGACCGACCAAATCCTCGAACCAATGACAGCGACCACGGCCCGGGGACGCCAGCGACGCCGCACGGATTCGTGCGCGTGGAGTGAGCAGCTTTATACTCATTCTCGAAACTGCTGTCGGAATGAGGCGCGCCGCGGCGTGAATATGATGACGTTCAAAGTCTGCGTGACCGCGCCTGATTTGTCATGCCGGACTCGATCCGGCGCCCAGGAAACTTCACATGGATTCTCATTTACGCGGGAATGACATGCAGCAGGTCAACAGCTCAATTCGCGATTATTTTCGAGAACAGCTTTACGCAGTGGCAAAGAGCCTGGGGATGTAAAACCGGAATTGACTCTCAAGCCCTCATGTTGTACTGAGGACAAGACGCCGAGAGAGCGTTGCCGCAGCAAGGCCGCGGCTGGGCGGGGTCCTCGTCGCCGACGCTCTATGAAACAAACTCAATGAAGAACCGGCCGCGACCGGAGCCTTCCATCGTGTGAGGCCAGATACCACTTCTCGAAACTTCTTTCGGAATGAGGCGCGCCGCAGCGTGAATATCATGACTTTCAAAGTCTGCGTCACGGCGACGACATAATCGATGAGGACGGTCACGGCGCCTGATTTGTCATGCCGGACTCGATACGGCGTCCAGGAAACTCGTCATGGATACCCACCTTTTCCTGAAAATGCCGTACTTCCTGTCGAATGGTATTTTCATCTCCCGTTGCGACCCCCTTGTCATGGGAGTTCGAGGGAATGACATGCAACGACGCAATTTGCGGTCATTTTCGAGAGTGGCTACACATAACTCGCCTACATTCATCCGCATGTTGGAGTGAATTGGTGGCGCACAGAGGAGTACCCCAATGACAACGGAACGAATGGCAGATTGGAGGGGCTTCCGCCTCGAGACCGTCGCCGCATTGAGGAAAGTTTACAAGGACTTGGCGTCGAGAATCGCTCGACGCTTCTCGGAGGATAAGAAGGAAAACCACATCAAATGGTATTCGGGGACATGGTGCATCGAAGGCTGCCCCAATTGCCCCTGCCGCATTGAATACGTTTCCTTCGTGGGGGCTTATGACGCCAAAAACGACAAATGGATTTCGTTCCACACCGACGATGTGTGTCCGTTCTGCGGGACGCATCTCATCAATGCATGTCTGGCGCCGGAGCCCCAGAAATTGCTCTCGGAACTGAGAAAGCCACCCGAAGACTCTTCCAAGGGATCAGCGCCAGAATCGTCGAATGAAAAAGCCCTCACCTGATTTCCGCATCAAGCGAGGGCGTTGTCTCGTTGCGCGAGGGGGAGCGCTCAGGAATGCCGAAGCTCGGCGATCCCTGGTATGTTGATGATGTGCAGCCCGCCTTGCTTCTGTATGATGAGCTCGAGCGTGTCGTTTCTCACGCCGAGCGCCAACGTTCCTTTGGCGCTGCCGCCTTCCATGCCTGTCATCTCTCGGAGCAACTCGAGTCCACGAGCGATAAAATGCGGAGGCGCCGCTGGCAAGGTGTACGTGCTGTCTCCATACACCGTCGCTCCGTGATCTTTGTCAATGGTGATCCTCACCGCTCGCTCCCCAATCGCCTCGAGGAGATAGAGGGCGAGCAGCTTTAATGGGGCTTCGTCCGAGTCTGTGCCGGGTTCCTCGTTCCAACCGGCTTGCTCCCATTTTTGCAAGGCGTCGCGAGGCTTGAGGTCGAGCTGGCAATCAATCTGCTCCTGGAGCCTTTTGTGGGGGCTGTCCGCGTCGATCATGTTGACCCCTCCTTTCTTTCACACAGGGCAGGCGCTAGTGACACGTTGCACAGGACGTAGCCGAACATCCGCTGCAACTCGACTTGCCGGTCCCGGAGGTCTTGAAATCTCCGGCGCCGCTCTTGAAATTGCAGCACGACATCATTCGTTCGACTGAGCCGCCGCACACGGGGCACACTACCTGGTCATCGCCAAAAACAAGCTTTTCAAACGTATCGTCGCAGTTCGCACAGTGATATTCGTAAATGGGCATACAGGGCTACTCCTCATTAGTCTTTACCTTATAGATGCTCCCATTGGAGAAAAGATGCAAGGGATTATGTGACGCGGACGCGGGACTGCGGGCGAATTACCCCGACCAGCCGGAGATACAATCAATACAGGTCCTTGTACAGGATGGTCTCGCCGTCGAGAAAGGTCAGCGTGCTCCCGTTTTTCGTTTCCACGTACTTGGCAGGCTTCAGGCGATTTTTCATGGCGATGAGGGTGTCTTTTCTCGCGTTATCGGGATCCACCTTCTTCCACGATAGTTCGCCGCTGTCGTACTGCACCCGAATCGCGCCCTGGGGCGAGACTTCGGTCACCCGGGCAAAACCCGTGTTTGCCAGCCTGCCTCCGCATCCTGCCACGCAGAGGAACAGGATGGAGATCGCGGCAATAAGTATCGAGGAGCGTTTCCTCATGATCGTTCCAATAGCGTCGATTTGGAGTTCCGTCCTTTTTCTCTATCATAACAGCGACATAAAAGTCAACTGAATTGTGATACTCGAGGTGCGGCGGGACGCTCATAAACTTGGAAATTCCCCCCGATTGCGAACGACCTCCAGCCATCCAGCGAGGTGATTGCTGGCACGCCCGCATCGTTACCGGAAGCAGCGGCGCGGCACGCATTATATCACTTCTCGAAATTTCTGTCGGTATGAGGGGCTCCGCAGCGTGAACTTGCTGACTTTCGAAGTCTCCGTCATGGTTGAGAGAGGATCAATTATGGTGTCGCGTACAGAGAATAGGATTAGCCTGACTTCCGCACAATGTTGGCGAAAATATAGTGATGGCAGGCTCTTAGGCAGTTTTCTGGGCACTACATTTCTGTGGATTCAGTAATCTATTTGTTTCTGGGTTCTATAATAATAAGTGCGCAGCGCTTGATCTGTCATGCCGGACTTGATCCGGCATCCAGAAAACGAAGAATGGATCCCTACTTGCGGGGGAATGAGATGCAGCGGGACAACAGCACATTTCGCGATTCTCCTCGAGAATGGCTACAAATTCTCCAATAAATTCAAACGCTACAAAACAATGAAAAAAAGCGCGAACAGCTTGTCAGATTTTACGGCCGCCGTCGATAAGTATTAGTGAAGGCGGAAACAAGAGTGGCAAGAGGCCCGAAGGCCTGAAAAACCACCTGATTTCAAAAATACGAAAAATCATAAGAAAGGGAGGTATGAGAAATGAAAAGGTTCTTTCAAGTGGTAGGCGTGCTGGCGGCTGCGGCGGTATTGGTGGGGTTGTTGATTGGTTCAGTTCACGCGGGCGTCTGGTTTGTTCATGTGGTTTCCCCGACTGCGGTGTGCGCGCCGGTGGTATGCGCCCCAGCGGTGTGCGTTCCCAGCGTCGTGTGTGCGCCCGCTGTGTGCGTCGCCCAGCCTTGCTGCGTCGCGACCCCGGTGCGGCCCAGCAATCCCAACAGGATCAGCTTCTGGACGAGCCCGGCCCGTCCCGGCGGCGAGCCCACATATCACGAATACAATACGCAAACCGGCCAGTTCAACCAAATTATTGATGTCGGCCTGAATGCAAGCGGCCAGTCGGCTATTCAACTCAGCAACACCTCTGGCGGCTGGACAATACTCAAAGAGAGAATTCGCTAGACTCAACCCTAGGGGGAGGGGAGCCGACGAAGGGACCGGCGGACTACCGTTCGCCGGTCCAATTGCGTTGCCAACCCCCGAAAAAACGACTCACCTACGCCATAATCGTGATATTATCCGTACCCTGAACTATTTTTTTGCGATCGTTTCCACGAGCCCATGAATACCATGAACCTCGAGCTAGGCGTCATGACCGGAGAAAACATCCATGAGCGCCTTTGCAGCGCTGAAATTGGGGGCGACGGATGCGATCCTGCGCGGCGGCCTTCATCAGGCGTTCCCCATTCCAAGGGCGGATGGCGTGGGAACCGCAAGTCTCTTCGCAACCGCATGACGAACGTCCATGGATCGGGCAACAATGACATTGACGCCAGTTATCCTTTGCTCACGGCGAACACACGAAGCGAGCCGCAGCGTGCGGCGGGTAAGGACATAGATACTTCAAGCAGTCAAGAAGGAAGGAGGAAGGCAATATGAACATGGCAGCGCAGCGCATTCTTTTTCCTCGGATCTTCGTCTGTCGTCGGTGGATGCTGCGGAGGCTGTCATCCATTTGCTGCTCGGCAATTGTCCTCTGGCTCATTGGGGCCGTCCTGTTGACGTGTGCGCTCGGCTCGGGCGTGGCGGCTGCGGAAGACTGTCAAAAAGCAAAAGCTTTTTACAAGTTAGGGGTGAGCCTGCTCAATTACGAGGAGCGCCGTGCAGCGTTCCAAAAGGCGGTGGACCTTTGTCCCTCCTATGCGGAAGCCCACAATAACCTCGCTGATGCGCTCGAGAATCTCGCGGCGTTATCCCAGGGGAGGAATTTTGACGACAACGGCCTTTCGCAAGGCAATCGGCTGCTGGATCAGGCGGTGCAGCACTACACCAGAGCCTTGGAATTGAAGGAAGATCTGTATCAGTCGCACATCGGACTTGGCGAAATTTACTTGGGACAAGGCAGGTATCAGCCAGCGCTGGAAGAGTTCAAGAAGGCGTTAGCCATCAGTCCGCTGAACGAACGGGCGGACGAAGGACTCAAGGAGGCGCGTAAGAAACTCGCTCAAGAAACCGACCGCGGGTTCCGTAAGTCGGAACAACTGGTAGCAAGAGCCAAAAAGCCTTCCACCATGTCTGCCGGGAGGGTTATGGGAGTTGAAAACCACACGGTGAGAGACAGAGAGAGTTTTCACAATATCCTTTTTGCGGGATGGTCGGCCCAAATAGCCCAAGGAGAGCCCATTGAACAGGTGAATGAAATTGGAAAGGCCCTTAGCTCCCCTGAGTTGTCGGCGTTCAACTTCGTGATCGAAGGGCACACCAACACGGTGGGTGGCTTCGAGGAAAACATGAAACTGTCGTGGGAACGAGCGCGTTCCGTAAAATCTTATCTCGTGAAACAATTTGGCATCGCCCCAGAAAGACTCGTGGTCCAAGGGTATGGATATACCCGCACCAAGGTGAAACCGGACAACGCGGCTGAAAACAGGCGGGTTGAGGTGGTCTTTCTCGAGAAGGATTCGGGGAGGTAGTCATGGCGAGCGCGGGGCTTAGGAGCTTGTGGTCGCGCAAATGTCCAGCCGTTGCAGCCGCAGTTTTCATCGGCTGCGCGTGGCTTGTTCTGTTGTTCTTATTCGCGGCGTCGGCTCTGGCAAATCCGCCCTCCGAAGATCTCTATGCCGTGGTAGCGGGCATCAGGACATACAGGGATCCCCAGATCCGGCCACTCCGGGTGTCAGACAAGGATGCCCGAGACGTCGCCAACCTGCTTGAAGACGTCAAGCCGCTTTTTCGACGCGTCCATTTGACGCTGCTGTTGAACGAACAGGCGACGAGGGACAGAGTGACAAAGGCCCTTAGAGACGAGTTGAAAGGGGCGCGCAAGCAAGACTATGTGCTCATCTATCTGTCTGGACACGGCGCGGCTGATCCCAACAGGCCTGACGAGTACTATTTCATTACTCACGACGCCAAGATGAATAATCTCTACGGCACAGCCGTGTGGATGAATCAGAAGGCTTTGTTCAAAGGCATCGATTCAGACAGGGTTCTCCTCATAGCCGACGCATGCCACTCCGGCGGCTTTAGCCCAGGCTTGGACAAGATGGCGGCAAAGGAAGCCGGGGCGTTCTTCTCGCTCTTCCAAGGACTGAAAGGACGACTAGCCCTTGCCTCCAGCCGTCCGGACGAGACGTCGCTCGAAGATGAACGCCTCGGCAACAGCATTTTTACCCACTTCCTCATCAAAGGACTCAGGGGCGAAGCCGCTCGAGACTCGCGGGACGGTAAAATCACCGCGAGACAACTCTACGAGTACCTCTATAAGGCCGTCCGAAAAGCCACCAATGACAGGCAGAGTCCCCAGCTTTACGCGGCCAAGGGCGCGGACGCTGAAACGCCGGTGTTCCGCCTGCCGGTGTACGATCAACCGCTGTCGTTAAAGGTCGAATATGTGTGGAAAGACGACCAAGGCCAGATCCAACCTCTTACCAGCGATTCTGTCTTGAAGTCCGGTCAGAAGTTCGCGTGCCGGTTTCGTCCCGAAGCCGATTGCTATGTCTCCATTTTCTGGTGGGATACGGCTGGAAATGTGGGGAGACTGTTTCCGGATGATCGCCTTGTCCATGGCTCCGGAGCGGTCAAACGAGAGAATGATTACTGGATCCCCACCAAAGAAGATGGGCGACACTGGTTTGTGTTGGACAAGAACGTCGGGAAAGAAACGTTTTATTTCTTGGCGAGCCGCGCCCCTAATCCCCGGATACAACATCTCTACGAACGGCTGAGGAGCATGAGCAAGGCGGCGCGTGAAGGCGCGCACGGAAAGGAAGAATCACGCGAGATAGCCAAGCAGCTCGACCAACTCATGGGCGTGGCACCCGAAACCGTCCCGATAGGCCGCGGCCGTGAGTCTGGAAGCGCCAATACATTCTCGGAAGTCATGGAGAACGAGATCAAGGTTTCAGGCGCCGAGGCCGTGTATCGACTCACCTTTACCCACGCATCGCAATAGCCCCAGAAAAAAGGAAGGCCCGAATGCATGGTAGGAACATTCAGGCCCCTCAACCGCTTAGTATGTCGTTAGGTAGGTATGCAGTTTATGACAACCCTTTTTCGCAAGGGTTCCAAAAAAAAATTTCAGGGCGCGTAGCGTGCGGCATCCCTCGCTGCTGTCGGGACGACTCACAAAGGGATGATCGGCGTTACCGCAGAGGGCAGCTCGGTGATATCTTTCAACACTCGCCGCGGGGCGTATGTCGCCAATTCTTCCGCGGAAAATATGTGATTCGGAATGACAAAGGCATCGATGCCTGCATTATGGGCAGCCTCTATATCCACCGGCGCGTCTCCCACGTAAATGGTGTTCTCCCGAGGAATCCCTGCGCGTTCAATAAACGCGTCGAACATCTCGGACGACGGCTTGGCCTTGAATCCGTCCTCTGCGCCAATGATATGGACCAGATGACGATCGAGTCCAAAATGGCTTGCTAACATTCGGGCGTATTTTCCGCGCTTGTTGGTTACCACTCCTTTGACCACGCGGCCGTCCAAGCCGCGCAACGCGTCCATCACTCCCGGCAACAGCTTGGTCTTCTCCAGGAAGATCGTGTCGTAATAATCTCGAAATATCTTTACCCCATATTCCGCCTCTTCGGGTCTGAGAAAAGACCGCACAAAATCTTTCAGCGAAATGCCGGTTTTTCTGGCCACTTGATGAACCGACATGGACGGGTACCCCAGGGTGGAAAACATGTGGTTGAAGGATTCAGTGATGGAATGAATGGAGTCCAAGAGAGTGCCGTCCAAATCGAAGGTGATGGACTGAATCTGTCGGGTGAGCAATCGAGGGATTTCTTGAAATGAATCCGCCCTTATTGCGGGCGCGCCGGTCTTTGCGCAGTATAAAAACAACTCCTTGAGGGCCACCACCAAGTCTGCGGCTTCCGCCGCGTGGCGGTCCGACTCCCCGTCGCCCACCAAGATAATCCGTTGGTAGGCATGCCGAAATCGCTCTATGACGCCCAGCTTGCACGTCCCGCACCTTCCGCAACCTTGACGGGCGTACGGACTCTCAATGGCAACTCGTCCCTCCGGCAGAAAAATCAACCGGTTCGCAAAGATTTCCGGCGGAGCAACGTTTTGATGACGAAACAATGTCTGAATAGTGGCGTCAAACCCGTCTGAAACGATCTTCACGTCGATTCCCGCTTCCTCGGCCCACCGAAGAAACGCTGGGAAATACGGATCCAAGGACGCATGCCGCCTTACGAAGCTTTCGAGGTCGGCCTGAGACATCCTCATGAGCGGCGCGACCGCCTCATACACCTCCCTGGATCCAATCTCCCCTCTCATGTACCGCTTCACGTGAAACCGCCAGTCCGGCGCATGCAAATGCTCCCGAATCAGCCTGTTCACCGTGTCCTTTGTCGAGACGGTTCCGTCAAAATCGCATAAAATCAAAATGTTGCGAGCTGAATCCATGTCCTTGGGAACTCACATAACTTTGAGAATCTCGTACTCACGAACGCCGCTGGGAGTCTTCACCTCCACAATGTCCGATACTTCCTTGCCTATTAAAGCGCGACCCAACGGCGAACTCACCGAGAGAATGCCCTGACTAATGTCAGCCTCATCCTGACCAAGCAGTCGGTAGCGCTTGATCTCGTTGGTCTCCAAATCTTCCAATTCCACAGTCGATCCGAAGACGACCCGATCGCTGGTCGGACGCTGACTCACGTCAATGATCTCGCAGGTCGAAAGCCTCTCTTGAAGATCCCGAATCCTGGCCTCGATCAAGGCCTGCTTCTCCTTGGCGTATGTGTATTCTGCGTTCTCGGAGAGGTCCCCGTGTCCCAACGCGATCTCAATCTCCTTAATCACCGATGGCCGTTCCACTCGTATCATGCGATCGATTTCTTCACTCAGCTTCCGATGACCCTCGAGGGATATAGGCCGTTTCGGTTGACTCATAGGGCGTTCCTCCTCTGCAATGCTGTATTACACACCTATAATAGTAGCAATTGCGTGAGGGATGGGTCAATGGGGAGCAGCCTGAGGCGTTGCGGCGTCTGGACAAATGCTAAGAAATTACTTTAATAAATTTATATAACATATTAATTGACAATGACAATTTATGATGATATGCGATGTCTCACCACGCGGGATGGAGGGAGTAACCGATGATTATCCAGTCCCCCGAGAAAACAAAAACCTGCTCTTTTAGGTGAGAAATGTCGAAAGGAGATGCTCCCATGTCAAGAATGTGTCTCATAGCCGCCGCGCTCGTTTTGATTGTGGCGCCGTGGGCCGGCGCCGGCAATTTTGAGGTTCTTGGGGCCTCGGGGTTGGTCCAGGCGCCGCAGCCTCTTCACATAAAGCCTGGCGCCCTTGTCAAGGCGGAATTCAAGTCCAACTTGACGACGCGATCTGACGTCGAACTCGATGGAGATCGGGTTGTTCCGGAGAAAGTTGCGGCAAAGAATGACGCGGGTCAGGTCTTGAAACCTGCCATCACGTACAGAGATCGCCCCGCGCGCGCCATGGCGCCGCCTCCTCAGCAGAGCGCCCCTGCAGCTCCGGCGGTGGTTGCCGAGTCGCAAGACCTCAATTCAGATTTGGAGTCTGATCTGGAGAAAGACCTTGTGATTTCTCCGCCGCCGGCGAAGTCGGAGCAGCCTGTCGAGGCCGACACCTCAGCCGCGACCAAGGCAAAGTCGACTTCGGAGAAGGCCCCCCTGAGCGCGACGAAAAAACCTGCAGCGAAGCAAAAGAGTCACACCGCGGTGAAGCAGTTGGCGCCGCCTGTGCAAGAGAAGTTTGCCGTATCTAGCAAGCCGATCCACAAGGTCCGTCCCGTGACGAGCAATTCCTGGTTCAGCGCGGCTGGTTCGTATAATCGGCAGGCGCCAAATCCGACGACGCTGAACAGCGACCCAAGGATGTTAGAGAGCTATACGCCTCGACCTGTGGCGCGGCCCTATCCGCCAATCGCGGTTCGCGGCGTCCCGCCAGTGGGGGCCCCAGATCGCATCGTGAGAGATGGCGTCACAATAAAGCTTGCGCCGGCTGCAGCAGGACCAGCGGCGGCTCAACCGCCACAGGAAGAGGACAGCGCGGGCGCCGATATCTTTTCAGCAGCCGCTGAAATTATCGGGCTGCCCTTCGCCTTCATCAGCTCATTCTTCTGATCGCCCAATCCGGCAGCCGCTCAAAGACCGTTGCAACCGCCGCAAGGATGCGCTGCAACGGTCTTTTTCATTTCTTTTTCGAGAAGAGCGCCTCGAGTTTCGCCCGCGCCTCGTCAGCCTTTTTTTTGGAACTTTCGGCCCCTGCCTCGCTTGTCGGAGAAAAATACTCGCAGAAATTCCGTCGATCCTTCACGCTGACCCTTTCCGCGAGGGGTTCACGGCATTGATTGGAATGCGAGGGACTGAATTCAGCGCAATTAAGACAGCAATAAAGGTCTGAACCGCAGGAAGGACATGTATCGTTTCGAAAAATCTTTTCGGCGAATTCTACCATCTCCCCGCAATGGTGACATCGCACTTTTTTCATTGCCAAACCTCTCAAAGGTGATCTAACAACAGTTGAACGCGTCAGTCGCGCTCGGCGATGCCCCACGCCCGACGCGCCGCCATGAGTATCCACTCCGTGCATGAGCCGCATAGGCGGCCGGACAAAGGTGGACGGCTACGACCGCTGGTTGCGAAAGGGCTGCTTGCCCCCGCGCGTTACGAATGTGACACTGCAGCGTTCATAACACAAGGTCTCTTTGGTAAGCCATTGCAAGGAAAAGGAGCCAACGCATCATGAATGAGGCATTTATTTGCAGACTTCCCGCAGGACAGGACCTCTTGTACGCCTTGACCTCGGAATTCAAGAATAGGCGTATCGAGAAGGCGTCCTTCACGGTCATCGGCGCGGTGACGTGCGCCGCCATTGGATTCTACGATCAAGTGAAGCGCCAATATGACGTCAAAGAGTTGAAGGGGCATTACGAGATTGTGCAGTGCAGCGGGAACGTATCCTTGAAAGACGACGAGATATTTGTCCACGCGCACATAGTTCTGGCGGGAGCCGATTACCAGTGCTTCGGTGGCCATCTGATGTCCGAAACCCGCATATTTGCCGCGGAGTTGAGCGCCTTTCCGCTGGCCGGCTCTGCGCCAGCGCGGCAATTTGATGATCAGACGGGATTGTATCTGTGGCCGATGGGGCAATAGACCTGAACGCTTTGCGCAGCGCATTGACGCATTCTTTCTCGTCGCGTAATAGTATGAGGTCTCGGCGTGGGAACGCGCATCACGCGCAGATTCCCCGACGATATGAGTGGGTATCATTCATGCCTGAGAAAAAAGCGCCTTCGGTCATGACATGCTAAGGGATATCATCCTGTTGATCGTGGTCTTCGGGTCTGCCGGAGGCGCGGTGATGTTTCCAGGGATAGGGACTGACTTCCAGCCCTTTGTCATGTACTTCATGATGATGCTGCTCTTCCTCGGTTTTACCAGGATTGACTTCCGGCAGCTTCTGGATACCTCGAAGACGACCCTGTTGCGACTGGCGATCTTGGCGAGCGTGAAGCTCATATTCCTGCCGGTGTTGCTTTTTGGGGCGACCTATTGGTTGAGCAGGGACTATGCCATCCCGGTTCTGCTCCTATCGGGCATCTCCACCGGCGTGGTGGCCCCTTTCATGGCGGCTTTGGTCGCAGCAGACGCCGCGATCGTCGTCCGGATGGTGGTGGTCACCTCTGTGCTGGTTCCGGTCTCCTTGCCGTGCCTCGTGAAAATACTCGCCGGCGCGGAGATTTCCATTCCACTATGGCTCATGATGAAAACGCTGTGCTTTGTGATTTTCGCCCCGCTGTTTGCCGTCGTGTTCTTCAGGAGATACCTGCCCTCAGTAATAGACGGCGTCAACAAGATCCATTTCCCGTTGTCGCTATGCCTTTTTGCCGCCATCAATCTGGGGGTGTTCTCGAAATATTCGAGCTTCTTCTTTGCCCGCTCCATGGACGTGGTCATCGTGCTGTTCGTGTCTTATGCGCTCGCCGCCATATACTGCTTGACTGGATTCCTCATGTTTCCTGGAGCTCCTCGGCAGCAGAGGGTGGCCGCGAGCATCAGCCTGGCTTTGATGAATAACGTGCTGGTGGTTGTCTTTTCGTCGCAATTCTTTGAGCCCCTGTCCCCGACGCTTGCAGCTATGTACCTCTTCCCGTTTTTTTCTCTCGTCACGCCGTTGAGACTCATGGGGCGCGGCTCCGAGCCGCGTCCGGAAGGGCAGGGGGCCCCGTGATGAAGGCGTTTAGGGTAAGTGTTCTCTTCGCGTGGTGTATTGGGTTCCTCTGTGTCGCGTCGTGTCGAGACGGGGGGCCCGGCCTACATAGGGAATCCAAATTCCTTATGGGTACCCTTGTCACTGTGACCGTAAACGGAGACGCGCCTGCGGCAGCGAACGCATGTAAAGCGGTATTGCATGAGATCGCGAGAATTGAGGACCTTGCATCGTTCCACAAGCCGTCGCCTCTCAATGACATCAATAACGCGGCGGGGAGCGAGCCGGTACGGACTGACCCCGAACTTCGCCAGCTCATCGCTCTGAGTTTGATGCTGGCGAAGCAGACAAATGGGGCCTTTGACCCGACAATCGGCGCCGTGACCCGATTGTGGAATTTCAGCGGACCGGGCGAGCCTCGCGTGCCATCCCCTTCGGAGATCGAGCAGGCATTGAAGTGCGTTGGCTGGCAGGATGTGCAAATAGACGAGGCAAATGGCGCGGTTTTCCTACCCCGCAAAGGGATGGGGTTGGACCTCGGCGGTATGGTGAAAGCCTATGCCCTGGGCCGAGCCCGAAGCGTTCTCATTGAGCGGGGAATCAGGTCCGCGTTAGTAGATATTGGGGGCGACATACTCGCGTTGGGGGAAAAAACGCCGGGGAAGAAATGGCGTATCGGCGTAAAGGACCCGACGCAACCAACGGCCATCCGGGGAATCGTCGAACTAGCGGACCAGTTCATTCTCACGTCTGGCGACTACGAACGTTTTTTAGAGCAAGGGGGAAAGCGTTATCACCACATCCTTGACCCCAAAACGGGGTATCCTGCCGCAGGGGTTCGCTCGGTCACGCTGGTCGCCAAGGATCCTTTGGCGACCGCGCCCGCCGGGGTATTTGTCATGGGGATCAAAAAGGGGCTCGCGTTTTTGGAGCAACTGCCTGGCGTCTATGGTTGGCTCATTGATGATCGCGACGCAGTGCACGAGACGCAAAATGCGCGGGGTTTGTTCATAGACGCCGCTCGGAAGGAATAGCTTTTTGGGCTTGATACCTATGAACGAAACGGGTATAATGCGTCTTGCAGCTAGGATCAGGATCGCGTCAGCGGGTAAACAGTGCGTAAGATATTGATCATCGGACTAATTGTGATAACGCCGTTTGCAATAAGCGGGTGCATAAGCTGCATCCCGCAGTACGCGGCGCCGCCAGAACCGCCCCCTTCAGCGTGTTATCCTACCGGGCATGATCCGTTTGTTCCCATGGACCACAACCCCACCGCCATGAACCCATGGGACCTGTTCAGTTCCCTCGCAGGGCCCCTGCTCTACGGGCCTCCTCGATAACTGCCCCTGCCGAGCGAGAGACTCGGCAATCCGCTTGCCGCAATTGCGCGTCACGTCCGTCCGCGATGGGTTCCTGACACGGTCAATCGATGATCATGGCGCGTCTCGACTCGTGTAGGCTGCGATAAATCTCTACGTATCTCTTCATAATTTTTTTGCGGATATTCAGTACCGCATAAGCGTATCCAGTCGCAGCACGAGGATGGTCGCTATTGTAGGCGCTCAAAGTTGGAATGATATGCTTGTAAAGTGTGAGGTAATACTTGAAGACGCGGATCCCGATCTCCGCGTTGGTCTTTGGGTTCAAGAGCTCGGCATACTTGACGCCGAATTTTGACGCCCAGGATGGCGCATGTATCTGAAACATGCCTCGACAGTTTTGATAGTTGATTACGTTGACTTTGAAGCCGCTCTCGATGTAGGCAATTGCCATATAAAGCCACATGTCGCCGGCGGTGACGCTGCCAAAAGTCTTGTTCGCCGCCTCCGCAATGGCCAGCGAAATAGCCTCTGCGTCCTTCGTATTCAAACGCCCTTCGGTCAATTCCGAGATGATTTGCGCGCATATTATCAGCGCATCCGGATTGTACCGCGGCGCAGCGCTCGCTGAACCCGTCGCGATAGCGAGGTACAGCCCAAGCGCCAGTATGACGCCCCTAATCATACACCCTCCCTTCAGATCAACAACCGCCTAGGCTGTTCTTAGGGTTTTTGTCTGCCCCATCCCCTCATGATCAGAGCTTTTCTGGTCTTATTTTGCAGGCATGTCAGGTTTTTTCGGCGCCGGGATCTTCCCAGGGCCCGTCGGCTTCTTGCCGAAAGTCATTCGTTCAACGTAGTTCAACGGCTTCTCGATAGGCTTCATCACCACATTGGTGCAGCCCTTGACAAGATCGAGGCACGGATTAAAAAAACCGAACACCCTTTTGAGAACTCCGCTGAACACATCCTCAGTGCGATCGAGAACTGTGACGCTCCCTTTATACACCTTGCCTGGAAGCTTTTTGAGATAGTCGCTCGTATCTTGGCCGCCGATGGCCAATACCGGCGATAGGCAAAGGCAGATCACCAGGATGCCTATCGCTATCCCGCTCATTTTTTTCATTCCATTGACCTCCAGATATAAATCTTCGTTATTATTGCAGATGAAGCCTATTGTTGTCAATAACGAATGCGACAAAGGGCATGTGATTCCGGCCAGACGTGATGGATATTGCCGTTCCTCGAGAAAACGCGCTGCGACGTGAGGCGGGATTGCCTCGCGGAACCATCGAGCG
>JBMFOE010000013.1:33225-75020 GCA_049969795.1 Desulfomonilaceae bacterium
AGTTTTTTCAGGCGAAATTAAATAATTTGCTTGACGCTGGGCTCACGAGTTGATAGTCTGACTGTTTGCGCGCCGCGTCTGGTCAGTAGCACTAACCTTGCCAAGCCGCTTAACGACGTCGGGACGGCGCAAATAGAAAAACCACTTACTGCATCACCACATCCCCGGAGGAAATCTATGTCATTCAGCAAGCCAAATCGCAGCGCTGCGACCAAAACAAAGACCAGAGTTGAACCCGCCCCGATCTCGGGTATTTGCGTAACATGTCTCGACGGTTGTCCCGGACCGTGCGAGATCGGACGGTCGGCAATCAAGGGCCGTCAAACCATTTATCCCCAGCCCTATGGGAAGATAACCGCAGGGGCGGACAAGGACTACCCCATAGACTTTTCGCACTTCAACATCCAGGGAACCTGCGTCGGAGCTGTTGGAGTTGCGCCGGACCCGGATCAAGCCCTGTTCCCCGCAGTCGATTGCAGCACGCAGTTGGGGGCTGACGGCTCGCTGAAGCTCGATTTCCCTGTCTTCACCGGAGCGGTTGGCTCTACCTACATCGGCCGCATGAATTGGGAAGAAATGGCCGTCGGCGCGGCAATATCGGGGATCATGGTCATCGCCGGCGAGAATATATGCGGGATGGACAAGGACGCAGAATTCAAGAACGGCCGCGTCGTCAAATCCCCCGAGATGGAGAGGAGAATCAACATCTACCGTCGCTGGTACCAGGGGACAGGCGGCCTCATCGTCCAGGCCAATGTCGAAGACACGAATTTAGGCGTCCCTGAATACGTCATCGAAAAGCTTGGCGTGGAGATATTCGAACTGAAATGGGGGCAGGGCGCCAAGGACATTGGCGGAGAGGTGCAGCTCACCACGCTGGAAAGGGCCATGCAATTGAAAGAAAGAGGGTACGTGGTACTGCCGGACCCGACCACCTCGGCTGCAAGAAAGGCATTTGAAAGCGGAGGCATATCAGAGTTTGAGCGCCATTCTCGCCTCGGTATGGTGACGGAAGAGGGCTTTCACAAGCAGGTAGAGCACTTGCGAAAACTCGGCGCCAAGTACGTTACCCTCAAGACAGGGGCCTATCGACCGGCCGATTTGGCTCGCGCGATCAAGTTCTCGTCCGACGCCCGCATCGACTTGCTCACCATCGACGGGGCGGGCGGCGGTACTGGCATGAGTCCTTGGCGGATGATGAACGAATGGGGCATTCCCACGGTCTATTTGGAATGCTTGGCGTATCGAATGTACGAGAAGCTGGCGGCCCGCGGGGCATATCTACCGCCATTGGCTGTTGCAGGCGGCATTTCGCTGGAGGATCACATATTCAAGGCGCTGGCGCTGGGAGCCCCGTACGTCAAGGCCATCTGCCTCGGCAGGGCGCTGATGACTGCGGCTATGGTGGGAAAGACCAACGGAAAATTGACAGCTGAGAAAATGGATCTCGAAGGAAAACCGGTTGAAGAGGGCATCATAGGTCTTTTCGCAGTGGCAGCGTTTCTGAAGGAAAGATTCGGCGACGATTTCATGAAATTGCCGGCAGGCGCGATTGGGGTGTATTCCTATGTGGATAGACTGAAACAGGGCCTTCAGCAGCTCATGGCAGGCGCAAGAAAGTTCGCGCTCCCATACATCGACAGGAACGATATCGTAAGTCTGACTCGGGAGGCTGCCGACGTTTCAGGCATTCCATACGTCATGGAATGCGACCAAAAAGAGATCGACGCGATACTAGGTTGATGTTTGTGAGCCTTTCGTAAACCTTCACATCCTGTCATTTCGAGCGCAGCGAGAAATCTTGACCGTGAGGCCAAGATTTACCGGTCGCAAGGAATCTCACTTGTTGTGACCCTTGTCATGGGAGTTCGAAAGAGCTCACGAACAGGATGGCGCGGACGCGTGCCGACAGGCATTTGAAAAATAGGCGTCCGCGTCTCCTTTTGAAAAAGGCGGTCAGGACAAGGCCGCGCTCGCAGTATTGTCGTCCATGACGGGGTCAGTGCTTTGGAATGTTCGCCATGGCTTCCTGGGAGGGATCAACGCTTCTAAAGGCAATTTCGAGCTGACAAGGGCATTGTTCGATCGCCATGGCGCGTTCTCCCACGTCTCGTACGACCTGGTACCATATAATTTCGAGAAATTTTTGGTACGTCTTGCTCTCGTGCTGGGGAACAATCCACCTCACCACGAGCCCAAGATCCTGAAAACTCAATTCCTGAAAGAGGCGAGGTGATTCTGGGTGCCTTTTGCAGGGGTTTACCCAATAGCAGACCGTGCTGCCATACCTTAGCACCTCTACACTGTCATACCCCAAATCGGTTACCCCAGTCGAGAGAAGTCCCAAGAGATCATCCAGTGAATTGATGGTGCGTATCTTGGCAGCCATGAAAGACCGGTAGCTCGACACAAACTGGAAGTGGGGGCGGTTTTCGAGGGTCTTTTTAAAGTCCCCTACCCTGTACATTTTCAGGATGCCTGTTGTCATGCCGACGAGAACAAACCCAAAAAGCAGCCAACTCCACTTTGCCATCTCCGACTCGGGGTGCATAAACGCAGCGAGCGTAATAACGCAGAGCACAGCGCTGAACCCGTAGAAGATTGCAATCACCCTTTGCGGTTTCTTGAACTTTTCGAGCAGTCGATGATGCACGTGATCGGTATCGGGCGAGAATATCCTTCGGCCGCTCGCCCACCTCCGCACGATCGCGAGAAAGACGTCCAGAAACGCAGCCGTAAATGGGACGAAGGGTAATATCAGCATCACGAGGGTTGAGGGTCTCTGACCTGGATAGGCAGCGGCGCTGCTGGCAGAGAGCGTGCCAAGCAAGAGTCCCAAGAAAAGGCTGCCGCCGTCTCCTAAATAGATAGAGGCTGGCGGGAAATTAAAAAAGAGAAAGGCAACCAAGCTGCCGGCCACGCACGCGGCGATCACCGCGCCAAACATGTCTCCTTTCCAGAAGCACATGACGGCGCATGTTGCGGCGGCGAAGAAACATATTCCTGCTGCCAGTCCATCAACGCCGTCGATAATGTTGATGGCATTGACGATGAGCAGTACGATGAGTGCAAAAAGAGGGACGCCCAGCCAGCCGAAGTCTAGCGTGGTCCACAACGGGATGCTCGCCACCTCTATGCGGTGGCCGCCCAGCACGAGTATGCCTATGGCAAATAACTGACCGACGAGTTTTTTCCTCCAGCTCAGCCTCAACTTGTCGTCGAGAGCGCCGAGGAACGTGATCCACCCGCAGGCCAGGAAGAGCGACAGCATTTGAAGACCTGAGGGCCGGCTGAAATGGATCTCTCCCAATGAGAAGAGCGTAAAAAATGTGATAAATACTATGGTGAATGGCAAGAATATGGCGAGGCCGCCCAACAATGGCGTTGGCGCGTGGTGGTTTCTTCTCCCCCCAGGGACCGCAACCACCCGCCAACGCAGGGCGAGTCGCCTCATCACCGGCGTCGCCGCGCCCGTGACGGCAAGCCCGAACAATCCGACGACTACGATCCATACAAGATCAAGGTGCACCATTACCTCATTTCACAATATTCCGCAGGGTCGAAAAACGTTGGGGCTGAGCTCACGCGTGCTCTGCCCCTGCGACCCTGCGGGTTCAGCGATTCAAATTACCACTCCTCCATCATGGGCATCCTGTGCGCCCACTCCTCGCTGTGGTAAGCGGCAGCGAACAGCGTTGGGTGCTTGGCCAAGCGTCTCATTTATATGGTCGCACAGATTTTCCCCACCGCCCATGATGAGTAATTACACCCCTCCAAAAACGTACGAAAACTAATTCACCGCCTTTTTTAGCACCGGCGAATATTTCCATGTCACGACTCTCCTCGCATCGAGGATCAGCTCCTCGCCGGTTTGAGGATTACGGCCGCGGCGAGAATGTTTGGATTTCACAGTCCACTTGCCGAAGCCCGAAATCATCACATCCTCTCCCTCGACGAGTCTTGCCTTGATTATGTCAAGAATCTTTTCAATGATTTCTGTCGCCTCCCCTTTCATGAAACCGCAGTCATCGGCGATTTTTTTGGCAATGTCCGCCTTTGTGAGCGTCATACGTCATCTCCCCGTCAAAGCAACTTGTTTTGATTCTAATATGGCATTCTTAGCAGCGTCATGTCAAAAAAGCAAGAAAATTCTTCAGGTCTCTTGAGGGGTTACATCAGGCGACCCATTCGACGGGTTGCCGTCCGGCAAAGAGAAACAACGCGACGCGCGTCCGGCGCGGCGTCAGGACGAAGACGGCAGCGACGGCTGAGTCTGTTGACGCAAGGCGACAGATATCCAGGCCGAACCTCGTCTAAAAGATTCGACGGCAATGTTTGCCGAAGAGCAGAGGAAACCTCGATCATTTGATGGGCCGTGGAGCCTGGCCACGATACGGAGAAGGTCAGGGCCGCCAGAAACAATGCTCAATTCAATTGCACGAGGGGCGATCAAATGAAAACCACAGCCCACCGCTTTCACGACTGACTCTTTGGCGGACCACAGAAAGGCGATGAGAGAATTTCTGTCTTTTTCTATTAACCGGCCGGCTTCAAACTCGTCGGGCGAAAAAACCTTTTCCACAGGAAATTTATGGTCGAACTCCCGAGCTGAGGCGGCGTCCACACCGCATGCCCACGGAAATTCGCTTATCGCGGCCCACGCGTCTGCCTGCACATAAGAGAATGAAACGGTGAGGGCTGACTGTTGAGCCGATATCAAGATGGGTTTCCCGAATCTCGTCTTGGAAAGTTTGAGCGTTTCACTCCCCTCCACCTCAATGTCCCGCTCGTGACGCCGGTTTTTGTGCAAGAGATCCACAAGATGCGTTGCGAGGCGGTCTTTCACGAAGTCTCTGCGACTCGTCTTGCCGTCCTGGATGCAGTCTTCCCAGCACAGGCAATACACGCGTCCCTGGAAAAGATCGAACGATCTGAAAGGAATCCGTTTTTTCATTTATACTAGGTATAAAGCATTACTCGGCGGCCTGGGCGCTATCCGGCAAAGAGAACCACCTGAACGTCGCCTTTTTTACATACATAATGGTCTCGCCAGCCTCATCGACTGCCCATGCCTCCCATTCGAGACCATCCCGGTCTTCTTTGAGCAGCCGGCCCTCTACAGCGATGACCTCCCCATCTTTGCAATTCCGGGTGAAGATCAAGTCCTCCACGCGATAAGGAATAATGGCGGCATTCGTTGCGTCGCCTCTGGCTACGAGGTAGAAATTTGCAGACTGCATGAGGGCTTCAAGCAAATAAGGCGAGTATTGGCATTTCGCGTCTGGCAGATCTGCGAAGTCAACAGAATGTTTGTACACGGTCGCTGCGCTTATCGTCCCTTCCCCAAATCCGGAAATGGAGTCGATGACTCGATAGCGGTCTTTCATAGCTGATCGTAACTCGTACTGGGCGAGGACCTCAGAGCGCGAAATTGGTTCGGTGAGCTTCACGTCAGAGCTGTGCGAACCCTTGACGCGTTCCGTAATGGCGCGCTCTTTATGCGGCGCGAGGACAAAAACGCCCTTATAATGGGGACGGGTTCGAGCGGGTCGCAAAGACGTCTCCTGGGGCCGAGTAAACATCTGCGCCCCGCACACTATATGGCCGCCTTTCCGATCGACGGTCGCGCATTCGATTATGACCTCTTGCTCACTGTGTGGGGGACACTCGATCACATCAAAAAACCACACGTCTTTCACGGCGATTACTTCCAGCAAGGGGTAAACAATGCGGCAAGCTTCCAACATGGCCTCTATGACCATGACGGCTGACAAAAGAGGATGCCTCAAAAAGACGAATGGCTTGTGATCTTCTATCCAGAGGTCCCTGTCGGTGGAGAACCTTCTCGACGCCTTGAGGGAGCCAGCCCGTAAATCCAATTCCTGCACCGTATCGATCAAAGGCGCACGATCTCTCGGGATAGCCATGCCGTGGACTCGCAGAAAATCCTTTTCATCGTGGCTTTCGGCGAGTTCGATCGGAGCGGTCTTCAGGTCAGGTAAAGACCTCATGTAGAGCACCCACGCATTCTCTCGAGGAGACAAGAACAGCTCCCGCCAGAAAAGAACGGCGAATTCGTCCACATGGATGTAATCGGTATGAGCGCGTTTCATGAGAGCCCTGATCTCTGGGGTATCTGCCATGCCTGTGCCTTCTATGGGCGGCAGCATAAACGACTTACATATCGTTTCCGGCCTCTGGCGCATGAAATAGGACAACAGCGCGGACATCATGCGATTGCCCGCTGCATAATTACTCTGGCCCGGATTGCCTTGAATACACGCGGCAGACGACAAGCATGCGAAGAATTTTATCGGGTTCTCGCCCAGCGCCTGTAAAAGGTTCCACGCCCCGAGCAATTTCACCTCGACCACCCTCCTGAAATCCTCCGCGTCCATGGATTTGATTAAGTTGTCCCGCAGTATGCCCGCGCCGTGCACGACGCCATCTATGCGGCCATGCGTCTGGTATATTTGCGCAAAAACAGACTTGACGGCCTGTGGATCGGTAACATCGCAAGAGTAATAAGAAACTTCGATGCCGCGTGATTCGAGATATTGTATGGTTTCTCTCACTCGGCACGCGGTGGAGAAGAGGTCGGCTCCGCGGGTCGATTGAACCTGGCCTTTTTCCTGGGCCAGCAGTTCCTCTGCGCCCATTGTGGCATCCGAGAATTCTTGTTGGTCGTAACTTTTCGAAGGAGGCTCTTGGTCATCAATTGGAGTCCTTCCGAGCAGTACAATCTTGCAGCCATACAGCTCTAGACTGCGGGCCAATCGGCTCGTCACGCCGTATCCCCCGCCGGAAAACACAATGACATCCGAAGGTTCAAGACCCCTCAGACCGCCTCCGAATTCCTCCAGCGGAGCGACTCGACCCTCTGCGGCGTACACCCCTGCGGCGTTGCACATGAGGTGAACAGGCTTGATCGCTCTATTTAGAGCCCATCGGATGGCCTTGGTGAGATCGCTGTCTTGGTGAACCGTGAGACTGCGAAACAGCACATAGCCAAGTTCTAACGACGCGGACAGCAATACGCCGAGAAGACCTTCTTGAAGCGTTAACATTGGCGCCGAAGGCTCATGAGACCTATTCTCGACGACGAGGGCAAATTTTTTCGACGACGATTGTAGGAAGGTTTTGAGGATCTCGAACAATCCCCCTAACACGACTGGGACATCTTCCAGCTTGTGAAGTTCATCGCCAAGCGTTTGGTCCAGCACAATCACCAGTCCCGATGGCGGCTCTATGATCTGTTCCATTGCCGACAGAACTTCCGATGTCTGCCCTTCCTTCCGGAGGTCCACCGCGAACAGTTCCTGGTCTTTCCCGGTTGAGAGGAATTGCCCTGTGAGGATCGTTGCGCCGTAGTCTCGACGAAAAACGTCGCCGATGCTTCTTCGAAGGCCCGCGCCGCCCTTGGCTGATATAATCAATAGCGGCTCTGTCGGCGTAATCTCCACGGGATTCAGTTTCGCCGTCTCAACCTCAATCGAGCGTTCTCTGAAAATCACGCGCTTGATCGTCTGTCGAGGGCTATCCACTGCATGGTCCAGATGATGCGCAAGCGGCCTTAAGGGGGCAGACGTCTGCCCTTCGTGCGCCCCTTGCTGTCTTACCATCACCATGGCAATGCGGCTTGAGATATCTCTAATCGTCCTGACATCCATAAAGTCTTCGAGCTCGATCTTTATGCCAAAATGCCCTTCGACTGCGTCCATGATGACAGGCAGACGGCTCGATCGAATCGATAAATCCTCCCTCAAATCCATATCCGGCTCTATTTCGTTTCGTTCATACCCGGTAGCTTCCATGATTAATCTGATCACGCGCTCTGTAACGTCCGTCTCATCGAGGGCGCCTGACGTTGTCGCTTTCTCGGCGATATCAGCTTCGTCGGAGCGGCTCCCAGTCGGCGGAGGCGTTGTCACGGACTCCATACGTAAAGCTGACGCATCTCTCACAGGTTCCACGGTCTGCGCCAATGACGCCGCGCCCAAAAAAGACTCAAGCTGATCCTCGGTGTACGTGGGATCGATTGTCTCTCGAACGCTCTTCAAAATGGCTGGCTTTATGAAACGCCCGAAAGACTCGAGAATGAACGCGTTGACGTGCTTCTGAATGATCGATTGAATTTGCTCATGAGGCGTCCGGGCAGCGTCGGGCCTCGCCGGCAGAGCAATCCGAGTCTGGTCAATATCGCCGACCGGAGACGCATGCCCACCCGCATCCAATGGGAGAGGGCTGTCCGGGGGATTCAGATGGCCTTTGGCGTACAGCCGAGCCAAAGCGGTCTTGAACACAAGGAGCTCTGCCGAGGGAAGACAGGTCTGGATGCACTCGACCCCTTCCACTGTGTCCTGAATGAGGTTGCAGAGTATTTCCCTGGGGCCAACCTCAACAAAACAAGTTATGTCAAATTGTTGAGTCAATATATTGATGTCCTGCATCCAAAGGACAGGAGACTCCAAATGGTCCATGAGAATGCGTTTAATCTGTGAAGGGTCGTCTGGAAATGGTTGCCCTGTGGTGTTGGAGACGACGGGCATGGTGGGAGGATAGAACTCGATGCGGGACACGAATTCCTCGAGTTCATCCCGAATGCATCGCATAATGGGACTATGAAACGCCATGCTCACTCTCAGCAAGGTGCTGCGGAACCCTAATGTCTTCAGTTCCAAGCCGAGAGCTCGCATTGCATCGGACGCGCCTCCCAATACCACTTGTTTCGGCGAATTGACGTTTGTGATGAAGGTATTTGGATATCTTTTCAAGATGTCATCGAGTACATCGGCGGGCGCGTCGCAGGCCAGCATAACGCCCGGGTCCACTCCCTGGGAGCATGCTTTGTCCATGCAGACAGCTCTCTTGTTCACCAGTCTGAAACCGTCCTCGAAGGAATACACGCCGGCAAGACACAAAGCGGTGAGTTCGCCCAAACTGTGGCCTGCAAGCGCTTTGGGGCTTACCCCCAAGGACAAGAGATACTGAGCGACCGCGTATTCAAGGGTGAACAGCGCGGGCTGTTGCCAACGAGTTTTTTGCAGATCTTCTTCTCGGTCGTGAAACAGGAGACGGAGAAGATCAAATTCCGCGACGTCAGCGGCCCGATCCATCCAGTTCCGGATAACCGGAAAGTTTTCATAGAGCTCTCTTCCCATGCCGGCGTAATGCGAGCCCTGGCCAGGGAAGACAAATGCGATATTCTCCGCATCGAGATTGACCGCCCCTGCATAAATGCCCTGTTTCGCGAGACTCCTGACACGTTTTGGAGCCAACGTTGGCCCGTTTCTCAAGAGATCGCTCTCGTTCAAAAAGGCCCTTGCCGTATCTTCGTCGTCAGCCAGGACAGCGACTCGATAGGGAACGCCGGAAAGAGTCCCCTCAAAAAATACTAAACCCTTGAGAGACGAGGCCGAATACCCTTTGGGAGCTGACAAACGGGGCTGCGCCTCTGTCCGCGTGGATGGATCGACCAATATCTTGTCTTTCCCGTCAAGGGCTTCTTCCACCTGGACTACATAGTTGGAGCCTCCGAAACCAAAGGCATTTACCTGCATCCTCCTTGGCAGCCCGTCTCTGCGCCTCCACTCATCAGGGTCGCCTAGCAATACCATCCCCGATTCTTCTATGGCCAATTCGCTGTCGGGTTGCTCGTGATTGAGGGTTGGCGGAAACAGCCCTTCGTTCATGGCGGATACGCCCCGAATAAGACTGTTGATGCCTGATGCTCCCAGAGTATGGCCGATTTGGGACTTGAAAGAGCTCAGAACCGGTCCTGTCCGTCTGCGGAAAAATTTCCGCAACGCTCGAACTTCTTCTATATCTCCTTGCTTTGTGCCGGTTGCATGACATTCCACAAAATCGACCTCGTCCGGGCCGTACGGCGCATCCCTGAACGATGAGCTAATCGCCAATTCCTGCGTTTGACTGGACGATTCCACCATGCCAAGGTGGTTGTTGCTGGCGCCCACGCCAGTGATAAATGCATGGATCCGGGCGCCCCTCTTACGCGCCGTTGACTCTCTCTCGATGACGAGCATCCCTCCTCCCTCGCCGAGCACCATGCCGTCTCTATCCCGATCAAAAGGTCTGCTCGTTGTGGAAGGAGGTCTCTCGACTCCTGAAATGCCGGCTAACGCTCCCAGCGCAGAAAATTCGAGGAAATGCATGGGGCTGAGGAATTCCTCTCCTCCACCCACTATCGCGGCGTCGATGAGCCCGTTGCGAATGAATTGAATGGCCGTAAAAAGAGCTGCCAATGACGTTGCGCAAGCCGCGGACACTGCAAAACTCGGCCCCATAAATCCGTACTTATTGCAAATGAAGCCGCCCGCAGCGCAGTTCAATCTACCAAGAAGCGTTGTGTCATCGACTGCGAGTCGTCCTTTTTTGACTTCCTTCTCCAGTTCGCTGACATGGCTGGGCTCCAATGCCAGGGCGCGTATGGCCGCTTTGCCAATGGCGTCTGCAGAGCCGCGTACAATCATGTCTTGAAGAGTGCCCGCGGCTTCTCCTGAATTTTGAGAAATGAGAACGGAGATTCGCTCCCTTGGAATGTCTGAGCTGAGTATCCCGGATTCTTGGATGGCTTGCTCGGCCAACAGCAAAGTGATTCGCGTCGCGCCCGTCATGGTGCGGAAATCATGGGGGGCTACTCCAAGATCCTTTCGAGAGATGTGCACGTCCATGAATGCGCCAACAGAGCAGTATGTCTTTTCCGGGACTCGCGGTCTCGGGTCGAAGTAAATGGTGTGATCCCAGCGAGACCGCGGCACCGCCGTAATCCCGCTCTTCTTGGCCAGACTCGCCCTTATAACGTCTGCATACCCCACGCCCAAAGAGTTTGCTACGCTCATGCCAGTAATGGCGATGCGTTCCCGCATCGACCTGGACGCCGGTTTGGGCGGGAACACGTGAACAGAAGATGGCTCACGAGAAGTCGCCCCCTTGCTTGACTGCCCCTGGGACTGAGTTTCTCGATGACCAGCGGCGAAGCAGTCCGTTGCGACAGCGGATGGCCCCGATACGAGCTCCTCGTGAAGAGCCGTTAGCGTGAGTTCGCGTTCCAGAAAACCGGCGACGACTCCGCTCATGAATTGTCCCTCGGCTTTGCAGGCATCTTCTGTCATCACCTGCGTACCCGTGATGTCACGCCCCTTGGCCGCTACATACAAGCTCCCTGCGGTCAGGGTTTCAATTTTTCGCCGAAAACTTTCTTCTGGCTCCGCGCCGCAAACGAATTGTCGTTCAAGGTCCAAGAGCGTGCATATCTTTGGCGATCTCAGAGAACGAACCCGCAGACCCGCGGCCTCGCCCGTGATGGCGGTGTCGCCCGGCTGGGCCTCCAGTATCCTTTTCTGGTATAGCGGTGACAAGGCTCCTGTGGATACTATCTCTCGGGTAGCCAGATACGCGGTCCCAACCTGAATCGCGTCCGCGGCAAGGACTCGCGCGAAAAACGCAGTGTCTCTGTCGTATATTCCTCCAGCGAGCGCTACTGTTTTGCCTTCAAACAACGCGGGAGATGTGTGACGCAGCGCTATGATCTTTTGGGCCAGAGTCAGCGTGCTGTTCGCCCCGACATGACCGCCGGCTTCGTTGCCTTCGCACACCACGAACTTCACTCCCAGGTCAAACGCCAATTTCATAAGCTCCGGATTTGGCGTGACATAAATTACCTCGATGCCCTCTTCGAGAAATCGGGACGCGTGTGAAGGATCCCCTGCTGCGATGACCACGAATCTGGGTCTTGTTTTCAATACCCAGTCGAAATGAAACTCTCGGTAGGGATTATCCGGCAGGGTGACGATATTGACTGCAAATGGACGGCCTTGCATGGTCTCGTGCAAACGAGCGAGTTTCTCTTCCACAGCCTTTGGGTCGAGGACGCCCAGCGCGATAGTCGGCAGCGCCCCTGCTTCTGCGACAGCCTTCGCGAACAAAGGTTCGTCTGTTATCCACGACATAGCGCCCTGTATGATGGGATACCGAACCCCGAGCTTCTTGGCCGAGGGAGAATTTTTTAGCGAGTCTGGCGAGCGCAACGCTCGTGCGTAAGAATCATAAATTGCTTCGAGAAAAGACCGTAGTGCGGCGCCCGTTTCTTTGCCAAACCTCTCCACGAACTGCTGCGCAAATGCTATCTCCACGCCCAATGGAACAGCTTCCTCGGGACCTAGGGCGCTGTCTCTCAATTGCACGGCGCAGTGGGTAATCTCGGCCACAAATGCGCGTCTCGCCTGATCCGGAGTTCCTGCCGCCAGAAGTCTGTGGGACAGGGCCTCGAGGTTCTTGACGATTGCCGAATTCCCCTTGTTGAAGAGACGCACAGGAACGCCCAAGCCTCCGCCTACAATCTCGGTATGCTCAGGCCTCAGCTTTCGGATTCGGTCGCGCAAATCAGGATTCAAGCCCGGAAGGTCTGTCAAGCAGTGCACTGTCTCAAAAACAATCCCTTTGACGCCCATAATGAGCAAACCGGCAGCAGCTTCCGGCGTTCCAATGCCGCCCCAGACGAAAACGTCCAATGGCCGTTGCGTCTTTTTTAGTCGAGTCCGCGCCGCGCAGAGCAGCGACAAAGTTGTCTCGGTTCCCACGAAGCCGCCGGCCTCGTTACCTTTGATGGCAAGACTGCGCAGGGTCGGCGTATCATCTATGATACGCATAATGATATCGAGGGACGATGCAACCGGTATGATGACAGCTCTTTCGGCAAGTTTTTCTGAAGCTCTTGCAATATCATAAAGGGTATCGGCCGCATCCAGAGGGCCGAGTTCAACCCACACACGGCCAAAGCGAGCGTCTGCCAAGACCGAGGACAAATCCGAGGTGGTCAAAAGAGCAGGGGAGATTCTTATATCTATCATCCTCGCAGACATGTTATATTTTGAAGCTTGTTTCGCAAAATCAGAGAGGTTTTCTGCGGACACGTCAAAGATTACCGAAGCGCCGGCGTTCATTGCCATGTGTATTACAGGCGAAGAAATTGACGAATGCGGCCATATGAAGCCAAAATAATGTTTTATTTCAGAGCCATCCATTCCTTAGCCCCCAAGGGGAAGTCAGCGATCAATCCTATCAAATAGCATATTTTTGTGTTTTCTGACAGAAATTCCAAAGCTCCAATAATAACTTCAGAATTTACTTTTTCCTAGGGAGGCGTTATGCTAAAACGATTAAGTGCGAATGAGCTCACGATGCGTCCGTCGGCCTCGGTTTGTCGCAGCAGGTTCACGCATGTTGGAGAAACGCAACTGATCTAATGAACGTCCTCATTACAGGTGGAACCGGCTTCCTCGGCGAATATCTTATCGCCGAGCTCCTCGAAAGAGGACACGTTGTGTCGGCTCTCTTTAGGAGCGACATGAAGAGGCTGAACACCATAAGGTTTCTGGGTAGTCTCGGGTTGCCCCGGAGCGCAGACAGTCTCCGTTGGATCAAAGGAGACGTCTTGCGCATTGACGAGGAATGGCCGCAACTCTGCTCCGAACTTCCACACCTCCGCAAAATAGACACCATCATTCATAGCGCCGCATCGACTCGTTTGCACATGGATGAATGCGGAGATCCTTTGAAGACAAACGTTGGCAGCGCAAAGGCGTTGCGACGGCTTTACGATGTGCAACCGACGCAAGTCCATCTCATCAGCACGGCCTACGTATGCGGCCTCAAGCAGGGAGAGCTCGTTAAAGAAGTCGTACATCCCAGAGGGGATTTCTTGACTGTGTATGAAGAGAGCAAATGGGAGGCCGAACGAATATGGGAGGGACGCGCCACTTTTCTAAGGCCTTCTATCATATTGGGGCATAGCGAAACGGCGCGCTGTACGTCCTTCAGCGGGTGGTACATCCTTTTCCAGGCAGCCCATTTATTGGATCGGCTTATGCAAGAGAATTCCGAAAGCACACGATTCAGTCTGGGAATCGATATTCCCGCAGATCCCCTGGCGACGAGCAACGTAATCACAGTGGACTATGTCGCCAAGGCCGCCATAGAAATCATCGAGGACCCCAAGAATCACAACAAGATTTTTCACCTCACTCATCCAAACCCTCCCAACCACCAATGGACGCTCGACCTTATTTGTCGGCGATTTCGTCTAGGAGGTTTTGGTTTCGCCGGGCCGCATGCGCCGTTCATGCAGCCTCGCAACCGCATCGAACGGATGGCTTGGAGACAAATGCAGACAATATTGCTCCACTTTGCCAACAACCCCGTCTTCGATCGCACAAACACCGATCAAGCAACGCCGGGATTAACTGCGCCCCCTATCACCGAAGATCTCGTCAACAAGTTGATCGATTATGCAATTGAGCGTGAATGGGGATTGGGACTGATTTCATAGGCGTGCGAAGAGCGTGGTCAGAGACTGGCGCTTTCAGCTCTTCTTGAACAGTCTGCTTTCTGGTACCACGAGATAGGACGCGCACGCCAGCCCCAATGCGACTATCCCGACTGACCACATGGGTGAAAAGTTGAGAGAGGCGTTCAGACTGGACGGCTGAGAGGGGATGACCAGCCCGATGAGCTGCGTCATGGCTGCTGCCCCCAGCACGGTAAACAAGTTGACCGCAGTCAAGGCTTGGGAGGTGAATTCTGGAGACACTAGCTCCTTGATGTGGGCGTACATGATCTGGCCTGGCCCGGCAAACGCTCCTAATGCGAAAAGGGCGGCGACTATCCCCCACGAAGACATGACGGCGCCCCACAATTCCATGACGACGCATGCCATGCAGAAGCCAGCAAGCGCGGCAAGGACGACCCATTTTCGCGACCTCACAATTCGATCGCTTAGAATCCCCGAGACGGGCAGGGAACACATGTATCCCACGCCCATGGCTAACAGCGCATTGGCCGATTCGATTTCGCCCATGCCAAGGCCAAAGGCAAGATAGGGCATGATCCAGAGCCCTTGCAGCGCCGCAAAATAGCCGTAGCGCACAAAACTGCAGAAACTGATTGCCCAGTAGCTATACGTGAAAAAGAAGCTGCCGAAGGGTCTCGATGCTCCCTTGCGGTCTCGAGTCAACAGATTCCAGGCCATGGAGGGGCTGTCCCTGGAAACAAGCACGAACACAAAGCCCACTGCAGCCTGGGTCGCCGCAACCACGTAAAAACTGCCGCGCCATCCGATCCAATGGCTCAAAAGGGCCAGCGGAGTAGCTGCGAGCAGGTTGCCCAACACGCCCACAGATACCACGCTCCCGCTCAGGGAAGCGAAACGATTCGCCGGAAACCACGAAGCGAGGAGCGCCAGCACGATCATGAGGTTCCCGCTCATCCCGATTCCCATCAGGATGCGCGCCGCTACCAACCCGGAATACGTGGCCGCGAGCGAGAAGTAGATGGTCCCCGCGAAACCGATGCATACGAGCGCGGCTGCGCTGAGCCTCGGGCCTATTCTATGGAGCGCCATTCCTAGCGGAATTTGGCTGAAAGCAAAGGCGTAATAAAAAGCGGCAGAAACCCCGGCCAGTTGTGAACTCGTCAGCCCCAACTCCTCGCTCAAGGGCACGCTGATCACCGTCGTGGAAACCCTGTTAAACATCGACAGCACAAAGTGAGCGCTGCCAATGACAAAAATTGCCCAACGCCGGAGACTCCCCGGCGCTGGGTCAAAATTGTATTCCAAATAGTAAGCTCCTCTTCAGATGACCGCGTTGTCGAACCTTTACCTCATTTGCGCTTCAGCGCTGCCAGACGCTCTGCAATGCTTAGGTTTGCCTGGGGTTTTTCGCCTGACGCCTCTTTGAGGGCGTCTTCGATGTATTTATCCTGGCTTTCTTTCTCGGGAGTCAAGAGCTTGGCCTTCATGTCAGAGGCTGAAGCCGCAGCGCGAGCTTCCTCGGCCTTTTTGTTCATGGCCGCGAGCGCGACCCCAAGGCTCGATGACTGTTTCTTGAGCCCCGCAAGCTGCTCAGACCGCAACGCGCGGTCAGCAGCTCGCTTGCGTTCGATTTCCGCCATTTTCATGTCTCGCTGCGCACGCTCCAACTGAGCCCTGGCTGTTTTCACTTTTTGCGCGGTCAATTCTGCCAATTGCTTTATTTCTTCGTAATAGGCCTGAGCTTCCTCTGCTTCCCTCTTTTCACGCTCGACCTCGGGCTGCAATTCTTCCAATTTTTGGAGCAGCTTATTCAAGCTCTGTTCCAATTCCGCCGCCTTAGTCTGGTCGCCGGCCGACTGAGCTTCTTCATATTGTTTTTGAAGGAGTTCAGCCGCGGCCAAATGCCTGTCGTAGTTTTTGACCGCTGCTTCGGATTCAGCCTTTTCCTTTTCGAACATGGCCTTGGCTTTGCCCGCTTCCACGGTGATTTTATCCAGTTCCCTGATCATTTCTTGGATTTCTGCCTCTGATGCAGTCTCGGGGTCCCAAGAAACGATGGCTTGGGTCAGTAGTTCGCCAGTCTGACTTAATTTTTCCTTCCCGAAAGATCGTAGGAATCCAAATAGTCCGCCCATTTTTTGAAGCCTCCTTGTGTTTGCTCGGTTTCAGATGATTTTGAGCGCTGCGGGAGAAAGTTCAAGGCCAAGCCATATTTGCACTGAAGCCCCTTCTTTCTCGTTTACCGCTGAAATAAGAAGATATTCATCCACGTCTTGGTTGACATGACGGCCGTACAGCATGGCGTCGTGTTTCAATGTCTCGCTTCGGTCTCCGTACACATCGTAATACATGGTCTCGATAAACTGGACAGGCGGGATATGCGTGATGGGCTCTCCCTGAGCGTCTTGCTGGACGATCATTTGGGCGTCATCGTTCTCCCAGACTCGCCAATAGAGCGTGCCGTCCTTGAGTTGAAAAATGCTGAGCCCTATATATCCGTCTCTTTCCGAGAGCCAGAAGTCCCAATCTTGAGGATATATCTCGTCATGGGCCATGAACAGTTTGCACTCTTCCAAAGCGCCGCTGCGGTCATCGGAAACGATCTGGAGCATGTACGGCGTATCTGCCGAGGAAAAATAACACCTATGCACCGTGCTCGATCCGATGAGAAAACGCCCGTAGGAAAGGATGATTTCGGTATTCTCCGGTCGCTTCACCTTGAGATTTGGCTGGCCCAGAATAAAATCGACCTCATCTATTTCAATCATCCCATTCAGGCGCAATCCAAGCGGCAAGTTGTCGTCAATCCTCTTCGCGCCGACCCGCTTATACGCCTCCTTCAGGTCTTCATATTTCTTGCGACCCAACTGGCGCAACATGTCAAATGTCGAGGCCATAGCACCTCCCTGTCTATATAGTGAAAGAAACCCCGTGTTGGCCTAGGGCTGGCAACACAGCGCCTACTGCCTCAGCCATTTACCATTTTTTCTATCATAGGGCGAGTCTCAAGTATCGACGCTGAAAGCGTGTCCATAGCTTGACTGCCGAAGGTTGCTGCCCACTCGTTTCTGAGTACGAGTACGGCCTGAACAGTCAAGGTCTTCACATCGTGTCCGAAGAACCAACCCTTTTGGAGATGCGGATAGATTCGCGCCGGAATAGTCGAGAGATGATACACGGTGTTGCCGTGTTTGTCTCTGAGCTCGGTAAACCGTTTGTCGTCTATGGGAATCAGGCGTAATCGATCCTTTTGCGAAGCCGCCTCCTCGGCCTTTTTCAAGAAATCGCTCTTCAAGCCGCCTACAAAAAGCATGAGCGAATTGGGATCCTTTTCGACCCTTGCGAGCGCTTCGTAATAATCGGCATTTTTTGTTTTGATGCGAGCGAGCGCGGGATCCAATCGGCAGAGAGACTGCCAGGTCTGAGCCGTGCCTGATTCTTTGGGGCCAACGTACACGACATGTTTTGCAGGATCGAGGTCTTGTAAAGACTTTACGCCCCCCTCTCTATTGGCTAGGAGTTGCACATACTCAAGAAAAAGGGTTGTCTGTTCTGTGACAAGGTCCTTTCCGCTGCTGCCGGCTTCGCGCATTGCCAATACGTCTGACTGAACAAGAGCCATGTCTGCCTGACCGCTGGCGAGAAGCTTGAGATTTTCCAAAGAACCGGAAGTAAGTATCGGTTTGACCGCGAGGCCGGAACAGTTCTTTTCGAAAAGCGTCAAGAATTTCTCGTACCATCCGCCTTTCTGACCCCCAGCAAATCTCAGTACAGGCTTGCCTCCCTCTCTCTGACCAAAAGCGCCCGGCGCCAAAGCGGCCTCCAAAGGAACATCTGGCGGCAAGTATCCTGGATCCTTTGGGGTTCCCTGGAGCGCCTTGATCTGCTTGTCCATCTCGGCAAGTTTTGACCGCAGTTCACTGTTGTCTTTGGCGAGATTTTCCGCTTCTTGCCGCCACTTTTGGAACGCGGGATCGTCAGAGTAATTGTAGGCGGCCTTGGCGACATTTCGATTGGTTATGTGATCGAGCATCCAAAAGAGGAAGAGGGTATTGAATATGCCAAAACTGGGGGAAGTGTTGAACACATAAGGAGGCGGCTGATAGTTTTGACTCCTATAATAGGAGTCTCTCCTGTTGGCAATATTGCCGTAATCGAAGCCTGACTGCGTTCGCGCCCGATCCGCGAGCGGCCCAGAAAATGTCCCGTCTTGGTAAGGCGGTTTGGAAAAAGCAGAGCCTCCGAACTTGTAGCTCTCTAAAGACTGCTGAGACGCCTTTTTTTGAGCTCCCTTGATGGTTTCTTTGTCAAACTTGCTGCCCCCTTGAAAAGGCTGAGACCCCGCAGGGGCTGCAGAGGGCTTCGAGTATCCGCCGGCGCCGCTTGCTGCAGAGGAGGGCGATTGAACTCTGCTAGTCGATTCTGGCGCCGCGCCGGGTTTTGTGTACCCGCCGGAGGATGGCTTGGAGTAACCTGTCGAGGGCGTCCCCTGGCTTGGCGCTGCGCTCGGCGTCGTTGTCGAAGACGGAGAAGTCGGCTTCGTGTAGCCTGAGTCCTTCGCCCCAGAGCCGAAAAAACCTCCGCCGCTACGCGTCCACGTCTCATGGGTTCTTGGCGACCAGGAATGACTGGAGCTGGAACGGGAGCTGGAAGAACGCGAAAAAGAAGAGCTGGAACGAAAGCCGCCACGGGAGCCGGCCTGCACGGATACCAGAAAAGGCTCCAGGATCAATAAAAGACAAAGGAGAACAGACAGCCGTAACAACCATGCCGTGGATCTAGTCCGCATCTCCAACGACCTCCTCTGCGTCTGCACATGCCGCCGCTCATTTTACTGGAGGAACGCGACAGGGGTGTCGCGACCTTCGTGAACCAGCCCCCGGTCTCCTCCAACCCAGATGTACACAAAAAACGGTCTTGATTCAAGCTAAGCCCTGGGGAAAAGAATTGGTATTGAAAAAGTTCCCCCAGTTTGCAGCGAAGGATGTGATTTGCCCCTGCGCGAAGCGCTATGACGCACTCAGGCGGCCGCTGGCGCTCCCTCCAACAAATATGGCGCCATTTCCTTCCTCAGTTTCGACAGGGCTCTCGCTTCCAACTGCCTGATCCGTTCACGACTCGTACCAAAATGGTCTCCGATGCGTTGCAACGTCCACGGTTCGTCTTCCATGAATCTCTTGGAAATGATAAAGCGTTCACGACTGTCCAACTTTTTCAAAGCCTTTTTGGTGGCAGTCTCCAAGTTAGCCATCTCTTCCATTTCTATGAGCGTCGTCTCTTGATTCGGGGAGGCGTCTTCCAAGAGCTCCAAAGGAGTTGCGTCATGGTCATCGCCCAAACTTTCGTTCAAGGAACGTTCCCGAGCCTTGACGCGGGCTTCCACCTCGATGACTTCGTCTTCTTTGACGTTGAGCTCTTCGGCCAAATCGCTTATGCGTGCATCTCGCTCTTCTTCATCCAGATGCTCTCCAATGTCTCCAATTCTGAAAAAGAGCTTTCTTTGGGCTTGCGTGGTGCCGAGCTTTACTAGGCTCCAAGACTTCAATATGAAGTTCTTGATATATGCCTTGATCCACCATATCGCGAAAGAGACGAGTCTGTAGCCCTTGTAAGGGTCAAACCTCTTGACCGCCTTCATGAGCCCTATGGCGCCTTCCTGGATCAAGTCTTGCACTGGAAGCATATAATGGCGATACTGAAACGCAACCTTTACGACAAAAGGCAAATGCGACACCACGAGTTCGTGAGCCGCTTCAATGTCTCCCTGTTCTCTATAACGAACCGCGAGCTCGAACTCTCGCTCCGCAGACAAGGGTTTGATCTCCCTGACTTGGGCGAGAAATGACTCCAGATTATTTGACAGGACTGGGTAGTTCATCGCTTGCCCCCCTTTCTTTGAACATTCTCCATGCCCTTATACTTTCTTGCGGTCAATATGATGACTGACCGTTGCCGACTTATCTTAAAACGTTTAATCACGGTGTGCCGGTCTGTCAAGCCCGTGATCTTTTCTTTTGCTATTTTGTCAACCAACCGCCAAAAAAGTTCGCGCTTTTCTCTCCGGTCTTGCAATTCTTGGCGGGTTCTTGTACCTCAATATAAGAGTTACACAAGTTGTCGCAAAATATGAGCAGAGCTCATTGGAGCGAGGGATGAAGACGGAGAAATCGCAGTATCTGGCGGCCATAGCAGAAGCAGAGGAAAAAGTGTTGGCAGGTGGGGCGCTCGCCTTTGAAGAGGCTGAACATCTTTTGAATGCGCCTGATGAATACCTCATGCATCTTGCCGGGGCCGCGGACAGAATCAGAATCTGTTACAAGGGTTATTCTTTCGATGCATGCAGCCTCATAAACGCCAAGTCCGGCCTCTGTTCCGAGGACTGCGCTTTTTGCGCCCAATCTGCCAGACATCGGACAGATTGCGACGTATATCCCCTCAAGTCAGAGGAAGACATCCTCAAAGCGGCAGAGAATGCGTTCCAAACGGGGGCGCGAAGATTTTGCACCGTGACGAGTGGGCCAGCTCTATCAGACGGTGAATTTGAAAAACTCCTTGGAGCGCTAGCCAGGGTAAGGTGCGAGGTCGACATTGCCCTCGACGCATCTCTGGGTTTTCTGGACGACCGCCGTGCGCACGAATTGCACGCTGTAGGAGTCTCCCGTTACAATCACAACTTGGAAACGTGTCGGGATCATTTCCCTAACATTTGCACAACCCATTCCTTTGACGATAGAGTGGCAACCGTACAAACAGTAAAAAGCCATGGCATGTCGATATGCTGCGGAGGCATCATCGGCTTGGGAGAGACGCCTCGCCAACGAGCGCTTCTTGCCTTCACGCTTCGAGACCTTGGTGTGGACTGCGTTCCCATTAATATTCTCAATGCTCGACCCGGCACCAGGCTTGCTGAAAGCATCCCTCCCGAGCCAATGGAAATTGTGCGCACCGTGGCAATTTTTCGCTTCATTCTCCCCCAGGCGACCATTAAAATTGCCGGCGGTCGAGAAGCGAATTTGAGGGACTTCCAAGGAATGGCGCTCCGAAGCGGCGCCAACGGGATGATAATAGGGGGGTACCTTACTACCGCGGGGAGGAGCGTCGTGGACGACGTACGGATGATCCGAGAAGCGGGTTTCCAATGCTGACAGGACGTCGCGACCCTGCGATGTGTCGTCGAGCGTTATTTTCTCAGCCGTGAGTTATTGGGAACAAGTCTCAATGCGATACAGTCATATGCAGCGCGACCACCTGGGTACGCGACAGAATTCCGACACAACACTCGCCAACCACTCCCTTGATACATGCCCTCGGTTTCAATCTTTTTAATGACCTCGGTCTCGGACTCGAGCCAATCCGAGAGTTTCGGATTTTGCGTGAGGGCAACACATTTGATACCGGGGGCTGTGATAAGCGTCACAGGCTCTATGATCAAATTCGAAAGGTCTTGAATGGTAATGGGTTCAACAGCCGGTCTGGTCTGCAGACGGATCATCTTGACCCGGGTATCAGGCCCGACTGCTGTTTTGGTCTGTGCAATGAGGTCGAGCAAATAATTGCGAACTTCATCTAACGTTTTGATTTCGGCAAGTTTCTCAAAAGTGGAATACCCTTCCAGGGCCTTGGCCAAAAGGGATATCTCTCGAAGGTAATGATTTCTCTGATTTTCCGGCACCACGTGCATGACGACCAACGACACCGGTTTGCCGTCCGGGGCGCTGTAATCGATTCCGGTTGGACTCCAGCCCAACACACACATGAGATCCTCCTCATAGGGGACTCGTGCGTGTGGACATGCCCAGCCTTTGCCAATCGCGGTGTTGGTCGCCTGTTCTCTTTTCATGACCAGCTCCACCACGTCGGTGCCCGGAGATGTCTCCGGAAATGCCTCGATTATATGAGCGAGGAATCGCAGGGCGTGTTCTTTGTCATTTTCAGGGAGCTCAAACAATCTACCCTCTTGCAGGGCGTCCAAAATAGTGTCCATGATCAATCGCCTCCGTAACGTTTAAAAAACCAAGATTTTACGATATGTGTGAGAACTGAGTATGTCAGAAGAAAAAGAGCGATCCACGCCCAATAAATTGCGGGCAACGGTACCATTCCTAAATCTTTGGCCAGCGGCGAGTAGGGCAGCCACGAACCGATGAGCATGATGAGAAGGGTAGTCAACGTCATTGGGAGGGAGGCGCGGCTTCCGAAAAATGGTATCCGCCTCGTCCTGATGATATGAACGATCAATGTTTGGGTGAGGAGAGACTCCACGAACCACCCCGTCTGGAACAATCGAGCGAGGTGGTCTTGCTCTATCGTTGCGGCTCCAGGCTCGATAAAGGCGTTGCATTGGAAGAAAAACCACATCAAAGCAAAGGTAGCGTAATCGAAGATGGAGCTGATAGGGCCAATGAATACCATGAAACGCTTGATGTTATCGATGTTCCATTTGAGAGGCGTCGCAACGAGTTCCGCATCGACATTGTCCGTGGGTATTCCCGTTTGCGAGAGGTCATAGAGCAAGTTGTTTGTCAGTATTTGCAGGGGCTGCATAGGAAGAAACGGCAGCAAATAGCTCGCCCCGACTACGCTAAACATGTTTCCGAAATTTGAACTGGCACCCATTCGGATATATTTGACGATATTGGCGAAGACCTTACGCCCCTCCATGATCCCTTCTTCCAACACCAAGAGACTTCTCTCCAACAGCACGATGTCTGCCGCCTCTTTGGCCACATCCACTGCGGAATCAACCGATATGCCCACATCCGCCGCTTTCATGGCCGGCGCGTCGTTGATCCCATCTCCCATGAAGCCGACCACATGGCCATTTTCACGCAGCACCCTCACGATGAGTTCTTTTTGTGTTGGAGAAAGTTTTACGAATACATTCGCCTCTTGTACCGCCTTCGTGAAATCTTTTGAAGGAAGAACCGAGAGTTCCGACCCTGTGACCATGCGATCTATCTTGAGGCCCACGTCCCGACAGACCTTCTCCGTCACCAAGCCGTTGTCGCCTGTAAGCACCTTGACCTTCACGCCTGCGTTTGCCAAAAGCTGTATTGCTTCCATCGCAGAGATTTTCGGGGGGTCGAAAAATGCAATAAAGCCCAACAAGATGAGCCGACTCTCGTCGTTCACGGTGTAGTCAGTTTTGTCGGACCGAGGAAATTTCCTGTAAGCGATGCCCAAGACCCGAAAACCGTCGCGATTGAGCATCTCGACTTCCTCGAATAGGTCTGCGCGGATCATGTCAATCAGGGGATATACCTCGTCCTCTATCTGGTAATGACTGCAACAGGCGTAGATTTCCTCGACCGCTCCCTTGCAAATAAGTACATGCTCCCCTTCGTAGTCCACCACCACAGACATCCGACGACGCTGAAAATCGAAGGGGAGTTCATCCACCAATCGACAGTCGTGCTCCGGGTGGAGGTCAGCGTGCTCGAGAATAGCCCTATCGATGAGACTGCGCAAAGCCGTCTGGAAGTAACTGTTCAGGTATGCGTAACTCAGAACCTCCTCGCTCGTATGCCCCACAATATCCACGTACCGCTCCAGCACCACGCGATCCTGCGTCAATGTGCCGGTCTTGTCCGTACAGAGGATGTCGATGGCGCCAAAATTCTGGATCGACGGCAGTCGCTTGACGATGACCTTCTTCTTCGCCATGGTCAGAGCGCCTTTGGCCAGGTTGACGGTCACTATCATGGGGAGCATTTCAGGCGTAAGGCCGACTGCGACGGATAGGCCAAACAGCAGCGCCTCGATCCAGTTGCCCTTGGTGAAGCCCACGATGCAAAACACGCCAAAGATCATCACCGCCATGAACCGGATCATCAGCCATGTGAAGGAACGAATCCCCCTGTCGAAACTCGTTTCTTCACGCTTTTCGTCCAACCGCGCGGAAATGGCTCCAAACAAGGTACGGATACCCGTGTTAATCGCCACCCCCCGCGCCGTGCCGCTTGTGACAGAGGTTCCCAAAAAACAGACGTTTTGCAGATCCAGCGCCGACTGGACGGATGGGTCGGCGTCTGCGCACGTCTTTTCGACCGGCATGGCTTCGCCAGTCAAAGCCGATTGGCTGACGAAGAAATCCTTGGCAGCTATCAAGCGAAGGTCAGCGGGAATGATTGCCCCTGTATGGAGCAGGACGATGTCGCCTGGAACGATTTCAGATACCTTGACCTCAACCTCCTCCCCGTCTCTCAAAACGAATGAGCGGGATTGGACGCGCTTGCCGAGAGATTCAACGGCGCGGCTCGAACGGCGGTCTAGAACGTAGGATAAGCCTACGCTCAAGACGACCATGGCAGAAACGATGGTCGCAGACTTCAACTCGCCGATAGCCCCCGAGATAACGGCAATGAGCAGGAGTTGGACGACCAAGGGATTTCTGAGACGCTGAGACAAGTCAGCCCAGACCCCGAGCCGTTTCAGATGCGCCAACTCATTCGGGCCATACAGGTCCAGCCGACGCTCAGCTTCTTCAGCGGTGAGCCCTTGAAGGGAGGTTTCGAGCCTGTTGAGCGCTTCTTGGATGGGTATCTGGCAGAGCCCCAACAATCGGCGTTCTTCTTCGGTTTGGTTTTGTGCGGTGGGACGCGTCGATTCCCCCCGTTGCCACAATCGTGCAAGAATTCCTTTCGTCATCGCGGCGCTCCCAAGTTTGTAGGATTGCGCCGCCTATTCCCTTGGACGTGAGGCGACCAAACGGTTTCATTTGATTGGGCAGCGTACCGCGGCAGAGGCAGTCGGGCCTCACGCATCGCCGCCCACTTTTCGTGCGCAGGATCGCTCAAAATAGCCCGCCCCATCACGCCAACGAATGTGTGTTTGCAGAAACGTGAGATGGTTTTTGACGCCCCGACCCTCACCGACTGGCGGAGATCGGGGACAAACGAAGGATTCCTGTTGTTCATTGTTCACCTCCCCTTGACCCCGACGGAACACGTCGCGGCCGGAGGTGAACCAGGGGGCTAAATTCGGACGAAACGCCGACTGATCACATCATACGCCGCGGTGCACAATAGTCGCAGGCCAGGTTCCTCAATTTCAGGCTGATTCGATTTT
The DNA here is from genome assembly GCA_049969795.1 of Desulfomonilaceae bacterium. Classification (GTDB taxonomy): domain Bacteria; phylum Desulfobacterota; class Desulfomonilia; order Desulfomonilales; family Desulfomonilaceae; genus JAUPKT01. The sequence continues at coordinate 58,622 of JBMFOE010000013.1, forward strand.
TGCAATACTGTCAGGCAACTGTGACTGCCATCCGAATCGCTCAAAGGGGTCCTCCATTCTTGGTGAGCGCGTATATCGCGCCCTGTGAACTCGTTCCCATTAAAAATAGCAGCAAAGCGGGACAAGTCAATCTTTTTCCGATTCTTTAAACGGGGTGTTTTATCTTGCTTCATTCGTTCATCGATTCTAAAATAATGCCCAACCTAGTGACCTCCTTGAAGGCCCCATGAGTACATCGAGAATACTTGTCGTAGAAGATCATCCCGCCAGCCTACGCATGCTTTCCAAGATGCTTGCAAGGCAGTACAACGTCATTCCTGCAAGCTCAGGAGACGAGGCCATCTCCAGAGCGAAACAGGAAAACCCTGATCTCGTTCTTCTTGACATAGAAATGCCTGGGCTGGATGGTTTCCAGACCTTCGATATCCTCAAGAAAGAGGTACTCCCGCCAGCCGTTCCGGTCATCTTCCTCACCGCGAGAGAAGACTCTCAGAGTCGAGAAAAAGGGCTGGAAGCGGGGGCGGTGGACTATATAACCAAACCGTACGATAGCCAAGAGTTGGCAATAAAGGTCAAGAACCATCTTGCGCTCTATGAAGCCCGTAAGGAGATTGAGAAAAGAAACCGCATCATGGCCAGAGAGATGGAGATGGCGTCGCAACTACAAAACTCTCTCTTGCCTCACGAATTTCCCAGGTGCGACCGAGTCGATTTTTATGTCGTATATCAGCCGGTTTCCAAGGCAGGGGGAGATTTCTACGACGCGGTGGAGCTGCCAGACGGTTACCTCGGATTCGCCCAGGTGGATGTGTCAGGACATGGGGTCTCTGCCGCAATGATCGGGGCAATGTTCAAAATGGCATTCCAGTCGTTCGCCAGATCAACCCTCTCGCCTGCAAGGCTCATGGCAGAATTGAATGACTCGCTGGTCCGCATTCTCCCAGACGCGGACTTCCTCACGGTCTTCTATGGCGTGCTCCACAAGACTGGCCTCGAACTCGTGTTCACCAACGCAGGCCATCCTCGACCCTTGGTCTATCGTAGAGAAAACAAGGGGTTGGAAGAGCTTGACGTCGGGGGGCCTCTCCTGGGGGCTTTCCCCGGGATGTATTACGAGGAGGGGACAATTCTCTTGAAATCAGGGGATAGAATCCTGGTATTCACTGACGGCATCACAGAAGCCACAAAAAGCTCAGACAGCAATGCATTTTATGGAGAGGAAAGACTCAGGGAAGTTTTTGTTGAAAGCTGCGAGATTGAGCCTGAGCGAGCTCTTCAGTTCATCATGAAAGACCTCGAGCATTTCAGGGAGGATACCACGTTTGAGGACGACGTCACCATGCTTCTTGCGGCGGTGAAATAGGAGCATTCGCTTTGTTCATCCCGCGAAAGCTGCCATGCCACAACGAGAACTGCCAAAGGATGGGAAAAACAAGACTGTTCATAGAAATGGTCTGAACCGATGCGCATGCGCGCCAAAAAGGAGGCATCTTTATGCAAGTACAAGCGACTAACGGCGTTACCGTCATATCCATGGACGAGAGATTCGACGCCACTGTGGCGCAGAAACTCAAGGACACCGTGAAGAGCCTCGCTGAGCGAGCGCAGACAAAGCTCGTCATCGATCTCTCTCAAACCAGATTCATCGACAGCTCAGGATGCGGCGCCCTTGTCGCCTCATTGCGGGTTCTCATGAAAAACAAGGGCGATATGAAAATAGCTGGCCCGTCGGCTCAAGCCAAGTCGCTCTTTCAGTTGACTCGGCTCAATCGCGTCTTCGAAATTTATGACTCGCTGCCAGAAGCGTTGAAATCTTTTTCTTCGTAGGAGGGTGGCCCATGCCTCGTCGGCGACGCATGTAAACTCACCAAAAATTTGTGACGAGGAATACGTTCATGAGATCAAACTTCTCGTTGAAAATTGAGGCGCCTGCCAAGATATTCATGCTCCGGCCGCTGGGGTTCTTTGTTCGATCCCTCATTGAGCAGTTGGCGGACAATTGTCACGCCTCCGAGGTGATCGACAGGGTCGAGCTGGCGTTTAGCGAGGCGTTCACCAATATCTGTCGCCACGCGTACGGGGTCACGCGCGAGGGGCCTGTGATCATCGAGATAACAGCGAGCGACGATCAACTTACCTTCGTCTTCACAGACTTCGGTCAAGGATTCGACCCCGACAGCGTCGCGCCCCCAAACTTAGACGAGCCACGGGAAGGCGGATTAGGATTGTGGCTCATGAAACAGGTCATGGATGAATATGCGTACCAGTCCGAACCTGACGGAAGAAATGTCCTTACCTTGAAGAAAAACATTGCCAAGACAGGCGAGGCTTCGTCCCAAAAGACCTAGCCGTTCTTGCGCGCCGGTTGGAGCATGAACCCGCCATCGGACGTTTCAACGAGCTCCAGCCCCCAAAAGCTGAGAAAATCTTTCAAGGGTTTCCCGAGAATCAAATCCACCACCTCGCTTGCCATCGAGAAAGTTTCCATCAGAAACTGACGCGCCCCATGGTCATATCTGAGCAGCTCCAATACTTCCTCGACGTTGTGACCACGCGAGGCCTCCAGCCTCTCCAAAGCCTCAGACCACTTCTCGAATGAGCAACGCTCTTCGTGAGCGCTTATGATGTCCCAGAGAGGTTGCACCTGTCTGAAAATATCCTCTCTGGCGATGTATTCCGATGGAAGCTCCGCCATTCGCTCTGGGTTCCAACATTCCTGCAGCCGGCATTGCAAGGGTCTATTCTCATAGATGGAACACAGGCCGTCGAGACCCCGGAAAAAGATGCAACGGCGCGTCCCGCTCACGCTGCGGACCTTGATGATTTCATGCGACAGCGGGGCCGCTTTGTCTTCAAAAGGATTGAACGCGATCTCCCCCTTGCGGATTGTGTAAAGATGCTCGGGTCGCAGAATTTCCTGACGAAGCAACCCCATGTCGTCCCTCACGAGGGTAGGGGTGTCCTCCTTGCAGCACGTCCCACACCTGAGACAGTATGGTCTGGTCTGATAAGCCGCTGAGACGAGCGCCTGTCTTACTCTGTCCCACACCAGTTGATCGGAATCTTCGCTCTGCTGCGCGTGCGCAATCTCCTGAAGCTCGGCCTTGACGCGCTCGATCAAGTCTCGAGGTTCAATCCGAGCCCTTGTCTGCCATATTGCGGTTCTCGCTTCTTCGATAAGGGTCGTGGAGAAGAAGTCCCATTCCTGTCTTTCGTTCTTGTCTATCAAGATGATACGCCCTGCTTTCCCTAGGTCTGCCCTCTGTCAGGCGCCGCGGCCATTTTGGTTCAGACGGCCGATTCAAATCTCATGTCTTCCGCGCTGAACCGCAGTGAACGCCGCAAATAAACGTGGTAAATTCCCTGCGATGGTACACAAAGGACCATGCTAATGTAGTTGACCATAGCCTGGTTCCATGCCAGGATCAAGACTGTCTTCGGAAAAAAATGTCCATTCATCCCGCGGCGTGAGGTGAAAAGTGAACATACGTTTTCTTGTTCTGTCTCAAATGGATACAACCCTGCGGCGCCGTCTTTGCGAACGAACCGCGGTTGACCTGAGCCATCTCGTGAGCCTCGTAGCGCCCCTGGTGCAACGCGTACGCTCAGAAGGAGATCTGGCAGTGTCCCAATTGACCCGGGAATTCGACGGCGCTGACATTCCCCCGGGCGGCTTTCGCGTTGAGGCGGCGGCCATAGAAGAAGCGTTCCATGCCCTGTCTCCTGAACTGAGACAGGCGCTGGAAATCTCCATCGCCAACATCAAATGCTTTCATGAGAAACAACGCGAGCAGGGGGGGTGGCAGACCCACGTGGCGCCCGGGATCTTGGCAGGCGAAAAAGTTGTCCCCATTCCCTCAGCGGGCCTCTATATCCCTCGAGGAAAGGGCTCATTCCCCTCCATGATGATGATGGCAGGAGTTCCTGCAAAGGTGGCGGGCGTAGAACGCGTCGTCGTCGTGACGCCCCCAGACGCCCACGGCGCCGCAGACAGAGCAACGCTCGCCGCAGCCCGCCTCATCGGCATCGATGAGATTTACTGCGTAGGCGGCGTCCAGGCCATAGCAGCGCTCGCCTTCGGAACCGAAACCATACCAAAGGTGGCAAAGATTGTGGGGCCCGGTTCGGGCTATGTCATGGCCGCGAAACAACTTGTTTCTCCGTATGTGGATACAGGACTCCCTGCTGGTCCGAGCGAAGCCATTATCTTGGCAGACGACGCGGTGGATGCCGAGACGGCAGCCGCCGATCTCCTCATAGAAGCGGAACACGGCAGCGACTCGTCCGCGTTTCTCTTGACAACGTCTGCTGCATTGGCCGAGGCCGCCCTGCAATTGATCCCGTCTATGGCGTCGAAACTGCCGGAGCCTCGGCAAACGTTTTGCCGACACGTATTGGAAAACAATGGGGGAGTTCTGCTGGCCAAGGACATGCATGAAGCGATTAATTTTATCAATGAATTCGCTCCAGAGCATCTGCAAATCCTAACCAGAGACCCTCTGTCGGTTCTCGATCACGTGAAATGCGCTGGCGAGGTGCTCCTGGGCTATTTCACTCCCGGGACGCTTGCAAATTATTCGCTGGGCCCTAATGCCATTCTGCCCACCTCGGGGTTTGCGAGAACCTGGTCGAGTCTCTCAGTGCGGGATTTTACGAGAAGAATGTCCTTCGCAATGGTCGATGAAAAGGCGTTCAGGGACCTCGCGCCCCACACGACCCTGCTCGCCCAGTACGAAGGATTTTCTGCTCATGCCGCCGCGCTGACCCTTCGGTTGCAGAGGCTGGCGGGAGATTCCAGCTCACATGGGGAGTGAGCTCTGCTGCTTCGGGGCTCAAGAATGCTTTGGGAATGGGAAGCTGAACTGCATGTACGCTCAGACCTCGCCTCCTGTGAGCGGCTTCGTGGGGACAGGGGCTCAAATCAGGTCGAAAAGCCTCCTGTCTCGTCCTTTGGGGCGCCATCCATATGTGTGATTTCGAGCGCAGCGAGAAATCCTTCATACGAGGGCAAAGGTTTCTCAGTCGCAGTCGCTCGCCTTGTTCGAGCCTTGCTCGGCGGAAATGACAAGAGTGCGGCTTTCCTTGCTGCCGTGGCGATTTTCCAAAGAGCCTCAGAGCTCGACGAAGCGGACGTCATTATGAAAAGAATTTTCGGATTAGTGGAGCGTGATTCATGGGAAACTCGATGATGCAAGACGTGAAATGTGAGAGATTCCAGGGTCGTGTGGCTGCGGTGACCGGCGCAGGGCAGGGGATCGGTGAGGCAACCGCTTGCCGGTTGGCAAGAGAGGGGGCAAAAATAGCCGTTTTCGACTGGAACCAAGAGACCGCATCCCGTACGTGCAGAGCCATCGCAGATCTTGGAGGGATTGCGCATCCTTTTACGGTTGACGTGGCCAATACGGCTGAGGTGGCTGAAGTGGTAAAACAGGCGCTCGAGACCTTTGGCGCGATAGACGTTCTCGTCAACAATGCGGGGTTTGACAGACCTGGCGGCTTCTTGAAGGTGTCGGCCGACGACTTTCAAGAGGTGTGGCGCGTGCACGTATTGGGCGCGGTCAACTGTTGTCGAGCGATCGCGCCGATTATGATCGAGCATGGTCGGGGAAGCATCGTCAATGTGTCATCCATCTATGGACGAGTCGGTTCAAAGGGAGAGTCCGCGTACAGCTCAGCCAAAGCTGCGCTGATTGGCCTGACGAAATCCCTTGCCCGTGAATGGGGTGGAAAGGGTATTAGGGTCAACGCCATCCTCCCCGGCCTCACCGATACCCCCACCATAAGGGAACGTATGCACCCCAAATTCAAGGAAGCTATCCTCTCCGAGACGCCGCTGGGAAGGATCGCAGACCCCGCGGAAATCGCCGCTGCGATCGCTTTTCTCGCATCTGATGATGCGGGCTTTGTCACCGGCGCAGCGCTCGAAGTAACGGGCGGCTGGAACGCCTAGGGGGTAAACCGGTTCTCGGAATGAATCACGAATTCGACGACGCGTCCGTCGCTTTGAGGCCTTTACTCCTTGTCATTTCGAGCGGAGCGAGAAATCTTGTCTCGAAAACCAAGATTTCTCAGTCGCCGTCTCTCACTTCGTTCGAACCGGCGCCTTCGAAATGACATTAATTGACTTGTCGAGTCTGCGGCCGCGGTCTTCCCAAAGCGCCCTGGCGCTACCTGACGCCGACCCCATTCCAATGGAAATTTCGAGAATCAGTAGAATGGCTCGCTGTGTGGTAGCCGCAATTCCAGTGCTCGTTCAAGCCATTTCAATACTGGTAGGCCTGCTGGAGAGTCGCTCCGAGAGGAGGAGTTTTCTCTCGACAAGCGTCTGGGCCTCGAGTTGAAAAGGGCCGCCGATATTGCTTAGACTGGCGCCGCGCGTCATAACGAGCCTGCATCGTTTGGAATCTCTCTTCGGAAAATTCAGGGAGTTGAGAGAAGGTGGGATCGAGAGTGTTTCCATTGCGGAATCGCTGCACGAGAAAGGCGTCCACATCTCCTAGACTACGTCGGATTTCCTCGATTTCTGCCTCGGCAACGAGCCCAGGTACGACGGTCACGCGGAAGACCACTTCAACGGAGGACCTTTTGAGTATATCTATGCTCCGTTGAATGGTCTCTGGATTGACGGTCGTACCCGCAACGCGAGAATAACGGCGCCGGTCCAAAGGCGCCTTCACATCCATATAGACTGCGGCCACCAACTCGTCTTCTATAAGGCGCTCGAGCAGCCACGGATTGGAGCCGTTGGTGTCGAGTTTGACCGGTATGCCGCGTTGGCGCAACAGAGAGAGAAAATCCGGCATGGCTCGCCGAGCTGTTGGCTCCCCGCCGGTCACGGTGACGCCGTCAATCCACCCCCTTCTCGATTCGATGCTGGCGAGGACGGCCTCGACAGAAAGATCCTCCAACGTATCCGGATGAAGGACCAGCGAGCTGTTATGGCAGTAAGGACATCGAAACGTGCACCCGCCGAAAAAGACCACCGAACAGATTTTATCCGGCCAATCCACGAGCGACGTAGTCGTGTAGCCTTTAATGCCAAAATAAGCGTCGTCTTTCATCTCAAAAAGCCATCCTCTCCCCGTGACGGAAAACATACCCAGATGCTTAGCTTTGGAACCGATACGCGGCCGAGTCGTACGTCAGCCCTGACTCATACCGCGAGTCCTTCTAGATGCTTCCGAATGCGCCCCACACCGGTGATAATTTCTCGACTCTCGGAAACCAATATCGGGAGCTGTTTTTCCGACAACGAGACGCACTCGTAGTAGGCAAGCATGGCAAGCGCCTCGGGATCGTCGCCATCCAACTGCAGCACTTTGAGCCCGTCGATGGAATCGAGGTTTATGTTTTTCTTCACCCAATCACATTTTCCGCAGCCTTGTTTCGTGAACAGTACCGTCATCATCTATCTCCTACAATAATAATGTGCATTACGCCAAAGGATCCCTATCCACATGGGTTCTACCGATCAGCAAAGGCGACCATTCCGGTAGCGATCCCGCAGTTCGCCTCGTTTCCCCTTGTTCCAGCTCGAGACCTTGGTGAAGTATCCCGTGATGCGCGTAATTTGTTCAACCTGGTCCGAACCGCAAAAGGGGCAGGCGTCGTGCAGTCCCCTTACGGTCCTGCCGCAGGACACGCATGTCGTCTGCTCCGGCGAAAAAGCCACTTGATCGTTTTGGGTCATGCGGAATACTTTGACCACAAAATTCGCCAGAGACTCTGGACTGGGGTGGCTTTCCCCAAGCCACACATGCGTGAGTGAACCCGCTTCAATGAGAGGATGGAACAAGCCTTCTTTTTTGACCCGGTCTATGGGGTCCACGACTGCTCCCACATTGAATAACGTGGAATTGGTGTAGTAAATCTCGTCAAGGGCCAAATTGCCTTTCACTACGCGCTGAGCTTGCGGATACAGCTTCATATCGAGTTTGGCAAAGCGATAGGCCGTGCTCTCCGCAGGTGTTTGCTCCAACACAAATCTCATGCGATGTTTCTTGGCCAACCGCGCCGCGACCAGATTCATGTGGGCAATCACCCGCAGACCAAATCTAAGGGCATCCTCGCTCTCGTGCAGCTCCTCGCCTGTATGATACTGAACCATCTCATTGAGGCCGACCATGCCGATGAGATACGTAACCCGATGCATCCGCAGGTACGGCTCGCCGTCGCGATCCATGGTCAACAGCGCCAGCGGACCGATCTCTCCCAAGGCCAACAAGCGCTCGATAAATGCCTTCTTCTGGAGATGAGCTTCGGCAGCCAGCGTAATTCGGTCTGTCAACAGTTCAAATAACCTCGCATCGTCTCCGCGGGCTTCATACGCGATGCGAGGGAGATTGATCGTCACATTCTGCATTGCTGAATAGCGCATTTTCCAGGGTTGCACCGCGTCGTCAAAATCGCTTTTTTCCAGTTTGAAAGACAGGCGGCAACATTCAGATATCTTGGCTGTTTCGCCTCTGTCAAAGACGTAGTACGTGTTCCCCTTTTCGGTCGCAATATCACAGATGTGATGGAGGAATGCTTCATGACCGGGCGTGGCGAAAAATTTCTCCGTGATGTGAACCAACGGCTTTGGGAAAAAGAATGGCCTGCCTAGTCCATCTCCCTCTCGATATATGTCGAAAAGCGTCCACACGAAATTCTGGGCCTCCGGCAGATAATCGGCGTAAGTGAGACCGGTGAATTCGCCGCCCGGGCCGATTGCGGGGACATTTTCAAAGTGCTTGGGCACCTCCCAATAGAGGTTGATGTCCGTAAAGATTGCCTGGCCCCCTCGCGCCACCGCCTGTTGAGAAAATTCGAAGATGAGCATCTGGGCCAACTGCCTCACCTCATTTTTGGGCAGTCCTCGCAGATACGGCGCAAAAAACAGGTTCACCGCGTCCCAACCGATAGCCCCTGCAAAATGGCTCTGCAACGCTGCTGCAAATTTTACCATGTGAGCGAGCAGCACCTCAGGATGCTTTGCGGGCTTGGCCATGGCCAGCGAATTGGGTAAATTCAAACCGAATTTCTTTATATATTCAAGGGATTGCCCCGAACAGTAGGGACGATCGACAAATCCCAGGTCGTGCAGATGAATGTCGCCCCGCATGTGGGCATCCCCCACTGCCTGGTCAAATACATTCAACAGCGCGTACTCCTTCTTGATGTTCTCGGCGAGGGTGAGGTTCGTGGCCTCCGGCCCATGAGGGACGTTTGCATTCTCCTTGTTCGGTCGAGTGATCAGTTGATCAACGTCGTAGAGCGGAACCCCAAGCCTGGTGTGAAGTCTCCGAGCGCCCTCGAGTCCCCGCTCGATGAGCTTGGCGTTGACCATCTCTCTCACCAGCGGCGCGGTGATCACCTTGATGCCGCTCCGCTTTATGTCATTTTCCACCTCGAGGCTGATATCTTCCGCGGTCCCCTCGTCGATAAACGTCTCCCTGAGCAACGCATCGACGATTCGGCTCCGATCCCACCCGTCCATAGCCTCGCTCGAGGTGCGCACAAACAACGCAAGATCTGTCGTTTCGTCGAACCTCAGCGATTCCTTCTTGAACTCTTTCATTTCGATCAAGCTAGCCATGGCAATCTCCCCTTTCTTGCTCATTGTGACCCAGGGCGTCCCGCGCTCGCAAAGCCGGCGACTTACGCGGCGCCAAATGTCACCTTCCCGCCGTACAAACGTTTTATTAACGAAATGTTAAAATAAAAAGTGAACGTATCACCCTACATCCGCGCAGCGCCCCGCTCCTTGACATTGCTCCGTACAGAACCAAACGCCTCATGGGGTACCTGTTTCCTACCCGTCCCGGCGCTTCGCACGTTGCGCAAGCAACACGTCTGATTGCGTGGTATGCGGACGACACGTCTAAGACGGTCTGTCATTCGACCATCTTGTGGTATCCTGCAATACCTCTACAATATGTAGTGTGTCAAGGAGAAAAAAGAGGCAGCGGAGACCAAATGGCGTAGGTCTCTGAGATTTCACGAGATATTTTTTTCAGAAATTATTTCAAAGAATTATGCGTAAAGTCTCGAATTGATAGCCCCCCAGCTCTTGCCGCGCGCTGGTCAACAGCGCGTCGCGCTCGTGACCTCCTGAGTCGGCGCTCGCCGATCGCGTCTGGCTATATTTTTGCTCAACACTTATCAACAAGTTGCCTCGATTGGAATGACGCTCCCCTGGCCTTCTTGTCATTGGGAAAACGCCAACCTGACGAAGCGATTTCAGCGCGCTATCGATCACGGAGAGCGCCCCTGTCGAGTTCGCGGCATTCATTCAGCGCGGCTCCACGCAGACGGGAAAACATGCGCGTCTCGCTCCGATCTTGCACGGCAGGCAGCTCCAAAAGACATATTTGGACGATTGCGAGAGAACCGTCCTAATCCGCGATCCTCACATCCGGCGAGCTGCGGAGGACGAGATAAAGAAATTCTTCTTCGGTGTATGGACTCGTGGGGAATGGGCGGTTCCAATACTTGCGAATCTCCTTCACAAGTTCAGCGATGGACAACGTACCGCCGTGGGCGACAAGGATCGCGTTCGTCACGGTCATGAGGGGAGTTCTCGCCTCAGATCGAGTATCGGAATTGATTTTGGCCACCTCGGCAAGCGTAGGTATGGTTTCTGCCTCTCCTAAATAGGTTACCCGAAACTGACCCAGTCCATTCTTTCCGCGAATAGGCAGAGCCGTCGTTGGTCTTGGAATGTTTTTTGCCGAGACGATCCCTGGAAGCGATTCTCTTTCATGCTCTTCCATTGAATTACTCCGTTCCGTTGACCTCATATACTGAGCGCTCGTCCGAGTCTCTTGTAAGTTTTCGCTCGGGGCCGCGGATCGCGTCCGTGGCGCGTGCTTGGCTGGGGCGATGCACGCGCGCTTCGCCTCATTTCGTTATCGTGGCTGCGGCGCATGCTGCGGCGCCTGTCCGCCGAGGGCGACCCTCGGCGCTTCAGGCTGCTCCGTCGCTTTCACTTTAAGACGCTGCCGCTTTTGTTGTCAATCCCCGGCCAGCGTCGGGGAATGCAACGAGCTCTTTTGAATCTCGCGTCCACTCTTGTGTAGAGATTGGGCAATGCAGCCAAGAACATATCCGGCGCCAGGGTGTCAAAACTATAAAAAACGGAGATTCAAATAAGACTTTACGATATTGCAATGTTACGCATCCAGCGAAAAGCATCTTCTGTAAATTCTCTGTTACCACATGATATGACTAAATTGAAATTTATCGAATATCTGCGCGTCATCTGTGGACACTGAGTTGATTACATGGTAGAGAAGTGTAGCCCGCGAGTATCGCAGGCGAGAAAGCAACTTTTGTTTTCTCCGGATGATTCCAATGCAAAAACAGCCCAACCCTTTTTCTCAGCTTTATGAACGCCCTCATTCTAAAAAGAAGGGCGGCTCTTTTTTTGGCGCCATATCCAGGTTTCTTCTGCTCGGATTCCTCGGCGCGGTATGCGGCGTTACGGGCATGGCGCTGCAGGGGTACTTTTATTTCACAAAGAGTCTTCCGAGCATCGATAAACTGAACAATTACTCCCCGCCCATTGTCACCCGTTTTTACGCCGATGATGGGGAATTACTGGCAGAGTTCGCGTATCAGCGGCGTTTTGTCGTGCCCATAGAACAGATCCCGAAGACCCTCCAGGACGCCTTCGTGGCGGCCGAGGACAAGAACTTTCGCCGACACTCCGGGGTCGATAAAGAGGCTATACTCAGAGCGTTGAAGAAAAATCTCGTCTCAGGGTCCCTCAAGGAGGGTGCGAGCACCATCACGCAGCAGGTGGCAAAGACCTTTCTGCTCACCCCTGAGAGGAAATTTACCAGAAAGATCAAAGAGGCCATTCTATCGACCCGGATCGAGGATTCCCTTACCAAGGAACAGATACTCTATCTCTATCTCAACCAAATTTACCTGGGCAGCTCGGCCTATGGCGTCCAAGCGGCGTCTGAGGTTTATTTTGGCAAGAATGTATGGGATTTGACGTTGGCAGAATGCGCCATGTTGGCCGGCTTGGCCAAGGCGCCTTCCATGAATTCGCCGAGGCGAAACCTAAAAAAGGCCGTTGAAAGGCGCGGGTACGTTCTCAAACGGATGTTGGAAGACGGATATATCACCCAGGAGCAGTATGAACAGGCAATTGCCGAGGAGCCCCATATTGTCACAGTAAGCAACCCCAACGCCACCTTGGCCGCAGATTTTGTAGAGCACGTCCGGCGCTATGTCGAGAACAAGTATGGGGCTGACTATCTCTACAAAGAAGGTCTTCAGGTGTACACCACCGTTGATCTACGTCTGACAAAAGCGGCCAGGGACGCAATGGGGCATGGCCTGCGCGAACTCGACAAGCGGCAGGGCTACCGCGGACCCCTCAAATCTCTGACTGCGTCTGAAATTGTGGAGTTCCTCCGACAGAAGAGCGAGGAGATGGAGAGGCCCATCCATTTCGGCGACATCACAGAGGGCGTGATCACCCAAATGGACAACGAAAACATATACGTGCGCATGGGGTCGTATCAACGGGATGGGGTCAAAAAAGATTACGTCGGTTTCGTGAAGATCGATCCAAGCCCGAAATGGTGGGTGCGTACGCCTTACTTGCGGCCGGAACTGAGAACCCGGAATTTTTCACCCGGCGATTTGCCGCTCCAGGTGGGAGATGTGGTATTGGTGCGCGTCCTTGACCCTAACATCAAGCGCAGGGAACTGTACCTCAAGAAGTATGGACAATCTGATCCAGAGATGAAGAATTACAAGAATTATACCGAGGATATGGTTTCCTTGTTCCCGCTCGAGTTGGAACAGGAACCCCTCGCGCAATCCGCTTTGATGTTGAGGGAAAATCGCACGGGGTACGTGCGCGTGGTGGTTGGCGGGTACAGTTCGGGCGATTCCAAGTATAACCGGGCGACCCAAGCCAGGCGACAAGCAGGCTCCTCCTTCAAACCCGTCATTTATGCCGCCGCCCTGAACAAGGGGTTCACCTGCTCTGACATCATCCTCGATTCCCCGTTGGCCATCACGGTCCCTGGCACCGGAGAAGTGTGGCGGCCAAAGAATTATAGAGGGGGATATGCCGGCCCGGTCACCTTTCGAGATTGTCTCGTAAAGTCCAGAAACATACCCACTATAAAGATACTCCAGCAAATAGGCGTCGATTACGTCAAAGGATACGCCAAGAAATTTGGGTACGTATCTCCACTGGTGGAGAATCTCACGTTGGCGCTCGGTTCAACGGGCGTCTCCCTTGAAGAACAAACGAACGCATACTCGGTGTTTCCCAACAAAGGGTATTTTGTGCCCGGGGTTTATGTGAAAAAGATCGTGGATCGCAAAGGAAGGGTCCTGGAAGAATATGACCCGCCCGTGCTTTTGGACGATCCCGCGCCGAGCGAGCAGACGGATGTTAAGCAAGTTTCCGTGGATACTCGCCAGCAGCGCAAGCCCGGAGAAAACTATCCGCTGACATCTTTGCCCGCGCGGCGAGCCATAGACGAAGGAACCGCCTATATAATGACTACTCTTCTGCAAGGCGTCGTCACTGAGGGAACCGGCACGATTCTCAAAAAAATAGTCGGTCGCCCGGATATCGCGGGCAAGACCGGCACCACCAACGATTACATCGATGCGTGGTTTGTTGGCTTCAATCCGGATTATACCTGTGGCGTGTGGGTGGGGTTCGACACGGAGATATCCTTGGGCGATGGCGAAACAGGAGGGAAAGCTGCAGCCCCAATATGGGGATATTTCATGAGGGAAGTCCTAAGAAACAAAGCGGTCCGGGAATTTGTCCCACCTTCGTCCGTTGAATTTCGGAGGGTCGATCCCAAAACCGGCCTCGTCACCGCCTCAGGAAACGGCATCCAGGAGGTTTTCAAGGTGGGGCGCATCCCTGCAGAAAGCCAACCAAAATTTTTCAAAGGGGCGAGATGGGATGCCACCGGTTCGGACCTCGACCAATTTTAGCGCATCACGTGGCCTTATCTCTCTCTCTGATTCGTGTTCTGCTACGATGAGGTGAAAGATTCATCCATCCATGGGGTCAGCGATTTCCGTGGCGGAACGAGGCGTCCGATTTCTCTGCGCCTCATGGCGGATCGCAACGCCCCAAGAGACGCCTCCTCGTTGACTGGTCACGACAAGGGCTTTCGCGGCCACAATAGCCACAGGGGAAAACATGTCCCAGTAGCCGCAGGCGGCGCGGCGCCCGGTTTCCCCCGCCCATGAGATGCAGTTTTCACAATTCGTCGCGCAACGGCTTTCCTACGCTCGCAATGACGCCTCAAGAACAGGATGTCATTGCAAGGAAAGGCAGGCGCCGACGCAATCTCACCTCACAGCAATCGACCGGAGAGGCTTGCGTCCAGATTAGCGGTACACTTCGAGATCTGCTGTAGAGGCGCAAAAAGCAGAGCGTTGGTTGACATAAAGAAAGAACGGCGCATATCTACATGTAGGAGACGTCGAGTAAAAGACGCGAGATGCAGCGTGCGCGAGGCATGACCATACCAGAAAAGAGGGCCATGAGCCCTCGAGAGGGTTTACAACGAATGGCAGACGAAACAGACAAGAAAGATTTTGCGGACCAGGGTAACCAAACTGCGGAGCAAGTGAACCTTGCCGACATTCCAGACGAGATGCCTTTGCTCCCAGTTCGAGATGTGGTTATCTACCCCTATATGATACTTCCTTTGATGGTCGGTCGAGACAAGTCTATCCGTGCGGTCGAACAAGCCGTCAACCGTGATAGACTCATTTTTTTGGCTACCCAAAAGTCATCCACCAAAGAAGACCCTGCGCCTGAAGACATTTACCGTATCGGCACCGTGGCCATGGTTGTCAAAATGCTTCGATTACCCGATGGCAGGGTAAAGATCCTCGTCCAAGGGGTCACCAAGGGGCGAATCGTCGATTACGTGGCTCAGGAAGACTTCTTTATCGTCAAGATAGAGAAAATCACGGAGCCTCAGATTGCAAACATCGGCCTCGAGGTCGAAGCCTTGATGAGGTCTGTGAAGGAAAATTCCGAGAAAATTCTCCAACTCAGGGGGATTGTCTCGCCTGACGCGGTCGCGATCCTTGAATCCATCGACGATCCCGGTCGTCTTGCGGACCTCGTATCCTCCAATCTCAAGCTCCGCGTCGAGGAATCGCAGTCCATCCTCGAAGTCATCGATCCGATACAACGTCTGCTCAAGGTCAATGAATTGCTTTCCAAGGAAATAGAACTCTCTGCCATGCAGGCAAAGATTCAGACCCAGGCAAAAGAAGAAATGGGCAAGACCCATCGAGAATATTTCCTAAGAGAGCAGCTCAAGGCCATTCAAGCAGAACTCGGGGAAATAGACGAGAAGACCAAAGAGATTGAGGAATTTAGAGCGAAAATAGCCAAGGCTCGCATCCCCAAGGACGTGGAAAAAGAGGCTGAGAAGCAGCTCGGTCGTCTTGCTCAGATGCACCCGGACGCGGCCGAGGCCTCGATCATACGCACCTATTTGGATTGGATCGTAGAACTCCCGTGGTCAAAATCCACAAAAGACAGACTCGACATCAAGAATGCCAAGAAGATCCTCGATGAAGACCACTACGACCTCGAGAAGGTGAAGGATCGCATCTTGGAGTACCTGGGCGTGAGGAAGCTCAATAAGAACATGAAAGGTCCCATTCTCTGCTTCGTGGGTCCCCCCGGGGTGGGAAAGACCTCGCTGGGCAAATCGATCGCCCGGGCATTGGGTAGGAAGTTCACCCGCATGTCCTTGGGCGGGGTCCGAGACGAGGCAGAGATTCGAGGGCATCGCCGGACCTACATTGGGGCGCTGCCCGGTCGGATCATTCAGGGGCTCAAGAATGCGGGTTCTAACAATCCGGTATTTATGTTGGACGAGATTGACAAGGTCGGCGCGGACTTTCGCGGCGATCCCTCGGCCGCGCTGCTGGAAGTGCTTGACCCAGAACAAAACAACGCATTCAGCGATCATTATCTCAATGTGCCCTTCGATCTGTCTCGGGTCATGTTCATCACCACAGCCAACTTGGCTGACCCCATCATCCCGGCCCTCAAGGATCGAATGGAAATCATCGAGCTGTCTGGGTACGTGGATGAAGAGAAGCTGAAGATTGCAAGAAGATTCCTCATTCCCCGTCAGATCAAGGAAAACGGGATCAGCGAGAAGGACTTCAACATCACTGACGAAGCCATTCTTGCCATCATCAATCAGTACACGAGGGAATCCGGCCTGCGCAACCTGGAACGAGAAATAGCCAATCTCTGCAGAAAGATAGCCCGGAAGATCGCGGAAGGGGAGAAAAAGATTCCTAAAATAACGGTAAAGAATCTCTCCAAATTCTTGGGCGTACCAAAATACCTGCGCGACAACGAGAAAAGAACCGACGAGGTAGG
>JBMFOE010000014.1:0-74410 GCA_049969795.1 Desulfomonilaceae bacterium
CCTGAAAATCTCCAGGCGGATCCGACGGGGTATCTTCAGGCAAAATGACAAAGAGCAAAGCCTCTAAAACGACCACCGCCTCGTCGAATTCGTGATTTATTCAGGAAACCCAGATGGGAGCATCAACGCTGTTGTTCTTTTGCTCCGCGCACGGATCGAGGCGCTCGGCCCAGGGCGTCCGCCAGAATTTTTGGCAACCTTCGCACAGTTGGCGCATCAAAACACATAGCAATGAAAGACCACGAAGAAGGTGAGCCCCATGAAAAGCATGAAAGAAGTGATAAAAGATAAAGAGATTGCGCGCTTGATAGACTGGGACCTGCATCCATTCGACGCAGTGACTCGCTACCTCGAGTGGGGGACCAACTGGTCTCGTGGATTGAACCATGCGAAATCGTGCAATGAAGCCAGCGCGTACTTCAAGATCAACGCCACAAAGAAACCGGCAAGGCTCATGTTGGTAAAACAGAGCCACCATGACTACGAAGTGCTCGACGAAATAGAAGCGCCGCAGGATTTGATCGACCAGTCAGTGGAGTATTACGGCTGCCGCAACGCGGCATGCGGCATCACCGAAGACCTTAAGGCCTGGTTGAAGGCTCAGGCGTACGGCGCCGCGTAATCAAAGGGAAATCCCATGGAATGTCATTGCAAAGATCATCTGCCAGGGGAGTGGCATTCACACGAGGAATGCGATTGCCATCGCTATCCTTACCCCACCTACATGTTCGTGATTACCAAGGTCGTCGCTGACCGCCAAGCCAGAGGCGCCGTGTACATTTCCAAACAGTTCATGGAACTCCTCGAACTGGCAGAAGGCGATCCAGTGGAGATGCTGACGTCGCCATCGTGCATTCTCCAAGCAAAGGCGCATCCCAATTCCTGGATCGATACGCGCATGATCTCCGTGGACCAAGAAACCATGGATCGTCTCGGCCTGACCATGTTTGCCCAGGTCAAACTTCGCAAGGCGGTGTGTTGCGCATGTCGGAGTTTGACGCTGCAAGTCCCTGAAGGCGTGAGTTTGGGCCGAGTACACCTCAGATCCCTCATTGAAAAACGCCATGGGACAGTCCTCCATAACCTTACCAGTCTGCACATCACTACTGAAAACGGCGAAGACATTCATCTGCCAATTGTGGCGGTTGAACCTCAGGACGTTTCGAGACTCGTCAGCTCCACGGCCATTAAATTCCTCGACCCAGAAGGCCGAGAATACGTGAGCAAGAGCGACGCCTCGTTTTCCGACGTCGGCGGTCTTGACGAGGCGATCAAAAAAGTGCGCGAAGTGGTTCAACTGCCCCTAAAACATCCAGAGATATTCCGACATCTTGGGATCGATCCACCGAGGGGCGTATTGCTCCACGGGCCTTCCGGTACAGGAAAAACCTTGATCGCCCGAGCAGTGGCAAGCGAGACGGGATGCTATTTCAAAAGCATCATCGGTACCGAAATCATGGACAAATACTACGGCGAGAGCGAGGCAAAACTGAGAGCCGCCTTCGAGGAGGCTCAGCAGAATCGCCCCGCCATCATATTCATCGACGAAATCGATGCGCTCGCCCCCCGTAGAGACGCAACCGAAGGCGAGGTCGAACGCCGGGTCACGGCTCAACTCTTGGCCTTGATGGACGGACTCAATGACCGCGGCTCTGTCATTGTACTCGCTGCCACCAACCTACCCAACACGTTGGATACTGCCCTCAGACGACCCGGACGATTTGATCGAGAGATACTCATAGGCGTTCCGGATCGAGACGGACGTAGGGAAATCCTTGCCATCCACACACGAGACATGCCATTGGGCCAGGTGGATCTGGACGAGATCGCTGAAAAAACACACGGCTTCGTCGGCGCCGACTTGAAGGCGCTTTGTAGCGAAGCCTCTTTTCGCGCCTTGCGCAGAGTACTCCCGGGGCTGGAAGACACGGACCAGACGCTGTCCCAAGATTTCCTCGATGCGGTAAAGGTGGAACAAGAAGACTTCGACAGCGCATTGGCAGACATGCGTCCTGCGTCGGGACGCGTTTTCGACGTCGATCTCACGGACTGCGGCTGGGACCATGTCGCAGGTTACGAAAACGAGAAAACCTTCCTGAAAGACCTCGTGATATGGCCGCTCAAACACGATCGTTTCTTGTCCACCATCGGCGTGAAAAAGGTCACCGGACTGCTTATTACCGGGCCGTCCGGCGTGGGGAAGACATTGATGGCAAGATCCCTTGCCAAAGAGAGCGGGTTGAACGTCATCGAATTGTCCGGGACAGAACTCCTCTCCAAATACATGGGCGAGAGCGAAAAGAATGTCAGGGAAATATTCAAGCAGGCGCGTCAAATGGCCCCCACTCTTGTGGTGCTTGACGCGATTGACGCGTTGAGCGCTTCGGGATGGTCGGACTCGAAAGTCCTCGAGCGGATTGCCAATCAACTCGCCAAGGAAATGAGCACGACAATCGCGGGCAAACCCGTGGTCGTCATAGCCACGGCCCCTTCCTCGCAGCGGGTACCGCCGGCGTTACGCGCTACCGGAAAGTTCTCCCACGAACTCAGGCTCAAACCTCCCACCGATTCGGACAGAATGGAAATGCTCAAAATGTGGCTGAATACCCCCAAAATCCGGTTCAGCGGCGATTTGGAAGCGGCATGCCGCGCATCCGAGGGGTTTACAGGAGGTGAAATAAAAGACATCTGCAACAGAGTGCTGCTCGATGCAGCGCGAAAGGTCATCGAGACAAATGAGGCGACGCCAGAGGTTCTCCACGTGTCCGTCGATGACGTCCTGAAAATGATGGATCTCTGGCGATTGACCGAAAGAAGAGACAGCTTGACCGAATGAGCTGTCCCCGTGGCCTTGGACGTCGGACGATTGAACGTGAACAAGACCTCACGAGAAATCTTCCGCCGCAAGTCGAATGTTTTTGTAGGAAAAATAGGTATGTGATATGTTAACAGGATTTACAACTAACGATTGATTGGAAAAGGTGTACCGAAAGGAGCAGACAACATGAGAGAGAAAATCCAAGCAGCCCTCGACACAGTAAGGCCCCAGCTCCAAGCTGACGGCGGAGACGCAGAAATCGTTGACGTGACAGAGGATGGGATCGTCAAACTTCGGCTGAAAGGCGCATGCGGCGGATGCCCCATGAGTCAGATGACTCTCAAAATGGGCATCGAACGCATCCTGAAAGAGATGGTGCCGTCAGTGAAGAGTGTCGAGGCTGTGTAAACGCATCTTCATACAAGCAAACGGGAAACGGCTGCGGAACCAATCGAAACTCCGGGCGGCACGCGTGCGCGTCTCGCCCCGGGGGATGAGTTCCGCAGCGTGTTCAAATTTGCGAGCAACTCAGGGACAAAAGCTTCTCGCCAGGGCCCAAACCTTGACACTCTCCCTCGCTTAGAAGTAAGGTTCATATATTCCGCTTTCTCGGCGAGACGCGATCGTTTTCCCGATAGCAAGTCAATACCATTGAACGAAGGGAGCTACGCCCATGGCTTATGTGATCATAGCGGAGGAGTGCAAAGGGTGCCAGACCTGCGCCCGCGCGTGCCCAACTCATGCTTCCACCGGAGAGAAGAAAAAACCACACAGCATCGACGCAAGTCGGTGTATCGAGTGCGGGGTATGTGCCCGGGGGTGCCCATACGGTGCAATAAGAGACCCCAAGGGCAACAAACCCCCACGAATCAAGAGATCCGATTGGCCAAAACCGTATGTGTGGAAAGAGGACTGCGTGGGCTGCGAGGTGTGCGTGGCAGTATGCCCGTTCCAGGCCCTGGCTATGTTCGAGATCGATGGGGAAAGCATTGCTGGTCTGTATGACAGTAAAGCCTGCGTCGGCTGCGGTATGTGCGAGCAAGCCTGCCCCTCTCATGCGCTCCAGTTGGTATGGCCTGAACCTGCCCGTATGAGCGCGTGACAGAAGACACGACAGGCGTCAAACCCACGGGGGGAATGATTCCACCGCAATGATGTAGTGAGAAAGAGAACAAGTATGCAAATAACCATTGATAAGAATCTCGTTGAATTCACGCCGGAAAACGGGGAAGAGACCGCAAAGCTGGAAGCGCTTTGGCGCCTCATGGTGGACTGCGCGCGCTTCAACAAGAAGATGGTTCCCGTAGGTGAATACATCCCTACGAAACATAACATGGCCCGTTTCGCCATAGAGGGCATTCAGGGACAAGCGGCGCCGGAATACCCAGAAGTCAGGGTCGATCATGACTGCCGATGCTACTGCCAAACATGCAACAAATACGTCATACTCAAGAAGGGAGACAGAATACCGCCCTGCTGTGGAAAGCTGATGGAGGTCATGGACTAGGCAATTTGCTGGTCTCTACCCCCAGAAGGTTCCCCGTTTGAGAAAGCTGATCACGCCGGAGACAGGGCCGCCGACGCCCTGTCCTGGCGCGGCGGCGTCCGCTGTATGCGCAAAAAACATGTGCGAGCGCCGGCGGCAGAAATATAGCCATTCTCGAAAATGATCGCGAATTGCGCTGTTGCGCCGCTGCGTGTCATTCCCACGTAAGTGGGAATCCAGGAAGGTGGAGCCCCGATCGAGTCGGGGATGACAACGGGATGGATCCCCATCGAGTCCGGCATGACATATCCGGAGCCGAGACGGTACCCGTTGATCATGTCGTCGCCGTGACGCAGACTTTGAAATTCGTCATATTCACGCCGCGGCGCGCATCATTCTGACAGAAGTTTCGAGGAGCGCGATAGTCGGTCAGGAGCGCCGTGTTCGCTAAGTCGCAAAATTCCTGTCGGATCGAAGGCCGCGTGGCTGGTCTCGTGCACACGAGCGCGAACCGCGATATACCACGGATCAGCTTGGCAATGTTCATCGATGGCCTAATCGCCATGCATGCACGGCAGCATCGTCGCCTCATGATCGTCCGCGTTTTCTGTACGGCGTTGGCCGCGGCGTTGTGCACGTTCTTATTCTCTGCCCACGCCTACGGCGCTCAGGAAGGGGGTTACAAGAAATACGTCGATCCAAGAGACAGGTTTTCCTTTGACTATCCTGCGTCCATGAGTTGCAATCAAATAACTGCTGACGAAGTCACATTTTCCCATCCCTCCGCCTCCCTGCGCATTGCCGTTCTCGTGGAGCCCCGTAGGAACGAAAAGCCGCTCGATCCACAGGCCCTCCTGGAATCGGTCAAGAAGAGTTTGGCCGAAAGCGCAAAGGACGCCGCAGTCCTGGAGCAGGGGCGATTGCCGGCGATGCCTGGCGCCCAGGGGTATCTCGTGTGCACCTTCAAAGACAAAAACGGCCACAAGGTCATGCAATTGGTGCAGTATTATGTCACAGCGGACAAAATGTTCCAAATGATCATTTCCGATCGTCCCCAAGGCTTCCTGAATGTCGAAAAGGTTATTCGGCATATCCACCGTTCCCTGAAGATCATGAAGCCGGCTCTCGACTGAGCCGACAGCCATTTTTAGCGGAGCATCTCGCGGGGCGTAACATTCATCAGGCTGGGCATCCCGGCGTGGCCAAAGGTGTGACAAGTAAGGACTAGTTCATGGGAATTTTCAAACTCGTTTCAGATTTTACGCCGCAGGGCGATCAACCAAAGGCCATCGACAAGCTCGTGGAAAACGTGCGCCGAGGAGTAAAGCACCAGACCCTGCTCGGCGTTACCGGCTCCGGAAAAACCTACACCATGGCCAATGTCATCGCCCAGACTGAAAAGACCACGTTGGTCCTCGCCCCCAACAAGACGCTTGCCGCGCAGTTGTTCAATGAATTCAGAGCCTTATTTCCAGAGAATGCGGTGGAATACTTTGTGTCGTATTACGACTACTACCAGCCCGAGGCATACATCCCACAAACCGACACTTATATCGAAAAGGATTCCAGTATCAACGAAGCCATCGATAAGATGAGGCATTCCGCGACCAGGTCGCTCTTGGAACGCAGAGACGTCATCATCGTGGCGTCCGTCTCTTGCATCTATGGCTTGGGATCGCCGGAAGCCTACCAAAATATGCTCGTGCATCTTATCCAGAAACAGGAATCCGATAGAGATCACGTGCTCCGAAAACTGGTCGAAATTCAGTACGAGCGAAACGACTATGATTTCCATCGAGGGACATTCAGGGTTCGAGGCGACATACTGGAAATATTCCCCGCGTACGAAGAGGCTTTGGCGATTCGCGTGGAATTTTTCGGCGACGAAGTGGACGGTATTTACGAGATCGATCCGTTGCGAGGAAAAGTCTTGAGGTCCCTCGACAGAGTCGCGATCTACCCGGCGAGCCACTATGTCACGGAGAGGTCTCGCCTCCTCGCCTCCGTGGACAAGATTCTCGACGAAATGAAAGAAAGGGTCGAATATTTTCGGTCGCAAAACCGCTTCATCGAAGCCCAACGCATCGAAGAACGAACGCGGTTCGATGTCGAGATGCTCAAAGAGATGGGCTATTGCAGCGGCATCGAAAATTATTCGCGCTACCTCACAGGACGAAATCCCGGCGAGCCTCCGCCAACGCTCCTGGAATATTTTCCCAAGGATTCGCTTTTTCTCATTGACGAATCCCACGTCAGCATACCACAGCTCGGCGGCATGTTCAGGGGGGATCGCGCACGAAAGGAGACCCTCGTGGAATTTGGTTTTCGTCTCCCAAGCGCGTTGGACAACCGACCCCTGCGCTTTGAGGAATTTGAAGCGCTGGTCAACCAGGTCATCTACGTGTCAGCCACGCCAGGGCCCTATGAACTGAAAATGTCAGGCCCGCACGTCATAGAACAGGTAATACGTCCCACAGGCCTGATGGACCCAGTCATAGAAATACGGCCTGCGAGCGGCCAGGTGGATGATCTTCTCAACGAAATTAATAGAAGGGTAAGTCTCGGGCAAAGAGTCCTCGTGACCACATTGACGAAAAAGATGGCCGAAGACCTCACGGAATACTACGCCAGTCTCGGCGTCAAGGTGCGATATTTGCACTCAGAAATCCAGACCATACAAAGAATGGAGATCATCAGAGACCTGCGACGAGGCGAATTCGACGTCCTGGTAGGCATAAACCTTTTGCGAGAAGGCCTGGACATACCGGAAGTCTCCCTGGTCGCTGTCTTGGACGCGGACAAAGAAGGCTTCTTGAGGTCTGAACGGTCTTTGATACAGACCGCAGGCCGCGCTGCACGAAATGTTGACGGGACGGTGATCTTATACGCAGACCACGTCACAGAGTCCATGCAAAAAGCCATCGATGAGACCAACAGGCGGCGTGAAATCCAGCTCGCGTATAACATCGAACATGGCATCACCCCTGAAACCATCCGCAAGGACATCACCGATATACTGTCCTCCTTGGCAGAGCAGGATTATGTCACAGTTGACGTGACGCCGCCGCCGTGTGCGCCCGGAACCAAACCGGAAGACATCCCTCGACTTGTACAGGAACTCACCAAAGAAATGTTCCAAGCCGCCCATGCGCTCGAGTTCGAAAAGGCTGCCGAAATACGGGATCGCATCCGGGAGTTGGAGAAACAAGCGCTCTACTACGCATGAATGCCCGCTTTCTTGCGGGCAAGACTTTTTTCTGGTTTCCCCGCCTTATTTATGCCATAGATGAACCTCGCCTCTCGAAACCATTAGTCAAATGTTCGGGTGTCAGGAGCTGAGAGAATATGCATGTCGGAGTCATTGGAGCTGGTTACGTCGGGTTGGTCACGGGCGCATGCTTCGCGGAAATGGGCAACGATGTCATCATAATGGACATAGCCGAGGACAAGATCGAGGGTCTTTGCCAGGGCAAAGTCCCCATATACGAACCCGGCTTGGATCAGATGATCAAGAGGAACCTCGCGGAAAAACGATTGGCCTTTACCACCCAAATCGATCTCACGGTCAAGAAGTCGCTGATCATCTTCATCGCGGTGGGAACGCCGCCGGACTGTGATGGGTGCGCAGATTTAAGCCAGGTGTACGCCGCAGCGCAAAACATCGCCAAAGCCATGGACAACTACAAAATTATCGTGACCAAAAGCACCGTACCTGTGGGTACCACCAAGAAGGTCCGAGAGATCATCGCACAGATCACCCCTCATCCCTTCGACGTGGCATCCAATCCTGAATTCCTCAAAGAGGGCAACGCGATCGACGATTGTATGAAACCGGATCGGATCGTCATCGGCGTGGATGACGTAAGGGTAGGGGAGATATTGAAAGAGTTGTACAGCCCGTTTATGCGCACGGGCAAACCAATGCTCGTCATGAATATCGAATCCTCCGAACTGACGAAATATGCGGCCAACGGGCTGCTCGCCACAAAGATATCATTCATGAATGAGCTGTCTCGTCTCGCAGAGATCGTGGGCGCTGACATCGAGTTAGTGAGGGCTGGCATTGGGACTGACCCTCGCATCGGCAGCCAATTCCTGTTTGCCGGCCTGGGATACGGCGGGTCGTGTTTTCCGAAAGACGTCGCGGCCTTGACTCGAACCGGTCAACAGCACGGCGTGAACCTTCGCCTCCTGGAAGCAGTTCAGGAAGTCAACAAAACGCAGCGCCGCCATTTTTGTCGGAAGATCTTTTCCCACTATGAGGCCGAGTCGCTTCACGGAAAACAATTTGGACTGTGGGGCCTGAGTTTCAAGCCGCGCACCGACGACATACGAGACGCGCCGTCGCTGGAAGTCGTGCAGACCCTGCTGGAAAGCGGCGCGTCTGTCCGGGTGTTTGATCCAGTGGCTATGGAAAACGCGGCTCGAATCCTCGGCGACTCAGTAGAATACGCCGCGAGTAATTACGACTGCGTTGAAGGACAAGATGCACTCATCATCGTGACCGAGTGGAACGAGTTTCGCTATCCGGACTTTGAGCGGTTGAAATCAGCTCTCAAGGAACCGGTGATCTTCGACGGTCGGAACCTCTATGACCCTAAAAAGATGCACAGTCTCGGATTCACGTATTACTCGGTAGGAAGGGCGACGGTATCGGCGCAGGAATAGGAACGTGTGCGCGTCAATCGTCCACGATGACCTCGATATCCGGCAAGGGCGGCAATTCCGAAAGCGCCTTGAGGCCGAAGACCTCGAGAAAACGCTGCGTCGTCGCGTACAGAAGCGGCCGCCCAGGGCCTTCCAGCTTGCCAGACACCGCAACAAGGTCTCGTTCCAAAAGGCTCTTCAGCGCGCTTGACGACTCGACGCCTCGAATTTGCTCGATGCGCGATTTGGTGATGGGCTGGTTGTAGGCTATCACCGCGAGCGTTTCCAAAGCCGCCCTGCTCAGTCGGGTAGGCCGGATGCTCCGCAGCGACAAAATCCACGGCGCCACCTCCGGCAAGGTCCGGAATTGGTATCCGCCTCCCACCTGCCTTAGCGTGAATCCCCTTGACCTCGTATTGTACTCCTCTTCCAGCTCTTGAAGTATCTCTTCCAGCAAATGCCGGGGTACGGCGGGCAGAAGCTTCTCCAAGGCCTCCACAGAAAGCGGCTCAGAATGGGCGAAGATAAGGCCCTCCACCACGGATTTGGTCAACGATCGATTCACGACCTGTCCTTCCCTCCACCTCCCGAAAAGCCCGTTACGCAACCAGAAGATATGACGCCTAGAAAGTGCTGCCGAAATGAGGCTCGCCGCCTGAATATCATGATGTTCATAGTCTGCCTCGCGGTGAGGACGTAATCAGTTGGTACCGTCGCGGCACCCGCATATGTCATGCCGGACTCGATTCGGCATCCAGGAAACTAACCACAGGTTCCCACTTTTACCTGAAAATTCCATCGTTCTCTTCGTAACGGAATTTTCATCTCCCGTTGCGCCCCTATGTCATGGGAGTTCGTGGGAATGACGCAACACGGGACTCCTTCGAAATTCGCGATTATTTTCGAGAACGGGTATATCGCTCTCCGCTATTGTCTAGCTCAATTCCCGCGCCCATGCAACCGATTCATCCGTCGCTCCCAGCGCCCAGCGTGCACGTTTCGCAGCCCAGGGTTGAACAACCGACATATTGTGGTAAAATGCGACTGCGCGTGCCGAGTCCAGCAGACAAACACTCGAGGCGTTCTCTTATGAATTTCACTGAATGCAACCCCCAGGGTATCAACAAGGCTGACATTGTCGTCGGCATCCCGTCGTACAACGAGGCCTCTTCTATTTCGCTGCCAACCAAGCAGGCTGACATCGGACTCACCAAGTACTATTCGCACAAATCAGCGGTGATCATTAACTGCGACAATGCGTCCCCTGATGGAACGACCCAGGCCTTCTTCGATACAGAGACAAAGACCCCCAAGATGTCCTTGACCACCGAGCCAGGCATTGTCGGCAAGGGCTACAACCTGAGAAACCTGTTCCAGAAGGCGGTGGAATTGTCCGCAAAAGCCGTTGTCGTCCTGGACGCGGACCTCAAAAATATTACCCCCCAGTGGATTAGGAATCTCTGTGAACCGTTGTTCGACGACTATCATTTTGTCGCGCCCCTCTATGTTCGCCACAAGTACGACGGCAGCTTCACAAACAATCTGGTATATCCCATGACGCGGGCGCTTTATGGGAGACGAGTCCGCCAGCCCGTGGGAGGCGAGGTCGGCTTCTCCGGGGAGACCGCCAAGCTTTATCTCGATTGCGACTATTGGGACGAAAACGTGGGCCAGTTCGGCGTCAACTTGTGGATGACGACTCTTGCGGTGAAGAGTCCCGGCGCGGTGATTCAATCATTCATGGGCAAGACAAAGATCCACAGGGTTCGGGATTTTGCTGCGGACATAGCCCGTATGTTTGGTCAAGTGGTCACGACGCTCTTCGAGCTCATGGGCCGGTTCGACGGCTACTGGACCCAGGTGAAATGGAGCAGACCTACCGCGGTCTTTGGTTTCGGCGTGGGCGAAGTAGAGGTGCCGCCTCCAGTGGATATAGATACGACGACCCTGTCTGCGGCTATGCGCGGCGGCATGGAAAAAAATTGGGACCTCTACAAACAGTGCATCGCGGAGCCCAACTTCAACAAGTTGGAAGAAGTCGCGAGCCTCTCCGACGCGGATTTTGAATTCCCCACGAACCTCTGGGCAAGAATACTCTTCGATTTTGCCGTCGCATATCGGAATGCCGCTGTACCTCGAGATAAGCTTGTTGAATCCCTTATTCCCCTATACTACGCAAAAACGATGTCGTTTGTGTTGGACACCGAAGCGATGAACACGCAACAGGTCGAAGAACTCGTCGAAGATCAGTGCCTCCAATTTGAAAAAGCAAAGCCGTACCTGATAGAAAGGTGGTCAGCTCGATGAATCGCGTCCTCCTCGAGCGACGCGCATCAGCGGACGCGGCCTCGCATCAATTCGAGGCGCTTAGCATCATTGAAGGATCCTGACATGGCAAAAATACTTATTGTCGATGACGAAGAAGGCATCCGGATGCTCTACTCCATGGAGCTTCAGGACGAAGGCTATGAGGTCATCACCTTGCCCGATGGGAAAGACCTCCTTGAAGTGGTGGATCGTGAGCGCCCTGATTGTATCGTCCTGGATATCAAGATGCGTGAGTATAGCGGCTTAGACCTCCTTCAGCAGCTCAGGAAAAAGTACTATGATCTACCGGTCATCCTTAACTCAGCCTATTCTAGTTTTAAGGTGGATCTCAAAGCCGTGGCGGCCGATTACTACGTGGTAAAAAGCTCCGACCTCACGGAACTGAAAGAGAAACTGAAAATAGCTTTAGAGACGAAGCTTCCTCGATAAGAACCATGAGGACTGGAAGCATGGCGAGGGCGCCTCGGAGCGCCCTTGCCGTCCCGGAAGCATGTTCTTCCGGGCAATCGCAGGCTTCCTTTCGAATTCGAGCCCGTCAAGGTCTGTCCCCTGGAACTCGATCATGATCGCTTGCCCCTTTTAACTCTGTGAGCAATCTGCATGGCCCTTATCGAAATGCGCCAATTGTCAAAGATTTATACTGCCGGGACTGTTGCGGTGAGCGCCCTCAGCGAGATCGACCTGGTCATCGACTCCGGTGAATTTCTCTCCATCATGGGGCCTTCCGGTTCTGGAAAATCCACGCTCATGAACATCTTGGGCTGCCTCGATGCGCCGACGTCGGGGAAGTATTTTCTCGATGGCATGGATGTCTCCGACCTTGATCGAGATGAAAGGGCAGAGGTGCGCAACAAGAAGATCGGCTTTGTTTTTCAAGGATTCAATCTGCTCTCCCGCATCACGGCGTGTCAGAACGTGGAGCTGCCCCTCATCTACGGCCATGTGAGCAAGAAAGACCGCCGAAAAAAGGCGGAAGAGGCTCTCAGCCTCGTGGGGCTCGCTGACCGCATGGGCCATCTGCCCTCCCAATTGTCAGGCGGTCAGCAGCAACGGGTCGCCATCGCCCGCGCCCTCGTGAACGATCCGGATATTATCCTCGCGGATGAACCAACCGGCAACCTCGATACCCGCACCAGCAGAGAGATTATGGACATCTTCAGAAAACTCAACGAGCGCCGACGTATCACCTTCGTGCTCGTGACCCATGACAGGGAAATAGGCAGTTTCACGGATCGCAGAATAATGATTCGTGATGGAAGGATAGAAGGCGACGAAAGATCGCCCGCCTAGTGAATATTGAGCAGGCTCTGGTTTTCAGTTCTCTTTGCTGTGGGCCGCTCTGAGGTTTATTTGAAAAGACACGTACCCCCTCTGTTCCATTTCATAAATTGCGTCCTCGAAATATGGCAGATAATCTCGGTTTTTTATTTCTCAATTCTTGTAGCCCCTCAATATGTCTTAAGAATCGTATTCTCTCATACCGTTTCTTGACATGGAGGCCAACAGGTCTGATAAAAAGCTTTACAAATGTTCTGAGCTGACGCGAGACCAAATGGCGTTCATTGAATCGCAAATCTGCCCAATGGATCCGAACATGGAGACCGACGATGACTGACGAGCTCCCCGCCGCCCCTTACCAAGAGCTGAAGGCCCAGATTGGCGAACTGCTCCGCCAAGGCCGGGCGCAGGCAGGTCGGGCGATCAATGCCATTCTCGTGCAGACATACTAGCAGATAGGCCGGCGCATCGTGGAGTTCGAGCAAAAGGGCAATGTGAAAGCCGAATACGGCAGTGAACTGCTCGACCGGCTCTCCAGAGACCTGACCGCGGAGTTTGGGAAGGGGTTCAACCGGTCTAATCTTTTTCAGATGCGTCAACTCTACGTCAAGTTTCCAAAAATCCAGACACTGTCTGTACAATTGAGTTGGAGTCACTATGCCGAAATTATCAAAGCCGACAGCGATCTCGAAATCAGTTTCTATACCAGGCAATGCGAAAAGGAAAACTGGAGCGTGAGGGAGCTGAGGCGCCAGATGAAAAGCATGCTTTTTCACCGACTGGCGTTGAGCAAAGACAAGGCTGGAGTGCTGCAGATCGCGGAAAAAGGCAGCGAGGTGCAGCAGGCCGAAGACTTCATCAAAGACCCCTACGTGTTTGAATTTTTAGGCATTCAGCCAAAACAGCGCTATCAGGAAGGTGAACTGGAGCAACGGCTCATTCAAAATCTCGAACTGTTTTTGCTGGAACTTGGCAAGGGATTTGCCTTCGTGGGCAGGCAGTATAAAATCACCCTGGCCAATCGGCATTTCTATGTGGATCTGGTGTTTTACCATCGCATTCTCAAATGCTTTGTTCTGATCGATCTCAAGCGCGGCGAGATCGAGCACACAGACATCGGGCAGATGAATATGTATCTGAATTATTTTGCCAAAGAAGAAAATGTCGAAGGCGATAACCCCCCATCGGCATCGTCCTGGGCGCTTACAAAGATCATATACTGGTGGAATACGCGATGCAGAACATCACTAACCAGCTATTTGTGAGTAAATATCAGCTTTATCTGCCCGATAAAAAGCAGTTGCAAACAGAACTGGAGAGGCTTTTGAGCGCCAGTAACCCTGAACCAGAAACCAGAAACGGAAAGTTCAGAGAGTCATGCTGAGCATATCCGAACTTTTGCCGGCTTGTCGCCCCGGGCGTACAGCGCGTCCGCTCGCAGACAACGGAGAGCTCTTGTTTCAGGTGTGACGAGCCAGCACAGTAGTTGCCAACGACGAAAGGCCCATCTCCTCGAAGCGCTGGTTGAACTAAGCCTGGGAAATCACAAGACGGCCCGTTTTTTCAGCATCTCGAACGAATCCGCGGCGCAGCTCGTTGCCACCGCGCGTGAGCTCGAACACATGCTGCAGAGACGCCGTTGGCGCAGACGATCCTTTTCGCAAAAATTTCGACGAGATCGCCAAAAAACCTGAGACTGAATCTTACAGCCCGCGTTGGCCGTGATCAAGTTTTTTGAGGCCAATGCGGCGCCACGGCGCTGGGGCGCAGGGCGCATCGCGAATAGCCGCATAACCGCCCTGTTCCGCCTGTCGCAGCGGTCTTCGAAGGCGCCCGCCAACCCCATGGCGCTCTACTCATCCCGACGGAAATTGGGAAACGAACATCGACGCGACTTCCATTGTCATTGCTCCATGAACATTTTTCCTTTATGAGAATACTAATGAGAAAGAATCGTCTCGAGGCGGCAAAACTCGCAATCCTACACGACGCGTCAGGAGACCTCATTGAAAAGAGCGCTCGTCATCATTGGCATAGCCATCATTGTGCTCATCACAGGGTATTTTGTTTTCAGCAGCCGTTCCAGCAACGAACCGCAAATCAAATACATCACCGTGCCCATCGAGAAAGGAACCCTCAGAGCCGAGATATCCTCGACCGGCACGTTGAAACCCCTTGTGGAAGTGTTGGTTGGTACGCAAGTGTCCGGAACCATCAAGGAATTGTACGCTGATTTCGAGTCGGTAGTGAAAAAAGATCAGCTCATTTGCCTCATCGATCCGGAGCGATTCGAGGCGCACGTCCAGCAGGCGCGTGCGGATGTAGAAGCCGCAAAGGCCAACGTGATGAAGGCGGAAGTCACGTTGGTTGACGAGATGAGGACGCTGCGCCGCAAAGAGCAACTCATAGAGAAAAACTCCATCAGCCAGAGCGAATACGACGCTGCAAAAACCAAAGCCGACGCTGCCGAGGCGCAGGTCAACGTCGAGCGAGCGCGGCTGGCCCAGCTTCAGGCTCGACTCAACGAAGCGGAACTTGAACTCAAATACACACGCATCCTGGCGCCGGTCAGCGGCATTGTCACGTCTCGGACCGCGGACGTGGGACAGACCGTGGCCGCGAGTTTCCAGACGCCTGTGCTCTTTAAGATAGCGGAAGACCTCACACGCATGCAGGTGCACACAAACGTGGATGAGGCCGATATCGGTCGAGTTGCGGTGGGACAAAAAGCGATGTTTACAGTGCCCGCGTTTCCAGATCGAACGTTTGAGGCGGTGGTAAACCAGATCAGAAACGACCCGAAGATTGAACAAAATGTCGTGACCTACAACGTGGTCCTGGATGTGAGCAACGACGACCTTAAACTACGCCCGGGTATGACTGCCAACGTAAAAATCATGCTGGACGAGGTGCACAACGCGCTCATGGTCCCCGAACAGGCGCTGCGATTCTCGCCGCCGGAAGTGGCAAGACGCTCGAACGCCTCGCCGCCGACCGATCTCCCGGAAGGAGCTCGACGCGTGTGGAAACTTACCAAGAGCGGCTCTGTCACGCCTGTCAACGTCAAAGTCGGCGTACACGGAACTGACAGAGTGCAGATCGTGTCCGATGCATTGCAACCCGGCGACCTCGTGGCGGTGGATGCCGTAGTCCAAAAGAAAAAAGACTCGCAAATGCCCGCGTTGCGGTTTAGATTCTGAAAAAATAGCGTCCGGTAAGGAGTTCTATGTATGAGCAATACTCACGAGGGGGCTGAGCGCAACCCTACTGAAACGAGGACTCAGCCCGATGAGGCGTATTATTCGCGCGATCCCGCAGACCTGTATTACGTAGGCGTTAACATCCCTTGTCAGAATGCCTGCCCCGCGCTCACCAATGTGCCGGCGTATATCAGATGCCTCTTCGAGGGTCGAAATGCGCGGTCCTATGACATCAATAGAATTGCCAACCTCTTTCCGGGCGTGCTTGGGCGCATCTGTTCGCGGCCGTGCGAGACCAAGTGCCGGCACGGGGAGCCTGAACTCGGCAAGCCGGTGGGGATATGCCATATCAAGAGGTCGGCCGCGGATTTTCGTGATCCTGCGCCAACATCGCTCTCGCCTGCGGTCCCTTCTGTGGGGAAAAGCGTGTGCATCATCGGCGCCGGGCCTGCCGGTCTGGCCGCAGGCTATGACCTGCGACTCGCGGGGTTTGAGGTGACCATCCTCGAGGCGCTCCCCGAGCCTGGGGGCATGCTGCGCTACGGCATCCCTGAATTTCGGCTGCCCAGAGACATTCTTGCCGGAGAAATACAGTGGGTGGTCGATCATGGCGTCACGTTGCGCACGGGCGTGCGAGTCGGACGCGATGTGGCTCTGGACGAGTTGCTGGCTACCTTCGAC
The DNA here is from genome assembly GCA_049969795.1 of Desulfomonilaceae bacterium. GTDB lineage: Bacteria > Desulfobacterota > Desulfomonilia > Desulfomonilales > Desulfomonilaceae > JAUPKT01. The sequence goes on from JBMFOE010000014.1 coordinate 16,439, forward strand.
GCGGTCCTGGTCGCTGCCGGCTGCTACGTCTCCAAGCCGCTCGATGTGCCCGGCGAAGAACTTCCCGGCGTCTATACGGGGCTGCGATTTGTCATGGATATCGCGTCCGGCGCGGCGCCGGTCTTGGGCAAGAATGTCCTCGTCATTGGCGCGGGCTTCACTGCGTTTGATTGCGCACGACTCGCGATCCGCTACGGCGCAGCCAATGTGTCGCTGTGTTTGAGGGCCACGGAGCACGATCTCAGGGTCACGGAAGAGGAAGTCTTTGAAACGAAACGTGAAGGCGTCAAAATCCTAGGACTTATGGCGTCCAACAGGATGATTGGCGCCAACCGTCTCGAGGCGGTGGAATTTTTGCGCACCAAGCCCCTGGAACTCCTGCCCAATGGAAAGAGGAGAGTGGCGCCCATCCCGGGAAGCGAGTTTACGGTCCCGTGCGACGCCGCCATTGTCGCCATAGGACAAGGCGCAGAGCCTCTGCGGGGCCCGGGCGATACGGACGCCAGAGGCGTACTGCGGGTCGATCCTCAGACATTTCGCGCCTCCATTCCCCGCCTGTACGCCGCCGGCGATTACGCGACGGGGCCCACCACGGTCATAGAGGCCATAGCGTCTGGGAGAAAGGCCGCTGAGCGCATTGCAGAAGACCTCGGCTGCTCTCAGACCAAGCAGTGGGCCGTCAAGATCCAACCGAGCTCCATCACTGATAGACAGCGGTCATGGGACTACATCCCGAGGATGGAAATGCCCACTCTCATGCCCGTTCAAGCTCGATTGTCGTCCCCCCGCGCTGAAGTCGAGCAGGGGTTGTCCGTGGATGCCGCGCTCGAAGAGTCAAAAAGATGTTATTTGTGCTACCTGCATTATGAAATAGACATAAACCGATGCATCTATTGTCGCTACTGCCTTGACGTCGCTCCTCGGGATTGCATCAAACTGGTGAAATCCATCATCCTCAATGAGGTCGGCGCGGTGGTCGGGTACGAAGAGACCAAAATCTGGCGCGACGTGAACGCCGTGGTCATCGACAACAGCCGCTGCATAAGATGCGGCGAGTGCGTCAGAGTGTGTCCGGTGGATTGCATTTCGGTGTCCAAAGTAGAACTCGTCCAGCGAACGCTTCCGTGTGGGAGGAACTGATGGCCCGTGAACGTTGCGTGATTATCGGTAATGGCCCTGCGGCAAACGCCGCTGCCGCAGCCCTGCGTCAAGAAACCAGCGAGTTGGATATCATGCTGATTGGAGAAGAATCGTTCCCCCACTATCGGCCCCACCTCCTGCCCGCCTACGTCGCGGGGCGTCTAAGCAAAGAAGACCTGTACGCCACGCCGGCCTCGTTCTATGAAGAATGCGATATCAGGATTCGTTTGGGCCAACGGGTCACGCACGTCAAGTTCGATCGAAGAGAATTGGTGTTGTCTCACAAAGAAATTGTCCCATTCGATGCGCTGATCATCGCTTGTGGAGGGATGCAGCGGATTCCGGAACGTCTGCAAATTTTTGAAGACTTGCTGCTCACGCTCAAGACGCCCGCCGATGCGCAAAAGTGGAGGGCCGGCCTGAAAACAGCCGAAACGATTCTTCTCCTGGGCGGCGATCTCACCTCGCTGTCCTTTGCTAGAGCCCTCGTCTCCACCGGCAAGCGCGTGCAGTTCATACTCCAAGAGCAGTCCTTTTGGCCCCTGCCATTGACGCCCGCGCTGGCAGACGAGGTGAAGGAGCGCTTGACGCGCAGCGGCGTGCAAGTGCTCGACGCCTCGCTCGTTCATCGATTCACCAAGTTGTCTCCGCATGTCATCGAAGTTGAGACCGACGCGGGGGCGATGACAGCAAACCTAGTGGGCGCTTTCTACGGACTCGCTCCCAATGTCAAATTCTTGGTGCGGTCCGGCCTTGACGTGGAACGGGGCGTGCTCGTGGATGAAAACCTCCGCACCCGATTCGATCTTGTGTACGCCGCGGGCGACTGCGCCCAAATCTATCATCCGGACCTGAGAGATTACTGGGTTTCCATTGGATATAACAACGCGATCGAGCAGGGCAAAATTGCAGCCAAAAACCTCGCAGGCGGGATGACGACTGTCGCCGCATCCCCGGCGAACATCTTTTGCGTCGAGGGCGTCATGGTCAATACGTCATGGTGGATGGAGTTTTAAGATGGCAACAGTGGTGGACATCACCGTTGAAGTGTGCGGCATGGCAGGAGACGGGACGATAGCAGCCGGCGCATTGATCAATGAAGCGCTCTCCCGGGGCGGTTTCTCCGTCTTGGGGTTTGATTCCTACCCCGCTGAAATACGCGGTTTTGGACGATGCGTGACGCGGTCTCGTATTGGCAGCGAAGAGATTGTGGCCATGGGCGCCGAGACTCATGTGCTCATCTCCCTCAATGAAACAGAAGCGCGATCGAGGATCCCTTCTTTGGCTCATAGAGCCATGGTTATTTTTGAAAGCAATCCTCCAACCTATGTGCATCACGATTCGTCCTTTGTGGCAGAATTGCCGCCTGATAAGCTGCTCTTCGGGATGCCCCTCTCTGATCTCGCATCCGCAGCCACAGGAAGCACTCGAGGACGCAATCTCACTGCGTTGGGTGGATTCGCTGCGCTCTGCGGCATAAATCCAGCCCTCTTCATCCACGTTATTGAAAAGAAGTTCAGCGCAAAGGGCGAAAAGGTCCTTCAGACCAATCTGAAAAGTTTCGAGGCCGGATACGCCTACGCGATCAAAGAGTTCGCAGAGAAACGAGAAGACGCGTTTCAGCTTCCAGAATTGCCTCACGACGACGGGAAAGTTATGCTTTCGGGCAATCAGGCCATTGGCATGGCCGCGCTGGACGCGGGATTGAAGCTCTACTTCGGCTATCCCATCACCCCTGCCACCCCCATCATGGAGTTCCTCGCCGCCGCGCTCCCGAAAAGAGGCGGAAGGGTCGTCCAGATGGAAGACGAAATTGCCTCCATCGGAGCGGTGTTGGGCAGCTTTTACGCCGGCGCGAGAGCCATGACTGCCACCTCGGGCCCCGGCTTCGCCCTGATGACAGAACTTATTACCCACGGGGTTATGGCAGAGATCCCCGCGGTGATCATTAACGCCCAAAGGGGAGGGCCCGCAACAGGCCTCCCAACCAAGACCGAACAGTCGGACCTGCACGCAGCGGTGTTCGGCGGTCCCGGCGATTCGGCGAGGATCGTCATAGCGCCCACAAACGTCTCTGAATGCTATCATTACACCGTCAAGAGTTTTCAGCTCGCTGAAAAATATCAAACGCCAGTCATTGTGCTCACTGACTTCTACCTCGATAACCGCGTGGAAAACGTCGCGATACCTCGCGCCTCAGAAGAAGAGACGCGCAACGGCAATGTCTTCCCTGCCGCATCCGAAAAAGGGAACTACAAGCGCTACCGCCTCACTGAATCCGGAATCTCTCCACGGGCGTTGCCCGGCATGGAAGGATATATGTTCACGGCCACTGGGTTGGAGCACACCGAAAAAGGCGCTCCAGATTACTCCCCGGAAGTGCATACCTTGATGACCGAGAAACGCCACAAGAAGATAGCCAGCGCCCTCGCGGATTTGCCGGGGCCTGAAGCGTATTTCGGGGACGATCCCCTGGACGTGGGCGTCATCGGCTGGGGATCTACCTTTGGGTCTGTGCTCGAGGCCGTGCGGACGGCTCGAAAGAAAGGACTCCGAGTAGGGGCGCTAAAAATCACGTCCCTGTCTCCGCTCCACGCAACCATTGTCCAGGGCTTCATGGAGCGCTGCACCCATATCGTGGTCCCTGAACTCAATTATGAAGGTCAGCTCGCCAATCTTATCGGCCATCTGCATCGCCGGCCCATAGAGCGACTCAATCTCGTCACGGGAACTCCGTTTCCTCCGGCGATCATCATCCAAAAAATCGAAGACCTAATCCATAGAGGAGCCGCATGAAAACCCCCGCTCATGTTCTTGCCCAACGCATACACGACATAGGTGAATCAGGCGCCTTCCGCGCGCGGTCAGACGCGCTCCCCACGTGGTGCCCGGGCTGTGGTTATTTCGGCATTCATCAAGGACTCAACCAGTGCATAACGGAGCTTGCGCTGCCGCATCACAACATTGTGGTGGTCTCTGGAATCGGCTGCGCGGGTCGATACCCCTTTTTTTCGCATACCTACGGGCTCCACACGGTCCATGGCCGAACCTTGCCGGTCGCTACGGGCGTGAAACTGGCCAACCCCGACCTGACCGTTTTTGCCATTGGCGGCGATGGAGATGGGCTCGCGATTGGCGGCGGGCACTTCCCGCACGTGGCCAGGCGGAACATTGACGTCAATTACCTGCTCTTCGACAATTCCATCTACGGATTGACCAAAGGGCAGCCCTCGCCAAGCAGCCGCACAGGCACTGTCACAAAAGCCAGCCCCGCAGGTACGTTCGAAAAACCTCTCAATGCAACGTTGCTAGCGCTGACGTACGAAGCCTCATTCGTCGCGCGGCTGTTTGCCGGCGACCCGAACGCCATTGCCGCGGCGCTGATCGAGGGCGTCAAGACCCCTGGTTTTGCCTTTTTCCACATCTATACGAGCTGCGTCACCTTCGACAAAACTTTCAAGACATGGGCCCACTTGAAACAATGGGTGCATCCCCTCCCAAACGACTACGATCCAACGAATCGACGGGCCGCGTTTGAAATGGCCCTCGAAGACGACTTCAGCACAGGGATTATCTATCGTAGGGGCTGACGCGGGGCGCGCCTGAGACGCGGATGTTCGAGCCCCCTTTCCATCGCGCTCGCCATCTCGCGATTATCTCGCGCCTCATGAAAAGCGCGTTATAATCGCGTCTCGCGCACGCAGACCCCAAGGCGGGCCTTCCTCATGAGCCGCCCCTCTCGCATATTTTTCGCATTAAATTCGTTTTAAGTTCACAATAATTCTTGACTCCGTTCGCGCGGGGTGATAGGACGCCCCTCAAGGCTGGTGACCGCCTTGGAAGCTCTGATCGGCCCCGAAGGTGCTCGACCACACTGGTCACAAATCCCGTATGTCTCTCACATATTTTTATGGATATTCATGGTGGAGTGAATCATCGTTTTTTCACCAATTTTTTTGGGTAAGAAGGAGTTGGCAATGACACAGAGTGCGTTCCAAACCTCCGCTGGCGCCTCGCGTAATTCAGTCGATTTCACGGAAAATTATCGCAACCTCAGAAAAATGATTCAGGCCCTCAAGAAAGAAAATGGGCAGCTTGTCGGAAAAGAAATATTTGGCGACGAAGAAGAGCAACCAGCCCTGACTAAAAGCGACATGCAGCGGCTATTCAAGATGTTGCGAAGAATCGAAAACCAGTACGAAAAGTGCTGTAATCCCCCGATCCCTGAAGCCCTCGAAAAATCCATTCGCACCAAAGGCAGCAATGAATGGCTGCCCTGGGAACTCGAGGCAATCGAAAAAATGGACACCTGGCGCTCTGAATTGGAAGAGCGCAAGAAAAAGGCAACCAAAATGCTGCAACAGGCCATGGAGAAGATCAAAGCGCGACGGAGGCGCTGACGAGAGCACAGGCGGCTGTGCATTGCACAACAAGACACTATGAAGAGGTCCTTTCCTCTCTACCTGCATCAGCCCATCGTTTTCATGTTTCTCCCCCAACAGAAGAGGCTAGCGTGTGAACGCTCTGCCTCTTCTCCTTTTCTCCGGTCTGGCGGCAGGGCCGCGTCTGGAAGCGCCGAAGCCTTCTTCTATCGGTTCTAAGAACTATGGCCATTCTCGAAAATAATCGCGAATTGCGCTCTTCTTCCGCTACATGTCATTCCCACGCAAGTGGGAATCCATGACGAGTTTCCCAAATGCCGGATCGAGTCCAGCATGACAAAGCAAGCATAATGAGGCTACTTATTGATTATGTCTTCGCCGTGACGCAGACTTTGAAAGTCATCGTATCCATGCCGCGGCGCGCCTCGTTGCGATACAAGTTTTGTAATCACGAATTTCATGGGTTGGCAGTCATTTCAAGCGCTTTGTTCCTTGTCATTTCGAGCGTAGCGAGAAATATCCAGCCCAACACGAGGATTCCTCCGTCGCTTTGTTTCACTTCTTTGGGGCCTCGCTCCTTCGATCGCCCATGACAAGGAGGTCACAACGGGAGATGAAAATAGCGTTCTGAAGAGAACTATGGCATTTTCAGGTAAAAAGTTTTGGACCGAAAAGTCCTTATTATCCCCTCTGACTCTCTTTTACCCTCATGGGATGCGGAAGTTCACGTCTTTTAGTATTCGGAAGGACTTGACACTTTGGTTTAGCTTTCCTATCGTCGCTGTCAAGTGAATAGACGTGGGACCCAAGGTTGTCCTGTATCGAGAAAACTGCGCGCCAGGAACACATGTAACGCCAACACAATGACGAAACGAGCCGAAGCTTTCATCAATCACGAGTTGCTCCTTTGGGCGCGTAGGACAGCCGGTCTCAACTTAAGTCAGGCAGCTAGGAAAGTGGGCGTCCCAGAGGATCGCTTGGCCTCATGGGAGAGAGGCCAGAATAGACCTACCATTAACCAGCTCCGAAAGTTAGCCAGCGCTTACAAAAGACCGATAGCCGTCTTCTATCTTCCAGCTCCACCCAGAGACTTTCAGCCGTTAAGGGACTACCGGCGGTTAGTGGGCGCCGCCGGAGAGCCCGCATCACCTGGGCTGCTCTGGGAGGTCAGGCGTGCTCGGGCGAAAAGAGAGATTGCCATAGACCTGTACAGGAGCCTTGACGAGAAACCGCCACGTTTCTTGGTGACAGCCTCTGTCAAGGATGACCCTGAAGCTCTTGCTCGAAGGATCCGGAATGAGTGGAGGATTTCTCCAGAAATTCAGACCCGATTTACCGACAAGTATGAGGCGTTCAATTGGTGGCGAAACTCTCTCGAATTAAAAGGGATCCTTGTATTCCAGGCTAACCAGGTCGATATATCGGAAATGAGGGGGTTTTCCCTGTCCGAAAGGCCGCTGCCCGTTATTGTGACAAACGTTAAGGACCTACCTCTCGCCCGCATCTTCACTATGCTCCATGAACTTGTTCATGTCGCAATCCGCCAGGGCGGCGTGTGTGATTTAGAGGAATATGACGAACTTGGTCATGCAGAGCAAGAGATAGAGGTCTTTCGTAACTGAGTTGCGGGGGCCATATTGATACCGAAAAAAGAACTTCTGGCGGAAGGGCTTGTGGAGTCACGCCCTCCAGGGGCCGCTCATTGGTCGGACGAAGACATCGCTCTTTTAGCTCGTCGCTATTGGGTTAGCCATGAAGTGCTGGTTCGGCGACTTCTTATCTGCGGCCTGACGACAAAGGAATTTTACCTAGAAAAACGAGCGCATTTTTTGGCCAGGGCGCAGACCCACGAAAAAGGATTTGTACCGCCAGCACAGATGGCGTTAAGCCTCGCAGGGAATATCTTTGCGCGGCTGGTGCTCGACAATTATTATCGTGGGAATATCACTTCCAGCGACGTGGCAGATTTCCTCGATGTAAAACTCAAACACTTGGGGAAGATCGAGCAAAGAGTAATGGGTCGACGAACACCGTTCGGGTTCGGTGCAGTCGCGTGAAACACACAGGCTACAGCGTGGACACGAGCGGACTTCTCGATGGATGGCGGAGGTACTATCCTCCCGATGTATTCCCCTTGGTTTGGACGCGACTTGATGAATTAATCAACGCCAAGATTTTGGTCGCGTCGCAAGAAGTTCTGATCTAGCTGGTCCGGTTTCTTTGTACAACCGAACGAGATTTATAAGTGGTAAGCTGCCAGCCCCCTCGGATGTCTGCTAGCCGCTGTCCATCCGTCAAACACAATCTGTTTGTCGATTTTTCTCGCATTCGCAACAATCTTTCGACGCAATTCCCACAGCCTATTTGTCTTCGAAAGTACTCACGAACTCGGTGAGGCGGGCCTGATTCCGAAACCAATGTCCCCAATTATTCGTTCTGCTCGTCACGGATGAGTCGAATCCTATCGGCCAAATTGTGGTTGACACGACGACAACGCGGAAGTACTCTGCGTAAATCGGCAATATAGGCTTTTTCCAGGGAGCGAACAACACTTTTGCCGAAACGGCGCGTTTGATGCGCAAACGCTGCCACCCGGGAAAGGTTCGCTGGGGTCAAGGCTGTCAAAGGTCACAATGGCTCGATGGATCATTGCTGTTTTTGTCATGCTTGGAAGGACGCCCCGCCCCTTTGCGCCACACAAGTCCCCCAATCTGGGGTTAGGGTTATGGGAAAACCGGGCGGCAACGTCGCGCCTCGCGACCCGCGTCTGTTTTTACAAGAGGCGCAGAGTCAGTTCTGCGGTTCTTTCGCCGTCGTATAACATCAAGGATGCTTCCCTAGATATTCGGTTCGGCGCGGCCTATACCTCATTTTTTCGGCAAGGGTTGCCTAGACTGGCCCTTCTGTTGCTCGTCGCGTGCACTCTCATTTCTGGATGCGTCATGTACAGACCCCAGCCCCTTCCAGTCGCGCCGAACTTGATCCCGCCACCTAGATTGACCGTGAGCAGGGACCGCTTTGCCTGTCGTCCTCAAATGACTCACCCGTTTGACGCCGAGAAGGGACTTGATATGACGGATATCGCGATGTTATCTGTCCTGAGCAATCCTGATCTCATCGCGTCCCGCCAGAAAGCAGGGGTAGCAAGGGCCCAACTGTTTGCAGCGCGATTGCTCCCTGACCCTCAGGTTACTGCAAGGCTTGACTACCCAACCGTAGATCGCCCAGACCTGTACACCGCATACGAATACGGTCTCAACTACGATCTCAATTACTTTGTGACGAGAAGGGCAGGTATTAAAGAGGCCGCAGCAGCCGTCGCCAGAGTTGATTTGGAGATCTTGTGGCAAGAATGGCAGGTCATTCAGAAGGCTCGCACCCTTTTTATCAAGTGCATCTTTGAAGAAGACAAAATGGCGGTCCTCAAAAGAGTTCAAAGGTTGTACGCGAGACATTATGCCCGCTCTTCCAAGGCCCTTCAAGCAGGAAACTTGGGTATAGACGTCGTCGGTACCGACCTCGCTGCAAAGATCGATGCGGACGCCCAGGTCAAAGACATGGAACAGATACTCAATCAAACCCGTCACGATCTCAATGCCATCTTGGGGATTTCACCGGAAGCGAAAATAAGACTAGTCCGCCCTGTTGCCCCGCCGCAAACCCTTGATAAAGCAGACCTGAAGCGAGCGCTCACGGAGTTGGGCGCCTGCCGACCGGATTTGCTGGCATTGCGCGCCGGCTATGAAAGTCAAGAAGCGAAAGTCCATAAAGCGGTGCTGGGACAGTTTCCGGCTCTCAGCGTGGGAATCAGGCTCGCATCGGATACGACCGATGTTCATACCGCCGGTCACGAAGTCGTGCTCTCCCTTCCATTCTTTAATCGCAATAGAGGAAAGATAGCCGTGGAAGAAGCAACGAGAAATCAACTGCGTAAGGAATATCAGGCCCGTATTGACCAAGCATATGGACAGGCGCATTCAATATGGACCCGGCAGCGCATCTTGATGGAGCAGGTTGCCCATTTGCAAGCCCACCTTCCCGTTTTGGCAAAAATGGTTGCAAAGGCCCGGCGCGCGTACGCTGAACATCAGATAGCTCCCATGACATATCTCAATATGGAGAACACACTGGCGAATAAAAACCTTAAGTTCGTCGATCTCATGGAGGGGTTGTGGGAGACGTCCATAGCGCTGGAAGCTGTGTTGGCGCGGCCGGTAGCGCCTGATTCGCGATAGTGAAGAGGAGGGGCTCCGATGAGGAATCTCATCAGGGACATTTTAATGTCCTTGTGCCTCGCAACGCTTGTCATCTGCTTCCACAATGCCGCCGTGAGCGCTGAACCCAGCGTTCTCGTGGAAACATGCCTTGTCGAGGAGAAGACATTCTTTGAAAAGTTGGTGGGGTACGGCGTGATACAACCTGATCCAGTTTCAGTGACAAGCATTAATTTGCTGCGCTCCGGAATCATCGCGAGAGTCTGGGTCAGAGTCGGTCAGCTTGTAGATGCCCAAGCGCCTTTGTTCGAGTTGGATACGTCCCCAGCCACGAATGTTCAATTTCAACTAGCCCAAAGCGCCGTCGAATACGCACGCGAAAATCTGAGGCAGGTAGAAGAACTTTTCAACCGCCAATTGGCCACGCAAGATCAGGTGGCAAACGCTCGCAAGAATCTCGCAGACGCAGAGATCAGGCTCCAAGAACAGCGGCGGCTTGGAGCCGATCAGCGCCGGGAGACCATAAAAGCGCCTTTTGCCGGGGTCGTCACAAAGGTAAGCGTCAGTCCGGGCGACGCGGTTGGGGCTGGGGCCAACGCGGCGGCGCTCGCCCGTCAAGACTCGTCGGTAGTCTCGTTCGGCGTGGAACCTGAAGACGCGGCTCACATACGACCGGGAATGCCGGTCACGATGAGCGCCGTGTTTCAACCCAGCGTCACCTTCAGCGGTCAGGTGAGGGAGGTTCATGCCATGATCAATCCAACCACGCGACAGATTGATGTGTTAGTACCTCTCAAGCCGCCCACAGGTACTCACCTGCCCCTGGGGTTGGCCATGAAGGCCGTTGTTAAACTCTCGCAAACGAAGTCTTTGGGCGTGCCTCGAGATGCAGTGATGTCAGATCAACATCATTCCTGGATCTTCATCGTTCGTGGAAACAGGGCCTACAAGGTCCTCGTCAAAACTGGAAAGGAAGACGCCGGCGTCATACCGATTAGCGGCCCGGTCAGCGCAGGAGATGAAGTGGTTGTGGTGGGGAACTACCAATTGAAAGATGGAATGGCCGTGAGGAAGGCCGCTCGATGAACCTCGTGAGATGGGCCGCCGCGCACCGTCGCTCATTGTTTTTTTTGTTGGTGGTACTGTCAACAGGCGGCGTGGTAACTGCATTCTTGCTGCCGGTATCGCTGTTCCCCCACACGGAGTTTCCTAGAATCGTCGTCGCAATAGATTCTGGCGATCGCCCGGCCGAGCAAATGGTTGCCTCCGTGACGATGCCTGCCGAGCAGTGCATTCGAGCAATCCCAGGGCTGCAGGGGATTCGCTCGACTACGAGCCGAGGCAGCTCAGAGCTTTCCGTGAATTTCACGTGGGGACAAGATATGTCGATGGCGCTATTGCAGGTTGAATCCGCGTTGAATCGAATCTTGCCGACCCTGCCTCCGCAGACTACGTTCACCGCACGGCGGATGGATCCGACGGTGTTCCCTGTTGGCGCTTTCAGTCTCACATCAGCCGAGCATACGTTAATCCAATTACGTGATATCGCGCAGTATCGTCTGCTCCCGTTACTCTCCGAGATAGAAGGGGTTGCCAGGATTGGGATTCTCGGCGGGGAACTCGCAGAGTACCGCGTAATTGTCGATATGAGGCGTCTCGAGGCGTACGGCCTCAAAGAACAAGATGTCACCCAGGCCTTGTCGGCAACCAACGTGCTGCAAGCCGTGGGGCGACTGGAGGATCGTTCCAAACTGTATCTCGTACTCTCAGATGCGCGGCTCAGGAATTTAGATCAAGTCAGGGAAACCATTCTGAGAAGCGGAGTGGATGGTTTTGTCCAATTGGAAGACGTCGCTACTGTCGAATATTCTGTCGTTCCTCAATGGCAAACTGTCACTGCCGATGGCCGCGATGCCGTACTGATTCTCATATATCAACAGCCCACAGGAAACACGGTACAAATCATGCGAAACGTCAAATCAAAATTGAAGGCGTATCAGCATAACCTCCCACCGGCCGTGACGATGAGCAATTGGTATGACCAAAGCGAACTCATTACCCAGTCCACCGCAAATGTACGAGACACCATATTGGTCGGGATAGCATTGGCGGCCGTCATTATTTTTGCGTTTCTTCGCAATCCGAAAGTCACTTTACTCGCAGTAGCGCCTCTTCCGATAGTCTTGGCGATTACTATCTTGTTCCTCTACGTGCTCGGTATGAGTTTCAACATTATGACATTGGGGGGCATGGCGGCCGCCGTCGGTCTGATTCTGGACGACGCCATTGTCATGATCGAACACATCGTGCGGCGATTCAGGTCGGGAGACGTAGCCGCGTCTAAGGTGATAGCGCAGGCGGCCCGTGAGTTTGCACGTCCACTCGTTGGTTCATCGTTTTCGACAGTTATCATCTTCTTGCCGTTGGCTCTATTGGGTGGGGTCACAGGCGCATTCTTCAAACCGCTGTCTATGACAATGGCATGCGCTCTGGTTATTTCCTTTTTTGTGGTCTGGTTCGGGATTCCAATTTTGGCGACGCACACAATCACACAAAAAGACGCCAAAATAGAAAGGGTAGGGGGGCTGACCCTACTGTGTCAACAGGGCTACCGGTTCGTGATCGAGGCAACTCTGCGGCGGCCATGGCTCTTATCAGTTCTCCTGATTCCTTTGGCAGTTGGCGGCTACCTCGGATATCTCCACGTGGGGTCCGGATTTATGCCGGCCATGGATGAAGGCGGTTTTGTCATCGACTATAGGACTGCCCCCGGCGCGTCTCTGCATGAAACCGACCGTTTATGTAGTCAGGTGGAGGCCATTCTCCGTACTACCCCCGACGTCCAGTCATACTCTCGTCGGACAGGAACCCAACTCGGGGGAGGGCTGACTGAGGCCAACCAAGGCGATTTCTTCGTTCGGCTGAAACCCCCTCCGCGCCGATCTGTTGACGCCGTAATGGAGGCGCTGCGGCGTGAAATCGAGCAGGATGTCCCAGGACTCAAGATCGAAATGGCGCAACTTATGGAAGACCTTATCGGCGATCTCACGGCAGTACCGCAACCCATCGAAATCAAGCTATACGGAGACGACCCGAACACGCTCATGAAAACAGCTCCCAACGTTGCTCAGGCAATCTCTCAGGTACCGGGAGTCGTAGAAGTGAGAGACGGTATCACCCTGGCGGGGGATGCCCTGGAAATTGAGATTGACCGCGATCGAGCTGCACTGGAAGGCATCGATCCCGCAACGATCACAAATCAGCTCCGCTCCTATCTCACGGGTATCGTGGCGACTCAGGTGCAACAAGGAGAAAAAATGATCGGCATCCGCGTGTGGACGCCGAATGATGTTAGGTCCACCACGGATGACATTCCCCGCCTCCGGTTGCAATCGCGCGACGGCCATTGGTTTCCGCTGAAACATGTCGCCAAGGTGCGTGTGGTAACGGGGCAACCCCAGATCACTCGGGACAACCTCAAACGAATGGCAGCGGTCACCGGCCGCATAAGCGGACGAGACATGGGATCAACCATGGCGGATGTGCAGCGAGCGTTATCCGGGCAAGGCCTTATCCCCCCCACCATTTACTACGAACTCGGAGGACTGTACAAACAACAGAGGATTGCCTTCGCTGGCATGATCGCGGTATTTGCCGGCGCCGTAGCGCTGGTTTTTCTCTTGCTCCTTTATTTATACGAAAGATTTCGAGTGGCGGTAGCGGTTCTCGCGATGCCGCTCATTGCTATGTGCGCTGTATTCTTAGGCCTTTGGATAACAGGTACCGAGTTGAATATTACATCCATGATGGGCGCCACTATGGTGATAGGCATCGTCACCGAGGTGGCAATCTTTTACTTTAGTGAGTATCAAGACCTGCGCATTGCAGGCTTAGCGCCGCAGGAAGCCCTTGTGCAGGCGGGCGTCAACCGCATGCGGCCTATCGCAATGACCACTCTTGCCGCTATCATGGCGCTCTTTCCCCTCGCCCTGGGGCTTGGTCAAGGCGCCGCAATGCAGCGCCCCCTTGCCATTGCGATTGTCTCCGGATTGACGATTCAAGTCCCTCTCGTGCTCATTGTGATGCCAGTGGTTTTTCATCGGCTGTTAGACCGAGGCGGTTCCATCTTCGCGACCGACGCAAAAGAATAAGCCATGAAGGCATGCCTTTCTCGATTTCCGCGTTTTTTCCTTTGGCGCATTTGAGAGTTGGTCTATCAGAAATGTGTCCTTACGCCTCAGTCAGTAACTCGACCTGCCGGCTCTCTCGGGTCTCGGGCAAGAAGCAATAGTAAATGATGAAGCCCGCGGCGGCCAGACAAGCGAGAAAGACGAATCCGCTATTGAAGCCCCATGTGTGCACAATGTAACCCGCGATCACGTTACTCAGCGTAGCGCCGACGCTTTTGGCCGTCCCGACGGCGCCCAGAACCAGATTGTATCGCCCTGTGTTTCGCGTGATATCGGCCACGACAATGACTGATACGACCCCATAAATGCCTTGTCCTATACCGTCAAATAGTTGCACGAAAAGGACAAAAAATGGGTGGTCGCTCAAGGTGTAGAGCAGGCCTCTGGTAGTCAGGGCCGCAAAACCTATCAAGAAAAGCGGCTTTCTACCCCATCGATTGGCTAATGCGCCCGACAGCCAGGCCACGGGTAGCATTACCATTTGCGCGGCTATGACGCACGCTGCCATACCGATGGAGGCAAAGCTCTGATCAGTCCGCGTCACCAATTGTCCTGCCAACGGCAGCATGGCCGCATTGGCGAAATGAAACAGCGTCACAATCGAGGCAAAGACCAGAATACGATGATCGGTCAGCAGCGTCCGAATACGCGAAGCCCCCACTGCGCCTGTTTTCTTTGAAGGCGCGGCTGCCCGCGCCCTGAGATAATCGATGTCGTTTCCCCTGATGACCAGCGTGGACGCAATTCCCGCCGCGCCGTTCAGGGCCACCAGATAAAAAAACCAGTCGTGACCCCAAAAATGGCCTACCAAACCAGTCAAGGCAGCGGCTGCAATCTTCCCCGCATGGTTGAAAACTTGGTTGCGTCCGGTGCGCGCAGCCAATCTTTCTTGACCTACCATGCCCAGCGTGATGGCGGCTATGGCCGAGGGGAAAATGGCGGCAGCGACGCCGTTCACGCACTGGCTCACGTAGATGAACGAGTTGGGGATCAGCGTTATGGCTGTGCAGCTCGCAGCCATGGCGGCCGTGGCGAGGACGATAAGGAGGCGCTTCGCGCTCACATGATCGACCAAGGCTCCGCACGGCGTCTGCGCGACAAGTGTGGCTATTCCCATTATGGACATGGCTACCCCAATTTGCGCCGGATTCCAGTTGTGACTGGCCATGAGGTAGGTCGCGAGAAATGGCCCAGCGCCCCCCTGTACGTTCGCCAGAAAGAAATTAAGAAAATCCAGGCCGCGCAGACTTTGTCGGGTAGGGCGTGTTCTCTCCGCCAGCGTGGATGCCATAGTTCCTCCGTGCAGGAATGCGACAGGAGTGTTCATATCACCTCTAAGCCCCTTGCCCTTGAATCGTCCCTTTGGGCTGAATCTGGTGACGTTTTGCCAGCAACAGGAAAGGTATGGACGTGAGCTGTACAGCTACCGAGAATCCGATAAGGGTTGCGATGGAGAGATCGTACAAGACTCCAAGGAGAACGCTTCCTCCAAACCAAAAAAGGCCGTACACAGTATTCAACACGCCATACGCAAGGCCAAGCCTTTGGGCAGGTACCATATCTGCCACGGCCGCACGCACCACGGATTCCTGAGCGGCCATTCCGATCCCCCACAAGGCCATCCCCATAAGAGCGCCGGTGAATCCGCCGGCAAATACCAGTGGCGCAAAGAGGGCCGAGAAGAGCACCGCAACGATGATGACCGTAAATCCAATGCGGTCAAATAGGCGTCCTAAGACGAGCGCTGAAATTGCATCAACCCCCATGGCCAGTGCATAAAATAACGGTATCCAGTGATCGGACATCACCGCAGCCTTCTTAAAATGGAAAGCGGCTAGGGCAAAATCGGAATATCCTGCGGCAATCAGACCGATTCCAAATACATAGAGCCAAAAAGCCCGTGGATAGCCTTTGGTTTCCAACGGAATGGCCACGGAGCCAAGGCCATGAGGCTGTGGATATGATAGTTTTGCGGCAGTCAATAGACCGAGGGCAATCAGAGCAGGCGCCAAGAGAATTCCAAAGCTCTGCGCATAACTGCCCTTGAGATAAAAGACAGCGGCGATTATCAGTGGTCCGGATACAGCGCCAATCTGGTCAAGAGCCTCGTGCAAACCAAAGCCCCAGCCTCTTCCAATGGGCTCTGCTGCGCACGCAAGCACAACATCTCGAGCCGGGGTCCTGAGCGCCTTTCCCATTCTCTCGGCAACGATCAACACCGCGGCGAGTTCCCAATGGCCAACCAACGCTAACAAGGGAACCGCCAACAGGTTGATGGAGTAGCCCAAGAAAATCATCCCCCAGTATCGACCCGTGCGATCAGCGAGGTAGCCCGAAGCCAAGCGAAAGACGTACCCGCCTAATTCTCCTGCTCCCGCTATCAAGCCCACCATTGCAGCGCTCGCCCCCAAAATGGACAGAAAAGGACCGGTGATGCTTCGAGCGCCTTCGTAGGTAACGTCCGCAAAAAGACTTACCATTCCGAACAATACGACTACTTTCAGGGCCGTAGGCTTTGTGATGTCGCAAGCAGGTTCCGTCTCGGCAACTTTAGTCCTCATAAAAACCTCCATTATAAGTGCATAAAACGTTGTTGATAACCGCTTTTCAGTAATATGGGAATACGCTCACTCCTCCCTGACCTCACGACGCCCGCGAGTTTGGGCCAAAGAGCCCAAAACATCAGATAACACGTAAAACATTACCGCATCCTTTCTTGAACATTACAAATTGGGAAACTTGGGTGAAAAACTCCCTCGAATCCGCTAGTTCTTTTGAAAAACGCTGTGGAAACCACCAAAGAAGGACTCTTATACACCTTCTCGGAATTTCTGTCGGAATGAGGTTCGGGTTATCGATGACCGCGTTCCCAGGGCGTTGCCCTGGGCTATTGTATTGCGCCCCGCAGGAGCGGAGCTTAAGAGGGCGCCGACTGTTTATGCCGAAGCTGGGTATTCTCGACGGAACGAGGTCCGCATCATCGAGTTTTGGAGCGCTTATGGCGCCAATGGCTGGCCACAGAGCCGAGCGCCTTTCATTTTATCTGAAAATACCGTTCTGAAGAGAACTGTGGCATTTTCAGGTAAAATGATAACCACCCATCGAGTTCGCGATTAATTCTGGGAACAACGCTAGTCTGAGATCTCAGCGCCGCGTGACCGGTAAGCGCCTCACGGCGTCGCACGGTCTGCCGACAGCGCATCTCGACTCCCAACAATACAAAACTCGCTCATCGCGGAATTTCCTTTCTCACGAGATGCTGGTATAGTCGCTTTGTATCAACCATTGGGGAGGAACAATGGATCAATTTAGGCCGCGACAGGACAAGAACCCCGTCGAAGAGCTTCAAAAGGGCGTGCAAGACATCAAAGCTTTTGCCGACAAGATTATCAAAGGCTGGGGGGCGTGGCTTCTCATCATTTTAGTGCTGATCATCTACCTTGCCTCGGGGCTATTCATCGTGGGACCTGGCGAAAAAGGCGTCATCCTCTTGTTTGGCAAAGTACATTCGCTTGTGGAGCCTGGTTTGCGGTACCGCCTCCCGAAGCCATTCATGTCACACGCCATCGTGGACATCGCGAGAGTGAGACGTGCAGAAATTGGTTTTCGCACTGACGCCGGTCGAACTCGCGCGGTTCCGGCCGAGTCGCTTATGCTTACGGGCGACGAAAATATCGTGGACGTCCAACTCTTTGTCCAATACATGGTGCAAGACCCGGTGAAATTCCTGTTTGGCGCGCAAAACCCGGAGAGTGTGTTGAAAGTATCGGCAGAGGTGGCTCTCAGGGGCGTCGTGGGAGAAAACACTATCGATTACACAATGACTACAGGACGGATGGAAATACAAAAGAAGGTAGAACTGTACCTCCAGAAGCTCCTGGAAAACTACAACACCGGTTTACTCGTCACCCAGGCCCGGCTACTCGTCGTTGACCCCCCTGCCCAAGTCCAGGAAGCCTTTCATGACGTAGTGCGAGCGTGGGAGGACAGGGAACGACTCATCAAAGAGGCGGAAGGATTCCGTGAGGACGTGGTCCCAAAGGCGAGAGGACAAGCGCAGCAGGAAATCCTTCAGGCAGAAGCATACAAGGCTCAAAGGGTCATCCGAGCCAAAGGAGACGCTGAGCAGTTCATGAAAATTCTCGAGGCATACAGCAAAGCGCCCGCTGTAACGAGGGAAAGACTCTACTTGGAAAGCGCAGAGATCTTTCTCAAGCCCACCAAGAAATACTTGATGCAAGGCGAGGACTCAAAAGTGCTCCCGCTCCTGCCGTTGACAGGCGTTCAGGGGCAGAACGAGCCGGAATCGAAAAGCAAGTGAGGCGACTCATGGGAAAAATCATCGGAATTGTCGTGTTGGGTTTAGTGGTTGTCTCACAGACATTTTTTGTCATACAAGAATGGGAGCAGGGATTGGTGCTGGAATTCGGGAAGCCCGTCAGGATCGTCCCGCAGCCAGGTCTCTATGCCAAGTATCCTTTGATTCAAGAACTTCTCGTCTTCGAGAAACGTATCATGCCGGCAGAGGCCAGACCCGCGGAATACGTGACCGTTGACAAAAAAAGGCTCACCGTTGATACGGTGTCGCGATGGAAGATCGTCGATCCACTAGTGTTTTACCAGACTGTTCGCAACGAACCAGGCGCGGTGGCGCGTCTCAATGACATCATTTTTGCGCGGCTGCGCCAAGAAGTGGCCAACCACACGTTCAAGGGGTTCATCAGGGAAGAGCGGGAGAAGATCATGGCCCAGGTTACCCTTGGAACTGCCGAGGCCGCTAAGCCCTTTGGCATCTCGGTGATCGATGTGCGCATCAAACGGGTGGATCTCCCGGAAGAGGTTCAGGCCAGCGTCTTCGCTCGAATGAAGGCAGAACGGGAGCGAATCGCCAAACGGTACAGAGCCGAAGGAGAAGAACAGGCCAAAGAGATCAGGGCCAACGCCGAAAAAGAGCGAGAAATTATCCTGGCGGAGGCGTACAGAAAGGGGGCGGTGCTTCGAGGAGAAGGGGACGCCGAAGCCACGGGCATCTACGCCGCCGCTTATGGCAGGGACAAGGAGTTCTACTCGTTCATCCGTCACCTCGAGGTGTATAAACAGATCCTGGGAGCCGAGGCCACGGTGTTGATGAAGCCAGATTCATCGCTTCTCCGCTATCTGTATTCCCCGGGCGCCGCGACCCAGTAAGGCCCATGCGGCGGCGCGCTCAGCGGGACGCGCTGGTCCCTCGCGCACGCGGCACATGCCCTTGACCCAGACCAGGTTTTGGACTATGAATTGAAAGCGACGTAAACGAGTAGAGCAAAGGGGGAAGAGAGTGAAAATGAGAATCCTTCTCGTGTATCCTACAATCCCTGATACGTTTTGGAGCTTCAAATATATCCTTAGGTTCATACGCAAGAAGGCTGCGCATGTGCCGTTAGGGTTGCTCACGGTAGCGGGGCTCCTGCCGCGCGAGTGGGAGCTCAGACTGGTGGACATGAATGTCGAACCGCTAACCGACGAGATGATCTCGTGGGCCGACATGGTCTTTGTCGGAGCCATGGTGGTCCAAAAACAATCTGTGAGGGAAACGTTTGCCCGAGTCAAACAGGCGGGGAAGAAAATCGTCGCAGGAGGTCCGCTCTTTTCCAGCACCGAGGAGACCTTTGACGAGGTCGATCATTTTGTCCTCAACGAGGCCGAGATAACCCTTCCCCTCTTTTTGAAGGATTTGGCGGAGGGAACTCCCCAGCCCGTGTATCGCACGGATGAAAAACCGGACATCACGAAGACTCCTTTGCCCAGATGGGACCTCATTGACATGTCTCATTACGCCTCCATGTCGGTGCAATACTCTCGGGGATGCCCCTTTGACTGCGAGTTCTGCGATATCGTGAACCTCAACGGAAGGAAACCTCGGGTCAAGTCCAATGATCAGATGATCAGGGAGTTTCAGGCCCTATACGACCGCGGATGGCGGGGCCGACTGTTCATCGTCGATGACAACTTCATAGGGAATAAAGCCAAGGTCAAGTCGTTGCTCAAGGTATTGCGGCCTTGGCAAGAAGAGCGGAAGTTCCCCTTTTCTCTCTACACAGAGGCCTCGGTAAATCTTGCCCAAGATCAGGAACTCATGGAGCTTATGACAAGCGCGGGGTTCGATTCCGTCTTCTTAGGGCTGGAGACGCCCGAAGAGCAGTGCCTCGTGGAATGCGGGAAGCATCAAAATACTTCCATAGACCTGCTTGAAGCGGTCAAGACCATTCAGAGAAACGGTATGGAAGTCATGGGGGGCTTCATTATCGGTTTCGACAACGATCCCCCAAACATTTTTGAACGACAGATCCAGTTCATTCAGAACAGCGGCGTAGTAAAAGCCATGATAGGGCTCCTCAACGCCATACCTGGTACCCGGCTCTACCAGCGCCTTGCGGCCGAAGGACGATTGATTCAAGAGTGCACCGGCGACAACTGCGACGGGTCCCTCAATTTTATTCCAAAAATGGACATAGAATTGGTGAGGCAAGGGTACCAGGCCGTGCTGAATCACATCTATTCCCCGAAGGAATACTACGATCGCGTCCTGGCGTTCCTCAAAGAATACAAGCCCGCGCGGCGGCGAAGATTCGACCCCAACGACCTTATGGCCTTCCTGAAATCAATCGTGTACCTCGGAATCCTCGATAAGGGTAAGAGCAAGATCTATTATTGGAAGCTCCTCATCAAGGCGTCCCTCTTCTACAGGGATTCATTCGGGGAGGCGGTGTCCAGCGCGATTTTCGGATACCATTTCCGCAAATTGCTGCGCAGAGATTTGGAGCGCCACGGCCCAAACACGTACCCGCCGGCTCAGATGAAGAGTTGCTAAAAAGTCAAAAAGAAGCCCGACGGACCAAACAAAAGGGTATGGCTCCAAGCAAGGAGGATACGGTAGTTCCGCCGGGCGATTGCAAGGCTAGCACATGCATCATAGCCTACGATTCGCCGTACGTCAACTGCGTCGCGGCTCACAAGAATTTCTCTTGATCCAACCCCAGATTTCGCACATCCGCGCAAATTCTAGTTGACAAACATAAATCCTAGGATTAATAAAAAAGTTTCAACTGTTATTTTCTCAGATTGCATGTCTTGCTGCGTTCCTGTGAACTCGGCGCCGCGGCGTTCGGGTAAAAAAAGTGAGCGCGGCGCGACCATTGCGCGAGAATGAAACGTATGAAAAAAGCTCGATGAGCATGAAACATTTTTGGGAACCTAATCCCGCTCAAGAGAACATAATATGTATTATCTCAATTAGGAGTGACTTATGCTAAAAATGGAAGGCTCCAGAGTCCGTATGACTCCAGAAAACATTCACAACATGCTCAAGCAGGGTCTTTCCTTCAAAGAGATAGCGGCGCGTTGTGAGGTCTTCGAGGATGCCATTGACGCATCGCTCGTGAGATGGCTGAATCAAGGCCGATGGCCCATTGAAGACGACGCCGCGGCTGCCTGATTATCCTCCGGACAAAACCAACCCAGGAACAGTCAGCATTCTCCCGACGAAAGACTCAGCTTCGTCAACTTAATTTTCTTTGTTGCCGATTGCGGGGGAAAGTTATATAAACCGTCCCGACCAACGGGACGGACTCCTCCGCGAAAGGTGAAAAATGTTATGAGGACTTCGAGACTTGGTTCTCTCACCTTGACGGCAACAACCCTTTTTTTAATCATTTTCGTCCATCCTGCACGCGGCCAGGAGCCTTTTCGCCTTATCCCCGAGTGTCGATTCCTCTTTGGCATGGATTGGGGTTACGTGTGGGCTAACGGCGATATGGTGATCCCCGCAGGAGGACGCCCCGGCTCAGGTTCACGCGTGGATGCATCGAACCTTGGGATTGACCAAACCGAGGCCACCACCGTATTCCTCAAGGCATCCATCCTCCAGAATCATCTTCTCGAAACCGATTTCTTCACGGTTTCTCCTACCGGCCAAAGAAAAATTCAAGCGCCATTCATCTTTCAGGGGCAGACCTATGACCAAGACACCCCCTTGGAAACTCGCGTGGATATTGGTTGGTTCAGGATTTGTTATGGGTACAAGGCGTTTACGCTCGCTTCATCGTACCTGGCCCCGCGCATCGGATTGCACCACGTGCGTCTCGGCGCAACAATCAACGGCGAGAACAAGGACGGGGCGCTCTTGTCCAACACCCGAAGGCTGGACGGAACCTACCCCGTGCTAGGGGTCGAGGCGCGACACTCTTTCCCCTACGGTATGGACCTGTCCATGGAACTAGAGGGTATGCACCTGATCACACGCGGCTTCGTCACCCTGCTAAATATCGCCGGAGACTGGGAAGTGCACCCTGACGTCACGCTTCGGGTGGGAGTCTTTGCGAGGGTCTGCAACTGGACCGAGGATAATCAGCCGCTCAACAATGAGTGGACGCTGAGTCTTGCGGGCTTCTCGACCGGCGTATCCTTCGGTTTTTAGACGCCCTTGGAGAAAGCGCCTTGGGCGCAAGCCCCTCAGGCGCGGTCAATATCATGATCAATTATTGGATTGCCGCCACGGCGCGGTGGTAGGTCGGGAAACGGGCCCTGCAAGTCTTCGATCCCCGGCCGTGGTCGCGTAGCGGTTGTACAAATACTCCATTCGTCTGACAAGGGCAGGGTGCGCGTTGAGCACTTCAGGGAAGCAGATCGCATTGTACGTTATGTCCAATGACGTGTACCACTTCTTGTCCAAATCGATGAACCGCTCCTCCCTTGTGTAATTCGGGTCGTACACTTTGAGCATGTTGCGCTCCGGCAGCCATTCATAGGCGAGTACGGCGTGCAAGACCGCGCCTTTGGAACCCTTGTTCATAAGGAGCACGATCTGAGGCTCTCCGCTGAGCAACCCCACCAGAAAACGCCTAAAAGACTCCGAGGGATTGGCGTGGTGGACGTTGCAATAGTCGGCTTGAAGCTTAATGAGGTTCTGACTGTAAAACTCCTGCAATTCCCTCGCAATGCGCTGCTGAGCCGCAGGAGAAAGCGCCTTCCTGAGAGGAAGTTCCCCATGGCGCGAGAGGTAATACCAGCGGGCAAAGGCCACCATGGCGAAACAGTACCCTGGGGCGTTAGATATCGAGAACGAGTCCTCGTGAATGCGAAAGCTCGCCTCCGCGTCGTCCCAAGCGATTCCCAACTCAATAACCAACCCAATACACAACAAGGCGGCGCACAACGCCAGCCCCTTAAAGCAACGGCGTGACATATATCTGCACCCCGGCCAAAATAATGACTATTTAAGCCTATTATATCAAAAGGGATGGAAAATGACAAGCTGGGATTGGTGTTGTTGGCGAACCATCGAGAAAATGTTGCTTATTGAGACGAGGCGCCGCCATCTCGCGCAGCGTGCCCCGTTTCTCTCAGGGACTCGCCAAGGGTGTAAGCTGCATCCCGTAGAATGCTCTGCAAAGCGTTTTGATACGCTCGTTGAACCTCGCGACAGGCGTGTGACTGGAAAAAAGAACGGATAGCGGCCAAGTCTTGATCGCTCAGCGGGCTGAGACTGTTGGCAAGGGAGACGAGACAGAGCTCTCCGGTTCGCCCACGAGCAATCTTTCTGCTATGCTGAAAGGTCGCTTCCGTGTCCTCCTTTGTCAGTTCCAGCTTGCTCGATTGGCCCGCATAGCCTTCCAGGAGGCCCCTCACCACCGCATCCACCGCATCCGCGTTGAAACGCTCTAACCCGCTTGTTTCTACAAGTTCCTTAAGCAGCACAAGCCTTGTGTCGCTCAGAGCCGGGACGCGGGTATAACCCTCTCGGACGCGCTGTATGTTCCAAGGGTTCAGCGCCCCTTCATTGACCGCGCCCAATTTCCGGCCTACACGAGAAGAGTAGAAGCGAATGAGCTCGTCTAGAACGGCCGCGTCCACTTCCTTGGCCAGCTCCCCAGCGACAAAGGTCGTCCACTCATCGGCATCCGCCTTCCCGTAAAAAAGCCGTTCCACTCTATTCTTGGTTTTGGCATCTACAAACGCGTCAGCAGGCAGAGATACGAGCAATGCCTTTGGTATCTGCTTGATTTGAGCCTTCAAACCGGACGCCTTCAGGAAAGTCATGGAGAGCGCCAGATTGGGCGGTTCCTCTGCGTAGGCGTACCCTGCCCAACGCAATAGTAGGATAATGCACCACGCTACTTGGACCACGCGTGAGCTTCTCATGAGACACATCATTAGAGACCGTGAAATTCAGGCGGGATTTCGAGTAGTTGCCCTTCGGGTGACACTGCCACCAAGGTGACCGTCGCGGTCACGAGGTAGTCTCGCGGCTCTCCCTTCTTGATGATGATCTGTTTCACCACGATCCGAAACTTCGTGGTGCTCTCTATCCACGTACGCACCACCAACGCGTCCCCAAGCCGACCAGGACTGTGAAAAACAATCTCGATCTTGTGCACCATAAAAAAGTAGCCGCGATTGTGGTATCCGGCCACGCTGGAAAGCCTGTCTTCAACGTATTCCGTCCGTCCTCGCTCGAGGTATTTGAGATAATTTGCATGATACACCACGCCCATGCAGTCGGTGTCTTCGTAATACACTTTGCACTCGAACTGCCGTTCCACGGGCCGTGATGGTTGTTCCGAACCTCTGCTCACGTTCATACTGCGTTCACCTTTTCCGAAGCTTCAGCCTCACGTATAACACACTTTTGTGTTCGCGGGATCGGCAAACTGATTATTCCACAAACCACCAAGAGAAAAATCTGGTATATTGGGCGTCAACGTACGCCGGCTGGCGCTACCATCTAACACACCCGTAGGCTGTCGTGAAACCAAACATGATTACATTGAAAACGCCGCGAGAAATTCAGACCATGAGAGAAGCAAACCTCATCGTGGCAGAAATCCTCGCTTTTTTAGGGGAAATCATCCGGCCAGGGATCACCACCGGCGAACTCAATGCCATCGCAGAGAAGATGATCAAGCAGGCCGGAGCCAAAGCAGCGTTCAAGGGATACCGCATGAGAAACCAGCGGCCATATCCAGCGGCCATCTGTTCTTCAGTCAACGAAGAGATAGTACATGGCATCCCAGGCAAACGCGTGCTCGTTGAAGGTGACATAGTAGGTATCGACGTAGGGGTCATTTACAAAGGCTTTGTGGGCGATGCGGCAAAAACGTATCCAGTGGGTCGGATATCAGAAACAGCCGAGCGCTTGCTGCGCGTCACGAGGGAATCCCTCTACAAAGGGATTGATATGGCTCGTGTGGGGAATCGATTGCAAGACATCTCTGGGGCGATACAACAACACGTCGAGTCCCACGGGTTTTCCGTGGTGAGAGATTTCGTGGGGCATGGCGTCGGCAGAAAGATGCATGAGCCGCCCCAGATTCCCAATTATACGGGGGTCGGCCCCAATCCACGCTTGGAAGCAGGCATGACCCTTGCCCTGGAACCCATGGTCAATGAAGGCTCTTGGCAGCTAAAGATGTTGAGCGACGAGTGGACCGTGGTGACGGCCGACGGGAAATTGTCCGCCCACTTTGAACATTCCATAGCCGTGACGGAAAATGGGCCGCTCATACTTTCTGAATTGTAACCCGGCGATCGTCCGTCTCAAAAGGCTCGCTTGCTGGCTGACAGGCGATAGACTGCGGCGTCTCTGCAAACTTGAAGAGGTCTTATGATCGAGAGTCGAACATTTTTCGAGGGGAAACGAGTCATCGTGATGGGGTTGGGGCTATTGGGACGCGGACTAGGAGACACAATCTTCTTGGCCGCGCACGGCGCCGCCGTCACTGTGACAGACCTCAAAACTGAGGCCGAACTCGCCTCGTCCGTGGAGCGCTTGAAAGGACTTGACGTAGAACTGAAGCTGGGCGGCCATGACTCGGTGGATTTCACGAAAGCGGATATGATCTTGCGAAACGCGGACGTGCCCGCAACCTCAAAATATTTGCAGCGGGCGAGGGAGGCTGGCGTACCCATCGAGATGGACGAGAGCCTCTTTTGCAAACTCTTTCAAGGCCAAGTGATCGGCGTCACCGGCACGAGGGGTAAGACCACCACGACGACGCTGATTCATCGCATTCTCGCCAGCGTTCGCCCTGGGGTGCACATTGCCGGCAACATCAAAGGACACGCGACGCTCCCGCTCCTGGACGTCGTGAGCCCACAGGACGCAGTGGTGCTCGAGCTCTCCAGTTGGCAGCTCCAAGGCTTTCATGACGCGAAGATTTCTCCCCATGCCTCTGTCTTCACCAATATCTATCCAGACCATCTCAACCGCTACGCATCTATGCAGGACTACATCTTCGACAAGAAAGCCATTTATTGCTATCAACAGGGAAGCGATTTCTGTGTATTCAACGGAGATCAACCGGAATGCCTCGCCCTGTCGTACGAAGCGCCTGCCGCCAGCGACCTTTTTTCTCTGACGGATGTCCCCTCGGATTGGAATGTCAGACTCCCAGGAAGACACAATCGGTCTAATATCGCTGCCGCCGCGAAGCTTTGCGTGAAGCTCGGGGTGGACATGGACCAGATTAGGCGCGCAACCGAAGAGTTTTCAGGGGTCGAGCATAGGCTTCAAACCATCGCCGTGAAGAACGGCGTCACGTTTATCGACGACGCGACGAGCACCACGCCCGTGGCTGGCTGCGCAGCCCTGGAGGCCATGGGAAATCAAAGAGTTCTCCTTATTGCAGGTGGAGCGGACAAGAAATTAGATCCCACGCCCTTTGTGCACGCGGCAGCGGCAAAAGCCCATAGGATTGCGTTACTCAAAGGCGATGGTACAAACCCCATTCATGAAGGTCTTATCCTGAATGGCGCGGCTGATAAGATTGTGGGAACCTTCGACAGCCTGAAGGACGCTGTTTTACGACTCCTAGAAGAAGCCTCGACAGGGGACGTCATCCTGCTCTCCCCCGCATGCGCTTCTTTTGGAATGTTTCAAAACGAGTTCCACCGCGGCGAAACCTTTGTGTCTATCGTAAACGAATTGTAGAGAAGGGTAGCGGCGCGAACGCAGCCGCGAACGCGCAACCTAGCGCGCTGCATATAACGTTACGCCGCGTCACGGACGCCGGTCTCGCCGCCGCGATGCGTGGCGCGTAGCGGCGCACGAGGCGCGCCTCATGCTATTTTGCAGATGTGCCCTCTATGGTGCATTGGCTGAAATCTATGGGCTGCTTACAGCCTTTGCACACGTGAGGACGATCGAACTCGTCGGAAAAGATTTCCACCTCTTTGCCGCAATTTGGGCACTTGCACGTGAAGGAAGTCAAATTCTTGTTGGCCTCGAATCCTGGACAATGCATTGGCGTGCTCATGGCTTATCTCCTGTTATCGAATGGTATTGAAAAAGACGCCGACCACTCGCGTGGTTACTAAAATGTATCACGAGACCGCCTAGGGAGCAATATGACGGATTCGCGTGCACGCAAACGCAAAGGACGCGACGCGTCCTTCCTCCACATGACAAGCCTTGAAATGAGCGGCATTAACGGGGACGCGGGACGTACTACGGTCTCAACCCTCCAAAATATTCCGTAATTCTTTGAGTTCTTTCTTTATCTCGAGGAGCAATTCTCGGTAATCCGGCTGACTATCCGATGAAAGGAGCGGCGTCTCGCTTTCTGTCGTTTCGGGGAGCTCTTCCTGCTGCCTGCCCCTGACATTCTTGGCAGGCTTTTTGGCCTTCTTTTCCGCGGAAGCCTGCTTCTTCATTTCTTGGAGGCGCTTCTTCGCGCCGGCTATGGTGAACTTTTCGTCGTAGAGCAGATGCTTGATTTCGACGAGGAGTTCGAGATCCTTTTTGTGGTAAAGTCGTTGGCGAGCCCTTGTCCGTGTGGGTTTCAGGATCTTGAATTCAGACTCCCAATATCGCAAAACGTATGGCTCAACATCCAGAATCTCGCTCACTTCACCGATTTTGAAATACTGCTTCTCCGGAATTGCGATAGTCATCACCCGACCACCCCTCCAAAAATGAGGATCTCTCCTGAATCACGCACGGCCTGGATACGTCTATCTGCTTTGCGCCGACTCTCGATGGGGCCGCTTCATTCGCGAACCGCGACGCCTAATTCACTTTGCAAAGCGCTCACGATGCTGGAATGAACTGCCTGCACCTCTTCATCCGTGAGAGTTCGATCCTCTGCCTGATACCGTATCCGAAACGCCATGCTCTGGCGTCCTTCAGGTATAGATTCTCCTCGATACAAATCGAATAAATTCACGGATGCAATGATACCATGGCCCAAACGTGAAATCAAGTGTTTAATCTGATCTCCTGAACAATTTGTTTCAACCAGCATTGATATATCCCGTTCTACATAAGGGTAGCGCGGTAGCGCTTTGAAAACTCTTTTCTTGCGCCAATGAACAAACAGAGGCTCCAACAAAATTTCAAGAACCACGGCTCGCGACGGCAAATCGTACTCCCTGATCACGCTTGGCGCGAGCTCCCCCAAAAAACCTATCTTACGGCCCTCGACAAACACCGCCGCAGACTTGCCCCCATGGAGAAACGGTTCCTGGCAAGGGACAAAAGTGGTATCACATAAGGAGAAAGCGTCGAAGATGGTCTCCAACGCGCCCTTGAGGTCGTAAAAATCCACCTGTTGATCAGCGTCGATCTTTCCGTAAATGTCCACCTCGCCCCGTTGAAAATGCCAGAGATCTCCGTATCGTCTGCCCATGGCTAGAGCGCCGAGCACAAGGTCCTCCTGCGGCAACTCCATATCCTTTATGGGCCGGAATACCTTACCGATTTCGTACAGCTTGAGGTCAACGGACTTGAAGTGCGCATTGCGTACTGCGGCGGCCAGCAAGCCCGGCAGCAACGATCTCCTCATCACTGCCATGTCCTCGGTCAGCGGATTGACCAACTCGAGAAAGTCAGCAGCCGCGTCCTGGGGCAGAAATGCGCGCGATGCAGCCTTCGAGACAAAAGACATCGTGATAATCTCCGTGAACCCGCAGCCGCTCATGCATTCGTTGACCGTCCGCAGCTTCTTGCGCTCTTCTCTGGTTCGGTCTGGCGCAGAGACATACGAAGGCATTGACAGAGGAATTCTGTCAAAACCATGTATCCGTCCTATCTCTTCAATGAAGTCAACCTCTCTGTCTAGGTCCCATCGCCAAGACGGCGGACGGCACTCCATGGCCTCAGACGATTCGGAGGACGCATCCACCGCCACGTCCAGTCTCTTCAGGTACGCGCCCATTTGTGGCATGGTCAGATTCACGCCCAGCAGCCCGTTTACCTTGCTTTTTCGGACTCGGACCCTAGGACGAACAATGGGCTGGGGATACACGTCAACCACGCCTTGCAGCACTCGTCCTCCCGCTAATTTCTGGATCAAGTACGCAGCGCGGTGCGCCGCCCATAACGAGCCCTCGGGGTCAACCCCGCGCTCGAACCGATACGACGCTTCGGTCATCATGCCGAGGGCCTTGGCCGTGCGACGTATGCCAAACCGTTCGAAACAAGCGCTCTCTATTGCGACGCAAGTGGTCGAAGGGCTGATTTCCGAGTTCAGCCCTCCCATGATGCCGGCCAAAGCCACTGATCGCTCGCCATCTCTGATCATGAGGGCGTCCGGAGGCATTATTCGCTCCACGCCATCCAGCGTGACAAAGCGCTCCCCAGGGTCAGCCCTTCTCACCACAATGCGACCTTGTTTGAGCATCGCATGATCAAACGCATGGAGCGGCTGCCCCGATTCCAGCAGCACGAGGTTCGTCACATCGACGACATTGGAAATGGGGCGCACCCCCGACCTCGAGAGTTTCAGTCTGACATCCAAAGGAGAAGGGGCGATGGTCGTCCCTTGCACCACCCGTACGACATATCTCGGACAAAGATCCGCGTCGGGCACTTCCACGCGCACCATGTCAGCTGCGGTAGGCGCTGATTCTTCCATGGTGAAACTCGGCATGCGCCATTTCTTGTCGGTGAGCGCGGCCAACTCCCTGGCCACCCCGAGCACGGATAAACAGTCCCCGCGGTTCGGCGTGATGGATACTTCCATGACAAAATCTTCTACATAGGGGAGCGCCTTTGGCAAGGCCGCGCCTATACGCGTATCCGGCTCCAACTCCAGGATCCCGGATTCGTCATCTCCCAACTCAAGCTCTTTTTCCGAGCAGATCATCCCAGGAGAAGGGACCCCTTTGATGACCCGCTCTTCCAAGCGCAGGCCAGATGGCAGAGCGCCGCCCGCTGGGCAGTATGCCACTATCTGACCCTCGCGAACATTGGGCGCGCCGCAGACTACTGTACGTTTCGCTCCGCCGGTATCCAACGTCACGAGGGTCAGCTTCGGCGCATGGGGATGAGCGCTGACATGTTCGATCCTGGCGGTGATCACGTCGCCCAGCCCCCTGCCGACCTCGGCGATATTCTCCACCTCGATCCCGCCCATGGTGAGGATTTGCGCGACCTCTTCCACATCGTGATCGATGTCAACGAATTCCTTGAGCCAGTTGAAACTGATCAACATCTCCTGTCGCCCCTTTCAATAAGCGCCGAGTGCAGCGCGAACCGTCACCTCTCTTCGCCTCGCCCCAGACGCGCAAGCCTTCCGCCCGGGCCGCCGAAGCAAGGCTTTTCCATACGCGCTAGAATTGATGAAGGAATCTTATGTCGTTTTCGTAAAAAGCCCTGATATCAGGTATGCCATACTTGAGCATGGCGACTCGTTCTACGCCCATTCCAAAGGCAAATCCGCTATATACCTCAGGATCATATCCCACGAATCCGTACAGCGCCGGATCCACCATACCGGAACCGAGGATCTCCAACCAGCCGGTCGAAGAACATGTCCGGCATCCCGACCCGCCACAGATGACGCATTGGATATCAACTTCTGCCGACGGTTCGGTAAATGGGAAAAAGCTCGGCCGAAAACGCAAGGCCAACTCTTTTCCAAAATACTCGTGGCAAAAAGCCGTGAGGATTCCCTTCAGGTCGGCCAGAGATATGTGTTTGTCAACCCACAAGCCTTCAATCTGCATGAACATCGGTGAATGTGTGATATCTGCATCCCTGCGGTACACCTTGCCCGGGCAAATGACCCTCACCGGCGGCTTCTGCTTTTCCATGGTCCGTATCTGCACCGGCGAGGTGTGCGTCCTGAGGAGGACGCTGTCCGAAAAGTAGAAGGTGTCTTGCATGTCACGGGCCGGATGATCCCTGGGGATGTTGAGGGCCTCGAAATTATAGTAATCCAGCTCGACCTCCGGCCCTTCCGCCAACTGGAATCCCAGGCCGCTGAATACCTCGATGAGTTCATCGGTCACTCTGTTGAGCACATGAGTACGGCCGAACGGCAATCGTCTCCCGGGTAGGGTAACGTCCAGCGATTCCGCAGCAATGCGCTCACGTTCCGCTTCGGCCATGACCTCGGCCTCGCGCTGCGCAAAAAGCTCTTCCAGCTCTGCTTTGATGAGATTCGCCAGTTGGCCTATCTCAGCGCGCGATTCCGGCGGTATGTCCTTGAGCCCTCTCAGGATGCTGGTCAATTCGCCCTTTCTTCCAAGGACCCTGGTACGCGCCTCTTGAAGCGATTTCTCGTCCTTCAGCGCGGCCATGGACGCGATGTACCGTCGCCTCAGCTCCTCTAACTGCTGTTTCATAATTCTCGAATCCTCGCGTGTTGCGATTCCGACAAAAAAGCGGTCCCGAGGGACCGCTCTTGGAAATGCATTTGCTCCATACTAAGGATGATTCAGCAGCCGCAGCTCCTGCAACCCCCTCGGCGGCTGACCTGTTACGCTGCCAGAGCAGTCCGAGCCTTCGCTACCAGCGTCGAAAAAGCCGCCGGATCTGTCACTGCCAGATCAGCCAAAATCTTTCGATCGAGCATGATTTGGGCCTTTTTGAGTCCTTCCATGAACCGGTTATAGGGCAGGCCATTCATTCGAGAACCCGCAGATATGCGCGTAATCCACAGTCTGCGAAAATCCCGCTTCCGGGTTTTCCTATCCCGATACGCGTAACACAGGGCGCGCTCTACCGTCTCTTTAGCTTGTCGAAGAGTCCGGCTGCGGCCACCCACATACCCCTTGGCCATCTTCAAGATTTTCTTTCGCCGCGCCCTGCTGGCCGGCGCGCATCTCACTCTCGGCATCTGTTACTCCTTCAATCGCGGGAACCGTTTTGTCGCGGCCGACGCCCCGCTGGCGAAGGTCCGTCGTGGTCAAGCATGATACGGCCCCGCTCTTAACCGTAAGGCAATAATCTCCTCACCTGAATGGCATCCTTCGAGCTGATAAAAGCCTCTTGCCTCAGGTTCCGCTTTCTCTTCGTCGATTTGCTCGTCAGGATGTGGCTGTGATACGCCTTCTTCCTCTTGATCTTCCCGCTCTTCAGGATGGTAAAGCGCTTTGCCGCACCCCGACATGTCTTTAGTTTGGGCATATTCATTCTCCGTGAGCATCTCCCAAAAAGGGCATGCTCGCTCTTGGATTCACCGTCAACCTTTCACGTATAGCTTATCTCTTGAGAGAATTCAAACATTTTTCCGCAGCCCCTGTTGTCCTTATCGATAGAGGCTTATTTGGCGCAGCACAATAGGCTTGGCTTCGTCCTGACCCCGCACCCGATACCGGACAAAACGAGCCTTCTCTTCTTGCGGCGCGTAATACTCATATCCCGACCACTGATCAAAATGATCAACAGGGACTCCGTTTGCCGCAAGCCACGTTTTCCAGCGGGTCCCGTCCTCGGATATGTCGATCTCCCATTCTTTCGGCGTTGAATCTGATCCACCCCAGACGATGCGCAGCCTCGAAATGGGGACCACCGCGCCGAGGTCCAACACTACCCCCTCGGATGATCCTGAGCCAGACGACAACCCTGTCGGCGTCACCTCAAGCGCGTCTGCACTTGGATAGCCCTTCAAAATGTGCAGCCCTTTGTCTGCCGGCTTGTCCCCTATATATACCTTGGCCTCGCGGGCATAATCCACGAAATAAGAATCAAGGGGCTCGTGGAGCACATCGCTGTCCAAAAGGGGTAAATGGAATATGGACGTTTTCACGCGGTTTACGAGCGCCTTGGCCAAGATGTAGTTAGCGCCGTTGGTCAGATGGCACCAGTCCGTAAACACCCATTCCGTCACCCCGTCGAAGATGCCTGTTATGTCATAGACATCAAAGCCCTCTTGAGCGCACCGCTTCTTGATTTTGTCCACCAGCAGATCGTAGGTCTGAGCTGCGTCATAAAATCCTATCTTCTGCATCCCCGTCACGCTCTCTATCTTCTCTTCCATGGGCGTCCTCTTCTTTTTCGAGTTGCGAAACATGGGTTGCAGCGCAAACACATGGGGGACTTTGTCCGTCTCGAGCACCTTGTGATAAATGGCGACCACATCGGCCACCTGGCCTATGTTGCGGTCCCGGTACGCAAGCATCTCTTCGTCAGGGTCTTGGGGATGGGCAGCGAAGCCTCGATTCTCCATCAGGATGCCCGGTCCCTCGCCTTTGCTCATGGCCAGCCACGTAAAAAAATACGTGTTCCTCTTCAACCACAAGGTGAGATAATTCAGCAGGCCGCCTCGGCTCATGTCCATGATGTCGGAAATGACCTCGTAGTACGGGCCTTCCGTGAAGTAATTCCAATCTCGGAGCGGCCGCGCGACCGTGTGCACCTCGTTGGCGCCATCGAGTGAAATCACGAGGTCCGGGTGGTATAGCCTCAGTTTTGCGAGATAACGCATGAGATTGTTCTGAACGACATAGCCCGGAACTCCCGCGTTGATGACGCGGACATGCTTGCCCTTCAAGAGTTCACGCACTCGAGGGTCTGCGTTCAGGAGCTTTTCTATGATGTGCGGGATCGTCCAGCGATAGGTTACCTCATAAAAATCGGCCACCGCGTCCGCCGGCGGAACAGGGCCGCGTCCATACACCACAGACCCGCCGGTGACAATCACCCGATACTCGTCCTCGGGCTTTTCCATTGGCACGTCTTCAAAGTCTTTGAAACTCTCGTTGTTGATATATTCATAGGCGTTTCCAAGACGCGTGTTCCGCACTGCAGCGAAGCCCGGGGTCGGCTCGTACCCATACTGAGGCGCGACGGTCTGGGAGCTGCGGCGAGCCAAGTCGAGATCCCGTCCCTGGTATGCCTGTCCGAGCGGAGAATTCTTTACTTTGAGATACGCGTAGTATTCCAAGCCGCCGAGCGTTCCGACAACCACCGCAGCCAAGAACAGTACGTAAAGCAAAACGGTCACCACGCGCCTCGCAACGCTCCGCTGAGGAGCGCGCTGAAAATCCGTCTGCGACGACTGATTGGTCTGCGTCATCGAGGACGGGCTCTTGTTTTGCACCGATTCGCGTTCAGTTTCTTGATCAGATTCCGGCATCCGATCCTCCCAATGGCGGTTCCTCTCACGTGTGAATATGGGCGTTCCGACTCTGCAGACGGGACTGTTCGTGGAGAAGATGGCGCGGGCGCCAACGGGGAAGATGCCTCTTCCCCGCGGCGTGATACGGTTCCCTCTCTAAAAGAGAGTATAAATAAAAGGCGCTGCGACCGGCGAGCTGGCGGCCAAGATGATGAATGCCGACAGGATCACCAGCACGATAAGTATCGGCGCAAGCCAAAACTTTTTCCGCACCTTCAGGAAATCCCAGAATTCTCTTACAATGGACATGTCAAATACCTCCAAACAACGCCATGCGTCGTTTCAAAACTGCTTTTCATACCGTTCGATGGATGTGTCTTGCTCCTGTTCCCTCTTTTGCCAGTACGACTCTCTAGACGGGTCGATCTTTCGCTCCATGGGATCCTTTCCAATGATGCGAAAGATGAGCCCTGTCGGAGTAATGACCAGGAAGAAGATCACGGTCAATATCGCTCGCGAGATAAAATAGCCGATAATGATTGAGATGCCAATCCACCCGCGATATACCCACCGAAACACCGGAGGAATCAACCGCAATAACGCAAGGATGACGCCGAGCACAATCCACGTATACCCAGACGCGGCGCCCTTCCAATACACCAAATACAATCCGACTATACCCGGAAACCCAAGGAACAGCAGCGCGAGAATCGTCAAATCTCGACTGCTCGGCTCCCGGTACGCCGCCTGTATTTCGTCTTTGATCTCTTGAATAATAGACATGAACCCTTGCCGCCAATCTCGCAGTGTATGCGTTTAATCCAGCTCGTACTGCTTGCGCCAATCGACGTCTTCCTTAAGCGGCGGTTGGAGCTTTTTATCCAACAAAAAAGGCCCCATAACGAGGTAGTCCATTTCCGTGCGCATAAAACAGAGGTACGCATGCTCCGGACTCATGACAATGGGTTCTCCACGCACATTGAAGGACGTGTTCACAATAACCGGGCAACCTGTCTTTTTATAAAAGGTTTCAATCATTTCATGATACAAGGGGTTTGTTTCCTTATGCACGGTCTGAATGCGAGCCGAATAATCCACGTGGGTCACCGCAGGTATCTCTGATCGTACGACATTGAGCTTTTCAATGCCCCATTTCCTTTTTTCTTCTTCAGTCATATCACGCCGTATTCTCTTGTCAACGTTGGCCACGAGAAGCATGTACGGCGATGGCCTATCCAGTTCAAAAAACTCGGACACGTGTTCCATGAGCACAGAAGGGGCAAACGGCCTGAAACTCTCGCGATACTTGATCTTGAGGTTCATCTGGGACTGCATTTTGGGACTGCGGGCGTCGCCTATAATGGAACGGCTCCCCAACGCCCGGGGACCGAATTCCATTCTTCCTTGAAACCACCCGATAACCTTTTCCTGGGCAATGAGGTCAGCCACGGTCTCTGCCAACAAGCCATCCCCTAGGTACGTGTACGGATAGCCATGCGATTCGAGGAAGTTCCTGATATAGTCCTCGTCAAATGAGGGCCCCAGATAGGAGCCGTGTTGGACGTCATGCACGTCGTCCGCGCTCCGCGCGTTGCCGAGGAGTTGGTGCCATACGAACAGCGCCGCGCCCAGGGCGCCGCCGGCGTCCCCGGCTGCGGGCTGGATCCATATATCTTGAAACGGCGATTCCCTTAAAATGCGTCCGTTCCCCACGCAATTGAGGGCCACGCCTCCTGCCAGACATAAATAGCGTTCCCCCGTAAGCTTATGGATGTGACGAGCAGTCCGCAACATCACCTCTTCCGTCACCACCTGCACCGACTTGGCAAGGTCCATCTCCCGTTGCGTCAGCTTGCTCTCCGGTTTTCGCGCGGGACCGCCAAAGAGTCTTTCGAACGCGGCGCCTGTCATCGTCAAACCGTAGGGATAGGTGAAATAGTCCATGTTGAGTCTGAACGACCCGTCTTCCTTGATGTCGATCAGCTCCTTCAAAATCACATCCACGTACTTGGGTTCGCCATAAGGCGCGAGCCCCATAACCTTGTATTCCCCAGAATTAACCTTGAACCCTGTGAAATACGTAAAAGCAGAGTAAAGAAGCCCCAGCGAATGGGGAAACTTTATCTCGTAATCGATTCGTATCTTGTTCCCCTCGCCGACTCCAAAGCTCGTGGTCGTCCATTCTCCCACGCCGTCCATGGTCAGAAACGCCGCTCTGCGGTACGGGGAGGGGAAGAAAGCGCTGGCCGCGTGCGCTTCATGATGCTCAGGGAACAGAATCTTTCCTTTGTATCCCATGCTGGACCGAATCAGGTCCGGTATGCGGAGTTTTTGCTTCAGCCACAACGGCATGGCCAGGAGAAAAGACGCCAAGCCCCGCGGGGCAAAAGAAATGTAGGTTTCCAAGAGTCTCTCAAACTTGATGAATGGCTTGTCGTAAAAAGCCACATAATCGAGGTCGTCCGCGGCAATATTGCCTTCGTTCAGACAATACTGAATAGCGTCGTGGGGAAAGCGATGGTCATGTTTCACCCGGGAAAAACGCTCTTGCTGAGCCGCCGCAACGATCTGGCCATCCCTGATCAAGCAGGCAGCGCTGTCATGATAAAATGCCGATATCCCTAAAATGTTCATATAATCTACCTGTAAACGCTCCACGATCTCAACGCGATGACCCGAACAGAGTCCCCCACCGGTCTATAGCGAAGGTACCTGCCTGTCATAGGCGTTGAGGCGTAGTATTCGAACCCGGGCCAGCGGGAATAGTGGTTTACCTCCGCGCTGCTTCCCCTGACAAAGGGCTGCCAGGCCTCCTGATCGGCGGATATATCCACCTCCCATGCAGACGGCGCGGAGCTCTCATCTCCCCATACAATCCTCAGCCTGCTCACTTGTCTCGCCTCGCCCATATCCAATATTAATTCAGCCCGATCCGAAGGGCCAAGGTCTTTGGACAGATACAAACCCTCCCCCGGGTATCCCGCCAGGATATGCCGCACATGATACTGCGGGGCCTTCGGCTCTGGCGCATAGACGATGCGGCCCGACGCAGCGAGGTCCCAAAAATATTCGTCTTTCCGGCTGATCTGATCTGCCGGCGTCAGCGCCTGACCGAGGATATGCTCCTTCACGAGATTGGAAAGCTCTTTTGCCAAAAGATAATTCGCGCCGGCCGTCAAATGACACCAGTCTGTAAAAACCCATTCAGATACATCGTCAAAGTACTCCGAAAAGTCAACGAGAAAATACCCCCGCGCCTGGGCGCTCTCGACCAGCCGTTGCACCAGCAGCTTGTACACCTTGTCGGATGGTACGCCGTAATAGTCCCTGTATCCCTTCAAGCTCGCCAACACCTTCTCTTTGTCGTGCAAGGGCTTTTTGGTGGAATAGAACCACGGTTGCAGCGCTATGATATGAGGGACGCCATCGTTTGCCATTGCGCTATGATAGTTTTCCACCACCCTGACCACCGTCGCGATGTTTCTATCCAGCCTTCGAGACATTTCCTCGACAGAACGCTCATGCTTCTGAGTTTGCCCATGAGAATCCGGCGCAGCGCCCGGCTCCACCTCTACGGAGTGGAGTTCCTGGAAGAGGTCTCGACCTGACCACAGATAGGCCATGAGATAGGTATTATTCTTGAGCCACAATGTGAGATAAGACGCCAACCCGGGCCTATTGTACGCGTAGATGTCCTCCAAAATATTGTGAAACTGCCCTTCTGCAAAATAGTCCCAGTCTGCGGTCAGTTTGCTGACAATGGGCAGCTCGTTCGCTCCGTCCAGGGACACGATCAAATCAGGGCTGAACCTCCGGAGCTTTGCAATGTACCTCATGAGATCATGCTGGTATGCGTAACCCCACACCGCCGCGTTGTAGACCCGTATGCGCTTCCCCTCGATCGGCGCTGAGGCGTTCAGTATCATTTCCATGGCGTGGGAGATTGTCTCGATATACGGGATGGCGTACCATCCCATGGCTGGCGCAGCCTCGCCAATCGCCCCCATGCCATACGCCGTGGAACCGCCCGTGAGGAAGACGCGAAACTCGTCCGCAGGCTTTTCCAAAGGGACTTCACGGGGCTCTCGCATCCCCGCGCTGTTGGCGTATTCGTAATTGTTGCCCTTGAGAATATTGTATTCAAGACATACCCCTGGGACGAAATCGTAGTCATAGTGCGAAACTGGTCGATTGAAATCCTTGCAGGCCATGCTGATGTCGCCGGGATACACCGCCCCAAAATAGGATCTTTTCAACGCAAATCTCGCCAGATTTTCTATACCCCACAACAGCGCCGCGGTTGCGCAGAGTATGAAGACGACGTATACGCACACCCAGAATGCTGCACGGAGCCATCGCAGCATCGTCCCGCCTCTGGTAGCCTTCTTTTCTTGTTTTAGATCCTGATGATCGTTCCGCGACTCCATCATCTCTCACCCACAGTCATGAACCCTCGCTCGAAAATACCAACGAGTTCGATGGAGGGCCGTTCGATGTCCTTCTCTCGATACCTGCACTCCAGCGCTCCTGAATATCGACGCCAGTCTTGCTCGACAGACAAAGAAATAGCGATTCCTCAAGGCCGTTTCCCCTGGTCGGGAACGAGCCAGCCCATGGTACGGCGTCTTCCATTGCCCTCACGTTCTGACAAGACCTTTCTGAAGCGTTACTGAACGCCGTCGCTCGACAGCGCGACGTCAATGTGTTGAGCCCGATATTCTAAAGAAAGACAGACCAAGAAGACAATGGTTCCCTCGTTATATCCTGCGCCGAAGGAAAATCCGGATCAACACAGCCTGCTTGCAACAGAAAGGTTGAAATCAGGCAAAATTTGCGCTTGTGGTGTGGCCGGCTGCAGCAGCAGACAACTGTAATCCCTTGGCCAAAGGTGTTGTCCTATCGGCGTACGAAGCGTATTGCCGGTTTCCCAAACCGATATTGCTGCGTCGCCACGCCTCCTCCCAACAACAATAAATTGATGTGCGCTCCATTCCGAGGGAAGCCAGACAATCTCGTGATAAATTTTGACCTATAGGGAGGCTGGCCGCGTTCTAGTTCCGAGGCTATCGCTCTCTCCGGTCAAAGGTATGAAGCCGGAGAGAGCGCCTCTATCCTTCAGGACGTTTGACTCTTACTGCTTATGCGTCAGTCCCATTTCCTTATGTCTTCAATGGTTTTCTTGGCGTCGGCCAATGCGCCAGATGGAACGACTTTGACGCTTCCTTTCAGTTTCGTAACCTCGCGCAAAGTCTGCTCCACCTTCTCGATAAGCCCGGCGGTTTCCTCTCCCTTCAATTCTACCTCGAGACACATTATGTCGCGGTCGTCCTTGCGATCCACCACCAGGCGACCTCTGGATATTTCCGGGTGGGATTCCAAAACCTTCTGCACCTGCGAAGGATGGACGAACATGCCCTTGATCTTCGTGACCTCGTCCGCTCTTCCAAGTATCCTCGTCAGGCGAGGACCTGTCCGGCCGCACGGACATTCATCTTCAATTATCATGGAGATGTCCCCTGTGCCGAATCGCACAAGCGGGTAGATCTTGTTGTTGCACGTGACGACAACTTCGCCGACTTCACCGGCGGGCAATACGTCTCCTGTCGCTGGATCGCAAATCTCCACAATGACATCGTAATGAATATGCATACCCGTGAGGGCCGGGCATTCATACGACACGCATCCCACATCTGCCGTGCCATAGGCCTGTCGAGCGATCAACCGGTACTCGTCCATGAACTTTCGCCGCAGCGATTCCGGAACCATCTCTGCCAGCACCAATCCAACTTCCAATTTGAGGTCCTTCGTCACGTTCACCCCCATTTCCTCAGCCTTCTTGAAGATGGTCATGAGGAAACTCGGCGTCCCTATGTAGCCTGTCGCTCCCAAGGCCTTCATAATCTCGACTTGGGTTTCCGTGTTACCGACGCCGGTGGGAATAACCGTCGCGCCTACTTCAAGTACGCCCTCTTCAAACATGTGCCCTGCTGGAGTGAGATGATATGCAAAAGTATTGACCACGAGATCGCCTGGTCTGAACCCAATGGCGTACAATGCCGCCTTGAACCGCCAATAGTCTGGAACGCGGCCCACCGGATCGTATATGGGGCCCGGAGACTGATGTATCCTCACCAAGTCTCCCATGGGGACGGTGAGGAATCCACCAAAAGGCGGCCTTGTTTTTTGAGCCTCTGCCAGGTCCCGTTTGTGGATAATGGGCAGCTTTTGCAAGTCTGCAACGTCCTTGATGTCGGCAGGCTTCAAGCCTCGTTCATCCATCGCAGACTTGAGAGGCGTCCCGGATCGGTACGCCAGTTCCACTACCTCTCTCAGAAAGCCCTCCTGATACGATTTTCTCGCCTCGGGGGACAATGTTTCATTGGGGTTTATTATTCCTGAAGTCCTGTCAACATGGTGCATGTTCACCTCCGGCTGTGTGAGTCAGTAAGACTTGGCGAAGACTCCGTCATCGCAGATGGTACAAGGTTGATCAAGATGAAAAAAAACTAAAACGGAGTGGAAAGCAAGCGAAAAGATGCCCTGCCACCGACTGAATTGATCCGCAGCGATTCGGAAGTAAATGTGTGACCTCTTTGAGAGAAAATTTCTACAGGTCGCAATCGAGTTGAAAAAAATAACCGGCGTCGTCCATGCGTTGCTGCCGCATGGCTGACCACCGGTTATTTATTCTTGTGGGCCTAATCCAAGCGTCTTCCCCGTTCTCGGGATGCGCAGTCGCCTCTCGCCCTACCCCTGCATCGAGGGGTACGCGCACTCCCTTCTTCTCTTCAACCAGCGTGCGTGTCTCTCTGGCCTCTCGCAAGATGACCGCAAGACATGCGCGGGTCTCAGGGGACTATTCCGCAGATCAACAGCGGCGTCGCCTGGCTCTTACCAGCACCACCAACGCCAAGGTCGCCTGACCTTGACCGCCACTACCGGCCCGCAGTAGGTCGGTACGGCACAAATCACAGGCCTCGGAACTGCCACGGTTACTACGGGAGCACACACCACAGGAGCACAAACTACCGGGGCGCACACTACGGGAGCGCATACCACGGGCGCGCAACGCCATGCGAATGCATCACCTGTGAGCATGCCAGCGCCAACCGCGATGCAGATGCCGGCCAAGATCAACAGTACCCTCTTTCTCATTTTAATTACCCCCTGGGTTTGATCTCAAAGGCACTATACACTATTAATCGCAAAAAATCCAGTGAGATGACAAATAAAAACATACCCTTACTAATTCATATTTTTATCAAGAACCTGCGAAGCATTCTTATAGCAAAGTCTGGAATATTCTTCTGCAAGTCCCTACGAAACGCATGATCCTGAGACAGAATCATGTGCCTTATAGCGCCCGTGTAGTAGCGCAACCTGCCCGACGAGTACTTGATCATCTTCCCCGGGATCGGTTTCGCGAGCTTCGCCTGTTCCAAAGCCATATACCAATGATCACGCGCTATCGCGTCGATGTGTCGCTTGGCGGCAATGTCGCGTTGTTCGGCGTCCAAGGTGCGCCAACGCTCGTGGAATGCGGCTTCGAGGGCGTCGCGCCAAGAAGCGAAGGTGTTCTCCACGATAAGGCCGGCCCGGATGTCGGTGTCCGTATATGGCGGGGCATTGCTGTAAAGGGAAGGGTGCCCAAACCCTCCGTACGCCACCATCTTGATGTCGGATTTCCCGCGAATGAACTCCAGTGTGTCTTTGTCTCCGGCCGTCTCCAACGGCGCCAATCCGATCAAAGGGGGCATCGACCCGAGCAAGAAG
This sequence comes from Desulfomonilaceae bacterium, assembly GCA_049969795.1. Taxonomy (GTDB): domain Bacteria; phylum Desulfobacterota; class Desulfomonilia; order Desulfomonilales; family Desulfomonilaceae; genus JAUPKT01. Next base: position 58,459 of record JBMFOE010000014.1, read on the forward strand.
TGATACTGCCAAAAAGGCACCCTGCCCAACGAGACTACTCTAGCGCCCAACGACTCCAGACCACGAAACGGCGTTCCCACATGATACAGAGGAAGATCATATCGCTCCATGAACTGTCTGACGGCCGCAATGAAAGGCGCTCGATTCGCGAAAAGGGGCAGCGCGTCGCTATTGGTTAACAAAACCCCTCGAGGTTTGTGGGGAGTTCGCAGGGCCTCCGGGAAATCAAACGCGTTGGGACATACTACGGTCTTTTGAGACAGCTTCACTCCAATATCAGCTTCCAGCATAGTCGCCAATCTCGTAGAAGGTACCGTCAGCGTGCAGCAGGCCTTGATCGCCTCGGCGACTGTGTCCCTGTGCAATTCTGATCTTGAAAGGTACGAAGGCGCGCCAATCATGAAATCGTCTATGTCATAGAGATATCTACTCCCCACACGCTCTTCGAGATGCCGTATGAGCGCGGAAAATCGAACCCTCTGGAGCCACACCACATGAAAAGGCTGATCGTCTGGGACATTGAAGAGAGTAGGATCTGTCGTGAAGTAGTCCGCGATAAGACCTTGTCTTTTCAAGGTCAGCAGCGGCATATCCAAACGCAAAGGCCTCACGAACCCTGCGTCTTCGGTGATTGCCAGCACGTTGATGTTCAGAGGACGGCGTATCACCAAGACTCCTGAAATCGCGTCTGCGTGAATACAACCCTCGCAACCTTCGGCAAGGTTGTCCGTTGAATTCCACCAAAACAATCAAATATTATTGCGCCACCCCAAGATTTCCATACCCATTTCACCGATTAACCCGATTTTTTGGAGGATTCTCCGCGTCATTTTCCTGACTGGCCTCCTGCGCACCTTGCGAGAGCCGTACTCCAACACCCACGGATCACGGCCCTTGAGAAGATCCAGAGCCGCCGGGTCGCCCTTCGAGTACGCACGCCACAGTCCAAAAAGGCTGAACAACTCAAAATCCACTCGCGGATTTTGCCGCACTGCCATGAAGATGTCTCGAAGTTCGCCCCCTGTCGCGTGTCGCTCCATGTATGCCGTAACCTGCCATGCCAGCGCCATGTTGTCCTCGATTTGACCACGTGCGTCGTTCTCCCGGATAATGTTTCCTCCATGACGGCGGTAATCGGTCAGCTCCTCTTCAATAACCGTGAATGTCTGCCTTGACGCCAGGGTCAGAAACATGAACCAATCATGAATGTACCGAAGACCTACAAATCCGCCGACCTCCTGCAACACGGAGCGCTTCGCAAAAAGGCTTGACGTCGTGATCAAGTGATTTTCTGCCAACAGAGAAAAAAACAGCGATGGAGCCTTGGATGATTTCCGTCTCATGGATCGGTAGCGCGCCGCGTAATATGAGTACTTCGAGAAAGGCGTTCCTAATTCATTTATATATCTTACCCGTGAAGCGCTTGCCTCCGCGGCGGGGTCTGAGTAATGGACTTGCAGATGACGCTCGAGCTTGCGGGGTTGATAACGGTCGTCACAATCGAGGAACGCGATCCAAAAACCCTTGGCTTCGGCTATGCCGCGGTTCAAGGCCGCGGCCGCTCCCGAGTTGGATTGCCTCAACAGTCGCACCCGGGGATCCTTGCACTGCTCCACGACGTCGGCTGTTCCGTCCGTCGATCCGTCGTCAACGACTATCATTTCCCAGTCGCTGACCGTCTGGCGCAGCACTGATTCCAGAGCCTCGCCCACGAAACGCTCTCGATTATAGGCAGTGATGACAACTGTTACCAAAGGCATGTGAGACGCGTGCATGTCGCTCGTTTTACCTGAAAATGCCTCGATATTTTCATCTCCCGTTGTGACCTCCTAGTCATGGGAGTTCGAGAGATTTAGATAGCCTTTCTGAAGCCGTATTGCTTTTCGTACAGGCCTGTGAGCGCGGTTGTTCGGCTGACCATCACGAAACCTCACGGGCATTTCACTGCGCGACGCCTATGCGTTGGCGCGCAATCCTCAAGAGCACATGATCGACCTTACCACTTCCTCTCGAGATCACAAAATCATAAAATAAAAATAGTATTCGCGAGCAGCTTACGTTGGTCGCGGCATGGCCGCCCATCCCCACGAAGCAAAAAATGACAAAACCTTGAAAAAACCAGTTGAAATTATTGTTGGTTCACATTACTTGTTCGATCACTACTTCATTGAGGAATCTCTGGAGAATGACGCCATGGGAACAAAAACACTTGCGCTGGTCTTTGTAGGCGCCGTCTTGGCGACGTCCGTGAGCTATGGCTGGGATAATCTTCGGCCGCCGAGTACCGTCGCGGGGGCGGCAACTCCCCAATCGATTGCAGCGCCGCAGTCCTACTCGTCAAATCCATCGGCTGCGCCGCCTGTTCCCAATACCCCGCAGGGGAGCATCCCCAACGAGGTTTCCAACCCTGTGGACGCCTCAGGATGGCCCGTGTATCCTTATCCGTCCTATCACAATCCCTTCTACAGCGAAAACTCGGCGAGGGACCTGTTTTCCGGGACGGTTGACTGGATCATAGGATTCCCGACCACTGTGATGGATCGGCTCTCGAATTTTCTGGATAGGAAGGTCTTTCCTCAGACGCCCGCGACCCACGGCGCGAGATCGCCGAATCCCAACGGGGTGCAGCCGCTATATGTCGCGCCTGAGAGACCCGCATCCCTTCCTCCGGCAAAGCCCTATGTCAAGGATGAGCCAAAGGGTCGTTGAGCGGCAACTGGGCGTAGTCGCATGCAGAATCTTCATGAACACGATGAATACGCGTTGGCGCGAAACGCCATGGTTGACAGCCAGCTCATCGCGCGAGGCATACGCGACCCACGCGTCCTCCATGCGATGAGGACCGTCCCGAGGCATCTTTTTGTGGACGAACGACTGCGCGTCGAGGCGTACGACGACAACCCGCTTTCCATCGGCTACGGCCAAACCATCAGCCAGCCCTACATGGTCGCCATCATGACCGAGCTCCTCGCCCTCGGCGGCTCCGAGCGCGTACTCGAAATAGGTACAGGGTCGGGCTATCAGACCGCAGTGCTGGCGCTTCTTTGCAAATGGGTCTATACCATCGAGCGCATACACGCGCTTTCTACCCGCGCCCAAGAGACCCTTGCACGATGCGGATATCAGAATATAACCTTCAAGGTCGGGGATGGCACCCGAGGCTGGCCCTCGGAAGCCCCTTTTGAAGGAATTATCGTCACTGCAGGCGCGCCCACGATCCCCCAGGTTCTCTTCGATCAATTGACCGAAGGAGGCATCCTCGTCATCCCTGTGGGAGACAGGTTCTCCCAGACGCTGAAAAGGGTCGTGAAAATAAACGGTCGGATGAAGACCGAAAGTCACACGCCCTGCCGGTTTGTGGACTTGGTGGGCCAATACGCATGGAGAGAGGACTAGAGAAGTCAGTAAACCCTCATGGACATCTACCGCGAACCGATCCCAAGCCGGCATGAATGATGATCCCCTCATAGTGCCTCGATATTGCACGAAGGCTGCATCGCGATGTCGAAACCCGTAGCCGATCAGTCCTCTCCCAAGGCAATCACGAGGAATGCGCCGCGCCGCAGGATCGCGGGACTGATGCGCTGGGTCGCGCTTACCTTTGTTGCCGCCATGGTCTGCGCGTGTCCCCATGTCAACTCAGGGCTCCCACCGCCGCTGCGCATGCCTCTTCTGCAGGAAAGCTTCCCGGCCGAAGGGACGTACCACAAAGTAAAGGCGGGTGAAACTCTTGACGCCATTGCCCTGAAATACGGAGTAGAGCCGCAGTACCTGGCGGAGGTGAACAACCTCGAGTCCCCTGACGCGCTCAACGAGAATACCGAAATATTCGTCCCAAAAGCCGTGGGGTCGGGTTCCAACGAGAAGACTGAGGGGCAGCCGCCGCCCGAGCCTCCTGTCCAGAGGCGAACCGGCGAGATGATATGGCCTGTCCAGGGTAAGGTCGTATCGGGATTCGGAGTCTCAGGGGGCGTTCAGCGAAACGGCGTCTCCATCGAGGTTTCGCCTGGCGCGCCTGTCCTGGCAGTGAAGGATGGAACCGTGGGGCATGTCGGGGCCATACCAGGCTATGGCAATGTCGTCCTCATCGAACACGCAAATAGGTTGGTGACGGTATATGCCCATTTGAACGAGACAAAAGTCCATCAGGGCGACAAGGTGACGCAAGGCGCGATCATTGGCATAATGGGCAACCCTGGGCGCAAAGAAAAACCTTGCCTTTACTTTGAAGTGCGCTCAAAATCGAAACCTCGGAACCCCTTATTCTTCCTCGACAAGAGGCCACAAAAGGGACAGACATGACGTCGTGGCTATCCGGAACACCCATCAGCGCTCCCTTCACCATCGGCTCGGGCGTAGTCGCTACTGCGCCTTCGGTTCTTGCCCGGCTGGCCCGGGAGATACCTCAGCTCGGGTTTCTCACCACCAAGACGCTGAGCCTCCTTCCCAGAGAGGGCTATCGTGAGCCCATCATTTACGAGTACTACCCAGGCTGTTTTATCAATGCGGTGGGACTCGCCAATCCTGGCGCCGCCGCATTTGCGGGCGAGATTGCCCCGCATCTCCCGCTCCACAACAACAAACCCCTCGTAGTGTCCATCATGGGTGAAAATCCCGAGGAATTTGTCGCTTGCGCCAAGATTCTCGACCCGGTGGCCTCTGCCTTTGAGCTCAATCTCTCGTGTCCCCACGTAAAAGGCGCGGGTCAAAGCGTCGGATCGGACCCCGAGGCCGTCAAGACTATCATACAACTCATGAAGAAAACCTTTTCAAAGCCTGTTATCGCAAAGCTTTCTCCAAATCTAGGCGATATCGGAGCCTCAGCCCAACTCTGTGAGCGCGCAGGCGTAGACGGGCTCTCACTTATCAATACGGTAGGCCCAGGCTTTGTCGCCGACGACGCCGGCAGCCCCATACTTAGCAACGAAGTGGGCGGCATATCGGGCCGAGGCATCTTACCCATCGGCCTCAAAGCCGTAAGAGACGTCGCCAGAGTGACCCACATCCCGATAATCGCGTCCGGCGGCATCGCCGGTCCGTACGATGTACGCGCGTACCAAAAAGCAGGGGCTTCTTTCTTTTCCGTTGGCTCAGCCCTCGCCGGCAAGGACACGCAGCAAATCATCAGCTTCTTTCAATATCTTGCCCAGGGAATCGGTCCGTCGAATACTCCCCATCGCCCTCAGATCGCTGATCAACCTAAAGGCATCCTCACGGCCTATACCAAGACGACCGTGGTCAGGAACTCCCCGGCTGCCGACGACCTTTTTGTCCTCGAGTTGGCTGACACGCAGCCATGCAACCCCGGAAGTTTTTTCTTCCTCCGTATACCGGCCGTCGGCGAAAAACCCTTTTCCCCGATGTCGCACAATCCCCATCGATATTTGATCCGCGCGGTAGGCCCTTTTACGAAAAGGTGCCAAGCTCTACAAACAGGCGATGAGATATACATGAGAGGCCCCTATGGGAAGGGGTTCCCCGAGCCTCCTGCGTCTCGCCCCCTCGTCCTTATCGCGGGCGGAACCGGGGCCGCTCCTTTACTTATGGCCGCGGCCCGATGGCAGCGCCAGGTGGGCAGGATGTTCATCGGCTTCTCCAAAGACATCCAACCCAACTTCCAACGAGAGCTCGAAAAGGCCGTCCCGAGAGTTCGGGTCGTGGTCGATGCCCCGGGTGAAGTCGGCGCGATACTGAGCGATCTTGCCCAAGACATGAGGTCAGAAAAAATCCTTTACAGGAATTGTGTGGCGTTCCTATGCGGCCCAAAACGGATGACAGGAGCGGCTGTGGCCTTGCTCTTGGACGCTGTCCCGCGCTCCAGGATATTTGTTGCGAGGGAAGACCTCATGAAATGCGGCTTAGGACTCTGCGGGAGCTGCGCCACAGAAAATGGGCTGCGTTCCTGCATCGATGGGCCAGTGTTTCCGCTCGAGTACGAACAGCCCTGAACATACGCGAAAGTCTTTCGAACGATTCTTGTGATCGTTCCCAAGGGCAGCGTCTCGCGCGAAAGATGCTTAGCGCAGCGATAGCATTTACGCTGAGGCTGCCGAGTATGGTCAAACATATGCAAGTGAGGTGCACGTGAACAAGGAAGAATTGATGAGCGCTCTCTCGTCGTGGGGCGCCAGCGCGGCGCGTGTGGCGGATGTGAGCCTGCTCAAGGGCATCGAGACAGAACCCGAGGACCTCCTCGATCCTTTTCCCAGGGCGATCAGCATCGGGGTGCGCTTAGCGAGCGGGATCATAGACGCGATCGAAGACAAGCCCACGCCGTTGTACCAACAACACTATTACAAGGTGAACGCGCTGCTGGACGACTTGGCCGTGAGAACTTCTCAGTTCATAGAGGACAGGGGAGGGCGCTCGCTTCCTATACCGGCGTCTCATGTCCTCAATAAGGAGAAGTGGACTTCATACATCTCCCACAAAGCGGTAGCCATAGCCGCTGGCCTGGGCTGGCAAGGCAAGAGCCTCCTGCTCGTCCACCCGGTGTTCGGCCCCCGAATAAGGCTGGCTACGGTCTTGACCGATCTCGATATCGAACCTGACCCGCCCCTAAAAAACCAGTGTGGGAACTGCTCTGAATGCGCTAAGGCGTGTCCTGTGGGCGCGATCAAAAACGTGAATACCGACCGCCATTACAAAGAGAGGGATGAGGCGCTGTACTTCAAACGATGTGTTGAGCACGTGACAACCAACCCTGAACGGCTGCCCTTTATCGAACATCCCCTGTGCGGCGTGTGTATCAGAGCTTGTCCGAGAGGCAAAAAGAACACTTCAATGGACCACAGCCCAAAGCAGCGCGCATAGAGCCATTCTCGAAAATAATCGCGAATTGCGCTGTTGAGCCGCTGCATGTCATTCCCACGTAAATGGGAATCCATGACGAGCTTCCTGGGCGCCGGATCGAGTCCAGCATGACAAATGAGGCGCCGCGCCCCAGACTGTGAAAGTCATCATATTCACGCCGCGGCGAGCCTCATTCCGAGAGAAGTTTCGAGAAGTTGTATAGCCGGTCGGCAGCAGCGACGAATGTGTGATAGGATAGCTTTGCCCCTGCATCCAGAAAATTGCTCACCTTCAAGGAGGCTGCATGGAACACGGTCGAAAAGACAAAGATCTGATCTGGGAATTGGTGGAAAGCCGCACTGACCGCGTATACAACTTGTTTTCAGTTGCCATTCACAAGAATGCATCTCCTCGGACAGGAGACATCCACGAATTTCAGGTCCTCAATTCGCCGGACTGGGTGGCGATTATCCCTATCACTTCGGACGGTAAGATGGTCCTTGTGAGACAATATCGACACGGTTCACGGGAGATTTCTCTGGAGCCGCCCGGCGGCTTGGTCAAAAATGGCCAGTCTCCCGAGCAAAGCGGTCTCGAAGAACTCGAAGAAGAAACCGGCTATCGATCCAGCTCGGTGGAACTCTTGGGCTGGCTCTATCCCATGCCCGCGCTGTTTTCAAACAAGTTTTGGGTTTACCTCGCGAGAGATGTAGTCCCCACGGGGAAGAAAAATCCTGACGAAACCGAAGAAGTTCAGACGGTCATTATGCCCGTCGCTGAAGTACGGGACGCCGTCCGAACTGGTAAGATCAATTGCGCGGTGATGGTGGCGGCGCTGCACCTTTTCTTCGATAAAATCCAAGAGACAGGGTAACGTCGTAGCCGCCGTAATAGAGGACGAGACGACATCGCCTGGCTCGCAATAACGGCGGGCAGCGACCGGTTATAAGCATTCTCGGAAATAATCGCGAATTGCGCTGTTGACGAGCTGCATGTCATTCCCATGGAAAGGGAATCCATGACGAGTTTCCTGGGCGCCAAATCGAGTTCGGTATGACAAAACAGGCGCCGTGACGCAGACTTTGAAAGATATCATATTCACGCCGCGGCCCGCCTCATGCCCACAGAAGTTTCGAGAAGTAGTATAATGCGAAGCGCAGAAGGTCGCTCAGCAGTCTCAGTGCACAAACCTTAAGCCAGGCGATTTCCGGCAAGAGAAATCTTTTCTTGGCAAAGAGGACGCTCAACAAGCATCATGAATGATTCGAGAAAAGCCGAAAGGTTTTCGCTCTGCGCCGCGGGACGCCCAGACGTCTCGAACAAAACGAACGGAAATGAAAGGAAAAGCAAATGGATGTGAAGGTTTTTGGTGTGGTTGGGGCCGGTCAAATGGGCAACGGCATCGCTCATGTTGCAGCGGTCGCCGGCCTGACGGTCATTATGAACGACATCGCCCCGGAATTCGTGGAAAAGGGGATGAAGACCATCGAAAAAAATCTCGAGCGATCCGTATCCAAGGGGAAAATGACCGCCGAGGAAAAATCCCAAATCATGGGCCGTATTTCGCCCAGCACGAGTCTCGATGACTTTGCCAAGGCTGACTTCGTGGTGGAAGCCATCATAGAAAACCTTGATCTCAAAACGCAGGTGTTCAAGAAGTTGGACGAGATTGTGGCGCCGGGAAAAGTTCTGGCCAGCAACACCTCCTCCATCTCCATCACCAAGCTGGCTGCGTGCACCAAACGACCAGAGAAGTTCATCGGCATGCACTTCATGAATCCCGTGCCGGTGATGAAGCTGGTGGAGATCATCAACGGCCTAGCCACTGACAAGGAAACAACCGAGCTGACCGTAGAACTCGCAAAAAAGTTTGGAAAAATCCCAGTCGAAGCGCAAGACTTCCCCGGTTTTATCTCCAACAGGGTGCTGATGCCCATGATCAATGAAGCCATATACGCGCTGTACGAGGGAGTCGGTACCCCCGAAGCCATCGATGAAGTGATGAAGCTAGGGATGAACCATCCCATGGGGCCTCTCACCTTGGCTGACTTTGTGGGGTTGGACACGTGTCTCGCCATCCTCAATGTGCTCTATGAAGGCTTCGGAGATCCGAAATATAGGCCTTGTCCACTGTTAAAGAAATACGTGGACGCTGGCTTCCTCGGGAGGAAGTCGGGACGGGGCTTCTACAAATACTCTTGATATGGCCGCCACAGGAAGGGGCTCGTCTTGAACCTCTGCCACCCGGACGCGACAAAGTCGTGCGCTGCATGCTGCGGACTCTACAACGCGGCGGCAGGGACGAGAGAAATCCTGCGTGATCGCCTCGCGGTTCGGACGAGCCTCTTCCGCGGTGTGATTCGCTCGCCTGATGCAATTCAGGCCTTTGAACAGGACATCATCGCCCGAGAAGGGACGGAAAGTGTTGACCCGGACATCCACGTGTGCCGTTTTGTCGGTTTCTTGGACCCCTTTTGCCGGACAGTCGGTTGTCTGCTCCATCCCTCAGCGCCCGGCAATGACGGCAAAGACCTGCGGGGATTGTGCTACTACGGGAGCCTCGCGTGCAAGACCTTCTTCTGCGACGCCTGGCAAGCGATTCCCGCGCGTCATCAGGCGATTCTGGCGGACCTCATTCATGACTGGCATCTGTGGGGATTGGTCGCCACGGACGTGGACTACGTGTTGTCCCTTTTCGGGCGCCTCGAATCAGCTATTCGAGCGCCCCTCGACCCATCGGTCCTCGATAACAGCCAAGCAAGACACGTGCTGATTAAAATGCTGCGCTGGAAAAATGACTGGCCGTTGGCCCACGGGTCTCAACGCAGGGCGAGTCGGTATTACTGCCATCCCAGCGCCGACTTCCTCAACGCAAGCCGCGATGAGCAACTGCACGCCATGGCGCAATGTCTTGACGCAACCTTCGGCGTGCAGATACCGTTCCGCGCCGCTGCCAGCGCGATCGAGTCCGCAGTCCAAGCCTTCGCAGCATTGTATGAATGTCGTTGATTCCGGACGACGCGTCCGCCACCCCAGGGTGCTTCAATCGGAACGGGAAGCCTCCGAATGGGAATGTATTGATACCACTTTGATTTCTCCCACCTTGCATATCGGCTTCGTCGGTTTTTCCATGGTCACGAGTTCGTCCACCCCCGCTATGGCCGCAGCCCCGACGTGGAGAGCGTCCATGGGAGTCATGTCGTATTTCGATGCCATTTCGAGGGGCTTCTCGGTGAGGTCCGATGACGTGGAAATATTCTCGCCTTGGCTCAAGGCCTGCTCCATAAAGGCTATTTCTTCCTGTCTCCCATAAAACGTGGGCTTTGGAATGACCTCAAGCCGCAGATAATCGCTCACTATAAAGGTGCGGTCAGGGTCATCCAGTATCGCGAAAGCCCGTTGCGCGGTCGCCCCTTCTCCTTGAAAGGCGGCAATCAACACGCTGGCGTCAACATAGGTCCGTTTCCGTTTCATCCTCTTTATAGTATCGCGCACAGAGAATAGGATTAGAAAAAGCGCGACTTTTTTTGTTGTTTTGGTAACGGACATGCCATGAGAGAGCGGCTGGGAGGGATGACTCATGGCAAGACGTGGTTTGAGGCTGACGCCGGGAGAGAGGCGGCGGATCATAGAAGAGCGCGAGGTGGCCAAGAGAAACAAGCAGTGGTGGATAAGTATCAGACTCCGTAGCCTTTTGCTGTGTGACGAGGGCAAGACCATGGAGGAGGCGGCGCGGATTTGTGAGGTAGCCAGGAGCACGGTGGGAGAATGGATCCGTAAGTACCGCCAGGGGGGCTTGGAGGGGGTGAAACAGAGAGGCCCCTATGCGGGGAAGGCGCCCAAATTATCTCCCTCACAGTATCAGGAGCTTCGTGAGATCATACGAGGCGGCCCTGAGGCGGCAGGGTTGGACACCGGCGTTTGGACCGCCGCGGTAGTGGCGGAGGCGCCTCGGAAGCGTTTTGGGGTGCGATTGAGCTTGTCTCAAATCTGTCGCACTCTCCGCAAGTTGGGGTTTTCGGTTCAATATCCACGGCAAAAGCTTTCAAAGGCCGATAAAGAGCGTCAGAGGACCTGGGTGGAAATCACACTACCGGCGATAAAAAAAAGTCCAGAAAGAGCAGGCCATATTGATGTATGCGGACGAGGCGTGTTTCGAGCAGTCAGGGACTCTGTATCGTCATTGGGCTGAACGGGGAGTGGGACAGGAGGTAAAGAGTTTTCCCACGAGGAAAAAGGCAAAAGTCATCGGCGCAGTTGTGGTGGGTGTGCGTCCCAAATGGCATTTCAAATGGGCAGACCGGTTCAACGGCAAGACGTTCTTACGGTTCCTCAAGAGGTTGGCGAGACATTACACGGGTCGCAAGATTTACCTCATCCTGGACAACGCCAAATGGTTGGAAGCCAACCCCGACAAGATGGAGCTCCATTTTCTTCCTCCATACTCTCCAGAACTCAACCCAGTGGAGCTGGTATGGAAAGAAACCAAAAAGAAAACCACCCACAATCGATATTTTCCCAGCCTCGCTGCGCTGAAAGAGAGACTCTTCAGGAGGTTCAACCGATTCCAGGGGAACCCCGCCTCCCTCAGAAATCTCATCGCCTCCTTTGTTTAGTCCGGTTTCTAACGCGGGGAACTATAAAAAGGAAGCCGATTTCCTGCGAAAGTGTTCCGCCCAGCCAGTCGAGGAAGTTCCGGTAGGCGACGTCCTGTTGGCCGGTCTTGCGGAGTTCCTCGTCGTCAGGGTGGTCGGCCAGGTAGAAAAAAAGCCCTGGGATTTCATGCCGAGGCTCACTGCCTCACGTATGAGGCCGCGGGCCTCCATCATCTTGTAGGCGCAAAGGCGGTTGAACTGGGTGAAGGCGATTTCACGCACTAGCTGTTCCAGCGCCTCGCTCGCCTTTCCGCCGATAGCCTGAATGTGCGCAAGATGGTCGAGGAGATCTTGGCGGCGGACGCGATCCTCCTCCGTGAGGTGCGCCATACGGGCCTCGTCCTCAATTTTGACCCCATCCTTCTTCTGCGACGCGTAGATGCCGTATCGTCCCTGGAGGGTCTGGGCGGTGGCATCCTCCAGCAGCTTGCGGCACTGGGTCACAACGTGTCGAAGCTCATTTTGTACAATCTGGTCCGTTGCTGGTCTCTATCCTGGCCATATCTCTTTGGTCGTCTTGCGCAACGCTTCTCGAATCACCTCATCATCGAGATGCAACCCGGCTGCCTGCAACGCCTTCAGTATCTCGACAGAAGACGAAATGCGGCCTTCGAGACGCGCCATCAAAACGAGGCCCAGCGTCCCGATAAACCGGATGCCAAGCGCCTTACATGCGGTTCGCGCCGCCCGATCATCTACGACCGCGACCGCGTTGCGCTGCCTTGCAAGGCTCAGGACCGCCGTTTCCCCGGCGCCGAGTCCCCACTCGAGAACCGCTGGATCGGGCGTCGCCGCCTGTGGTGGAAAGCACCACCCTGACTCGACAGCCTGGCGTGCGGGATCTTGCTTAGGAGCCCTTAGAATCTCGGTAGCCACCGCCTCAGGGATCAGAGGCGTGCGTCCGTGCGGCGACAAAAGATCGAGCCTTTCGATTTTCGCAAGAGCGATAACAGGCGATGCATTGACTATCCATGTATCAGACATGCAACACCTCGGCGACCAATTCGTCTGCGGACGCTTGAAAAGGAGTTACCTTAAAGCGTGCAAGGGCCTCGATAAACTCAGCCCGAGACATGCCGACGATTTCCGCAGCTCGGCCTTGACTGATCATGCCGCTCTCGTACCACTTGACCGCCGCTGCCAACGTCAGTTCGCGAGCGAAGCGATCTGGGTCCCAACGCATGCTTGCAAGAGCGCCTTCCGGCACCTGAATTTCAATTCGCGTCATAGCCTTTTGCGCCTCCGTGTTTCATAGCGGCCCCTCTATTGGCGGATTACTCGATCACTATTGTGACGCCTTCATCGAACAATTTCAGGAGATGGTCCTCCAAGCGGGCAAGCGCGGCTTTAAGCTGCCCCTGCTGATGAAAAAGATCCGGACAGATATTCGGACGCGCGAACCCGTTGGATTTTTACCTCAGGCGGCGTCGTCAAGCGCTGGATGCCGGCCATGACCTTGGCCAAACGCCCGCCAAGGGCCTCGATATCCGATTCCATCTCGCTCACACCGGCCCGGCATGCAGCTCACACCAGGCTTGTCTCCGGAAAATGGGTCTCCTCGCAGCGGCGTGAGGCGAGCGCCGCGAGCGCTGTTTCCTGCATGGACTCGGGTACCTGTTCCCATTCGTTCAGCCCCTTGATCTTCTCGATTGCCTCTCAATACTGAGTTGCTCGCTCGGTGTGTGTCTTTTCGTAGAGTTCGCGATACGCGGTCAGGATTTCCTGCGCGTCCTTCTCGATCTGCGCCATGCATTCGAAAAAGGTCTCGGACTGCAATAGTTCACGAAGCCCTTTGCCTTTCTCGGCGATATCGTACCGGCCCCGCTGTTCGAGGATGCGGGACATTTCATGCGCGGCCAGCCGCGCTCTCTGGATACTCGCGAGGCCCTTTTCGTTCAGACATTCCGCGATCTTGCGGATGCGTTCTCGGCCCTGTTTGAGCGAGGCGGCCCCTGCGACGAGAAGGTTCACGCAGTCGTCTGGGGAACCGTTTTCGATATTCGCCAGCGCATCCCTGTATTCTTCGACGATGGCCAGCGCCGGTAAATCATGGGCCTTGGCCTCTGCGATGATGGGGAGGACCTCTTTGGCCTCTGCCTCGGCATACTGCTTTGCGGCCGTCCCTATGGCGTTCTTGTCCACATCCACTGTCTTGCCTGTCAACTCCTCGTATCTCTGAAGCGCCTGCGTCAGGGTCTTGATATCGATCGGTTTGATCGGAGTGAAGATCGCGGACCGGAACTTCGTATGGTTCACGAAGGGCTCGCGGCTCCGCGGTTCCGTGTACGAATCGAATTTCTGACCGCCGAAGGAAACCTCGATGACGCCTGCGCGGAAGAGCACAGCGAGTACGAGCCGCAGCACGTCGCGTTCCCACCCATAGGGCGCGGCGTTGAATCTGCTCTCGATGGCCTTCCCGAGGCAGGCATCCCTGTTGCCGTACTCGTGTTGGCTGGCGAGGTAATCAAGGACTTCTTTGGCCGCATCCGCGTTGGGGTTCGGCAGGTACTTCGAACCTTCCTTGGCAACCAGGCCCAGGCCGTGTTCGCCGCCGTAAAACACCTGGGGAAGGGCTGTGAGGTCGGCGGCCTTCAGGAAGACGTCCGGCTCATCCCCATGCATGGGTCGAGCTCCCATCTCCAATTTGGGATAAAGGTCGGGGATGACCTGTTCCAGGAATTTCTTCATAATTTCGCTCAGGTTCTTGCCCAGCGACGACGCATCCCTCGCCACCCCGCGAAACATCCCCGTTCCACGCTCAATTGCCTCAGTGACCTTGTTCTTCAGCCGCGATTCGCAATTGAAAACGAAGTTCTTCTCGTCCTGGAGGCAGGAGGCCTCATTCGGGGTGATTTTGTTCTGGGCTCGAAACTGGTCATATTTTTCGACCATCTTCCTGGAGGCGAAGAGCTGGGCCACCAGTTGGTTAATATCCGGCGTAAGCGCGAACACCCAATACAGGTCGATTTCGTGATTCTTCTGCCGGCTCTCGCCCCTTATCTCATCCATGCGGTTGGCTAGCTCGCTCTCATCCTCAGCCAAAGCCAAAGACACCTTGATATCGCCTTCGTCTCCCACGGCCGCGCCGTCTACGCGAATCCCGACCCGGAATGTGCGGTAATCCTTGTACCTATACGTCCGAAGCGCCGGCTCGCCAAAGATCGAACGCAAAACGTTTCGCACGATCTCGTTGCGGTCGCGGGGCTTGGGGTCGAGGGACTTCTTCTCGGTCTCCCAGCTCTTTTCCTGAGCGGTCTGGAGCTTCCAGCCCTCTTCGGTGTTGCGGATAAATTGCGCCTGGGAAAGTTTCTTGATGGCGTGCGCAACCTGGGCGATCGGAGCCGGGTCGCCCACATTGTCGATGAGAAAAGCCGCGATATTCGCCTCAGTGCGGGGCAGGTCGCGGACGAATTCAAGAAGGCAAATCACCTTGGCAACCCGAAGCGTGAATTTTTCGTCCGGTTCGCCTTTGAACCGCTGGCTGATTTCATGGATGTCCGCGCGGCGTTCGTTCGAGAGGTTGCCCTCAACGAGCTCGTACACGAGGTCCAAAGTCGCCAGGGCGCCAATCGGCTTCTCGGCAAGTCGCGTCCGATCGGACACGAGCATCTCGTAAGCCTGCTTGATGATGGTGCGGTTGCTTCCTCCCAACTGTTTGAGCGCGCCGGGTTGAAGCCGAATTCCGGACATGATGCGGATGCAGATGTCGATGTAATGTGGAGGGTATGGATAGAACTGGATGAAGTCCTCCTCGCTGACCGCGGTCTTGCGAGATGTGCGCTCCAGACGTAATGCCGCATTCAGCGCCCCCTGGTTTTTATTGTAGAGTTGCCGAAGCATCGGAATGGCGTCGTCTTTTTTAGCCAGGACGCGGCGAGTGGCCACCTCGCGAATGTCCGATGGCGCAAGATCGACTCGGTGGCGAAATCGATCCTGAAGCCTCGCCAATTCAACGCGCTTGGAGTCGATGGCGGCCACCACCTCGTCGAGTTTCTCCTGGGACGTCACGACGATCCAGCACGGCGCCGGTATCTTTTTTGCCTTGAGCAAGTTCCCGCCCACTTTCCCAAATTCCTCGATAGTGGCGCGCAGATCTTCGATCTTGTCGCCGCTGCGCGCCACATGCTGACCAACCTCATCGATGACAAAAACCAGCGCCTTTCCCGGACGCCTGCGACCAACGAGTTCAAAGGCGCGTTGCACCACCTTGCGCACGCTAATGCTCGCATCATGATTCCGCACAGTGTGCGACCACGAGTCCGCGGCTGGATACGTCGCGGGATCGAGTTCGTGCAGCGCCGCGCTTGCCCGCGCCAGCCGCTGCGCGCCTTTGCGGACGATGCGCCAATCCTGCTTGTGGATTTCTTTACATTTTGAGACGAATTGTTCCAGTTTCCCTTCCGCTTCCAGTTCGATCTCGAGCTCCGCTAGTGCGCCAGGCGAAGCTTGGCGTCTCTTTCAGGGTGAGAGTCCCTGTCGGGTAAGGCCTAACCAGCCACCCGTAT
>JBMFOE010000015.1:0-68898 GCA_049969795.1 Desulfomonilaceae bacterium
CGAGATCCGAGGGGACGCTACGAGGATGGCGTATTGTTTGACAGCGATGTCCATGCAAAACCCAGTCAGACCATTGAGAGATACGCAGCCCGCTGGAGCATTGAGGTTACCAATCGTGAAGTCAAGCAACTCCTCGGCGCCGAAGACCCCCAATGCCGCACAGAACTCGCAGTGATGCGCTCTCCCCTGTTTGCATACTGGGCCTACTCTTTCGTCGTGCTGTGGTTTGTCAAGCGATACGCCGATCAAAAAAAGCCCGTGAGAGTGGTTGCCCCATGGTATACTCGAAAGACCTTCTTCACCTTTTCCGATATGCTGGCCGAGGCGCGGCGCAGTCATTTTTCCCTCAACATTTCGTCGAATGCCTATGGAGAGGCCAAGTTGCAAAAAAACAACCGCCCCCGCTCCACGCGCCAACTTCAGACTAAGAAAATCGCGAAACTATAGAGAACAACTGCGATGAACGGGTGGGCGGGGATATTGTTGAACACGCCCCAGTACTTCTCGGCCGCCGCCATTGCTGCGCCGACTGCGGCCATCGGAAACAAGACTCGAACAACGAGGACGTCGAGCAGGGCTATTCCTAAGTTGATGTACCAACGGGAAATCCTTGAAGCCGACAGTCTTCGTCTTGGGCTAAAATGTTCGCCTAACGCAACAGCAATGAATATGCCTGTAAAGCAGCCCAACCTGATAAAAAGCTCATGATGAACGACAAATTCATGCATATATTTTTCCCGATGTCTGTCAACGATTGCGTCGCTTCGCTCGCGAATTGCGCTGTTCTCCCGCTACATGTCATTCCCCCGCAATTGGGAATCCACAGTCAGTTTCCTGGATGCCGGATCGAGTCCGGCATGACAAAGCAAGCACAGCGAGTGTACTCATCGATTATGTCTTCTCCGTGACGCCGACTTTGAAAGTCATCATATTCATGCCGCGGCGCGCCTCAGTCCGACAGCAGTTTCGAGAAGTCGTATATGTATGGTAATGATCGATGTCCGCTCCACGCATAACAGAGGGCTTCGGGACTTGGCCTTGTCAATAAGGACCTCGTGCGGACTGAAGCTCAGGGAATTCGCAAAAATTACATTGCAGGAGCGCCGAGGTAGTCCACGGCTAGAATGCTGATATCGTCATTTGGCGGCGTGTTGTTTCCAAAAAGCATGAGTTCACCGTACAACGTATCCAGCATGGACTGCGGTCTCAACGATCTGAGATCCCTGAGGTACTGATAGAAGCGATCCTCGCCGAACATGTCGCCCCTGTCGTCGAAATATTCGGTAATGCCATCGGTGTAGATGACGAGACGATCTTCTGGCGACAGTTTGGCGACCCCTTCTTCGAACGGTACCATACCGCCAAGCCCTATCATGCACCCGCCGTCTTCAAGGAGTTCTAGATTCCCGTTGGCCCGAACCACTACTGGGGACGGATGACCGGCGTTGCTGTACCGCAGTTCACCTGTGGCTGTGTCCAATACAAGATAAGTGATCGTAAAGTATGTGTCGAATCTCTCATAAGGATAGCATTTATCGAGCATTTTCAGCAGCTCGGCAGGCGAAGCGAAAATCGATGATTGATGAGGCGCTTCTCTCTGCACCTGTGTTTCAGTATGCATATTGGCAGGATGCAGCATTTGCGACACAGAGACGGTAACCAGCGAAGAAGAGACGCCGTGTCCACTCACGTCGATCATGTACATCACGATCCGCCGCTCATCGAGCTTGAACACGTTGAAGATGTCTCCCCCCACAAAGGCGCTGGGGACGAACTTTGAGCCAAAAAGGCAAGAGCGCGTCTCAGGAAAGCCTTGGGGCAAGAGACTCTGCTGAATGCCAGCGGCAGCCCGGAGGTCTTCTTCCAGCCGACGCTGCTTCTCCATCAGCATGAGTCGCTGGCTTTCTATCTCCGTGAGATCTTCGAAAACCACCATGATCAGCGGTTCTTCACCGCACTCGAGTCGCCGGACGGAAAACTGGAAGTACTTCTCCACTGGTTTGTCCCCGACGTAAAATGTGCGGTGCAGCCGGGCTCTATCAGTGGGCTCGTTCGTTTCCAAGGCCCTGAGAATGGAATTTCTCAGTTCACAATTTGGGCAGTGCGACGCCTCGCCGCACAGAGCGTCCTCCTCGACGGCAAACACACATCCAATGGCGTTTCCGCATCGCTTGTAGAGCAGGTCCTGCTCTGGGCGGGAAAAGAGCTTCTCGAGCGTGGTATTGAAGTCCTGGAGTTTGACTTCGCAGTCTGTGAGGAAGACCGCTGAGTCGATATTTTCCAGGACAAGGTTGAGCAGGTTCGTGGAATCTTTAAGGTCTTGTATCGCTAATCTCACCAGAATGTTCCTTCATGTCGCGTTGCGCTGCGAAATATAAGGGCTACTCGCAACACCTCGCCTCTACTTGGTTTTTTTGGCGACGGCTTCTACTGCCTCGACAATCTTTTTATAGCCGGTGCAACGGCAAACGTTCGAGGAGATGGTCTTGACAATCTCTTGCCTCGTGGGCTGCGAGTTTCTGTCCAGAAGACCCTTCGCCGTCATGATCATGCCGGACGTACAGAATCCGCACTGTACAGCGCCCTTGTCCATAAAGCTTTCCTGGAGAGGATGAAGGCTGTCGCCCTCTGCAAGCCCTTCTATGGTAACCACGTCCGAGCCCGCGACTTCAGCCGTCAAGGTAATGCAGGAACGCATCGGCTTGCCATCCACGAGCACAGTGCAACTCCCGCACGCTCCCAGACCGCATCCCTCCTTCGCGCCTGTCAACTCCATTCTGTTTCTCAGCGTCTCCAACAAAGTCTCGTTCGGTTTGATTTCCAAGGACGTGTGTTCCCCATTGATTCGTATATCCACATTCATGAGTTTCATCATCACCTCACCTCGGCAACTTTCTTTATGAGCCGCTTTGAGAGAACCGCAATCATTTTCTTTCGGTAATCGGCGTCCAAGACGGTGTTTGCAGCGAGATACGTGTCCTGCAAGGCTTTTTGGGCAACCTGGTCCACCGCATCCTCGGAAAGGCTTTTCACGTCCAAGACCTTGGGCGCAGGCCCCACGGCAGTCAGCGCCAATTTCCCCACCCCATCGGAAAGGGAAAAAGCGACTCCCAGCAAGGGGTAGTCAATCGCGCCCCTGAGCCGCAGTTTGTTATAGCCGCCCCTCGTCTTCTGTTTGGGGACCAGTATCTCCGTGAGAATCTCTCCTGGTTCGAGCCGAAATGGTTTCGCAGCGTTGTTGCTGAAAATCCTCGGCAAGGGGACGATGCGCTCCCCTGCAATTCCCTCGAGCTTCACTTTGGCGTTTACCGTGCACAGAGCCGCAGCATTGTCGCTGCAATAGTTCGAGAAGCACTTCTTGGCGCCGGGGACCGCGTTGCAGGAGTTGCCTCCCATCTTCAGACATAGCCCCTTTGATTTTCGCCAAAATTCTGATTGGTTATAAAAAAGACATCGAGTATTCTGCAATAGATTGCCGCCAATCGTCCCCTTTATCTGCAGCGTTTCACAGGATGTCGCGTCCAGAGATGCCTCGAGCGCGGGACAATATCTTTTTATCAATGCGTTATTTTTGAGATCGAACATCGAGCATAACGCTCCGATCTTCAAGGAATCCTCGGTTTCTTCGACGGTCTTCAGTTGGCTGATACGCTTGAGATCTATGATCAATGTCGGTTTCTCCAACCGCAGTTTCAGTCGTGGAATGAGGTCTGTCCCCCCGCTCAGATATACCGCGTCTTGTCGCGCCTCCTGGAAAGCGTCGAAGGCTTCCCTGAGGCTCTTGGGGCTGCAATAGGAAAACTTGGGAAGCATCATGACTCACCTCTCGTCTTTGCAACATCTATGGCCTTGAGAACCCTGTCAGGGGTAAGAGGGAGCTCGGTGAGCGGAACCCCGAGGGCGTTTTGGACGGCGCAGGCGACTGCGCTATGGGCGTTCATCCTGGTGGTGAGTCCACCTTCTTTCGCCCCAAAAGGTCCTTCCGGGTCGTCTGAACTGACGATAACCGTTTGAATCTCAGGCATATCGCAAGCGAGCGGTACTTTATACTCCAAGAGATCAGGATTGAGGAGATGTCCCCCACTCCATCTCATTTCTTCCATGACGGTCGCCACCCCTGCTTGCTGAATCGAGCCCTCGATTTGTCCTTCAACCGCCGAGGGGTTGATGGGATTCCCACAGTCGTGCGCGGCGCAGAACCGTGGAATCTTTACACAGCCGGTTTCTGTGTCAACAGCCACTTCAGCAATGGAACAGCCGAAAGAAAACGTCCCTGCCATTTGGCCGTACGGCTTTTTGACCCATTCCCTTTCAAAATCGATTTTGGGCATATAGGCTCCTGTGCCCATTATAGGACGAGCCTTGAAGAAGGCCTCACGCACAATCCATCGCAACGGCATTTTTTTCGATGGATCGGTCTTCGAGACAATTGAACGATTCTTGAGGTCAAGGTCTTCAATGGGATGATTGAGTTTGGCTGCGGCGAATTCGAGTATTTGTCGCTTGGCATCCTCGCATGCCCGCTTGACCGCGTTTCCGCCGACAAAGGCTGCGGCCTGGGAATACGCGCCCGGGTCGAGATTGGTAACCTCGGTGTCCGCATTCACGAGATTGACGTCTTCCATAGGCACGCCAAGCACCTCGGAGGCGATCTGCACCATCATGGATTCATTTCCCATGCCGGTATCCACCACGCCTGTAACAATGGTCACCTGTCCGTCGTCATTGATCTTGACATAGCACACCGATCCTGACCGAAATCCCATGGGAAAGCCGCACATAATCGCGACGCATCCCATACCCGAGCCTTGTCCAAATCTCGTTCCAGGGCTTTCATATTGCCACTTCATGGCCGAAGCAGCCTCCTTCACAGGCTTTTCCAGGCCGCCGCTGATGACCAGAGACTTGGTGGCAGTTTCTTCCCCGACCTTGAGCCCATTTTTCAGCCGGATTTCCATAGGATCCATGCCGAGTTCGTGGGCGATCATGTCCAGTTGCATCTCGTTGCCTGCAAGGAAGGCCCGTCCATGACAGCCATACATGCCCCGAATCCCTTTGTTGGTGAAAATCCTGTACCCATCGTACCGGACATTGGGGATGCGATAGGTTTCTTCATGGACGTAGTAGGGTATGGATGTGGCGATGGGGCCAGTGCTGCTGTAAGCCCCGCCGTCGTAAAACACGGTAAATTCCTTTGCCAATATCGTGCCATCCCTTTTTACGCCGGTGCGTATCTTGGCCTTCATGTCGTGGGTCTGGCGCGTGCAGCATGCGTTTTCTTCTCGGGAGAGCGCCAACTTGACCGGCCTACCCGTCTTCATCGAGAGGAGCGACACCACAAAGTCTGCAGGAGACACTTCAGATCGCGATCCAAAATGCCCCCCTACGCAGATGCGCCTCACTCTGACTCTGTTGAGCGGCAAGGCCAAGAGGTTTGCCAGGGCCTTGGCCCGCACATGGGGACCAGCGTTGGGCATCCATAGATCCAGATAGCCCGCGGCGTACGACGCCACCACCGCATAGGGCTCCAACGTCGAATAGGCCTCGCCGGCCGCATGAATCACGTCCTCTTTGACGAGGTAACATTCCTGAAACGCCTTTTCCACGTCGCCAACGTCTATATGGACATGGACATTGATGTTCTGGGGATTCGTGTCATGGATGAGCGGGGCGCCGTCCCGCATCGCCTCCTCAGGCGTGAACACCGCAGGCAGCGGTTCGTACTCGACGTCTATGAGTTCGAGAGCTTCCGCGGCGGTTTCTTCATCCACGGCCGCTACTCCCGCTACGTCTTCACCAATATAGCGAACTTTATCTATGGCCAGCATGGGGTGATCCTGAGTGTATTTGAACACGCCCCATTTGACGCCATGGCCGTCTGCCGCGGTTACCACCGCTTTGACCCCGGGCAGTCTCTTGGCCCTTGTGACGTCTATTCTGAGAATCTTTGCATGGGGAAGCGGACTCCTCAGCACCTTCGCATAGAGCATTCTCGGCAACTTCAAGTCCGCCGTGTAGAGAGCTTGCCCGGTCACCTTGGCAAGACTGTCTGTCCGCCGGACCCTCTTTCCGACCACGGAGTATTCCTGTTCCATGTATGCACTCCCTTGCCACAGTATTCAGGTCTGTAACATGTATGTGATACCATAGCTCACAGATTCACAAAAGAGGAGATTCCAATATCGTCGGCCTTCGACTTCAATTCAGCGTAAAGCCTTCTTGTCCACCTTCCCCACCGAGGTAAGGGGTATGTTCTCGACAAACTCGACGATCTTGGGAACCTTGTATGGCGCAAAATTCTCGCGACAAAACGTCAGAACCTCTGATTCAAGCTCGCGTGCGCCGCGCTGAGCGCCCATTTGACGCGGCTGCACCACAAGTTTCACGATGTCTGTTCCCGGCCGTTTTGGGTTGGGAACCCCTACTATCGCACAAAACTCGATCCAGGGCAGTTCGTAGAGTTTTTCCTCTACCTCTCGGGAGAAGACCTTGAACCCGCCGACGTTCAACATGTCTTTGCTGCGGTCCACGATGGTGATGAATCCGTCCGCATCCATCCGGCCAATGTCCCCTGTATGCAGCCAGGCGACCCCGTCATGAACCCTCAAGGCATGGGACGTCTCGTCCGGTCTGTTCAGATAACCCTTCATCACCTGCGGGCCGGACACGAGGATTTCTCCTTCTTGGTCCACGCCGACCTCCGAAAATCCTGTATCGAGGTCAACGAGCTTTACAAGGGTGTTGGGAAGAGGCATCCCCACGCTCCCGATTTTCCTCAAACCGCCCCTCGGATTTGCCGTCGCCAAGCTGCTCACCTCGGTCATGCCGTAACACTCGAGTATTTTCCCTTCGCCAATAATGCTTTCCAGTTCCCTCAGCGATTCCACGGGGAACGGCGAGGCTGCACAAAGGCAAAACTCCAGCCGCGAAAAATCCAGTGTACGAAATCCGTCTTCGGCCATCAGCATCATGTACAGGGAAGGCACGTTGACGAGTATGGTAGGGCGATAGGTCTTCATCTCCTTGATGATGTGTCGAGTGTCTCTCGGGTTGGGTATGAGTATCTGCGCAGCGCCGATGTACATAGTCCCCAAACCCAGCGCCAGCCCCGCGATGTGAAAATATGGGAAACCGGATAGGATAATTTCTTCCCCGCATCTCATGTTGAGCCACGTCGTGACGATCGCAAGCTCAGCTACAATATTTTCATGGGTGATGACCGTGCCCTTTGGCAAACCCGTGGTCCCGCCAGTGTACATCACGAGACAGTCGTCCTCGGGACGAAGCTCGACAGAGGGTCGCTGGTCTGGAAATTGCCTCAGAATGTCCATGAACATAGCCACGGTTTTTCCAGAGACAGGGGTGACTCGACCCGTGGGAACTTTCTTGAGGACCTTGCCTGCCACCCTCTTTATCCAGGGCAGAAAATCGACGATGCCTGTCGCGATGATGAGTTTGAGATCAGGAAGGTCCGCCGCGATTTCAAGGAATCTATGTTGGAAGATGGCGTCCAAGGTCACTAGCGCCTTTGCCCTGCTGTCTTTGAGTTGCAGCGCCATTTCCCTCGCCGTCAGCAAAGGGGAGACTCCCGAAGCGCACGCGCCGGCCTTCATCACGCCCAACTGAGCTATCACGTACTGCGGGGTATTGGGGAGATTGATTCCCACAACGTCCCCCTTCGCGACCCCATGCTGCACCAGAGCCTGGGCAAATCGATTGGACATCTCGCTCAATTGGCGGTAGGTAAGCGTGACGCCGAAATAATGAAGCGCGGGATTATTGGGCCTTTCTTGGGCGACCCGGTCCAGGCAATCCGTCAAAGAGGCGTGCGGGTAAGGTATCTCTGCCCCGCAGTGGGGCGGGTAATGTTTCAGCCACGGTCTATCCAAGGAAGTCACGCGACGCTCCTTCTTTGGTCCGACGTGAGGTTTCACATCAATTAAAGAACGATACGATAATCCTAGCAGAAGCCTGCTGCAGAGACAAATGGAATTGCAAAAAACGCCGGCAATCGAAAAAGCCGCGTTCGTTCCTTTGAACAGGGCATGTAACCATTCTCGAAGATAATCGCGAGATGCGCTGTTGTCCCGCTGCATGTCGTTCCGACGCAAGCGCGAATCCCGGACGAGTTTCCTGGATGCCGGATCGAGCCCGGCGTGACAGATCACGCGCAGCGCAGTTATTAAGTGATCCTCTTAAACCGTCACGGAGACCTTGAAGGTCACCATGTTCACGCTGCGGAGCCCCTCATTTTACGTGAAAATGCCTTCGTTCTCTTCGGAACAGTATTTTCATCTCCCGTTGTGACCCCCTTGTCATGGGAGTTCAACAGAAACGTCGAGAAGTGATATAGATGTTGTCGCGAGATTTCTGTTGGAATGCGACCTGCTTCGTCGAATTCGTAGGAACATTCGAGCATTGCTGCCTACGTATTTTACGTGCCAAACGAAGCGATTCAGTGCTATACTTATGTATTGCTCGAGGAGGTAAGCGTTGCGCGTCCTTTTGATCCATCCGGATAGTCCCAGAAATGTGGGGGGTTCAGACAGGAGTATCCGTTTCGTGAGGAAAAAGGCCTACGTACCTCCCTTGGGCCTCATCACCGTTGCAGCGCTCCTTCCGCAGCATTGGGAGATGCAGCTCGTGGACATGACCTTTCAGACCATGAGCCCTGAGATGTGCAATGCAGCGGACCTTGTCGTCATTTCAGGAACGATCCTGCAATATGGTGAGATCATGGACCTCATCCACGAGGCGAAGCGTTGGAATAAAAAGGTCGCAGTGGGCGGGCCGGGAGTCTTTCACTTCCCCGAGGAGGCGCTTCGAGCCGGCGCCGATTTCGTGGTCAAGGGAGAAGCGGAGACGACGATTCCGCGTCTGATTGAGGCCATCGACAACGATGAGCGCGGCGTGTTCATTGAATCGAACGAGCCCGCGGACATGACGCTCACCCCCATACCCCGCTACGATCTGCTCGACATGTCTGCCTATGTCGAGATGACGATGCAGTTTTCACGGGGCTGCCCGTTCCGCTGTGAATTCTGCGATGTCACTCTCATCTTCGGCCGCGCTATTCGGACGAAAACGCCTCAGCAGATTTTGAACGAACTCGACGCCTTATATCAGACGGAGTGGCGGCGTCATGTATGGTTTATCGATGACAACTTTATCGGCGCGCCCGCCAAGGCCAAAGCGCTGCTGCGGGAAATGATCCGATGGAACGATCTTCATCATACGCCCTTTGAATTCTTCACGTTTGCATCGGTAAATCTCGCCGGATTCCCAGACCTCATGGAATTAATGGTAAAGGCGAACTTCACTCGCGTGTACCTTGGCATAGAAACAACGGACAAAGAGTCTCTCAAAGTAGCCAGAAAATATCAGAATGCCGCTGCAGATATCGATCAAGCCTGCCAAAAGATTAATCGAGCGGGTCTCCAAATCATTGCCCTGACCATGGTGGGGTTTGATGCGGAAAAGCCTGGCAGAGACATTCGAGTAATCGAATTTGCAGAGAAAAACAACATACCGGAAATAGACGCAACCTTGGTCTATGCCTTTCCAGGCACGTCGCTGTGGCAGAGATTGAAGAAGGAAGGGCGGCTCCTCAACGGAGACGGCTTCGAAGTAACGGATTGGAAAAAGCTGCGGATGAACTTCACGCCCACCCGTCCAGCGTCTGACATCATCAGGGAATATGTCAATATTTATGAAAAACTCTATGAACCGACAGCCTATTTGAGGAGGTCCTATCTTCACCTCGCGCAGATGGGACCGCCGCCGGATAACGTGCCTTTCAAGATCCCTGATGCGTTTGAAATGGGGGTTCTTTTCAAAACTGCGCTGCGGTGGGGGCTGTTCTCGAAAACCCGCCTGCAATTCTGGACGCTTATTGCAAAATTGCTTATGGATTTTAACCGCACAAGATTTAGCTTGTTTATTCGGTCGTGCGTGGTGCTCGAAAGATACTTGGACATGAAACGAGACCTCTGGAGGCAACTGGGAGAGCTAGACTTACAGGCGTTGCAGCCGGAATGAAGCGGTTGGATCATGCGCATACACAATTCGTGAGATTATTGATCCATCTTTGAGAGATTTTCTCCGGATGCGCGTCACATTTCTCCGGGAATCGCGATTGTCATTGATAAAGGAGGCTCACCATCCATGTTAATGCGGCGCAGTATCCACGGGAATAATCCTTTTCCGTATCTGGTGGGTCAAATCTGGGGCCGGGTTGCAACGGAATGGTTGCGTCCTTTAATTAGTTCGCGGAAGCTTTGCGTCGTTTTTCAGACTGCCGCGATTCTTTGCATTACCGCGTTCGCCCCTGGGTTGTCCCTCGCGCAGGGGACGAGGCTTTTTGCGCTTTCTGTAGGGGTCGCACAGTTCAAGGATTCCCGAGTGCCGTCGCTGACGCTTGCCGCCAAGGACGCTCGCGATTTTTACCAGTTTCTGGAAGAAAGAAAGCATGTCTTCGCATCGGCCAACCTGACCCTGCTGGTGAACAAAGAAGCCACCAGGGCAAACATCTCCAGCGCGATCCGAAACAAGCTCGGCAAAGCGACGAAAGACGACATCGTCATAATTTATCTTTCAGGCCATGGGGCCATGTACAACCCTCTGGAACGAGGTTACCGGAGTCAAAAAGGAGATGATGAGTTTTACTTTATTACTCATGACGCGGATGTGGATAATCTCTACGGCACCGCGCTGCTCATGAATGATCAGAACCTGTTCAAGGGCATCCAATCCGATAGGTGTTTGCTTCTGGCGGATGCGTGCCACGCCGGCGGATTCACCAGAGGACTTGCCAAAAGCATTCCAAAGTCGATGGACCCCATAAGAAATCTTTTTCAGGGGCTGAGGGGACGCGTTGGCATCGCCTCGAGCAGCCCCAGCGAACAGTCCTTTGAAAAGGAAATATACGGGAACAGCATCTTCACCCATTTTCTCATGAAAGGACTCAGAGGCGAGGCAGTTCGGGAAGCATCGTCGCCAGTAATTACTGTGAAACAATTGTACGACTATGTGGCCGCAAAAACGAGAGAAGCCTCTGATGGGAAGCAAAATCCCCTATTTTACGCCTCAGATCCGAGCGCGGACGATACCCCCGTCTTCGTGGTCCCCACCTACGGATCGCCGCTGAACATCAAGGTGCAATTTCAGTATGAAGCGCCGGATGGGACGGTGCGCGTCCTCGAGGACGGGACGTCGCTCAAGTCAGGGCAGCATTTTGGAGTCGCCTTTCGAGCTGAGAGCGACTGTTACCTCTACATATTTTGGCGGGATTCGACGGGTCAGTTCGGTCAACTGTATCCCAACCCGCAGTTAACCGAGGGTACGGCCGAGGTGAAGGGGGGTAAAACATACTGGCTGCCGTCCATGAACGGCGAAAGATGGTACGTCCTAGACGACGTCACGGGGGAAGAAACGATCTACGTGGTGGCATCCAGACAAAAAAACAAAAAGCTAGAAGATCTCTCAGCGGCCATGATGAGACCCAGCCGCGCCTCGAAAGACGCGAAGTCAAGAGAACAGCTCTCCATGGCGCTTGAACGAGAGATCAACCTCATGGGAATCGCGTCCTACACTGTTGCGAAAAACAGGGAGAAAAAATCGGCGCCCAACAGGGCAGAGCTTTTTCAGTCCATGGAAAGCGACCTGAAACTAGCGGGCGCAGATTGTTTTTATAAGATCACGTTTCGTCACGTGAACAGGTAGGCGAGTTTTTAGCATCAAATCCACCCCGGCCGGAATCGGCCGCGATGCTTGACGAGACGGCGTTCCTTTCTCGGAGAACCAAGGGGGTATGTGATGTCGCGAAGAGGTGTTCCCGTTCTGGTTGCGTTTCTCTTGTTTCTGATCTCGGCGTGTTTTTCCATCGCCGCGGGGCAGGGATGCGGCGCCAAAGGCGATTGGAAAGATATTTATATCCTGCCCACAAACCCCAACGCCGACACGAATATCAAGATCTCGTTGTCTGCCAGCAAAACCCATGTTCAGCCAGGCGAAACAATAACCTTCACCATCCAAGCGGATCGTGACTGCTACGTGACCATCATGGATATGGGCACATCCGGTCGAATCGTGCGCCTATGGCCGAACCAGTACTCACAGGGCGAAAATTTGGTAAAAGCTCATGCCCCGCGTCGTTTTCCGTCCGAGACTGATCGATTTCAGTACAAGATTGGAGGCCCCAGCGGTGTCGAGAGGATCATAGCGTATGCAACCTCTGAGCCCGGCAAAATATTGAGCGAGTCAGAATTTCAGACAATGCAAAACACGCCTTTCAAACAGTTTGTGGGCGGGGCTAAGGATTTGTCCACCGCTTTTACCAGGGAAACAGACTCCTTGACGAGCAACATCAAATGGGGTTCGGCGCAGGTAAACATATGCATCGGTTCTGGAGAGTCTTTCCCGAGCAGCCCTGATGCGGGAGACCTGGGCGTGGTGTATCTTTTGGCCGTGGGCGCGCCCACAGGAAAGCTCAAGTACTGTAATCGGGACGCGCAAAGATTCGCAGACGTCATGAAATCCAAGTTGGGCGTCAAGGAGGCAAATCTCAGGCTCATCCTCGGCTCAGAAGCGACTTACGCAGGATTTGCCCACGGACTTGAATGGCTGGCAGCGACCACGAAACCTGAGGATTCAGCGATTATTTATTTCAGCGGGCACGGGAGTTCCATCCCCGACCAACCGCCGCTGGATGAAGAAGACGGCCGCGACGAGGCCTTTGTGCTCTATCCCGGGCAGACCAAAGACTATAGAGCAGCAATCCGAGACAAAATCATCATGGTGGATGATGACTTCAATGTGAAGCTCAAGAAGATTCCGGCCAGGAAGAAAGTGATCGTCGCAGATTGCTGCCACAGCGCGACAATCCACAAGACGCTCGGTTCCGGCGACGAAGAGCTGGTGTGCAAGTATATGCCGTTGCGCGACCCTGAAACTGGGCAGGAAATTGAACGAATAGGCTCAAAGGCTGCGCCAACCAATTACGGCAACGACAACGAAGCCATATTGGCGGCCTGTCTCGACAATCAGTCCTCGTTTGAAGTGTCCGGCCGCCAAGCCGGGCTGTTCACAGATTGCCTCATCGAGGCCATCAACAAAGGGGCAGACAATTTGGAAAAGGCATTTGAAATGGCAAAGACCATGACCGAAAAGGCAGTCACGGGCATGCCCCGACAAACCCACGGAGGCGCTGCCAAACAGACTCCCCATCTCACCGACCCTCATGGCTATGTGAAACTTTTCAAATTTTCACGGTAAATCAACATCACAGAAAGGAGTGATCGACTCATGAACAACGTAAAGGGGTTTCCCAGAGGCTCTTTGGGCTTGATTCTAGGCCTCGCCGCGTCGTTGATGTTGGCGCCTTCCGCCTGGTCAAAAGACGCCAAGGACATCGTCGCAGAGGCCCAGACGATTCAAAGCGCTACCAGACCGTTCAAGATCGAATTGTCCACTGCGGAAGGCAAGACGACCTACGCCGCCGGTGAAAAGATCAACTTCGTATTCAAGACAGATAGAGATTGTTATCTGACGCTCATTGATATCGGCACAAGCGGCAAGGTAACAAAGCTTTTCCCCAACAAATGGCATGAATCGAATAAAGTCGAGAAGGGAAAAGAATATAGGGTTCCTCCGGCAGACAGCGGTTTCGTGTTCAAGGTCGAAGGGCCGAATGGAAGCGAGTTTGTCAAGGCTATTGCGACGCTGGCCCCTATGGCAAGCATTCAGAAGGCCGAACTGAAGGGGAGCGGCAACTTCGCAGAAATCGTGCAGCCTGAAGCTGTCTTGAAGGATATCAAGACGGAATTGGAGGCGCAAGACCCCAAATCATGGACCGAGGCGCATGTATCCTTCACCATAACCGGCGCCCAGCCGAGCCCTGCTGCTTCAACCACCGACAAGCCCTTCGCGATCCAACTGAAAACAGACAAAACGGTGTACAAGCAAGGCGAGCCGATTGTTTTCACGGTGGCATCGAACAGGGAATGCTATCTCACCCTCATCGATATCGGCACAAGCGGAAAAGTCAAAATTATATTCCCCAACCAGTATAGGCAGGACAACGTCATTCCCGCCAATAAGCCGTACAGAATCCCCATGGAAGGCGTTGACACAGCGTTCTCTTATAAGGTCGAGGGTCCCCCAGGCATGAACACCATCAAAGCCATCGGGACTCTAAACCCTTGCGGGTTTTTTGCCCAACCCCTTCCTTTCAAGGAGTTCGTGTATCCATTATTGGGAGACAAAGACCAAGTCCTGAAAGACATCAACGTCGCGCTGAATAAACTGGAACCCGGACATTTTGCCGAGGCGCAAGCAACCATTGAAATCAAGTAATAGAGTTATTGGGCCTATATGCGACGCGGAAAGGGGCGCCCCATGAAAAAATGTTTTATCTTCATCGCCATGTGTCTTCTTCTGTATCCAGTGCTCATTCTCGCAGAGGAAAAGGAGAGCTATGAAGAGTTTCAGAAAAAAAAGGCAACGGGAGAGGCCGGCGACGCCCAGCTTATCCCGAAAGGGCAGACTCGGATGAAACTCATACCAAAGGACGTGATCATCGAAGAGTTGAGCAAGCCGCCTCAGACCTCCGCTACCGGAGCGGCGCAAGGCGCGATGGTAGTCCTCACGAGCGAGTCGATCCTGTTCGATTATGGCTCATCGAGGCTCAATGCGAGTTCTTATCTCCAATTGGCTGAAATAGCCGCAGCGTTGAGGGATCCTCGCCTCGCAGCCATTCCTTTTTTCTTCGTGGACGGCCATACCTGTGACATTGGAAGCGAGGAAAACAATTGCAGACTGTCTTGGGACCGCGCTAAGAGCGTGGTGTATCACCTCATCACCGTGGGGCAGGTGCCTCCTGAAAAACTTAGGGCGCGGGGTTTTGGCGAGTACTGCCCCATGGTTGAAAACACTTCCGAGGCCAACCGAAGGCTCAACAGGCGCGTCGTACTGCAAAGCGGGACCGCCGTGGTCATGAAGGGAGGCCAGTGTCCGATGTGTCCTGAACAAGGCGGCCGGTACCCGGGAGTCGGCGGGTCTCAGGGAAGTCCGAGTATGTACCGACCATCCCAAAGTCACTCCCCAGGACCTGTTGACGAAGATTCCGGCGAGCCGGTTTTCGCGGGTTTGCGCGGCGGCAAGGGCAAACAAAATGCGCCCAATCTGCAGACGCCGACGACGATAAAGAAGGACGATCTTCCTCAAGGATTCAAACCAGCGGGGCCATCAGAGGCCCAGAGCCCAAAAAGTCCCGGTAGAGTAAAAGGCATAGGGCCGGTGGTTCCCAAAAATGAGTAGCATCGCAGAGACGCGACTGCGTATAAATGTGGATGCCACAAAAAT
The DNA here is from genome assembly GCA_049969795.1 of Desulfomonilaceae bacterium. Classification (GTDB taxonomy): domain Bacteria; phylum Desulfobacterota; class Desulfomonilia; order Desulfomonilales; family Desulfomonilaceae; genus JAUPKT01. The sequence continues at coordinate 15,361 of JBMFOE010000015.1, forward strand.
ACGTTTGTCGCCAAAACTGCTGCGGTTCTTCGAGTGAACCTCGGCGCACGCCTCTCTCCCGGACTGACGTGAGCTCAGATTGCTCGGTCGTCTTGGGGCTCCTCGCAATGACAACAAAAAGTTGATACGTCATTGCGAGGAATCCTCGGCAAAGGAGACATGTCAGGTGGAACCAGGCGCCCTGGAATTGCTGGGGCCTCCGCCGTTTTCGAGAGGTATCCACCGTCGCACCCATGGCAGGAACGCGAAAGATGGCAATGAAAGCAGGAATGTGAGTCCAAAATAAAGGGAGTACCCAACGGAATCCGTGGCAATCCCGCTGAGAGAACCGGCGAGAATACCAGCGGCCCGAAACAGGGCGGACAGCAATGCATACTGAGTCGCAGAGAATTCTTTGGAACAGATCACCATGAGGAATGCGAGGAAGGCTGCCGTGCCGAGCCCTGCGCAGAAAGATTCAATGGCTGACGCTGCATAGATCAGCGAATTGTTTCCAGGGGGGAGCGTCGCAATCCAGGCATAGGAGAGATTGCTCACGGCCTGCCAGACACCGAGGAACCACAAGCCGCGAAAAATACCGAAACGAGCCATAAAGAGCCCCCCGGCCAAGCCGCCCACGATTGAACTCGCCACGCCGATGCTGCCTGTTATCAAGCCAATTTCCGTGGTGGTCAGTCCATACGCAAGCCAGAATGGCCGCACCATGGGGCCCATAGCCAAATCGCCGAGTTTATAGAGAAGAATGAACGCCGCAACCGGAATAAGGCCGGGCCTCGCCACAAGGTCTCTCAACGGCGCAATCAGACGGACTGCCGATATGGGCGGCCGGCGCACATCGATGTGGGGCAGTCTTAACGACGCCCCTGCACAGCACAGCAGCACAACCGACGCGCATACAAACATGCCCTTCCAGCCTATCCATCCCCCCAAAGCAATAAACAAACCTCCCGCGATGACCAGCGCCACACGATAAGCCGCCTGCCGGAACCCATTCGCGATGCCCATCTCTGAAGCTTTCAAAAGCTCGATGGTGTAGGCATCTACCGCGATGTCTTGGGTCGCGGACAACACTGCAAAAGCCCCCATGACCACCCATAAAAAAAGAACCGGTTCAGATGGGTCCAAAGGAATGAGCAGCAAAAGCGCCGCAGCCATGCAAAATTGCGCGGCTACGATCCAATGACGCCTCGCCCCTAAAAAATCCACCGCAGGAGCCCAGAAAAACTTGAGCGCATACGGGAGACTCAACAGACTTAAGAAACCAAGAGGCGTGAGAGACATACCGTGTACGCGAAAATATATGGGGAACGTCTGTTCGATCAGTCCATAGGGAAACCCTTCTGCAAAGTACAACGCGGAAACGATCAACAATTTTTTTGTCCGTCCCATTGAAATGCTGTCTGCTGGTTTCATCGTCACGCGGTTTTCCTTGTTGGTCGTGGGGCCATCACGCGTCGGCGGCAGTACTCAAAAACGGAACGCACAGCTGATGCCCGGCGCGTGAAAATACTGTTGCGCCCAATGCGGCGCGAGCGAAAGGCTGCCCTTATACTCGATCTTCGCCCTTTCTCGTCTAGCCGGTTGTTTTTTGTGAACAACATATTGTTCCGTCGCGTATGCATGAGCTGCTTGCACTCGCCGCAGAATCGCTACCCAGTTCCTCGCTGTTGAGCTTTGGCGTCTCGGCACACTATTTGCTCCCCCGTTTCGTGGTGTGTATGCCCTACATGAACCCTCGATATTGTGCAAATAGTTTTTGCAGACATTCTTGTGCAGCGATGATACATATAGAACAGACATCACTGAGCGACTGCAGCGTCATGATAAAGGTAGGGGGTGTGCTCGACCAAGACGCCATAGACGTCCTGAAAGACGTGTGCAACGCAAATTTGGCGAGGGGAAAGAGCGTGACCATCGACTTCCATTCGGTATTACACATTACCAGGGAAGGAAGAAGCTTTGTGAAGGATATCAAGACAAAAGTGGCGGTCCAGAGGCTGCCGGAATTCATGACCATCGACGCCGCTGACTGATTGATTCGTTTACAGCAAAACGACAAATCTAAAAAAAACGAGGTCTTCAATGAAAAACGACAAAGTGTTTCGTTTAAGTCAAGACGCCGGAATAGGGGTTGTCACCATCGACGCGCCCGGTCGGCCCATGAACACATGGACAGAAGAGGCTGTAACGGGCTTTTTCGCGCTGCTGGACGCGCTTGAAAAGAATTCTGCTCTGAGCGCGGTCATTTTCGTGTCCGGAAAGCCCGGGAATTTTCATTCCGGCGCGGATCTCAAGCTGTTAGAGACCATGGACAACAAAGAGGAAACCGCGAAAGCCTTAGACGTATTTCATACGGCGTTCAAGAGATTGGCCGCCTTGCCCTTTCCCACCGTGGCTGCCATCGAAGGCCACTGTTTGGGCGGCGGCCTCGAATTTGCCTTGTCATGCACGGCGCGAATCGCCAAGGCCTCGAAGTCCACATTGCTGGGTTTGCCGGAATGCACGTTGGGGATATTCCCCGGCGCCGGCGGTACGCAGCGTTTGCCGCGACTCATCGGGATCCCTGCCTTTGAGCTGATCCTCAAAGGGACCATGTTCCCCGCGGAAAAGGCCCTTGAATTAGGCGTGATCGATAAACTGGTTCCCCAAGAGGGCGATCTGTTGGCAGAAGCCATCGAGTTTGCAAAAGGCATCGCGGACAGCAAAGTCTCGCTCAACCGTCCGACCCATGATTTTTCCGCCATCGATCAAGTGGCCGAATTTGCAAAAAAAGAGGTGTTGAAGGTCACACGCGGCAGGGAAATTCCTGGTCCCATGATGGCCATAAAGGCCATGCAAGAGGGACTGAAGGTCTCCCTCGATAAAGGCCTAGAAATCGAGAAGAATCTTTTCGTCGAGGTCATTCTGACGCCGGAAGCCAAAGGCAGCATCCACACCTTTTTCCTCAAGACCATGAGCGACAAACCCCGCTCCATGGTAAGGAAGGATTTTACGCCTCGACCAATCAACAAGATAGGCATGCTAGGCTTTGGGACCATGGGGAGGGGCATCGTCATTGACATATTGAGGAATACGACCATTCCTGTGATCGTCAAGGACGTCGAGCAAGCCTGGGAGCCCGGCCTCGCCTTCATCAAGAAGATTCTCGAAGGCATGGCCGCAAAGAAAAAACTCAAAGCGCCCGTCGAGGACTTGCTTGCCAGGGTTTCCTTTGCCAAGGAGTTTGGCCCCGAATGGGGGGAGGTAGATTTGGTGATTGAAGCGGTGTTCGAAGACCTTAAAGTCAAGGAACAAGTGTACACCGAAATCTCTCGATGCGTGAGCGACCAATGCATCATTGCAACCAACACTTCTTCTATCCCTCTGCATAAAATGCAGCCGTACGTGTCCAACCCAACGAGGTTTGGCGGGCTTCATTTCTTCTCTCCCGTGTGGCTCATGCAGCTTGTGGAAGTGGTCAAGGGAGATCAAACGAGTCCTGATACCGTTGACAACCTGGTGAGCTTTGCCGCCTCGATTCGCAAGCGACCGATCATCTGCAAAGACAACCCAGGATTCGTGGTCAACGCGGTGCTCTTCCCCTATTTTATGGATGCGCTGTCATTTCTCGAGAGCGGGACGCCCATTGAAGCGGTTGACGAGGCTTTTGTGAAATTTGGCATGCCGGTTGGTCCAATTCGGTTGCTCGATGAAGTCGGCATCGATGTGGGCTACAATGTCATCAAAGGCAGAGGCCTCGAACAGGAGACATTGAAACGCGTCGTCGAAGACGGCCGCTTGGGCCTCAAGAAGAGCGGAAAAGGATTCTTCCTGGCCGATGGCAGCGTGGATCCCTCGGTGCTGCCGCTTATCGTGATCAAGGAGACGAAAAAGCTCAGTCAAGAAGACATGCAGATGAAAGTGCTGACGGATATGGTCACTGTTGGCAAAGACCTGCTCGACAGGGGAATCGTGACCGACCCGAGAATGGTGGATATAGGTATGATCTGGGGAACCGGGTATCCGCCGGAAAAAGGCGGCCCGCTGAAGTGGTCCGATTTGATCGGTTTGAGCGAGAAACTTTTTGGTAAAAACTTTTATTGAGAGCTCGGCGTCTCTCTCTACAGTAGATGAGGATGTACCGCTTCTCGAAACTTCTGTCGGAATGAGGCGCGCCGCGGCCTGAATATGGCGACTTTCAAAGTCTGCGTCACGGGAAGACATAATCAATGAGTACGGTCACCGCGCCTGACATGTCATGCCGCACTCGCTCCGGCGCCCAGGCAACTCGTCATGGATTCCTACTTGCGTGGAAATGCCATGCAGCGGCAGAACAGCGCAATTTGGGATTATTTTCGAGAATGACTATGCGCGCCGGGGTCCTAGTGTTTCGGCCAAAGCATCTTGAGATTGCGTCGCCTCGCCCCCAATGACAGCCCAAGGGTCTTTTTGTCATTGCAAGGAGTTGTAGGCGACGCGGCTATTTCAATTCGCATCCATTCACATCCATGGAGCAGAGAGGCCGCTGACCAATTCGCTGTTCACTTCCAGAACCGCGACGCGACTGCATTATTGCTCTTTTTCAGGGTGAGCATACCGTTTTGTGCGCTGGATGCCGAGTTTCTTCATGCGAAAGGCGAGCGTCGAGGCCGGTAGATCAAGCAACTCCGCGGCGCCTCCCTTGCCCCTCACCTTCCATCCTGTTTTTTCCAATGCCCAGAGGATGTGCCTGCGCTCGTTTTCTCTGAGCGTCGTGACGCCATCTCTGGCAAGGCCTTCTGGAATCTCTGCGCCGAGCTCCGGAACCCTGAAATGCTGACCGTTGCTCAGTATTGTCCCTCTCTCGATCACGTTTTCCAGTTCTCTCACATTCCCCGGCCAATGATAATTCACGAGTTTTTCCATCTCGCTGTGAGAAATCCGCGGAAATTCCTTGCCCATCTTGTTGGAATATATTTTGAGAAAGTAATGGGCCAAGATGGGGATGTCTTCTCGCCTATCTCTCAACGGAGGAACATAAATGGGGAAGACAGCGAGCCTATAATAGAGATCTGCGCGGAATTTGTTGGCCCTGATCCTTTGTTCGAGGTCTCGGTTCGTGGCCACCACAAGGCGAAAATCCGAACTCAAGGTCTCGGAACCGCCCACCCGCTCAAACTCACGCGTTTGCAGGACCCTCAAAAGGCTCACCTGAATGTCGAGGCTTATGTCTCCTATTTCGTCCAAAAACAAGGTGCCGCCGTCGGCAAGCTCGAATCGCCCTAGCCGTCTACGATTTGCGCCGGTGAAAGCCCCTTTCTCGTGGCCAAACAATTCGCTGGGGATCAACGATTCGGGGAGAGCGCTGCAATGAACCCTTATGAAAGGCTTGTCTTTCCTCATGCTGTTGCGGTGGATGGCTCTGGCCACGAGTTCTTTTCCAACCCCGGTTTCGCCGACAATCAAGACGGTGGCGTCGGTGGCCGCGACTTGGTCGATTTGAGACAATACCTTCTTTATGGCAGGGCTCTCCCCCACTATGTCATCAAAATGAAGAGTTTGGAGGTTTTCCTCTTTGTAATAGAGGTTTTCTTCGCTCAGTTTCGAGTTGAGGCGTTGAATCTCTTCATAGGCCCTCGCATTGTCCAGCGCGAACGCAGCCAGCGCCGCGAAGTACGAAAGCAGCGCGAGGTCCGATTCTTTGAACGCGCTGCTTAACAACCTGTTGTCGTGATACAGCACACCAAAGATTTTGTCCCTGAGTCTCATGGGGACGCAGATGCGCGACCGAATGAGATTCACAGAGTTTTGACCATAGCTTTCTGCGTCATCGATAGCCAGAATTTGCCCCTTGCCCGTGCGCGCCACGTCTTGGATCATGTTCATCGATGACGAAAAGGTTTCCTGTGCGATTTGATCAGGCGTCAAGTTCTTGGTGGCCATCAAAGACAGCTTCGGGCTTTGTCCGTCCTCTTGAATTCTGAAAATAGCCCCGCGTTCCGCGCCCGTGAGTCTATTCACTGTTGAGAGAACATGCTGAATGAGGTCGCGGTAGTCTCGTATGGTGACCACCTGTTGGCCGAGATCAAGGATCTCCCTGAGAAGACTCTCGCTGGCAGGCCTCTCCTTCACGAGCGCGAGGAGATCGTCAGGTATCAGCGACTCTTGGTATCCAGCCAGGGCTTTCGTCGCAACGGCCATCACCTGGCGCGCAGATTGTTCTTGACCAATAGCCACACAATGCCGCGCAAGCCAAAAGCGCGATTTCGCAAGTTCCACTTGGCTTCCGCATTCTTCCAGGACCCGGATAGACTTTTCGTAGAGCTCTCTTACCTGTTCCGACGGCGCGCCCCGCATTTCAGAAAGAATGGCCTGAAATCTGTACCCGACGCCTTTAAGGAAAATATTTTCTCCTCGAGTTACCGTCTGAATCTCTTGGTCCAAAGACAACCCCTCGGTCGCGGGGAGTCTTTCTTGTTCCATGGCCAGACAAAGCTCCATCAAATACGGATACAGATAGACAGTGACCTGTACCTTTCTGCTTTGCTCAAGGAATTCGTGGAGATATGCCAGGCTTTTGTCTCTGTTCCCCTTCAGATAATTGGCGTAGGCCAAGCTTATCTTCCCCGTAATCCACACCCAGTCGTTGTGAACTTGCTGGGCCTCTTGCGCAGACATTGCGATAAAATCTATGGCCTCGTCTATTCTCCCGATGTCCAGGAGAACATTGCCAATATTGCCCGCTGTGTACGCGGACAAATAGAGATTGCCCTTTTGGAGGCATTGGGTGCGGATTGCATCCAACATCCCCAATCCTTGGGTAATCTGCCCTATCTGAGCATAGCAGTAGCCAACGGTAATCACCGCAAGCAGCGGGAAACCTCCCGCAGGATATTTTTCGATATCCGGCACAGATTTCTCGTATGTCTGCACCGCTTCTTTGAACCTGCCCTGCCAGAACAGGAAAAAAGTGCTGAACGTCGTTGCCGCGCGCAGGATTTTTGGGTCATTGAGTTCCTTTGCGAGAGCCCAACCTTCTTCAAAGTGTTTCAAGGCGTTGGAATACTGCGACTTGAGCCATTCGTTCTTGGCAAGATGCATGTGCAGAATGGACTGAAATCCGAGAAGATTCCACTTCTGGGCCCTGGTCAGGGCAGAACGCAAGAGTGCAAGCACCTTTTCCGTCTCATGCCTGCCAGTGGATATCTTCGAATACTTCACGGCGGTCGCGGCGAACAAGTGATCAGCTTCCTGACCTGTTTGCTGAGACAGGTCGTCCAAGACCTTGCGATAGCATTGCAGAGCCTCCTCAGTCTTGAACGCGGCGAGGTGACGATCCCCTGCGGCGCTCAAGTACCTGCAACGGCTGGTATCATTGGTGATGTGGAGGAGATGGTGCGCCAGCACTTTGGCTTTGGAATCATCGTCCGGGAGCTCACGCATGAGTATATCCGCAATCTTGCCATGCAACTGCATCTCTTCATCTGGAGCGAGGGCGCGCCTCCATTTTTGTCGCTTCTTGGCATCCTGAAATGCATAGCAGCCCGGCCTCTTCTGAACAAGCCAAGCATCCGCCACGCCCCGTTCGAGCTGGGCCAAGATCGCTGAGGGCTTCTTTCCAATCATGAGCTCAGTGAGCCAGTCTATGGAAACATCTCCCTCGAAGAGGGAACAGAGTATCAACACGCGTTGGTAATCGTCTGTGGCGTGGTACAATGACGTTGTATGCACGGCAGTATCCTCTTGCGCGTTGAGGGTATCGTTTGCGCGGATTTCTGTCAAGGACTCATGCACAACATTTGGCTTCTGAGACGCCGAATATTGTGCATAACGAAAACGACTCCTAGCAAAAACCAAAACTCAGAAAAACCGCTCTATAGCGCTCTTACTAGCCCTTCATCATCAACATGTCGCTGTAGTGTTGTCCATTGGCGTTCCCACGCTGCGTCTCGTCAATTCGCTGCGCGGATGCCATTAATCCGCTTCGTTCCTTCATAATCGGTTTTTTCTTCCACCCCATCGCGTCATCGCCGAATAAAGGCATCATTTTTGCACCAACGTAAGTTGCTAAGCTTCGGTTACCACTCTCGGCAAAGATGCGAGGCCGTTCTCGCTCAGGTGAACCATAACGAGACTAAAGAAAGGTGAGTACATGGCTTCTAAGCAATATGACGTCATAATCATTGGATCTGGCATCGGAGGCGTGGGGGCCGCCGCTCTGTTGGCCAAGAAATTCGGTAAGAGCGTAATCGTCTTGGAAAAGGCCCCTCATATCGGCGGCAGGGTCGCGTCCTACACCGGCAAAGGCGACAAAGTCACCATCGACGGGTTGGAGCTGGACGCCAGGGGTTTTAGAAAATCCCTTGCTGATTCAAGGTGTTGGGTTTCGTACTGTGAGCCTGACCTCAATACCATGTTTGAGAAAGGGTTGCTTGACGGGTACACCTTTGAAAATGGCGGCCACGGCCTGTTTTGGGGGAACAAATCCCGTTGTCGATTGCTGCTGGATTATCTGGAATGCCCTGTTGACATGCCAGTAAACAAGGGCTTGGGCTTCGTCGATTGCCGTACCAACAAGATTTATCAAGTACCTCCTCGTTCGCCTTATCCGTGGCAGAGCGAAGAAGGGTACAAGGCGACGATCGCTGCATTGCGACAAATGGGTTCCCTTACTCTGGAAGAGTGCGCGGCCGCCATGGAAATGGACGTGCAGACGTGGCTCGAAGAGAGAGGACTGACCGACAATGAAGAAGCGTACGACTACATCAAGGTCGTCATGGCATGCCAAAACGCGATGGCAGAGCCTCGCATGGCGCCTGCCGGCGACTTTCTCGGCTATATGGCCATGGCGCGCAGCATCGGCATGAATCTTCACACGGGATCAGTCGCCACGGTTGCCGAACCCGGCTGCATGGCCATACCTCTTGCCATGGAGAAGCAGCTTGTGGCCGCCGGCGGTCAAATTCTGAGGAGTACGCCGGTGGAAGAGGTGATCGTGGAAGACGGGAAGGTGAGAGGCGTCATGATCCGCTCAAAAGATGGATCATATGAAACATTGGAATCAGATACCGTCATCTGCAACATCCCTCCGAAGCATATCTTCGGCGTACTGCATCCGAGGCATTTTCCCCAGGAGTGGGTGGATCTCATTCAAACCAAGTTTTGGTCCCCCGGCCTTCTGTCCGCCCTTATCGGCCTGAAACACAATGTCTGGGAAGAGTTTGGGGTAGATGAAAGAAGTTTCATTTGGATGCCCGGCATCATCAAACACGAAGGCTATATCGGCGCGGTGGACATGGTGATGTGGAATATGGCTGCATGCGCAAAAAGGGCGCCTGAGGGCAAACGCGACTTCATTTTTTCCACCGCGCTCACCGACAAGGAGATGAGAACCCCCCAGAAGGTCATGAGGGTAATCAATTACTGTATGGATTGGTTCAAGCGAACCTTCAAAGGCTGGAAGGATAATGTCGAGTTCGTACTGTGGACTCCATCCGACGAGGCTTATGGCAATTGGAGGCCAGTAGGGGAAAAGCGGCCAGCAATCAAAAGTCCTTACATCGAGGGGCTCTATTTCGTCGGCGATCAATATGGCGAACGCATGTGGGGCGGCGGCGTAGATGGAGCGTCCCTGTGCGCCCTTATGTGCGTGGACACCATCATGGGAACCAATCTCGAGGAAGAGGTCTTGCCATTTTACCATCGGGGGATCCCGGCTCCGAAAAAGAACTGGTAGTTCAAAGACATAGAGCATGAACATCAACACACGGCGGATGACAGCGCTTCGCGTGTTTTCTGACCAAGAGGCGCTGCAGCCTCGCCCGTTGCCGCGGCGTCGAGAGGATTCTGGCAGCGGTCGCTAAAGGAACCGTACATAAGGAGATAAGGCATGGGTTTATTAACTGCTGAGCAATACAAGGAAAAGCTGAACGATGGAAGGGTCGTGTACTACAAAGGAGAGCGCGTCGAGAATGTGGCAACCGACCCCAACTTGAAGGCCTGCGTCAACACCATGGCCGTCGATTACGAAATGGCTCATGATCCCCAATACCGAGACTTGGCCCTCGTGAAGGACCCTGAGCTCGGCGATTTGGTAAGCCGTTATTACTACAAGCCGCAGACGGCTGAGGACCTGCTCAAGGCCCATGAGTTGATCGTGACGTCAACGGCTATTTCCGACGGTTACATACCTCTGGCGCATGACATAGGCGCTGACGCCCTGAACGCCATAAGCATTACGGCTCACATGATGGGCAACCAAGATTATATCGATCGGATCGAAGCCTTTCGCCGATACCTGAAAAAGGAAGATGTGGCCTGTTGCGCTGCGGTGACGTGCGTAAAAGGCGATCGAATGATGCGACCGTCTGATCCGGGCCAATCCCATCCCGACTATTACTTGCGGGTCGTAGAGAAGAACTCCAAAGGCATCGTGGTTCGAGGCGCAAAAGTCCATATCACCGGCGCGGCTTACTGCCACGAAATTATCGCCATCCCATGCCGTCAAATGACAGAAGCGGACGCGGACTATGCAGTGGCCTTCGCCACGCCGCCGAACACCAAAGGCATCACTCAGGTATGCAGGCCATTTCGAGCTTCGTTGAGTCCTTTTGAATTTCCCAACGATCGCCCCATGAGGATGCATACGGATTCTCTGATCATTTTCGATGATGTATTCATTCCATGGGAAAGGGTCTTTTTATGCGGCGAATGGAAATTTGCGGCCACCATGGTCTATAATTTCGCGTTGCTGCACAGAAGAACTGGCTGCGCCTATCGCGTCCCAATGTCTGAACATCTCCTCGGGATCGCTGCGGCCATTGCCGAGTACAACGGCATCTCGAAGGCGCCCCATGTCCGAGAGAAGATAACCGACCTCGTCATTTACCTCGAGACTCTCAAGTCGCTTTCCAAAGCTGCCTGCTTGGACTATGTGAGGCACGGCGACATGGCGGTCCCAAATCCTGTCACCACCAACATCGCGAAATATCATTTCGCGCATAACTACCACGACGTGGTCAAGGTTATTCAAGACCTCGCCGGCGGACTGCTCGTGACAGCCCCTACGTACAAAGATTTTCAGCGACCTGAACTCCACGATTTTATCGACAAATATCTCGGGGCTAAAAAGGGAGTCAGCACGGAAAATAGATTACGGATGTTTGACCTTATTCGACGTCTGACAAGCGCTGATCTTGAAACGATCTGTCTGCATGGCGAGGGGTCTCCCATGGCCGAACGCATGACCATCTTCATGGAAGCCCAGAAGGTAATCTCCCAATGCAAGGCGCTCGTCGAGGACATGGCTGGCATCAAAAAATAGGACAAAAGCTCTTGCTCTAGGAATACTTGGAGGAAACAAATGGACTGTTCTTTTTTATCCATGGCGGGAAAGGTTGCTTTGATCACAGGCGCGAGTAGAGGCATAGGGAAAGCGGTTGCGTTGCGATTTGCGGATGCAGGCGCTGACATCGCCATTGCGAGTCGCAAGCAGGCCGATCTCGACAAGGTGGCCGAAGAGATTCGGGCGCTTGGAGTAAAATGCCTCGCCGTCGCCGCTCATGCACGTTATACGCAGGACCTCAAAAACCTCGTAGAACAAGTCATGAAGGAATTCGGCAGAATCGACATCCTGGTAAACAACGCCGCGACCAATCCGGCCATGGGTCCGCTCATCGACACTGAGGAAAAGATCTACGATCACATCATGGAGACGAACCTGAAGGGCTATTTCATCCTGAGCCAGCTTGTGGGTCGCATCATGCGCGATCAGAAACAGGGTGTGATCATAAATGTATCTTCAGCCGGCGGCGTCAGCCCTGCCGAAGGGCTAGGGCCTTATTGCATCAGCAAAGCCGGCATAAACATGTTGACCAAAGCCATGGCGCTCGAAATGGGACCTTACAATGTGAGGGTAAACGCCATTGCGCCTCGTATTGTCAAGACTGATTTCAGCAAGGCGTTGTGGACAAACGAGAAGCTCATGGAGCAGGAATTCAAATTTACGCCTCTCAAGTGCGTGGCCACGCCAGAGGAAATAGCGCAAACAGCTCTTTATCTGGCTTCGAGCGCAACCAATTACATGACCGGCCACATCGTTGTCGTCAACGGAGGGGCTTTCTTCTGAAACGCGCAGCGCGTGTACGTCGCCGCGTCGCACAGCGCTTGCCGTCTGACTCAGACCCTGCTTCGTTCTTGGGGCCACGGAGATGCTCAAAGTAACCAACCTAGAAACTGTATATAGCGACATTATTCAAGCGCTCAAGGGCATCTCCTTTGAAGTCCCTACAGGAAGCATCGTGACGCTGCTAGGCGCCAACGGCGCAGGCAAGACAACGACAATCAACGCTATTTCCGGCTTTCGAGAGAGTTTGGATCTCAAAATCGAGGACGGCGCAATAGAATTTGAGGGTCAAACCATCAACGACGAAAAACCTCATGGGGTCGTTGCAAGGGGAATCGTTCAGGTCCCCGAAGGTAGGAAAATCTTTGCCGAACTCACCGTTGAGGAAAATCTCCTCGTGGGCTCGTACCGCATAAAAGATCGAAGCAAGTACGGCCGCATGCGGGACATGGTGTACGACTACTTCCCCGCTTTGGCCTCCCGCCGAAATCAGCAGGCGGGTTACCTCAGCGGCGGCGAACAACAGATGTTGGCCATTGGCAGAGCGCTCTTGTCGGAGCCCCGACTCATGATGCTGGATGAACCGTCGCTTGGGCTGGGCCCCATCGTGGTGAGAGAGATTTTCGACATTATTCAAAGAATAAATGCAGATCAAGGCGTCTCTGTGCTTCTTGTGGAGCAAAACGCTGCGATCGCCCTCTCCATAGCCGCTTACGGATACATCCTGGAAAATGGTCGAATCGTGATGGAAGGTCCGAGTGAAAGACTGAAGGCAGACAGAGACATAAGAGAATTTTACCTAGGGCTTACGGACATCGGCAAGAAGAAAAGCTTTCGAGACGTCAAACACTACAAACGTAGGAAAAGATGGCTTTCCTAAATGACGACCCAGCATATCATCTCGAAGTGGACCACCTTTCCATGGGATTTGGAGGGGTCGTTGCGCTGCAGGACGTGTCGCTCAAAGTCCGCCAGGGAGAAATATATTCCATCATTGGACCAAACGGCGCAGGAAAAACGACCCTCTTTAATTGTATCAGCGGCATCTATCGACCCCAGTCGGGGAGCATCCGCTTTCGAGGCAGAGAACTGGTTGGCGTGAAACCTCATAAGATTTCTCAGGCAGGTATAGCCCGGGCCTTTCAAAACATCGCTCTTTTTCAAGGCATGACCGTTCTAGAAAATTTGATGGCGGCGAGAGGACATCTTCAAAATTACGGTCTGTTAAAGGCTGCCGTGTTTGTCGGACCCTGCAAGAAGGAAGAGGCGCTCAGCCGTGACAGAGTCGAGGACATTATAGAACTGCTCGATCTCCAGCGCGTCCGAAATATGGCGGTAGGAGCTCTCCCTTATGGTCTGCAGAAAAGAGTCGAGCTTGGCCGCGCGCTGGCAATGGATCCGCAGATCATCCTCGTGGACGAGCCGGTCAGCGGGATGAATCTCGAAGAAAGGGAGGATATGGCGCGTTATCTCCTCGATATACATGAGTCGATGCGTCTCACAGTCATGATCATCGAACACGACATGGGCCTGGTCATGGACCTCTCAGATACCGTGACCGTCTTGAACTTCGGCATCAAGATCGCTGAAGGCAAGCCCGACGACATATACGCGAATCCTGAAGTCATCACTGCATATCTGGGACAAGCCTGACGCCAAATTCCAGCTATGCCTTGGGTTGTTTCTTATGACGGGTAACGACGCGAAAACCAGCAACACCACTTTACCAAAGCTCCTCTTGCACAATGCCCGATGGTATCGAGACCGAGTGGCGATGAGGACCAAGTACAAGGGGATATGGCGTGAAATCTCTTGGCAGGATTATGCGCATCGCGTCGCCCAGTTCTGTTGTGGTCTCATGGAACTAGGGATGAAGAAAGGCGACCATGCGTCCATACTCGGGGAAAACTGCCCTGAGTGGGTATTTTCAGACCTCGCCATCCAAAGTTTGGGCGGGGTATCCGTGGGGGTGTATCCCACCAACTCGGTAGAGCAAGTCCGGTACATACTCGATCATTCCAGATCAAAGGTGGTCGTGGTCAAGGATCAGGAGCAGGCTGATAAAGTCCTCGCTGCCAAGGCAGACCTTCCCGAGCTGCGGGCTATTGTAGTCATCGACATGAAGGGGCTCTCACATTATCAAGATCCTCTGCTTGTTTCCTACGAAGACGTAGAAAAAAAGGGCGCAGAGGTACTGGCGCGAAAGCCGGAAGCCTTTTCCGAGATTGCCAACGCTGCCCAGCCGGACGACGTCGCTTTTATCGTGTACACGTCTGGCACCACAGGACCTCCCAAAGGCGCCATGATTTCTCATCGAAATATCATCCATCAGGTCATTACCACGCTTCAGCCGGTGTTGCACTTCACGGAACAGGATTCGCTGCTCTCATATTTGCCGTTGTGCCACATTTTCGAGAGAAATCTCTCCATGGCCATGCCCCTTGTGTTCGGCTATGTGGTCAATTTTGCAGAATCCATAGATACGGTCCAGGAAAATATCCGTGAAATTTCGCCGACTTTTTTTGCCGCGGTGCCGCGAATTCTCGAAAAACTCCATTCTGCGGTGCAAATTAAACTTCAAAATAGCACTCCTCTCAAAAGATTGGGGTTTCGTTTTGGCGAATGGGTAGGAAGGAAGATCGTTCCGTACAAGATGAAGAGACTTCCCCTGCCTCTGCGCCTACGTCCCCTGTACGGACTTGCATACCTCGTCAGCTTCAGACCGGTACGGGAAAAACTGGGACTCCTGAGGTGCAGGTGCATCATGAGCGGCGGAGCGCCCATTGCGCCGGAGGTTTTGGCATTTTTCCGGCAGCTCGGAATTACCACTGTCGAAATGTACGGGCTCACGGAAACCAGCGGTGGATGTACAGGGCCCCTCGGCGAAATCAAACACGGTTCCGTGGGACAACCTTCGCCCGGCCTCGAATTCAAACTGGCTGAGGATGGGGAAATCCTTTTCAAAGGCGACTCTGTCTTTTCGGGATATTACCGGGACGAGGCAGCGACGGCGGAGATCCTTCGCGATGGGTGGCTGCATACCGGCGACGTCGGAAAACTCGATGATGACGGGCATCTCTACATCGTGGACCGCAAAAAGGACATCATCATTACGTCCGGCGGCAAGAATATCTCTCCATCTGAAATCGAAAACAAACTGAAGTGCAGCCCCTACATCAAAGAAGCGATCATTGTGGGAGACGGAAGGAAATTCGTTACCTCCTTGATCCAGATTGATTACGACAATGTGGGGAACTGGGCTCAAAACAACAAGGTCGCTTTTACGACCTACAAGAGTCTGGCTACAAATCCCATTGTTTACCGACTCATAGAGGATGAGGTTCGGGCAGTCAACGCGGACTTGGCCCAGGTGGAGAAGATAAAAAAATTCAAGATCCTGGAAAAAGAGCTGGATCAGGATGACGAGGAGTTGACCGCCACTCAAAAGGTGAAACGGAAAGTTATTTCAAAGCGATTCCAGAAAGAAATCGAGGAAATGTATCGCTCTACTTGATGGAAAATAACCTGTTAACGGGACTTTCACATGAAGCTGCTTGAAATATTGATAAACGGACTTTCCATGGGCGCCATTTACGCCCTATTGGCGGTGGGGTTTGTCATCGTATTCAAGTCCACAGGCATCTTGAATTTCGCGCAAGGCGAACTGGCCATGATAGGGGCGTTCCTTTGTTTCAGCTTTGTCATGTTATTTGGCGCGCCGTATCTCGCGGGGTTTGTACTGTCCTTGTTGTTGGCGGCCCTGTTGGGCGCGCTCATAGAGGTGGTCTTTTTCACCAGAATGGTAGGTAAACCCCTTTTTGCGTCAATTATGGTCACCGTGGGGTTGGCCGGCGTCATTTCGAGCGTCGCTGGCTTTGTCTGGGGCCATGACGTGTATTCCATATACTCGCCCTTCACCAACAAGCATCTTGTAATCGCCGGATTTACCATCTCTTATGGGGCCGTCTATACAATCCTCGCTTCGATCGTCCTGCTCATAATAATGCTCCTGTTTTTCAACCGCTCGCTTCACGGCGTGGCCATGAAAGCCGCCGCGGAAGACCCGGACACCGCCGGCCTCATGGGAATAAACGTGAACCAAACACACATGATCGCCTGGGCCATGGGCTCAACCGTGGCCGCGGTTGCAGGCATATTTCTCGCCGAGCAAAGCTTCGTGCGCATCTCCATGAGCCATTACGGGATTCAAGCCATGGCGGCGGCCATTCTCGGCGGCATGGACAGCGTCAGAGGAGCCATCATAGGAGGCGCCATCCTTGGCGTCGCGGAAGGGCTTGCAGCGAATTACTTGAGCGGCCTCGAGTTCCATGGGTTTCATTTTGGAGACGTCAAAGAGGTAGCCGCTTTTGCCATGATGATCATCATCCTGATGATCCGACCCAGGGGAATCTTTGGGAAAGAAAAAGTCGAAAGAGTGTGACGAGACGGCATGAGCCACAAGATATTCACGACGTATTCGGATGAATTAGTCCTGCTGCCAAATCTCTGGGTCAAGTTTTGGTTGGCAGCGTTGGCCGCGCTCTTGGTATGCTGTCCGTACATACTCTCGCAATATCAACTAAGCATCCTCAATGAAATGGCCATCGCCGTGATCGGCGCAGTCGGGCTCAACCTGCTCATCGGATTCACCGGCCAAATTTCTTTGGGACACGCGGCGTTTCTCGCCATAGGCGCGTATTCATCTGCGTTGCTCACCGGACCCTTCCAACTGCCTTTTGTTCTATCTCTGCCTCTCTCAGGCAGTATTGCCGCGGTTCTTGGCATGATTGTCGGCATCCCTGCGCTTCGATTAAAAGGGTTGTATCTGGCGTTGGGCACTTTGGCGTTCGGCTTTATTGTCGAATACGTCTTGTTCCACTGGGATGTGACCAAAGGCGACCTGGGTATGTCGGTGAAGCACATCCAATTTGGAAGCTATACCATCAAGACCGAGGCGCAGTACTTCTACGTTTTGACGGCAATAAGCGCCGTGTGCGTCCTGTGCGCGAAAAATATTGTTCGGAGCAAAATTGGCCGCAGCTTCAAAGCGATCCGTGACCGTGACATTGCGGCCGAGGCCATGGGCATACCCTTGGCGAAATATAAAATTATGGCCTTTGGCCTAAGCTCTTTTTATGCCGGGTTGGCAGGCTGCCTGTTTGCGCATTATCAGCGCTGGATCGTCCCCGGCAGCTTTGACATCTCCGTGTCCATCGCATTCATCGCCATGATCGTATTGGGAGGCATGGGAACCATTCTTGGGTCTGTTTTGGGAGCAGTTTTTATCACAGGAATTCCCCATGCCATCGTGTATGTCACCGACTCGCTGAAGGACACGCATCCATCTTTGACCGGTTTGATTGTTGACTTCAAGCTGGGAATTTTCAGCTCGATCGTCGTGTTGGCTTTGCTATTCGAGCCTTACGGGCTTGTAGGCATATACAAGAGGGTGAAGACGTATTGGATCACATGGCCATTCAGGTACTAAGTCAATCAAGAAATAAGGACGAACGCCTGAACAGTCCGCAGTGCAACCGGGTCCTGCCTCTTGGGATAGGGCTCATCGAGTGAAACTCGTGTTGAAAAAGGAGGAGACACATGAAGCGATGGATCATTTACGCGTGTATTGCCATGGCGGCCGCTCTTGTAGCGCCAGGAGCCTCATTGGCCAAGGAAGTGCGTGGCGTTACTGACAATGAAATAAAGATCGCCTGCCTCGTCGATTTCACTGGTCCCGGAAAGTACGCAGGTCCTCCTATCTCCGACGCGTTCAAGGATTATTGCGCCTGGGTAAATGACACAGGCGGCATTCATGGACGCAAACTCAACCTCATCATTGAAGACAACGGCATTCTGCCCAACACCACGTTGAATGCGGCGAAAAAGGTCATCCTCAAGGACGGCGTGTTTGCCATAGCTTTTAATCTGGGTACGGCAGGCTCCAGCGCCATTCTCCCCTTGTGCGAGGAAAATCAAGTCGTGTTGATGCCCCATGGCGCGAACAAGGTGTTTTACGACCCGGGCAACAAATGGGTTTTTGTGCCGCACACGGTGCAATACAGCATGGCATGCCGCGCCGTGGAATACGCGCTGGAAAAGAACCCGAAGGCCCGGATTGGGATGATTTATCAGGACGACGGCTTCGGCAAAGAGGGCCTCGAGGGCGCGAAAGCAGCCGCGAAATTCATGAAAAGTGAGATTGTCAAGGAGGCGCCTTACAAAATAGGTACGGTGGACTTCTCGCCGCACATGAATGCGATGAAAGAGGCGAATGTTGATTATATCATCTTGTGGACGTATCTGCCTCAATCTGCAGCCGTCATAAAAGAAAAAGTCAAAATGGGGTGGGACGTGAAGCTCATCTCCAACAATACCACGGGAGTGCCTCAGCTCTTCGATCTCGTGGGGGACAACGCAGAAGGCTATCTCCTCGTCACCCCGTATGTGCCTGTCTCGACGGATGTTCCTGGCACAAGGCTGGCCAAGGAAATAAACAAGAAATACGGCAATTTTGAGAAGGCGCTCGGAAATCCGAAATATCAGGACTACTTGTATCTGGCCGCATGGGGATATATCGCTGCGACCGTCGAGGGGC
Organism: Desulfomonilaceae bacterium; assembly: GCA_049969795.1. Taxonomy (GTDB): domain Bacteria; phylum Desulfobacterota; class Desulfomonilia; order Desulfomonilales; family Desulfomonilaceae; genus JAUPKT01. The sequence continues at coordinate 34,038 of JBMFOE010000015.1, forward strand.
TCCGCAAGGCTGGGAGGGATTTGACGCCGGATTCCTTTGTCAAAGGGCTGGAAAGCATCAACAACTTTGACATGGGCGGTATGTGCCCAAATATCACCTTCGGCCCCAAACGTCATGTCAGTAGTTTTTCAAGTCTTATTCTCGCGGCCGACGCCAAGGATAAGAAGTTTGTCGTTGTGGATCCCATAAAGGAGCCGAAGACTCCACAGCAATAGATTCGGGATATCGCAGCGAGGCCGTCCCTAAAACCGGAGATGGTCTCGCGCAAAAACGGGCAAGCCATGGACAGGATAAGCACAACATTCACGGAGATGATCGGAGTTCGTTATCCCATCATCGGGGCCCCGATGTTCCTTATATCGTACGAGGAACTTGTGGTGGCTGTATCGGAAGCTGGCGGCTTGGGGAGTTTTCCTCTGCCCAACTTCCGGTCCGTGGATGATCTGGCCAAATCGCTCAAATCGATACGACGGCAAACCGAGCGCCCTATAGGGGTGAACATCCATCTTTCCGGAAAGTTTGCGTGGCGTGAGCAGCTCAAGCTCTGCCTCGACGCCGGCGTCAAATTCTTTCTCACCTCTTTGGGCGACCCTCGTTTGATCCTCGATGATGTTCACCAGAACGGGGGCAAGGTATTCGCCGACGTCATCTCTCTCCAGCAAGCTATCAAAGCTCAGGATAAAGGCGTCGATGGGGTCGTAGCCGTGGCCTCGGACGCGGGAGGTCACGCGGGTACCACGCCGACTATTGTCCTTGTACCCTATTTGAAGTCTCATCTCGAAATACCTGTGGTCGCGGCCGGCGGCGTCAGCACCGGAGCTCAGATGGCCGCGGCCATGGCCCTCGGCGCGTGCGCAGTGGTCGTGGGAACGCGTCTCATCGCCACGCACGAGTCCCGGGCGCTGCCCGCATACAAAGAAGCCGTGGTAGCCGCCGGACCCGATGACATCGTGTGTACGGACAAGATCACCGGCAATCGGGCAAATTGGTTGGCAAAAAGCATCGAAGACTTCGAAAAACGCCCGGAAATCGGTTCCAAGAAATGGCTCGACCTGTGGAGCGCGGGCAAGAGCGTGGCTCAGGCCGACTCCATTTGTCCAGCCGCCTCTGTCATCGAGGCCATGATTCGGGAATATGAGGAGGTATGCGCATCGTTGGCCAAAACCCTTCGATGAGGCAACGCTCTGATTTTATATACCTCATGCACATGGGAGTTGCATAGGCGAGGAGGATTACATGGATTTTTCGTTCACCGAAGAGCAGATGATGCTCCGAGATACGGTTCGCAGATTTGTAGAAAAAGAGATTACCAGCGAGGTAGCTCGAGAGATTGATGAAAACGATCGTTTTCCTCATGAATTGCTGCAAAAGCTCTGCGATCTCGGTTTTATGGGGATCAACGTCCCTGAGGAATACGGCGGTCAAGGCGGGAACGTGATCGACGAGATGATCTTTTTCGAAGAGATCGCCAAGAAGATGCCAGTGTTAGCCTGGGCTGCGGGAAACATTATCCTTTATGGAAATTCCATTATCAAAACCAACGGGAATGAAGAGCAAAAGAGGGAATATCTGCCAAAGCTTGTGAACGGCGAACTCAAGTTTGCCTTCGCCCTTACCGAGCCCAATGCAGGCTCGGACGCCTCGAATATACGAACTCGGGCGGTATTCAAGGACGGATACTGGGTTATCAATGGCAGCAAGATGTTCATCACTGGCGCGGGCGTGAGCGACATCATCGTGACGAATACGCGCACGGCTGAGTCCCGCACCAAAGGCATCACTGCTTTCTTGGTGGACAGCAAATCTCCGGGATATTCCGCCAAACCAATCAAGAACCTCGGCCACAAAGGATCAAACACGTGCGAAGTGTACTATGACGACGTGAAAGTTCTGCCAAAGGATATTCTCGGCGGCGAGGAATGTTTGAACCAAGGCTGGCGCCAGATGATGAGGCTGCTGAATTCCGAACGTCTCGTCCTCTCTGCGTGCGCGCTGGGCATCGGCCAGGCAGCCTTTGAATATGCTCTCAACTACGCCAAGCAGCGCGAACAGTTTGGTCAACCCATAGGCAAATTTCAGGTTATTCAGCATCGCCTCGTCGAAATGGCCACTGAATTGGAGGCCGCGCGACGACTCGCATACTACGCCGCGTGGCGAGAGACCCAGCACATGGAATGCGTAAAAGAAACATCCATGGCCAAATACTTTTGCGCTGAAACCGCAAAGAAGATTTGCCTCTATGGAGTTCAAATACTAGGCGGCTATGGATACACGATGGAGTACGACGCCCAGCGGTTTCTCCGGGATGTGCTGATCCTCTCGATCGGAGGCGGCACCACAGAAATCCAGAAGAACATTATCGGCAAGCAGCTCGGGCTCTGACGCGCGAGCCGGGGCTCAGCGAACAGATTCAATCAGTCGGGAGAAGAGAATGAGCAACTTAAGAGGCAAATTTGCCATCATAGGAACCGGAGAAGTTCCGACCGGGCGATTTCCTGAAAAGGCTGCCATCTACCACGCAATAGAATCCGCGAGAAGAGCTATTGCGGATGCAGGCATAAAAAAGGAAGAGATTGACTTTGTGATGCCTACTGCAGCTCTGTACAGTCCGCAGTTCAATACGGAGTTGGTCACCTGTCGGATCATCGAAGAGCTTGGATTGAAAAACGCTCGAACCAATTGCCAGATATTTGCAGGCGGTTCAAGCGGGAGTTGTTTTTTGAAACTGGGCGGCAGTCTTATCGTCTCCGGAGTGGCGCGATGCGTCCTTTGCGTCCACGCAGACCGATTAGGGACTGGCGTGACGGCTCAAGGCGGAATAGACCTGTTTTCCACCGCTGGCATCTCGCCGGAGTGGGAAACGCCTTTTGGCCAGCATTATTCCTCCATCGCAGCCCTTGCCACCACCCGTTACCAGTATGAAACAGGGTGCTCGGACGAAGAACTCGCCGCAGTGTGCGTTTCCAACCGGAAATGGGCAGAACTCAACCCCAACGCTCGTTTCAGAACCCCCCTGACCATAGAGGAGGTTCTTTCCTCAAAAATGCTTTCAACTCCTCTGCGGGCCAAGGAGTCAAATATGCTCTTCGACGGCGGATCGGCCCTTATTCTCACCTCCGCCGATCGTGCGAAAGACTTGTGTGAAAGGCCGGTGTACTTCCTCGGCGAGGGATCGCGAGTCACCCATTTTGTATTCTCTCAAGAGCGGGACATCACGCGATACGGGTGGCGAGAAGCCGCTAAGGATGCGTTCAGAGAGGCGGACCTGACGCCGCAAGACATAGACGTGGCCGAGATATACGATTCGTACCCGATTTATCAGATCATCGGCTTTGAAGAGGTGGGTTTTTGCGAGCGCGGGGAGGCTGGCGCAATGCATCTGCGCGGGGACACCTGGCCAGGAGGAAAAATCCCCACCACCACCAACGGAGGCATGCTCTCTCAAGGCCATACCGGAGCTGGCGGCGGTGTGGCGCTCCTCGTCGAAGCAGCGCGGCAACTCATGGGCAAGGCCGGCGATCGACAAGTCCCGGGCGCTCGATTCGCAGTGGAAACAGGGACAGGCGGCACGTACATGGATGCTCACGTCTCGATACTCGGCGCCGAAATTCCTTGATGGAGGTCTATCATGCAGAACCCTCACAAACCAATACCCGTGGTCAACGAATGGGCCCGCCCCTTTTGGGAGGGCGCCCGTCAACATAAGCTCTTGATACAGCGATGCAAAGAATGCGGCGCATACATTTTCTACCCCCGTATGTGCTGTCCCGAGTGTTTTTCCCAAGATATCGAGTGGGTGGAGAGTTCGGGTCGGGGTACGGTGTACTCGTTCACCATTGTCCAGAACAATCCTCCGTCGGCATTTCTCCAGGACGTACCGTATGTCGTCGCCATCGTGAGACTCGAAGAGGGTGTGCAGATGCTCTCGAACATCGTTGACTGGCAAGCCGCCTCCCTCAGGTGCGACATGCCGGTAACCGTGACCTTCGAAAAACTCAACGAAGAATTCACGTTGCCAAAATTTCGACCCGCGTGACGGTCGCACTCGAAGAGAAACGTAAAGGAACAATATGAACATGGCAATGGAACACAGCAAATATGGCAATGACTTCCAGGTTGGCGATGTATATACCACGGCCTCTATTACCGTTACTGAGACGCACGTTGTCAACTGGGCAGGGCTCACCATGGATTTTTATCCACTGCACGTTGACAAAGAGTACGCCGCCCGGACCGAATTCGGAGAAAGGCTGGTGCACGGTCCCCTCGTGTTCGCGTTGGCGGTGGGGCTGGTCAGCAGCGCAGGTTTTGCCGGCGATGCGGCGGTCGCATGGCTGGGGGCAAACAATATGAAGATGCTGGCGCCGGTAAAGATTGGGGACACAATTACCGTGGTGGTCGAAGTTATTGACAAGAAACCCACCAGCAAGCCCGAAAAAGGCATCCAAGTATGGCGCTATACGGTAAAAAATCAGCGCCAGGAATCTGTGATGGTGTTTGATTACACCATGATGTTTCACATGCGGCCATAACCAAGATGAGGCCGCACAAGATGAAGTAATGTTCGAGAGGGGATTGGTACGCTGCCATGAAAAAACCCGATGATGTGTACGTTATTGGTTCATTCAGTACCCGTTTCAAACGTTGGCCAGAAAAGACCTTGAGCGATCTCACTCGCGACGCGTATCTCGGCGTTTTACAGGATGCAGGGATGCACAACGGGCGGGATATTCAATTTGTGTGGTTTTCCAACTGCGCCATGGGCGTCCTCTGGGGCCAGGACCTCATCAGAGGCCATGTATGCCTCGATCCCATCATCGAGGACGGGCTCTTGCCCGAACGCACTCCCATTATCAATGTCGAAGGAGCATGCGCCAGCGCCTCCATGGCATTCCACGGGGCATGGAAAGACATTTTGAGCGGGCAATGCGACGTGTCGCTCGCGATCGGAGCGGACAAGTTCTACCACGAGGATATGGCCTTGGTTATTTCGGCCTACGAACATGGCATAGACCGCAAGAACAAAGAGCGGCTTGTACGGGAATACCAGGAAGTGGCAAACGAATGCGGACGCGAGTTTGTACTTGGGACGGGCCATACCATCTTCATGGACACCTACGCAATGCAGGCGTGCTGGCACATGTGGAAATGGGGAACAACCCAAGAGCAAATCGCCATTGCTGCGTCCAAGAACCATTATCACGGTTCCCTCAATCCCTTGGCTCAATATCAATTTGAAGTCCCCGTCGAGAAGGTGCTTTCCGATTACATGGTCAGCTACCCGTTGACCAGGTCCATGTGCGCTCCCATAGGCGATGGCGCGGCGGCCGCAATCCTCTGCTCAGCCGAATACTACAAGGATTTGCCTCCCGAAACCAAGCGCCGGGCTGTCAAGATCGCGTCCAACGTCTTGGTTTCAGGGAAGCACCGGAAGATTTCAGAGCCCAGCCTCAGCAAATGGGCTGCGGACAAGGCATATCGGATGGCGGACATAACCCCTGCCCAAGTTGACGTCGCCGAAGTCCATGACGCCACCTCGTTTTGCGAGATCTATCAAGCTGAGATGCTCGGCTTCTGCCCCAGCGGGCAAGGAGGAAAGTTCGTAGAATCAGGAGCCACGCGACTCGGCGGTCCCCTCCCGATTAATACCTCTGGCGGCTTGGTCTCCAAAGGTCACCCCGTAGGGGCTACAGGCTTGTCCATGATTAACGAGATCGTGACCCAACTGCGGGGCGAGGCTGACAAAAGGCAAGTGGAAGGCGCGAAGACCGGACTCGTCGAGAATGGCGGCGGAGTCGTCTCCACTGAAGAATTTGCGTGCAGCGTGACCATTCTCCAAACAGTCTGACAGACTCGACACATTGAATCCTTAGAAAGGGGTATATCGATGATAAGCCTTACCATAGGAGATCTTTATGATCGATGCGTGCAGTTTTATGGAGACAGGACAGCCATCATCGCGGGCGACCAGACTTATACCTATAACGATATGGGCCGGAATGCGTCTCGCATTGTCGCCGTCCTGCAAAAACTAGGGCTGGCTAAGGGCGACGCCGTTGCGTTCCTTATGGCGAATTGTCCCGAATACATCTTTTGTGAATACGCCCTCGCGAAGGCGGGATGTATAAGAGTCCCCTTGGCTGTGCTGCTCAGCTCCCAGGACCATATTTACATGATGAATCAAGCGGAATGCGCAGCGCTGATTTACCACGAGCGCATGACTTCCCGCGTTCTCGAGATGGCGCCGCAGCTTCAATCCGTGAAGCATTTCATCTGCATCGGCGGGGATCCTCAGGCTGTTCCCAAAGGTCATCTCCATCTTCAAACGTTGCTGCAAGATGCCACGCAAGAGGCTCAAAGTCCGGCGATCGACCCAGAAGACCTCGTCGGCATATATTATACCGGCGGCACCACCGGAAAGCCCAAAGGGGTCATGCTGTCTCATCGCGCATGGGTGTACACGGTGTTGATAGAGATGTTGGAGTTTGGATTTGGATGGGAAGAAACCTTCGCGTACGTGACGCCTCTTACCCATGCCGGCGGCTGCCTGATGCTGCCAGTGCTGTTGAGAAAAGGAAAATGCGTCATTCTTGATCATTTCGATCCCAAATTGCTCTTGGAAACCATCGAACGTCAAAGAGTCACCGCCACATTCCTTGTTCCCACAATGATTTATATTCTTCTCGACTATCCGGACCTTAAAAAATACGACGTGAGCAGTCTGCGAAACATCATCTATGGGGCCTCTGCAATAGCTCCAGAGCGACTCAAGCAGGCCATTACCACCTTCGGCCCAATCATGACCCAGCTCTTCGGACAAACGGAAGCCCCCATGTGCATCAGCGCCCTTTCCAGGGAAGAACATGTCGTTTCCGATCCTGAGAGAGAAAGAAAAATATTCAGCTCCGCGGGAAGACCTACATTTCATGCCGATGTGCGCATCGTTGACGACAAAGGCAGCCCCGTACCCACCGGGGAATCCGGAGAAGTGATCGTGCGGTGCGCAAACATGATGCACGGCTACTTCAAGAATCCGCAGGCCACCGCCGAAACAATCGTTGACGGTTGGCTCCACACCGGAGACATCGCCAAACAGGACGAGGAAGGGTTTCTCTATATTGTCGATCGCAAGAAGGACATGATTATCAGCGGCGGCTTTAACATTTTCCCCAGGGAGATCGAGGACGTACTGTTCGAACATCCCGCAGTGAAGGGAGCTGCGGTGGTGGGCGTCCCGCATGAGAAATGGGGAGAAGAGGTCAAAGCTATCGTGGTCCTTCACGACGGCATGACAGCTACGGAAGAGGAACTCATCAAATTCGTCAAAGAACGAAAAGGGAGTCTGCTCGCGCCTAAAACCGTCGAATTCTGGGATGAGATTCCCCTCACCAATTTAGGCAAACTGGATAAGAAGGCTATCAGGGCAAAGTTCTGGACGGGGCGTGAACGGATGGTGTCCTGAGCGATATACCACTTCTCGAAAAGTCTGTCGGGATGAGACGCGGCGCGGGGTGAATATGATCACTTTCCGAGTCTGCCCCACAGCGCCTGATGCGTTACGCCGGACTCGATCCGGCGCCCAGGAAACTTGTGATGGATTCCCACTTTTACGTGAAAATCTCATCGCTCTTTTCAGACCGGTATTTTCATCTCCCGTTGCCACACCCCTTGTCACGGGAGTTCGTGGGTATGACGTGCAGCGGGACAAGAGCGCAATTCACGATTATTTTCGAGAATTGCCGTAACCTTCCACGATCTTTGCGGAAACGAGATCCTCTGAACTGGGGCGTCGATTTTCCCAAGAAACAAGAACCTCGATGCGGCCGCCGCATCGGAACCGAATGCTCTGAGCGCGGCCATGGCGTGTAGAGGGCTTCAACAAGATGAGCGCTATTTACGTACATGAGATAGCACAGGAAATTCGCTCCATCGGCGCGCGGTACGAGTTTGACGCAGAAGCCATCCTGGAATGGAACGGCCGCCCCATACTCTACGCGGTGGGCAACGCAGTGGTTGACGCGTCCTGCTGCGGCTTTTGGGGATGCCGATACTGCGTCGTGGCGGGATACGTGGTCCGGTATAAATTCGACGCCGATGCACACGGGAACCCATTGTCCGAAGTCATCCCTATCGCCGATACCTCTCTCAAACAACAGATCACAGACGCGTTGAAAGAAAAAGAAGGAGCAAGCCAGGTAATTTTCCTGTGAATCTCAGTGAAAACTTTCTGGAGAGATCACAATTGCGAGTCCCCGCTGTAGCCAGTGCGAGCCGCAGCCTGGGTATAAGGAGAGCCCAATGACAGAGACAACCCAGTATTACGTAGATGAATCAAAACCGTGGTTGCAGCCAGAGGCTGGCTGGCCGCCGCAAGTGCCTAAAAATTATGATTTTCCACATATAACCCTTTATCAAATGCTCGTTGACGCGGTGAACAAATATGGTCAGCACAATGCGATTTGGTTTCTCAATTCGTTTATGACCTATCGCGAACTCCTCGATCACGTTGACCGTTTTGCCGCCGGTCTTCATAAAATGGGACTCAAGAAAGGCGACGTACTGGCAATCGCCTTGCCAAGCTGTTTTCAGTATGTCATCGCCTATTACGCCTGCGCCAAGCTCGGCGTGATTGTCACAGGCGTAAATCCCACGTACAAGCCCGGCGAAGTCTTGCATGAACTGAAATTGACCAAGCCCAAGACTGTCATCATCCTTGACGCGCTGTATAATACATTGATGGCCCCAGTCGCCCATGAATATCCTATCGACGCATTCATTACGACCAATATCGTGGATGTATTGAATATTTCGTCAATAAAGAAATGGCTTGGCAAAAAGCTTAAAAAAATCCCCACAGGACCTGTACCTCCCAACTCCATCAAGTTCCTGGACCTTCTAAGAACCCCTCCGATGAACCTCAGACACGAGGTGCAGCCGACTGACACCGCGACTTACATCATGACCGGCGGAACGACCGGCGTGCCGAAAGCAGCGGTGCTCTCTCATTTCAATTGCGTGTCAAACGCTATTCAAGTGAGCCTCTGGGTCTGGATGAAGGAGCCGGGCGCATTCATGATCGGGATATTGCCCCTCTTTCATTCCTTCGGCATGACCGCGGTCATGAACACGGTGATACACAGTGGAATGTGCATGATGCTGTTCCCGCGTCCTCCTGAAACAGAGGAACTATTGAAGGCCATCGCCGAGTTCGCCCCGGACCACCAGACATACTACCCTGGCGCCGAAGTGCTCTTTCAGCGTATGGCTGATTTTCCGCATATCTCAAAATATCCAGTGGCCAAGAAACTGAGAGGCTGTATTTCCGGGGCGGGGTCCCTGCACAGGAACGTCAAAGAGCGCTTCGAAAAAGCCACAGGCGCCATGCTTGTGGAAGGTTATGGGCTTTCTGAGGCATCTCCCGTAGTTTCGGGCGGCGCCCTCGGAGCGATTCAGACCACAGGCACCATAGGATTGCCTCTGCCAGGAATTGAATGGAAAATCATGGACATGGAGACCGGTGATCGAGAGCTCCCCATCGGAGAGAGTGGGGAACTCGTGGTGACGGGCCCCACCGTGATGCAGGGCTACCTAGACAATCCATCCGAGACAGCTGCCGCGGTCAGGGTAATTGACGGCAAGCGATGGCTCTATACAGGCGACATCGGGTACATGGACCAACACGGCAGGGTAGTTCTCAATGACAGGAAAAAGCAACTCATCAAGGTCAAAGGGAACTCCGTGTTTCCAACAGAGATAGAGCAGCTCATGGGGATGCACGAATGCGTCCATGAAGTCGCGGTGGCAGGTCTGCCAGACCCGGAGACCGGCGAAGCCATCAAGGCCTGGGTTGTTCTCACGGAAAAATATAAGGGGAGGATGACTGAAGACCAATTAATCGAATGGTGTCGCGCCAACATGGCTCGATACAAGGTACCCAAGTACATAGAGTTTATAGACGAAATACCCAAGACCCTCGTGGGAAAGGTCATGCGAAGAGAGCTGAAAGAAAACGATCCCATCTACAAGGCCTATGTAAACAAGCAGACCGCCCAGACCGAATAACCATTGAATTTTTTTTGGAGGTATCATGCCAGGCATAACATCATATGGAGTTTATTTTCCCTACTATCGCCTCAAACGAGGGGATATTGGTCAATTCTGGGGCAGCTACCAGCTCCCTGGGGAGAAGGCGGCGGCCAATTTCGACGAAGACGCATTGACCATGGCAGTGGAAGCAGGCCGCTCATGTCTCAAGGATAAGAATGCAAAGGATGTTGCCGCGCTGTTTGTGGCGTCCACGACGCTGCCGTATGCAGAGAAGCAAAACGCCGCATTGGCGGCCGCAGTCCTCGATCTTCCTGATAATGCCTTCACGCTGGACGTCGGCGGCACATTACGCGCAGGCACCAATGCAGTGGGGCTGGCGGTGAATTTCGTCAAGGCTCATTCGGCGGGGAATGTGTTGGTATGCGCGTCTGATATGAGACTTGGCATGCCAAACGGCGCTCGAGAACTAGAATTCGGCGATGGCGCGGCGGCAATGTTGATCGGGGAGGGCGATGTTTTGGCTACCATCGACGCCTCTTACACCATGTACAACGAATTGTACGACGTATATAGGCCGGTCAACGAGCGCTTTGTGCGGTCCTGGGAAGATAGATTCGTGAGAGAAGTCGGCTACACCAGGGTCGTCCCGATGGCGGTAAAGCAGGCATTGGCCTCGTTTGGCCTCACGCCTGCCGACTTTGCCAAAGCGGTTTTCTCGGCGCCCAACCCTACCTACCTCGCCTCTGCGGCAAAGCTGGCCGGATTCGATCCCAAGACTCAATGTTCTGATGGATTATGGGGCGCCTTGGGCAATCTCGGTTCGGCCCATTCTCTGGCCTTGTTGGCTGCGACTTTGGATCAGAGCAGCCCAGGCGATCGTCTCCTGTGGGTGAACTATGGGGACGGCTGCGACGTCATGGCGCTCACCGTGACCCAGGCAATAGAAGACTATAAGCAAAAACAGACTGTATCCAGGATGATCAATTCAAAGGGCTATACGACCTATCAAAGGTATCTCCGCTGGAGAGAGCTTGTGCATCCCGAGCCGCCCATGAGACCCAAGACCGAGCCAGCATCTGCCGCGGCCCTGCACCGAGACCGCTTGTCAGGCCTCGCACTGTATGGATCAAAATGCAAAAAGTGCGGAACGGTGCAGTACCCTATCCAAAGGATATGCATGGAATGCCGCGCAAAGGATGAGTACGAGCTGTATCCTTTTGCAGACAAGCAAGGCCGGATTACGACCTTTTCCCACGACAACCTCGCAGTATCCCTCGATCCGCCGACCACGCTGGCTGCTGTGGATTTTGAGGGCGGCGGAAGGATGATGCTGGACCTTACCGATAGAGATCCTTCAGCCGTGTCCATAAACATGCCCGTAGAAATGACTTTTCGCAAATTTCGCTGCACAGAGGGCGTCCAGGTTTATTGGTGGAAGTCGCGGCCAGTACGGTGACGCGCCGCGCCTTCCGTCCCAAAACAATATGATCGGAGGTCAACCAAAACAATGGAAACTATAAGAGACAAAGTGGCAATAGTCGGTATGGGCTGCACCAAATTCGGTGAAAATTGGGACAAGAGCTTTGATGATCTTGTTATCGAGGCGGTCTATGAAGCGTACGAGGATGCGGGCATCGATCCCATGGACATTCAGGCTGTGTGGATGGGATCCTACTGGTCTAATATTCCCGCGCCCAGTCAGCCCCTCGCTACCACCCTGAAACTCGATTACAAACCAGTGACGCGCCTGGAAAACATGTGCGCCACCGCATCTGACGCCTTCCGCAACGCGGCCTACGCCGTCGCATCCGGCGCGTACGACATCGTGTTGGCCGTCGGCGCGGAAAAACTCAAGGATTCCGGGTATAGCGGACTCCCCACGGACGACATTGCCATGGGGTTGGTATCCACTGCGCCAAATACCTTCCGAAGCCGTAATTTCACTGCTCCAGGGCATTTCGCCATGATGGCTACAAGCTATTTCAACAAGTACGGCTTGACTCCGGAACAAGGTAGGGAAATGCTGGCAAAAATCATGGTCAAAAATCATCACAACGGCACAATGTCGCCAAAAGCCCATTTTCGCAGGGAGATTACGGTAGAGCAGGTACTTAAAGCCCCTATTATCGCATGGCCCTTGGGACTGTTCGATTGCTGCGGAGTCAGCGACGGCGCAGCCGCAGCCATACTCGTTCGCAAAGACCTTGCAAAAAGCTTCCGACCGGACCCGGTATTCGTGAAGGCCGTCCAGATTGCCGTCGGCCCCTCAGAAGGCTATATGAACCCAAAACATGACTGGACATCCGTGAAGGAGACGTTTCGGGCTGCCCAGGGCGCTTATGAACAAGCAGGCGTCAAGAATCCTCGAGCTGAAATCAGCATGGCCGAGGTCCACGATTGCTTTTCCATCACCGAGGCCATCATTTACGAAGATCTGCAGTTCTCACAGAGAGGCAAATGCCGCGAAGACATCGAGGCGGGAACTTTTGAATTAACGGGCGAGCTTCCGGTCAATATGGACGGAGGATTGAAATGTTTCGGCCACCCTATCGGAGCAACCGGCTTGAGGATGATCTATGAACTCTATAAACAAATCCAAGGCAAGGCAGGACCTCGCCAAGTAAAAAACCCAGGCCTCGGCCTCGCCCACAATCTTGGCGGCACGCCCGGCGGCGCCACCATATCGGTATGCATCGTAGGGCCGTAGCGTTTTCAGACTCCGAGATCAGTGAATATGGACCTCGCTCTATCGGACGTACGGCTGAAGCGCCGCGCCATGAGAGATGAAGCCGGTCTTGCCGAATGAAACGTGGGCGAGTACGTTTGAATATCCCGCAGCCATGAAGAATCAACTCTTGTCATTTCCAAGGAGCGAGGCCGGACGAATGTGCGAGGCCTCGCGACTGAGCAATCTTCCAGTACACGCAAGAGAGCTCCCTGCCCTCGAAATGACGCACCGGCGGGCGATTGGGAATGATTCGGTTCTTCTCAAAAGTCATTGTAGCTATTCTCGTAAATAATCGCGAAATGCGCTGTTGTCCCGGTGCATGTCATTCCCACGCAAGTGGGAATCCATGACGAGTTTCCTGGATGCCGGATGGAGTCCGCCATGACAAAGCAAGCACAGTGAGGGTACTCATTGATTATGTCTTCGCCGTGAAGCAGACTTTGAAAGTCATCGTATTCATGCCGCGGTTCGCCTCATTCCGACAGAAGTTTCGAGAAGTGGTATGCGAAGACCGCTGCGCCTCACTCGCAATCACCTTCCATTGCCCTCTTTCCTGTCATTCCGACAAGCCGCAGGCTTCGACCCAATCTCAGCTCATACCAATGATTAGGCAGAACGCTGGCGCATTCATGATTTTCGAGGACAACCGCGGGACAGCTTCCATGCGCAAAAAATTGTTACAAGATGTCAAGATTGTTGACAAGCTGATTATTCGTAAATTCAAGATGATACATAGAGCGACCTCTTCAGACTGACATTTCTTGTCCCTCCCCCCGACCAGCCTTGAGGCCATGCCTCGAAAACCTAGCCAAATTTCAGTGACATACGTTTATCTCAATGTGGCACGCTCTTTGCCCTACCTTCAACCAAACGGAAAAACAGCCCAAGCGTCGTAAGACTATAGCCCTGAGAGGACAAGGCGCAGACGAAATTGGTAGAGTGAATCAATTTGGTAGTCGTTTCTCCGGTTTGAGGAGGAGGGGGAAAATGAAAGGGCATTCGTCAATGAATGCCCTTTCCCGTTATTTCGCTATGAACGTCAGAATCTTGCCGTGGTTTAGCTCGCCGCCTCTTCGCTCGCAGGTACATCCGCTGGAGCAGGCACAAATTTCGGCTGCACAGGCAGCGTCACATTTCGGCCGGCAGCCTTTGACCACGTAATGGCTATGGTCCTATAACCAAGGTGGGCAAATTTAGAGAAAGGCAGATAGATGAACAGCGCTAAGACAAACATGAGATGAATGGTGTACAAGATATAGGCCCCTGCAGGGGTCCCTGAGTACCGAAGCAGCTCTGTCAAGACGCCTGTCGCGCCTGTACCACAGATGATGAACAGAAAAAACCAATCAAAGTAAGAGCTTCCGCCGGCCTGTTCAGGCGCGGTCAATCGCCGGACCAGCATGATGGCCAGCCCCAATACGAATGCAATGGCGCTCACATTTCCTAATATCTTGATGGGGATAGTGCCCGGGCCATTTTGAGACGGCGGGGCAATATGCAGAATATCGATGTTAAAGGCCACAATGGCCGTTGTGATCAACAGCCCCAGCATACCCCAAAAAACCATGAGGTGGGCCGCGTAGCGTATGTTGTTTGCCTGGCAATCCTTGAACGTCGTATGCGGAAGTATCTCTCCCAGCGCTTCTATGAGACTCGGTACAAACCCTTTTCGAGCGCCTCCTATTCCGAGGGGGTTGTTGGCTTCCAAATTGGCCCAATATTTCTTGAGGCTAAGGATCATGGATACGACCGCAAATAAGAGCGCCAGCGTAAATACCACCTGAATGTACATGTAGTCGATAAACATTCCGTACTTGACAGGCTGTGGGAACGTGAAACCCTTGTTGGCAAACACGATGGCCAGCACGACCACAATAGGAATCGCAATGGCGACCACAAACATCGCCGGCGTCCCCACGAGCTTCCCCAGAAAAGAAGGCCACGAGTTCTCTTGGATGACCATCTTGCGCACCGCTTTCAAGACATCGCCCGGGTACGCGCCGCGGGGGCATTGAGTCGAGCAGTCGTTGCATTGATGGCATAACCACACATCAGGGTCATTCATAAGCCTATCTCTGAGTCCCCATTGAGCCCAGATCATCTCCTTGCGAGGGAATGGATTGTTGTCCGGCGCAATACGACAGGCGACCGAGCATGTGGCGCATTGATAGCACTTCTTGAGGTCTCCGCCTCCCGCAGCAATGAGGTCCTGAATAAACTGCAAATCAGGTTTGGCAACCAATTCCTTGGACATGGTCTCGTCTCCTTAAAAGCCTTTGTAGGGGTTCGGGTCGAACTGTGCAAGCGTTTCCATGAAATCGTCCACAAGCTTCGGAATTGTCATGTACTCGTCTATGGCGAGTTGGTGGACTCGAATGCGTTCTGACTCCAACGCCAGCCGCTGGAGCGTCTCAGAGATCTTCCCCATGCGGTATGCCGCCAGTTCACTGCCCTTTACGAAATGGCATTGATAGTCGTCTCCATACTTGCATCCGATGAGCATGATCCCGTCGATACCCTTGGACAATGCATCCGCGATCCAGACCATGTTGATGTTGCCGAGGCATCGCAAGGGGATAAACCTCACGAATGGACTGTACTGGAGTCTATTGATGCCTGCCATATCGATCGCGGGGAGCGCATCGTTCTCGCAGATAAAGACCACGACTCTCGGTTTTTCCGAGTACTCATCCGGGACATTGATGGCCTTGACCATAGAGCCGATCATGTCCACCGAGTAGTCTCGAAATGAAATGATTCGCTCTGGACACGACCCCATACATATTGCGCAGCGCCGGCAACGGGTGGGATTGGGCATCGGAGTTCCATCCGGCTTTTCGTCGTATGCGCCGAAGGGACATTCTTCCGTGCATCGCTTGCATTGCGTACAACGCGTGATGAATATGTCCGGGAAGGACTCGTCTCCGGCTCTCGGGTGAACGGCCTTGCCCTGGGATACTAATTCAACGCATTGTATTGCCTTCAGCGCCGCTCCTGCTGCGTCCATTTCGCAGCTTGCAAAATCCATTGGCTGTCTGACACACCCTGCCGTATAAATGCCCGTCCGCTGAGTCTCATACGGGAAGCATATAAAATGAGAATCATTGAAGCCGTAGGGGTTGACCGGCAAGAACGGTCCCTGCCTATACTGAAGGTTGACGATGGCCGAGTCCTGGGTCATGGGAACCATACCCGTGGACAGCACCACCAAATCCACACTCAGTCTCACTCGCTCCCCTAAGAGGGTGTCCTTGACAATTAAGTCCAGACCAGCCCCTCCGTTGGTCACGCTCTCCGGCATGCCCTTGGACAAGAATACGCCCGGGTCGTCCTGCATGGTCTGATAGAATTTCTCGTATTGGCCAGGAGCCCTCATATTGTCGTAAAAGAGATAGGCGCGACCATCAGGATTGCTCTTGCGCACATATTGCGCTTGCTTGAGCGCCACTAAACACCCGACCGCCGACGAGAAAAGCCATGGATGGTCGGTCTTTTCATCGAGGCATTCTATAAAAGCCACGGAAGAGACCTCTTTGCCGTCTGATGGTCTTCGGATCTTCCCCTTGGCCGCGAGTTCCTCCATCTGCACATTGGTGATCACATCCGGATATTTGCCATATCCTAAATTTTCAAAGACAGAAGCGTCCTGCGGCCGCCACCCTGCCGCCAAGACCACCGCGCCAACTCTCACTTGCTCGAACGGAAAATCGGTAGGTTCGGGCTCTTCCTCCACCACAACGGCTACCTCCTCCTGCGAAGATTTCGCGGGCTCTGGTTCGCCTTTATCCTGCGCTTCTTTGGCCTTCTTTGCCGCAAGCCATTCGTTTTGTTTTTGCACCAATCTTTCGATCCAAGGACCATCGGGCCTGATCATAACGTCAAACATTCCCGGCGCCCCTGATATCTTATATACCCTGTGGCCGGTGAAAACCTTGATCTTCTCATGGGACTGGACGGCCTTTATCTTGTCCTGGATCGGCGGGTCGCTCAGCTCATCATAGGGCGGCTTCCCGGTAAACACCTTGTGGAAGCGGTTTGCCCAGCCGCCCAGGTGGGGTTCCTTCTCCACCAAATACACCTGGTAGCCCGCCTTTGCCGCTTCTAGCGCCGCGGTCAGCCCCGTCATACCACCCCCAATTACCAAGATCGCCTTTTCCACAGGCTCGATGAACGGCGCGCGATCTTCGTACTTCGAGGCCTTTGTGATGCCCATCCGCAGATAATCCTCTGCCAGCATCTGGGTATCCTCATTATTGGGCGGCTGACACCACACCACGTGTTCACGCAAGTTCACTCGTTCCGTGATAAGGCCCTCGAAGGTAAACTCCTGCTGAAACAGTCTTGGAGAAGGTCCCGCGATGACCACGGCGGTGAGCCCATGTTCCGAAGCGTCTTTCTTGATCACCTCGAGTTTGTCCGGCTCGCTCCAATACGAGTCCGCCTTGCATACCGCAACGTTGAACTCGTCATTGGCCACCGCCATGAGGGCTTCTATATCCAGGGCTTCGCCTATACCATAACCCGTATCGATATATACTCCTATCTTATGGTCCATGGACCTACCTCCCCAACGTATCTTGAAGGGCTTTTAATGCGGCCCCTGTAGCGTCTTGCAAACACGTCCCCACATCCATTGGCCTACGCGTCAACCCCGCGGGATGGATCCCTTCGTCCGACGCCACGAACCCAAATTCGTCGTACTGAACCCCAGATATAGGAACCTTTTCTTCCATCGTGTTCGGCTGCATTCCCACCGCAAGAACCGCCATGTCGAATGTCCGCCGTATCTTCGTTCCTGACAATATATCTTCACCTTCGAGGATCACGTCTTTTGTCGCTGGATCCTCGGTGATATTCACGATTTTTCCCTTGGTGAGCAGAATCTTGTCGTCCTTGCGCACCTTGTCGAAGAAGTATTCAAAACGTCCGTACGCCCTTAGATCTATATAGAAGATGTGAGCCTGCGCATCTGGATTGTATTCCCTCAAATAGGTGGCCTGCTTTAGGGAGGCCAGGCAGCAAATGGACGAACAATAGGGAAGATGGTTGCGGTCTCTTGACCCCGCGCACTGCACAAAGGCAAGGCTGTTGACCTTTTTCCCGTCAGAAGGCCTGACGATGTGACCTTTGGTGGGTCCTCCCACTGAAGCCAGTCGTTCCATCATCACATTCGTAATAACATTCGCGCACTTGCCAAACCCCAACGCCTCTAATTTCGTCGCGTCATAGGGCTTCCAGCCCGTCGCCCAGACGATGGAATGAACGTTCAATTCCAGGGATTGGGGCTTCGCGTCGAGGTCTATCGTGATGCCCTTGGCCTTGCAAGATTCCACAAATTCCTGAAATGCGGGCGTACCTTTCACCTTGTTCAGCGCCTCTGCGTCTGCCACGAGCTTCATGGGGTACGCCATTTCATACGGCAGACGGACAGCCTTGGTCTTGTCCATCCCGTAATTGAATTCGTTGGTAATCTCTACCGGACAGTCCTGAACGCAGTGAGTCGTCGAGGCGTGATCATCGACATAGCGTGGTTTGACCGTGACCTTCACTTTGTAGGCCCCCGGCGAACCTGAAATGCTGTCCACCTGGGCAAGCGTCAGGACAGTTATATCAGGATTTCGACGAATCCTCCTGAAATTGATTTCCAGGCCGCATGTGGGAGGACACAGTTTTGGGAAATACTTGTTGAGCTGGGCGACCCGGCCGCCAAGATAGGGGAGCCTTTCGACCAAGATCACTTTGCACCCGGCTTCCGCGGCTTCTACCGCTGCAGTAATTCCACTAATTCCGCCGCCAACTACAAGCACTGTCTTATCGTTAGGCATGGTTCCTCCCTTGCATATCTTTCTCGCAGTTCTCGAAAGCGATCACGAATTGCGCCATGTTCGTTCTTTAGGTCTTCCCCTCTAAAGAAGAGGAGTTAACGGAAATTCCGTGGGTTGCCGTTTCCACGGAAATGAAAGACTGAATCAAGACCGATTCGTGCTTCCTCTCAAGAAAAGTTATGTCTGTAAATACTTATTGCGATTTTTTTCGAGTTCTATGTTTCTTCACGTATCGTTATGATCTTGAAAAAACTCCGGGGGCCTTGAGACAACCGCCCGGAGTTTTGTCTTAGCCCTTTACGGATCAGTCAACTATCGAGATGATGGGTACTTTCTTCATCTCCCATTGACCGTTCTTGTAGGTGCAGTTCACGAAGCATTTCCAATTCTCTTCATCGAGTTTCGGGAAGTCGCTTCGGAAGTAGTATCCTGGCCAACGGGTCTCCTCGCGGAACAGGATGGTCCGCACGTGAGCCTCGGCCTGATACATCCTCTGGATGTTCTCATGGCATCTCATGAGTTCATGCAGATCTTCAGCGGCCAGTTTCTCCGAATCCTCCTTCAGCCAGTTGAGCAGCTCGAGAGCTCTCTCCAGTTTGGCCTTGTTGGTGCGGAAGGCCGCGCTCACGCCGCCTGCATACTCATCCATGATCTTCTGCAGACGGAACATGAACATTTTCGGTTTCATGAACTCGGGGTTGATGTTGGGGTCGCTGGATTTTGCCCCATGGGCTGCAAAGATGTCCAACGGCTTCAAGGTCTTCTCTTTCAGCGCTGCCACCTGCGCCGGGTCCACGTTCGGCTGCGTGTTGTTGTCAACCACAAACCGCACCATGGACTTCCCCGCAGCGCGGCCCTCAGCATGGGACCCCGACGAGAATTTATGGCTGGAAGCGCCTGACGCGTCGCCCGCGCAGAACAAGCCTTTCACGGTTGACATATATTCATAGCCCCAGAAATACTCGGGCGGCGCAAGGTCCTTCGGGCCGCTTACCCATGCCCCTGACGCGCCTGAGTGGGATCCGATGAAATATGGCTCGGCTGCCGCGATTTCGGACGATTTTTCCTCAGGCTGCACGTTGGTGCCTGCCCACAGGATAGCCTGGGAGATGGTCATATCCAGGAAGTCTTCCCACGCCTCGGCCTCCAACTCTTTCATCTTCTTCTTGTAAGCCTTCTGGTCGTCCTTGTATTCTTCGGCGATCTTCTGGATGGCTTCTTCGGTCCTCATGTAGATGGGACCTTTGCCTTCGAGCTCGTCCAGCATGCCCAGATAGTTGCGCAGGTTCGCAGGGATGGGTTTCACTTTTCCATAGCTACCCCAGTTGTCCAGCTCGTCCTTGCGCTCCACCATGTACTCGCCGCCCATTGCATTTGTCGCTCTGGACTTGAACAGCAAGAACCACGCGCCCACCGGCCCGTACGCGTCTTTGAAACGGACTGGGATGAAGCGAACTTCCTGACAGGTCTGCTCAGCGCCAGCCATCAAGGTGAAGTACAGGCTGGAGCCAGAGTTCCAGGGGGGATACCATGCCCGGCCAAGACCTTCGCCTGAACTTCTCGGCTTGAACACGTGAACCGCGCCGCCCATGGCAGCCAGAACCGCTTTGGCCTTGAATACATAGAACTTTTCTTCACGGGTGCTGAAACCGACTGCGCCTGCAATCCGGTCGCCGTCCATGAGCGGATGGGTAATAAACACGCGCTCGAAATATTCGCCCCCGCGCTGCGTCAGCGCGTTCTTTGCCGCTTCCGCAACGATCACCTTGTAGGATTCGCCGTTGATCATGAGCTGCCAGCGGCCTTCATGCACATAGTTGCCTTTTTCGTCCTTCCAAATGGGAAGACCCCATTTTTCAAACAGATGGACGGTAGAGTCCACGTGACGAGCAATGTCATACACCAAGTCTTCACGGGTGATGCCCATCAAGTCGTTTCTCACGTACCGAACATAGTCTTCGCAAGTGTTGTTTCCGCTGTTGATGTCAACATACTGGTTGATAGCAGAAAGCCCCATGGCCACTGCGCCGGACCGATCCATGGCCGCTTTGTCCACGAGGGTCACCTTGAGGCCGTTCTTGTGGGCCCAATAGGAAGCCTCCACGGCCGCGCCGCATGCTGCCATTCCACCACCACAGATCAATATATCAGTGGTTACTTCGACAGTCTCGAAATTCGCCATTATTATTTCCTCCTCAGGATTACTTCTTGATCGTGGGCAGTTCTTTGAGTCTCAAGGCATCCGGCTCATTATACAAGCATTGGCTTGCCAAGTCGGTCGTTACCTCGCCAAATCCGCCGTCAGGCTTGGCCGATCCTTCCGGAGTGGTCCGGATGGGGAACTTGAACCGTTTTACCATGCCGCTGCGGAACTTGACGGTCCACATAATGTCCTCTGAACCGCGCAGAGGAACCACGGATGCGCCCATAGGCACGAAGTCTGCGTAGCCTCTTACGTCAATCGCCTGCTGGGGGCAAATCTTCACGCAGTTGTAGCACTCCCAGCACATTTCAGGGGCCCTGTTAAAGGCTTTCATTTTCTCTTTGTCGAGAACCATGAGGTCATTGGGGCAGATGTACATGCAAGCGGTCTTGTCCTGACCCTTGCATCCATCACACTTCTCCAAAATTACGTAACTTGGCATGAACCAACCTCCTAAAATAGATTGAGTTTTTTATGAACGGTTAATGACCCAGACCGCGTTTGTGAACGGTTTACTGCAGAGTTTCCTCCTTTCCTGTCTTTCAGTACCTGTCTGCTGCCCTTTTAGGGCGCCGAAAATTCTCCCTCTTTCGATACCCCAAATTTCTTGACAATCCTCTTGTCCAATAGTCCCCCGAAAAACTTTTTCCCAGGACGCCTCGTATTTCCACTAGCTTGCCAGACAATACGACCTTCATGCCTTTGTTGAAAATACGGTGAACGTCCCAATATTCATCGATTGGTAAGGAGCCATTTCACTAATACACAGGGTGCGTTTCGGTCCTAGATACGGCCGAAGCAATAATGGAATGCTAGATTTAATCAGGTATCGTTCCTAAAGTCAAGGTTTTTTTTCAGCAGAAACTGAAGGTTAACTTCCGTATCCCGACCAGGCTTGCCAGCCTTGCATTCGTATGATAGGGAATTCTGGGCAGATAGAGCCCTTAGCCAGGAGTGTTGCATGATGAATCAGCCCATCGGACGAAACGATCCCTGCCCCTGCGGCAGCGGCCTTAAATACAAAAAATGCTGCATGAGGGACGCCGACGCAGCCAGCCTCGATGACGACCTCACATCCGAGCTGCTGGCGACCGCGTACAAAAAACTCAGCGAACGAAAATGGGAGGAGGCCCTCTCGCTTTTTGAAAAAGCCCTGCCCTCTTCCAAAGCGCCCCACACAATCTTCGAGGCAATTGCCGCGTGTTATGACGGCATGGATGATTGTTGGCGCGCATCCGCAGCCTACGAAAGAGCCCTCGAAACATGTCCCAAAACGCGCCGCGGGGTCCTGACCTATCGGTATGCGGTATCCAAGGCGCGCTGCAAACAATGGGACGAGGCCTGCGAGGCGTTTCGGGCGTATCAGAGTTTGACGCCGAACGACATGTCTGCGATGCGCGTGGACGTCCTCTTGCAAACCATTCAGCAAATCCAGGAGGGCAGTCTCGATGAAAATGTCTTCGAAGCGAATATCCAGATGAGGCGAGCCTTAAGCGCCATGGAGGAAGAACGCTTCAGCGACGCCGCCAAAAGGCTCCAGCGCGCCTCTGCGCTCGAACCCCAAAACGCGGCCATCTACTTCAATTTAGCGATTGCCTATACCTTTATGAAAGAGGAAAACAAGGCGTTGGAGACGTTCCAGCGATGCGTGGAACTCAATCCCGCCGCTGCGGAAGCCTTCTATAACATGGGACAGATTTACCTCCTGAGTAAAAAAGATTTCTCCATGGCTTTAAGTTGCTTCAGTCGAGCAGCTTCTGTGCGGCCTGATTATATTGGAGCCCATCATCAGAAGGGCAAGGCCTACGAGCTCCTTGGGTATCCTGAAAAGGCATTGGAATGCTGGCAAAAAACAATAGAATTGGACCCGGAAAACAAAATGGCGCGAGAGAACATCAAGAGGGTCTCCCATCTCATGGATAAAGCGCAAAAAGCAAAAGCCTCGGAAAAGGAAAATACATGAAAATAAGAGACGGACATGAGCAAGGCCGCCCCTGCATGACGTGGGACGACGACTTTTGCTTCGAATGCAAACCAGGAATAGATTGCTTTAATACGTGCTGCAGAGACGTCACCATCTTCCTGAGCCCTTTGGACGTGCTTCGACTTCGCTCTGCCTTGGAAATGAGTTCCACGGATTTTCTCGAGCAATATACCCACAGGGTGGTCACTCGTCAGGGCGGGATGCCCGCCGTGATTCTCAGAATGGGAACAGATGCGGACAAGAAGTGTCCCTTTGTAAAAGACAACGGATGCAGCGTCTATGAAAATAGGCCGTATTCGTGTCGGTTATATCCATTGGACACGGAGCAGGGCGTGGAATATTCCTTCATCGTTTCACGCGACGCATGTCATGGTTTGACTATGACGAAGAAATGGACTGTGGAATCCTGGCGCCAGGACCAGGGACTCACAGAATACGATGAATTGGATCACAACCTGAAAGACGTCATGGCTGCAGACCTTGTGTGGGAGACGCGCATCGAAGACCCACGGATGCAGGATATGATCCTCATGGCCCTCTATGACGCAGACCGCTTCAGGGAATTCATTTTCGACAGCACGTTCTTGCAGAAATTTCACGTGGATGACGACATCATAGAGAAGATCAGAACCGATGATGTGGCGTTGCTCTATTTTGGCGCCCAATGGCTCCGCTTCGCCCTGTTTGGGAAAAAAGGATTCCTGAAGATTGACCGAGATTACCTCGAAAAGAAAAAAAGAGAAGTGCTCGAGAACGAGAAGGGCTTATGACCGTGCGCAGAATCAAGACTGCTTTTCTATTCCTTTTTTTTATAGGGATTTTTACGGTCCAGGCGTGGGCGGAATCGTCAACGGATCAGTATATCAAGGACTTGAAGAGCGCTGATCCTGAAGTGAGGGCAAACGCCGCGTTCGAGCTTGGATGTAGCTGAACGAAGTCGGCGAGGGCAGTTCCGCCTCTCGTGGAAGCGCTGAAAGACCCCGTGGCGAAGGTTCGCAAAAATGCGGCCGAGGCCCTCGGCTTTTTTACCAAAGAAGCGGACAAAACCATCGGCCCGCTCAAGGCATGCCTTGGCGATCCAGACAAATCGGTGCGCATAGCTGCGATCCTCTCCCTGGGGAGAATAGGCAAGGACGCGGAAGGCGTCCCGGAAACCCTCAAGCAACTCGCCAAGGATGATGACGAACAGATAAAATTGAACGCGCGGATCGCCTTGGCCGAACTCGGAATGGCCAATGAGCAAGACATCCCTCTCTTGTTTCAAGCCCTTTCCAACTCATATCAGG
This sequence comes from Desulfomonilaceae bacterium, assembly GCA_049969795.1. GTDB lineage: Bacteria > Desulfobacterota > Desulfomonilia > Desulfomonilales > Desulfomonilaceae > JAUPKT01. The sequence continues at coordinate 58,111 of JBMFOE010000015.1, forward strand.
AGACCGCAAATTCGGCGGCCCGAGCGCTCGGCATCATAGGGAACGCAACTCCCCACAAAGTGTTGCCCGGTCTTGTCCATGTCTTGGACAATGGCGACGCCAAGACCCAGGGCTACGCATTGAATATCCTCCGCCAGATGAAGGAGCATGCCGCTCCCGCGCTTCCAAATATCGTTGCGCTGTTTGACCGGGCGAACGCTCGGACAAAAATGGACATTCTAGAAACAGTGACCGTCCTCGACGCCACCGGGGATTATGCGCTGCCTATCCTTAAAAAGGCCCTCCTCGATTCCACGTCAGCCAGCCGCAAGGAGGCTTTGATACGCCTCATGAGGTTCAAATCAAAGGCAGAATTGCTGATGGAGCCGTTGACTCAGGTGCTCAAAGACCCCGATCCCGAAAACCGGCTGCTCGCATTGTCTGTCATAAGGAGCTTCGGCCAAAAGGGCGTCTCCGCGCTGCCCAGTTTTATTGCATTGACTGAAGATCCGGATATTCGTGTGAGGAACACGGCCCTCGGCGCTGTCGTCATGTATGAGCCTCTGTCGGACCAGGCGCTCAGCGCCGTAAACAAGGCATTGCACGATCAGGACCAGCGGGTAAGAACCGCCGCAATTAACGCCCTCAGAACCGCAGGCGCCCACGATCCTCAAAAAGTCATTCCGCTGCTTAAAGAAGCCGCCGCCGCGGAAAAAAACGGCGCGACGAAAAGAATGATCGAGTCCGTTCTGGAATCCTTACAGACCTCCCCGAAAAAGACCGGCGCAAACCGCTGAGCAGGGGCTCTGCCCCACGGAACAACTATTGGCAGGCAAGGACGCCTCCGAAAAATGGCCGCTTACAACAAGCGCCGCCTTTGGATTCATCATCCTCGAGGTGACCAGGGATGCATGCCGTTCCTCATACTTTCTCGAAATTTCTGTCGAACTCCCATGACAAGGGGGTCGCAACGGGAGACGAAAATACCGTTCTGATAGGGACTGTGGCATTTTCAGGTAAATGAGAGGGTGGGAATACTCGAAATGACCGGCTTATCCACGAACCTCAAGACTACGTGGGCATCGCGAGAGGGGGCTTTAGCCCCGCTCCTGCGGGGCGCAATACAATAGCCCAGGGCAACGCCCTGGGTACGCGGTCATCGAAAACCACGACAGCCTTCTCCAGAATCGCACCCTTTGTCATTTCGAAAGGAGCCGGACTCGAACGAAGCGAGAGGGAGCGACTGAGAAATCTTGGTTTTGGGCCAAGATTTCTCGCTGCGCTCGAAATGACGCCGAGTAAAGCGCCTCAAACGAGCGCCGCTTCGCCGCATTCGTGATGCATTCTGGGACCGAGTATCTCCCCGCCCGATCCGTGATCCATTTTACGCGAATCCTCACTTTCATGAGAATGAGGCCAGTGGAAAAAGGGGGATGACGGCCAAGAAACAGGCAGGTCAAAACGAGCGCCTTGTGGAATGCGGAGGGCCATTCGGGAACCGCAGCGCGGCGCGCTGCGGTCGTTACACATCAAGATGTTCAATCTCCTTGGCATGCTCCTTGATGAACACAAATCGCTTGCGGACATCCTTTCCCATAAGGGTGTCAACAATTTCGTTGGCGCGATCCTCATCCTTAATTCCTACCCTGAGAATTGTCCGGGTAGCGGGGTCCATGGTCGTGCTCTTCAGCGTCGCCGCATCCATCTCTCCGAGTCCTTTGAAGCGTTGCACTTCCACCTCTTTCCCGTTTCGCGATTGCAGGAGTTTGTCTTTTTCAGCGTCGGAAAATACATAATGCACCTTGGCCTTCTTGCCGCTGCCAATGGTGATTCGGTAGAGCGGCGGCATCGCGAGATACACATGTCCCCGCCGCACCAATTCGGGAAGATAGCGATAGAAAAAAGTCAACAAAAGCGTCGCGATATGGTGACCGTCCACATCTGCATCAGTGTTGATGATGACCTTTCCGTAACGCAGCCGTGAATAATCGAAAGAGGAACCGATGTTGGCGCCGATACTCTGGACGAGGCTTTGGATTTCCTTATTTGCGAGGAGCTTGTCCAGAGACGCTTGCTCTACATTGAGAATTTTCCCTCGAATGGGGAGCACCGCCTGAAATGTGCGGTCGCGAGCCTGTTTTGAAGAGCCGCCCGCGCTGTCGCCTTCCACGATAAACAACTCCGTGGCGTCCCGAGAGGAGAGCGAGCAGTCCGCGAGCTTGCCGGGCAGGGTCAAGCGTCGAGATGTGTTTTTCTTGGCGACCTCTTCCCTGGCCACGCGTGCAGCCTGACGCGCCTGGGCGGCGAGTAGGACCCTGTTGGCGATGACTGCGGCTTGACCTGGATTTTGATGAAGCCAGGTCTCCAGGTGGTTTCTGAGGATTGGTTCAACCTGCGAAGCCAAAGGGCTGTTGAGTCTGTCTTTGGTCTGACCCTGAAATTCAAGGTTTCCATGCAGAAACACCGAGAGGATTGCGACCATGCCTTCTCGCACATCCTCGCCGGTGATGCCTTTCACGCCCTTGGGCAGACCATTTTTCTTTTCCATATAGGCTTTCAACGCTCGCGATATGCCGTTCTTGAAGCCTGTCTCATGAGTGCCGCCTGCAGGAGTGGGTATGGAATTGACAAACGAGAGAATGTGACAGGAGGTTTCCGTTGTCCACGTTATGGCCGCTTCTAGTCGTATCTCATTGCCGTGACTGATATAAATGGGCTGGCTCTCCAGGGTTTGCTTGCCTTGGAGCAGGTCCTCCAAGAAATCTTTTATGCCTTGGGGGTAGTGAAACGTCTCCTCTGACATCGTGTTTTCATCACGAAAACTTATGGACAAGCCCGCGATGAGAAAGGCTTTTGTCTTGAGCCTTTGCCGTATCAGGTCATGAGAGAAGGCGCTGTGGGCAAATATGAGCGGGTCGGGACGAAATGTGACCGTCGTTCCGGAACCATCGGCTCGTCCATTTTTTCGCAAGGAGCTTGTCGGGTTGCCCCGTGAAAACTCCTGGACGTATCGGCAGCCGCCGCGCTGAACCTCGACGGTCATGGTTTCACTCAACGCGTTCACCACCGACGCGCCTACGCCGTGAAGACCGCCCGCCACCTTATAGACATCTTCATCGAATTTGCCGCCTGCATGCAGGTTGCAAAAAATCGTCTCGACCGTATTTTTCCCCGTGGAAGGATGCACCTCGGTGGGGATGCCCCTGCCATTGTCTTTTACCGAGACGCTGCCGTCCGCGCGAAGAGTCACCTCGATGCTGTCGCAATGGCCGTTAAGGGCCTCATCCACGCTGTTATCGACGATCTCCCACAAGAGCTGGTGGAGTCCCTCAACGCCGGTATTGCCGATGTACATGCCGGGTCGCTTGCGGACAGCTTCCAGCCCTTTGAGAACCTGTATATCCTTCACTGTATAACTGGTCTTCATACCTCGAAACCGCAAGACAGAAATGTTGAGAAACGCTGTCGCCCTCGTTCACAGATGTACCGAAGAAAACCACGATGCGTTAGCGGCCTCTCCGCGCTCTTGATGCGACCCGGGGTCGCTTGGTCCCCTTCGACGGCTCCCTATGACAAAAAGATTGCAGATGTATCGTTGCGAGCGAAGCGGAGCAATCTCGTCACAAATCTCGATGAAATCTACATCTCGCCAACCGAGGGGTCATTTCACTCCTCTTGCGCGGCAACCTAGTACCTGAACCGACGGAAAAGTGCAAGATTGAATTCCCCACGCCCGTCATTCGGGGCCAAGGCGTCCGCGGCGCAGTAGTTAGCAACATGGCTGGAAATCGCGGGCTTCCTTGAAAGCGCTCACGAATTCGATGATGCGCCCGTTGATGTCAGCCTCTGCTGTGAATCGACGCCGGACTGCATCATGGCCTCATTCGCCTGGAACTCTCGGAATGGCATCCATCGCACCGTCGGTCATTCGGCGGCGCGGCCCTCAGCGGGCGCATCGACAGGCGCAATCTCCATGGACTTCACGCTCGGAAATCTCTTCTTTCCGACGGCAGCCCGGTTCATGAGCCGGATATCCGACGCTAGAACGCGATGGATGGCCTCGTCCTGCTCGGCGACCATGAGGCAGTCCGTTTCTCGGGCGCTCACGGCCGCCGCGACCATGGCCCCTTTGGTGAGTTTCATCATTTGCACCCCGCGAGCCGGGCCAGTCATGACCGGCGCTCGATCCAAAGGCAACCTGAGCACGTGGCCTGAGTCAGCCGCAATCACCAGAAACGGGGCGTCCTCTCGCGCCACTGATTGAACCGCGTCGCCCGGTTTGAGGAGAACCATTTTTCGGCCAGTTCGTTTCGTAGGAGTCAACACCTCGTCCAACTCAAATCGAAACCCTCTCCCAAGGGTCGTGACGACGATTCCCCGGCCGAGTTTCCCTGCCTCAGCCTCGCTGTTGCGGGCGTCGTCATTTTGCACGTCAAAAAGGGTTTGTTGTTCCGCGAAGCCCCTTGCTGGGTCGAGGCTGTCGCCGGCCGCTGAGGCGTCCTCTTGCCCGGCTGCGTCTCCAGGGCAACAGGTCAACATCCCCACCGCCCTCTCTCCATCGGTGAGGCTCGCCAGGTTGTTGAGCGGTTCGCCAAATCCAGTAGTCGCTGGAATAGCAGTTGCCCGCATGACATACACTTTGCCGATGTTGGAAAAGATTGCCACCGTCCCTGTCGTGTCCAACCTGGCATGGGCAAGGAGGTCGTCGCCTTCCCGAAATTTCAGGGCGCTCGCGTCTTCCACCCTGCTTTTCATCCTGCGGATCCACCCTTGCCTGGAGAGGATGACCGTCGTTTCCTCATGCTCGGCGAGGTCTTCGAGCCGGTAATCTATGGCCAAGGCCTTGGCCGGCTCGACTATCGCAGTCCTTCGCGCGTCCCCGAATCTCTTTTCAATGGCGGTGAATTCGCGATCCATAATTTGCCAGATGCGCTGGGGACTCGATAAGTCTCTTGCGATCTCATCCGCTTCCTTCCTCTTGGCTGCGAGCTCTTCCAGTACTTTCCCTACTTCCATGCCGACCAATTTGTAGAGCTTCAGCTCGAGTATTGCCTCTATCTGCTCGTGGTCCAACGGGAAGTTGGTCCGAAGGGCCTCATAGGCTTCCTGCCTGTTCTTTGCTCTTCTGATGAGCCGCAGCGCCAGGTCAAGATCGTTGAACAGGATTTCGAAGCCTTGAAGCAAATGGATGCGCTTTTGCAGCACATTGAGCCGATGGGTGAGTCGAGCCACAATGACGTCATATCGGAAATCCAAGAACTGGCGCAGTATTTGATGAAGTCCCAGGCGTTCGGGTATGCCGTCTTTTGTGATGGCTATGAATTGAAGCGGAAAGTTTATTTGGAGCTCCGTGTGCTTATACAAGAAGGCCATCACTGATTCCGTATTGACGTCCACCGACTTCAGTTCCAAGACTATCCGCACCTCATGCGTACTCTCGTCGCGCACATCGATGACTTGCCGCAGCTTCCTGTCCCGAATCAGCGAAGCTATCCGCTCGATCAATCGCGCCTTGTTCACCGTATAGGGGATGGACGTCACCACGATGTTCGTACGGTTTCGAGACGGGTGTTCCACCTGGTACGTCCCTCTTACTTTCACGGCGCCATGACCCTGTTGGTACATTTCGGCTAGGCTTTGGGGCTCATCCAGAATCTCCCCGGCGGTAGGGAAATCCGGCCCTTTGATAAAGCTCATCAACGCCTGGACGTCCAGACGAGGATTCTTGATCAGCGCCCTGCACGCCGCCATCACTTCGGAAAGGTTGTGGGGCGGGAAAGAACAGCTCATCCCCACCGCTATGCCGCTCGACCCATTCAGGAGGAGATTCGGCGCCGCCGCGGGCAATAGAACGGGCTCCTCCCCCATGGCGTCGTATGTGGGGCGAAACACTGTTGTCTCCTCGTCTATCTCCTGGAGCAACAGGTTCGAGAACTGGCTCAAACGCGTCTCCGTGTACCGCATTGCCGCGGGAGAATCCCCGTCCAGGGAGCCGAAATTCCCCGACCCCTCGATGAGTGGATAGCGGAGGCTGAAGTCCTGGGCCATACGCACAAGCGCGTCGTACGCGGCCTGATCCCCATGCGGGTGGTATTTTCCGATCACCTCGCCCACCACTGCGGCTGACTTGCGCATCTTCGCCGTATTATGGAGGCCCATGGCGTGCATCGCGTACAAAATACGGCGGTGGACAGGTTTCAGGCCGTCTCGCACATCAGGTAAAGCCCGAGACACAATAGTGGACAAGGCATAGGCGAGGTATCGCTGTTCTATTTCAAGCGAGAGATCAGATTCGATGGTCTGATCGGTTCGGACTGCTGTGTGGTCTTTCATAGCATGATCAGCCTTGTGTAATAGCGTCCCTGCAGGACGGTCGTGGACAGGCAGTCCCTGCCAATTGGGACGCTACTACTTAATCAGGCGAGACAGATATGGCAAGTGCAAAATGGGAGGTTAAGGCTGTCGCAGCCCTTCATGATAGTGGTGTCGGCGTGCAGAGCGGCGCCAGTTCGAGAAGACTTCCGAGAACCACGAGAGGCTTCCAGCAGTTTCACACGGTTGCCTCGATAGAGCGGCGGCCAGCATCCGCTCTCAACGCCTCGGTAAAACCGCCTTCGAGCAGTTGTCCGTCGGTGACAATGGCCCAATCAAAGATGTCTTGGTCGGTGATGTTGACCGGGCTGCCTTTCTGGAGTCGCTTTATGAGCACTGGTTCGTTTTCGAGCACCCCCTCGACGCTCCTCCCTTTCCATGCGTTCAGAGAAACCCACATCCATTCATGGTCGCCAGTCTCGGAATCAAATTTGACTTTAATGGCGTGGACATAATTGTCTTTCATGCCGAGGCGGCGAAAACTCTTCTTGAACTGCGGAAGCTTTCGCCGAGCCTGTCTGTGGGCTTCCAACATCCTTTCTTTCAAAGCTTCTGGGGCTTCTTGGGCGTCAGAGGACGCGTCGTGGCCGCCCGCGTGCGCATCGATGTTGGCCCCGATACGCGTCAAAACCTCCCGCAGGCCCTCGGGTCCCTTCGCCGGGCTGCCCGTGACAAAGGCAGATACGATCGCGCTACCGCCCGGAAAGTGAGCTTCGTCGTCCGGGCTTCTCATGGTGATCGTAAATGAGTATGGGGCTGATCGCACATGGAACGGGCCTGCATGGCTGCCTTGGATGGCGCCAAGGTCCAGCAGGCTCTGGGCAATCATGAACACCAGTCTCGACGCCTCCACCGCCAACTCTGCCGGAACCGCCTCCAATTCTAGTTCAGGCAAGCCAAACTTCTGCATTCCATGGGTGTGAATCCACAACCCATTGGACTCTTCCACAGCCTCGCAGTTTATGTGAAAGTCAAGACGCCGAGTGGACGCGCCTCTCGTATTCTTTTTCCACTCGGCCTCTCCCCACAATGTGTGCGATATGACATCCTGGACCACGCCTTCGGTAACCGCGCGGAAACGATCCACAAGACGCACCACAAATTTGAGCCATGCAGCAGGATCATCCACTTTTTGAACGAACCGGACGCGAACGATCAGGCGCGCGTTGATCACGCGATCAACGTCTCGGGGGCCCAGTCCCCGTGAATTACGCGGCAGAACGTCTTCGGGATACGAAAAGAGGTCCTCAGCCTCCTCTTTTTTTACATATTCAATGCTCAGCGCGTTTGTTTGAATGAGATGATTTATTTGGGCGACGCGGGGGGTGAGCTCGCGGTCCCCGGCGCACGCCGCATCCATATCGTTCCTCACCGCGTCCCAGTCAGGAACGGAGTCATGCGGGGAATATATCCAGTATTCGAGAAACAATCGGCGTGGAGTCGCCTTCTCGGGAAATGAACGATCAAACATGCGTGATCTTGTCTTCAGCAAAAGCTCTCTGGCGGGACTCGTCGCAATCGCCGCCTTGTCGCCCTTGCGGCTTTTCATAAGCCGTATGGCCTTGTCACGGAGCGTCTGAAGGCGCATCTTGCGCGACGACGACACCAGGTCATTGAACAATGAAAAGGCCGATCGCCATCCAGCACCGCTCTTCGTGGGTTGTCGGCCGAGTTTTCTCATGGCCTGCTTCACCAGGGGACAAGAATCGTCCAGGTCGGGATGCGAATCCAACAGACTTTCGCCCTCTTCGCTGCGGCCAAGGCCAATGAGCGCAAGCGCAGCGGTCGCGATGTCTTCGTCGGCGACGTCACTCCCGACGATCTGCATGACTTTGGTGGATTCAAGGTATGCTTCATCATATTTCTCGAGCGCCAGCTTCACCTTGGCAAGCCAACGCAGCATCTCGACGTCTTCCGGAGATTCTTCGAGCGCCATGGCGAAGAATTCCTCTGCCTTTTTATGTTCCCCCAACGATCCATAGCCAACGCCGAGGGCTTTGAGGCTGGATTCCATCTGGCCGTAGCGCCGCACAAGGGCCTCCAACGCAGTGACCACCGCCCTATTCATCGTCCCGCCATTGAGAATTCTTCGGGAAAAGGCGATAATTTTGTGCCGAGCTTCTTCCGGGATGTTCTCCGGATGCGCGGGAGACCATTTTTTCGGAAGGCGGGCGTGACAGTGTGGACAATTTAAGAAATCATCGGATATGGTGAGAAATCTTTCTTCAGATAATGTTTGGAGATATCCACATTCTGGGCATCTGACCTGTATCATCGAGAAGCTCCTCATACGAAAAGGATTAGCCGCGCCTCTGGGAGCATGCTATATGGTCAAGGCGAGGTTTACCTTTCATAAATCAAATGAAATGTCAACAAGAACATGTTTATTTAATTACTTATTTGTATGACGAATCGCTGCAAGACGCATGCTCGCTACCAAGGAATAGGGTCTCTCCATGTGCGGTATTTGCGGAATAGTCGATTTTGAAGCCACGCCGCTGCGATCAAGCGTGGAAGCCATGAACCGCGCCCTCGCTCACAGGGGGCCGGACATGGAAGGGTTCGAGGAGTTTCAAGAATGTGTATTGGGGCATCGGCGTCTTTCCATTTTGGATCTCTCCGAGGCCGCGCGGCAACCCATGGTCTTGTCTGAGAGAGGCATCGCGCTGGTTTTCAACGGCGAGATTTACAATTTCCAGCCATTACGCGCGAGGCTGGGAAAAAAAGGTCGCGTCTTCAAAACCCATTCGGATTCAGAGGTGCTCTTGGCCCTTTATGCAGAAAAACAAGAGGCTATGCTCGAAGATCTCAATGGGATGTTTAGTTTTGCCATCTGGGATGGCGAGAGGAAGAGGTTATTTTTGGCCCGAGATCGCCTTGGCAAGAAGCCCCTTTACTATCATGCCTCCGGGGGCAAATTGAGTTTCGCGTCCGAACTCTATTCCTTGCTGCAGGACCCGACTGTTCCGCAGGACATGTCTGAGCAGGCCCTGTTCCAATATTTTCTCTACGACTTCATTCCAGCGCCGCACACCATTTTCAGCGGAGTAGCGAAACTCCCTGCCGGTCACAGAGCTATCTTCGATCAAGATGGACTAAGAATAGAGCGTTATTGGACGCCGCCCCTGCCCGACGCGGCTCAAGACTACTCGCAAGCCCGCGAGGGGCTGCGAGAGTTGCTCCAAGATTCTGTAACTCTGCGCCTCATTTCCGATGTGCCGCTCGGGGCTTTCTTGAGCGGAGGCATTGACTCGACCCTGATCTCAGCCCTTGTCGCTCGTCAGGCTACGCGGCGAGTCAAAACCTTCAGTATAGGGTTTCCGGGGACATCTCATGATGAATCAAAGTGGTCTCGTATGGCCGCGACATATCTGGGGACAGATCACAGGGAATTTTCGTCCAGCCTCGATATTGAGTCTATTTTTCCCCGTATAGTACAGCATTTCGGTGAACCCTTCGGCGACTCCTCCGCGCTGCCTACCTGGCATCTCGCCCGCCAGACGCGACAAGAGGTCACCGTGGCCCTTTCCGGCGACGGCGGAGATGAACTGTTTGGCGGGTACGACCGGTATCTGGCGCGACGCCTTCAATCATGCTACGAAACGCTGCCCAAGGCGATGCGCGCTCGGTTCATCGAACCGCTCATACATAAATTGCCAGAAACCACTGACTATTACGGCACAAGCTCGATCAAGAAGCTGAAATTGTTCCTGAGAGCGTGCGCTCGAATGCAGGAAGAGCCTCTCGCGCTGGTTCCGCGCACCTTCTCCCAAGATCAAGCGACTCGCCTCACCGGCGTCGCGTATCGACCAGATGCAGACGCCTGCTTGTCCATTGCCCGGCAATATATCGGCTTGGAACCCGTGACCGCCATGATGCTCACGGACATTCAGACATACCTCGCCGAAGATATTCTCACAAAAGTAGATAGAATGGCCATGGCCCACTCATTGGAAGTGCGCTGTCCGCTGTTGGACTATCGAGTCGTGGAACTCGCCTGCAGGATGCCCTTAAGCTTCAAACTCAAACGCGCCTCCACGAAAAGAATCCTACGAGACGCAGCAAAACCGTACGTGCCCCCATCGATCTTGAAGAGGCCCAAATATGGCTTCCAAATTCCCTTGGGAGAATGGCTCAAGGGAAAACTCCGTGCGTGGGCGGAATCCATGCTTTTTGACGCCTCTTGCCGCCTTCTCGAGAGGAAATTTATCGCTTCGCTGTGGGATGAGCACCAATCAGGGAGATGCGATCACGCACATCGACTCTGGCTGATTTTGATCTTTCAGGAATGGTATAGACAATTCAAGCTGCAGCGCTAGAGAGGCTGGGGAAGGTTTTTGACGCGGCTCGCGCCCCAGCATAGAGCCATTCTCGAAAATAATCGCGAAATGGGCTGTTGTCCCGGTGCATGTCATTCCCACGCAAGTGGGAATCCAT
>JBMFOE010000016.1:0-60273 GCA_049969795.1 Desulfomonilaceae bacterium
CCGCGTCAATCAGTCTCGGAAGGGGAGTGAGCAATATCGATGCCAAATTCGGCGAGTCGCAGAACACGCGGGCAAGAAGCGCCGCTGAAAGACGTTATTTGCGTGCGTCGCAAGATCGGTCGAACGCTCCGGAGGCTTGCAACGAAGTAGAGGCAAGGGGCGGCTGTGTACGGCTATGGAATGCGGCGGTTGTTGTAGTGAATGGCGAACTGGACGGATGTCCCTATGAAGGATTGATATGAGCTGGGATTGCGTCGTCGCATTCGGCTCCTCGCAAGACGCCGGCTCTCAAGATGAGTCACGAATTTGATGAAGCGCCCGAGCTCTCGAGCCCTTAGTCTGCGTGATTTCAAGCAAAGCGACGCGATGGAGCGATAAATTAGTGGGGGCATACATGTTTGCCGGGGAGCGCGGGCGAGACTGGGGAGCGACGAATCTCGGTTATGGTACATCTATGTACTATTTGTCTCTAGAATGACGATTTTGTACGAAAACGCCTGGGCTCTATCCCATATTTCTGTACGCGTAGCCCCATGATCCGCTCCGTGATCCCAAGGAGACGCGCCGCCTTGGTCTTGTTTCCACGGCATACCTTCAACGCGTCCATCACCATGTCTCTTTCGAGACTGTCGAGCGCGCTTTGAAGGGTTCCCGTCCGCTCGACCGCGGCTTTCCCTGGCGTTTGGAGGGTTGGGGGCAAATGTCTGCCGTGGATCACACCGTCTGTGGTCAACAACACGGCTCTCTCGATGCAGTTTTCCAATTCTCTCACGTTCCCTGGCCAGTGGTAACTCATGAGCATATCGATGGCTTGAGTCGAGATTCGCGTGATGGTCTTGTGATTGGCTTTGCCGTATTTTTCCACAAAATAGTCTGCAAGAAGAGGTATGTCGGTCTTGCGCTCACGCAGCGGGGGCACATGAATAGGAAAGACGTTGATGCGATAATAGAGGTCGTGGCGGAATTTTCTGCCTTCCACGAGCAGCTCGAGGTCCCTGTTGGTGGCCGCAATAATGCGCACATCTGTCCGCCGGGTCACATTTCCGCCGACCCTTTCGAATTCCCGTTCCTGGAGCACCCGCAGCAGCTTGATTTGCGTCGTGAGAGACAAGTCGCCCACTTCATCCAAAAAAATCGTGCCGCCGTGGGCCAGTTCAAACCGACCCTTTCTCGTTGAGACGGCGCCGGTGAACGCGCCTTTCTCGTGGCCGAAGAGCTCGCTTTCCACCACGCTTTCCGGCAGCGCGCCGCAATTCACCTTGATGAAGGGTTTGTCCGCGCGGCCGCTGTTGAAGTGGACAGCGTGGGCCACCAACTCTTTGCCCGTGCCGCTTTCCCCCCGTATAAGCACCGTGGTGTCGCTCCTGGTGACCTGGGCAATGAGATCGTACACGGCCTGCATGCTCTTCGAGTTCCCAACGATGTTCGCGGGTCGAAACCGATCTTTGAGCTGATTTTGCAATCTCTTGTTCTCTTCGAGAAGCCTGTGCCGCTCTTCTTGGGCCGACTGTCGCAGGCGCACCGCCTGGGCAATCATGGACGCGACAATGGAGAGGAGGCGGACATCCTCCACAAAAGAAACCCCCTCTTCGAATAATCGATCCGCGCTCAGCGCTCCAATAACCTCATTCCCAATCTTGATGGGCACGCAAATGAAAGAGATGTCCTTCTTCGCGAGACCACTTCTCGCTCCCGTGCGATCGAGGAATAGGGGCTCATCGGAGATATGAGGGACCACCGCCGGCTTTCCCGTTGCAATGACCTTGCCTGTGACGCCCTCCCCCGGTCTGTACCGTCCCCTTTCTATTTGAAGCTGAGAGAGGCCATGCGCCGCCTCGATAAGAATCTCGCCAGACTCTCGGTTCAACAGCGTCAGCGTCCCCCTCATCATCCCCCTGTGTCGCGCCAGAGACTCGAACACGGGGCCCACCACCTCGTGAAGGTCCATGCTTTGATCGAGGCTTTGGGAGATTTCGAACAGGAGCATCAATTCTGTGATCTCTTGCTTGATTTCTGGCTCGTACTTCGCTTTGTTCATGGGGTTGCACGCTTCCTTTCAGGAGGAGGACTTATTTGTTACAAAATTGTAGGATGTTCCCATGCGGTTGTCAAAGAAAAGTCATACCACACGGCCATGACAATGCTTTTCAGCGCGTTCCTTGGGCCGCAGTCCCCAAGCCGCGCCCGCCTCACGACTCAACGGTAAGGCATCGCCGGAAGATTACGTGCGTAAGTGATGTATTTCTTGACCTTTGGGGCATTACGTTTTACATAAATAGCATCGATTTTGTGTAACATGGCGAGTCTTCAACTGAGATGACGTTCTTCGCCATGCTCAGCGGGCTTGAGAGGCCGGCGCCCGCGGCGTTGAACAGACAGCTGTGTAGTCTCCTGCAGGTCTGAGAGAGGTACAAGGATGTTTCAACATTCGCGTCAGGGCTCAGCAGAGTGCCATAGCGGTCTATATGATCGTGAGACAAAGTCCTTCCTTGCACGCGTCGCATTTCTATTCCTAGCAGGCGCTCTCTCGGTCTTTACGGCCTGGTTTTCCATCCTTCCAGTCCACGCCTCTGAACCGCCCTTATCCTCGCAGGCGTTTGAAAAAGGGAAGGCGTTCCTGGATCAAAACCGATTGGGGGAGGCAGAATCGAGCTGGGCCGCGCTCCGCAAAGATGAGCTCTATGGGCCGGCAGCTCTTATCCTCCTGGCTCGGGCGTATCGGCAGAAGCATGATATTGCGAGAAGCGAATCGCTGTACCGGGAGGCGTTGGATCATTTCCCCAAGACCATTTATGCATCCTTGGTGAAAAGGGAATTGGTTGAGATATTGGCGCAGGCGGGAAAGGCCGAGGCCGTTCCTCTCCTTGCTGAACTGATTCGCAGCGCAAATACGAAATCGAAGCCTCGCTTGATATTATCCCTGGCGCAGCTCGAGGCGAGGCTTGGGCGCTACGATGAAGCCGTAAAACACTACAAGATGCTTTACGTACGCTTCCCCGCCTCTGTTGAAGGGCTCCACGCGGGGGAGGCCCTCCATTCGCTCGCTGCACGTGGTCGTATCCAGTCTCCAACCTACACCCCGAGCGAAAAGAACCAGCGGGCGAGACTTCTGTACCTGGCTGGTCGATTCGATCTGGCCGGCGAGGTGTATGAAGGGATGCTCAAGGAGAAACCTTCAGATCAATCGCTCCGCCTGAAGCTGGCCGCGTGCCAATACAAGGACCGAAAAAACCAGGCTGCCATCAACCTTTTGAAAGAAATTTTGAAGACCAATCCCCCAGCCTCATTGCGACTAGAGGCGTTGTATCTCCTGAGTCGATTATACTGGCGATTGGATAGGGACAAGGACTTTGAATTGTGCTGCAAAGCGCTTATTGAATCGGGCAATGAGCGTTTCAGAAAGATCGCGCTGTTCAATTTAGGCGCATACAATTTCGAGAAGAAGCGTTTCGAGGCTGCTCGCGGGTATTTTGATCGTTTGAGCAAGCTTGGGCCCGACGCGAAGATGGCGTTTCAAATAAAGTGGCGCATGGCGTGGATCGCGTATCTGAAAGGCGATTTTGCCAAGTCAGCCCAAGAGTTTCAGCAGCTCAAGACCATGACTGCGTCTGTCGATTTGCAGTACCCTTGTCTTTATTGGCAGGGCCGCTCCCTGCTCAAATTGCACAAGACCGATGAAGCGGTAAGGCTGTTCAAGGAGATTTGTGAGCGAGCCCCCTTGAGTTATTATGGGTATGAATCTGCGGACGTCTTGAAGACGCTCAAGATTCATGTCCGCCCCGTAACTGACCACCCAGACAAATTTCCTGACGCGGCCCTGACGTCGAGTATGCGCGCCAATCCCCTGGTGGCTCAAGCAATGAAGCTGCAGGAGCTCAAGCTTCACGAGTTCGCGCTCGTCAATCTTGACGCCTTGCCGACGCGACTGCAAGCAGAACCGGCCATCGCCCTTTTGCGTGCACGCAGCGCGTATCTGCTCGGCCAATATTCAAAGGCCCGCGCCGCCCTCTCGTGCGCGTACGGTAAATTTATGGATAATCCCCCCAAGGATGCGCCGAGGGAATTCGTCGAGATGGCGTTTCCTCGAGTGCACTATGAAGAGACGCTGCGTCAGGCGAGCCAACACTCGCTTGACCCGAACCTGGTATGGTCAATTATACGTCAGGAGAGCCTTTACGACCATTTGGCGGTGTCGCCGGCTGGGGCTGTAGGACTCATGCAAGTCATGCCCAATGTCTCAGGACTTGCTGACGCCTCGCGCAAGGCATCGCCTTCAGTGATTGAAAAGCTTTTGGATCCGCGTCAGAATTTGACTATCGGCGCGAGGATTCTTAAAAAAAATCTCACTACATTCGGCGGCAACGTCGTCTTGGCGGTGGCCTCGTACAACGCAGATATCAGGAAAGTGAAATCGTGGATGAAGAGCAATGGAGGGCTTGCGCCGGACGAATTCGTCGAAATGATTCCGTATCAGGAGACCAGGTTGTATGTCAAGCGCGTGTTGGCTGGCATGCGGACTTATCGCTTATTGCATAACCGACAGAGCGTTGCGGAACTCTGGTAGCGAAAAAGACGCCCATGGCAGCGCAGTGTGAAGAAAATGAATGAAAATGGCACGAACTTTGACGCTTCGCCATATATAAAGCTGTTCATCGATAAAGAGGGCCGCTGGTTTCAGAACGGCGCTGAAATAATTCATCCCGGAATATATCGACTTTTCTGCGACTCCTTGGAACAGACCTCAGATGGGCAATATCGAATAAAAATAGGCCGAGAGACGTGCAAGGTAGAGGTTGAAGACGCGCCCTTCGTGGTGAAAGCAATTCGGGATGGCGTCGATGGAAGCCTCGCCCTGCTGTTGAATGACGGCGCAACGGATGAGTTCGATCCGAATGGATTCTGGATCGCTGCGGATGGCGTCCCGTATTGTCGGGTCAAAGGCGGCAGATTTCGCGCACGATTTTCGCGGCCTGCGTATTATGCGCTGGCGCAACATGTGGTCGAAGACAACGGCGCCTACTACCTTGAACTGAAGGGAAAGAGGTATGTCATTCGCCGTGAATCCTCTGATCACGACTGATGCGAGGCTGCGCGGCTAGAGGGTCACGCGTGAAGGAGGGCTCTCCACGATCAGGGTCACCGGGCCGTCATTGACCAATTCAACCTGCATGTGAGCCCCAAACACCCCCTCGGCGACATGGACGCCTTTGAGCCGGACCCGACGACAGAACTGTTCGTAGAATGCCCGAGCCGCCTCGCCCGATGCGGCCCCTGAATAGGAAGGCCGTCTTCCTTTGCGGCAGTCGCCGTAGAGCGTAAACTGAGAGACCACGAGCATCTCAGCCCCTAGCTCGAGCAAGCTCACATTCATCTTTCCCTCTTCGTCGGAAAAGATTCGCAAGTCCGGGATCTTGTCAGCCATCCACGTAACCTGCTCGTCTCCATCCTGCTCGCCAATTCCCAGCAAGACCAGCAGCCCCGCCCCTATTTCGCTGACGACCTGGCCGTCCACAGTAACCCGAGCGCGTCGCACGCGCTGAACCACCGCTTTCATGCGCGTCGTCCTCGATAGCTCTCCCAGAGCCGGACAAAGGCCGGCACAAAATCGTCCGCATTCTGAGTCATTTTTTCGGACAGTTCCTCCGGCGTCATGAAAGAGCCTTCGATGATTTCATCAGGATCGACAATAGGAGTGTCATCTGTACATGTTGCATAAAGGACGACGTGCTCGTAGCCAGTTTCTGCCGTTGGCGGCAGACGGAGGATTTCCTGGAGGTCAGCGCGTAAGCTCAGTTCTTCGTACAGTTCCCTTGCTGCCGCCTCCACGTAATCTTCTCCCGGGTCCACATGCCCGGCGGCAGAGGAATCCAACTTCAGGGGGTGCGTATCCTTCTGGGCCGAACGACGTTGCACGAAAAGAGACCCTACCGAGTTAAACACGAAGATGTGCACGGCGCGATGCATGAGTTCTTGCTGATGGATTTCTCTGCGGGACGCCAGGCCCATGACCACGTCATCCGCGTCAACCACTTCCAGGACTTCGTCATCGGTGAAATGCATTAGCTTTTGGTACACACAGGATGGGCGTCAACAAAAAGAAGCGTATTGCTGAGCCTGACTTTTCCTTACAATTTTGCGCGTACAGATTCCACCTTGCGTTTGATCGAACCCTCGGCCCCGCGACGGTCGTCGATCTTGACGTAGGTAACGACACGCTGGCATTTCGACGCCATGTTGTCATGGCACTTCTTGATTACCTCGAAGACCTTGTCTGAGGGGCCTTCAATGAGCGTTCCCATTGCATGGATTTCGTACTCCAGCCCGCTCTCTTGGATGATCTTAATGGATTCGGCCACATAACGGCTCAAACCAGAGTCGCCTTTGTCTAAGGGGAATACGCTCAGTTCAGCAAGCATACACTGTTGCTCCTTTTGCGGCGCGGCGACGTCGCGCTCAATGGGGTAGTGTGAGACTGGCTGCAGCGGCTCTTCATGGAGCGCTTCAGCCGGAGGCGATACCCTACTTCACAAGGTTCAGGCGCACTGGGCGCTTGAGAACCACATAGGACCCGTTCTCGGATTCCCTCCGGTCTGTGATTCCCACGTGCTCCTTGATGAGTTCGGCCACTTTCTTCGCATCAGCGGGGAGCATTCTGACGCAGCCGTGAGACTGGTTCCTGCCGATGCTCCGGGGCGCGTTGGTGCCGTGAAATCTGTACCCGTAATCTTCGAGTTTCACGCGACCGGCAATCATGTCTTCTGAAGAGGGCGTCCGCTTTTTTTCTCTTATATCTCTTTTCTTGAGAAGAGGCGCCATGGTTCCGCCGTACACCTTCTTGCTCGGTTTTTCTCCGGCAGCCCATGCCCTATCCTTTGGGGGGATCCACCAGGGCTCCTCGTCATATATGTGCGTCACATAGTACGTGCCGACGGGCGTCGGAAATTCCGGCCCCCCTAAGCCCACTCGGCAATGATACAGGGTTTTCATGTTTCCGTCTTCGGTGTGGGCAAAAAGCGTGAACGTGTGTTCTCCGTGCTTCACTTCTATTTCGAGATAGGGGATGAGCTCCCCTGACATCAGGTTTTCTTGGGCCCGCTCCTTTTGCGGCGTAGGAGACACAGACGCTTGTCGGAAATCCGGCGGCCTTTCTGCGCCGGTCTCAGTGGGCCCCTGCGTCCAACCGCTTTGGGGTTTGCTCAACGCCGCTGCAATGCTCGGCGCCGGCAGGGCCTCCTGCAAGAGGGCCTTGAGGCTTCCCGGCATGCTGCGACCGTTCACCGCCACGTTTGAAGTCCCCTGCCCTGGCGGCTGGGAAATCTTGGAAACAACTGTTGAAGCTATCGATGCATTACAGCACCACAACAACGCAACACCAACACCCAGTACCTTCTTGAAATTAAGGAACATGATCTTATCTCTCTACCGTCATGCTCAGAATGGAAATGATCCGTAAGTTTAGCATGTTATGAATGTCGATGCAAGGGAAAAAGCGCAGAGGGGCATCCCTTTGATGGAGAAGCGTCTGTGGTGTGACGATCTCCCCAATATAAGACCTGGCGTAGGCGTTATTTTTTCGGACTCCCTAGGCAAGGCGTTTGTGAATCTTGACTGCGACCCCAGCCGGTATTAAAATGCGCCTTGACTGGGGGATCGTCTAGCGGCAGGACGGCGGGTTCTGGCCCCGTTAACCGAGGTTCGAATCCTCGTCCCCCAGCCATCAGCAAGAAAGACGCGACCTATTTGCGAGCTGTCACTGACAATCCTTTTTACGTAAATTGTTTCGAAAAATCTGAAAGGGGGCGAGTCGTAAAGCGTTCACAGGACCGAACGAGAGTAAATTTTTTCAAGATTTGCCGCGGCGTTCCGCGCCACTCGCGACGAAGCATCAATGTTTTTCCGCGGTCGTGAGGAACGAAAGCGACGAAGCAATCTCAGCTCACGCCGGTTGACTCGAGAGGTCGCCGAGGAATTTGCTGTTCTCCCTGCCACTAGTGTGCATTATGTTAATGTATGCGCCTGGCGCCTCGCCCAACACCTATGGGCATCCCCAGCGTGCGGCAAGCCAGGCGGCAAACGCCTGGAGTTAGGATCAGGAGGCTTGGATCATGGACCTGCAAGAATATTTTGACCACGCCAAAGGCTGCGGTATTCTGGCTACCGCTGACGCCGAGGGCAAAGTGAACGCCGCCGTGTATGCGCGGCCCCATTTCTTTGAAGACGGCTCTCTGGCCTTTATCATGCGCGAGCGACTGAGCCATGCCAACTTACAGACAAATCCGTATGCGACGTACCTGTTCCTGGAACAAGGTCCTGGCTACACTGGAAAACGTCTGTATCTCAAAAAGCTGCGTGAAGAGGTCAACGAAGAGTTGGCGGCGACCATCTGTCGTCGATGCGATTATTCCATGTTTACAGACAAGCTTACCCGATACGTGGTGTTTTTTTCCATTGAAAAGGCCTTGCCTCTCATCGGCGGCGGCAAGGAATAAAAGATACGCTCTCAGTCCTGTGTGAGGACGCCGGCATTTCCTTTGGGCGGCGTCATTCACGAAAGAACCGTCAATATGAACGCGAAGTACGATTTCGATGTAACGGTTATTGGCGCGGGCATAGCAGGTATGGTGGCCGCGGTGACCGCCAAGGGCCTGGGGCAGCGCGTGGCGGTCGTGGAAAAACGACGCGTTGGGGGCAACTGCACCAATTACACGTGTATTCCCAGCAAGGCTCTCATACGATTGGGTCATGTGTGTAAGGACATTTCATGGCTGGTGGATCAGGGGATCGTAGCCAAGCCTTTGGACGCCTTTGACGCCTCGCAGGTGATGGCCAGGATTCGTTCGGTCGTGAGCGCAGCCTATGAGAAAGACCGGCCTGAGACCTTTGAAGCGATCGGTATTCGCGTGCTGAACGGCGATGCGGCCTTCATGGATCGACATCATATCAAGGTGAACGGTCTCACGATCTCGTCGGATAAATTTATAATTGCGGCAGGTACGCGGCCGTTGGTTCCGCCGATAAAGGGCGTCGAAGACGTTCCGTACCTCACCAACGAGACCCTGTATGATTTACAGGAACTGCCCAAATCTCTTGCCATTCTTGGCGGAGGCGTAGATGGCCTTGAATACGCCTCGGCGTTTGGGAGACTTGGCGTCGAGACGACGGTAATAGAGCTGAGCGACGTGATTCTTCCCATGGTTGATCGGGAGCTCTCGCTCTGCCTCCACAGGGCTCTGGTAAAGGACGGGATCACGTTGAAGCTCGGCGCTCGCGCCGTGGAGGCGGCAATGCACGACGGTCGCCTTGTGCTGACGTACGAAGACAAGAGCGGTCAGCGTGGAGAGGTCGCGGTTGAGCGCTTGCTCGTGGCCTTGGGCAGGAAGCCAGACCTGGCTGGGCTTGGCCTCGAGAACGCGGGGGTAAACGTGACTCCCCGGGGTATTGTCACGAACGCTGCGCTGCAAACATCCGCTCCCCACATCTACGCATGCGGGGATGTCGTTGGGCCGGATCAATTGGCCTCCATGGCTGAATACCAAGGCATTATCGCGGCGACAAACGCGGCGCTCCCGATAAAGCAGAAGGTCCAATACCGCAACAGCGTCTATGTGATTTTCACCATACCCCCTTTGGCATTTCTCGGCCTCACCGAGGCCCAGGCCCACGCAAAATACGGACACAAAATGAAAGTGTACCGGTTCGAGTATTCCAACATGCGTCGGGCGCTCATCGATGGCGAGAATACGGGTTTGGGCAAGTTCATTTGCGACGGTCGGGGCCGGTTGGTCGGGGCGCACATCCTGGGAGAAGCAGCGCCTGAAGTCATCCACGAGGCGCAAATCATCAAAGCCATGGGAAGGCCTCTGCGCAAGATTTATGGCGTGACGCATGCGTATCCTACGTATGCGCAGGCTCTGGTGGGGCGTGCGAGTCAGCTCGCGTTCCTCGACTACATGAAGGACAATCCATTGGTAAGGGCGGCTTTGAAGATCGCGCCCGGGCTTTCCAACGGGCTTGAGATGGCGAGGGACAGACTTGCCGAGACTCATCAGCGCCATTGGCCTAATCAAACGGCCGAAATTAAGGTGTCCGTGCAGGCTGGCGCCGCTCCCCGGAAGACCACCTCGATAAAGGCCGTGTATAGAGGAAGCGACGGGTGCGTCATCACCCTTCCATCCGCGATTATGGGGATCGATCACCGCTTCCTGGAAGCCGCCTGTGCGTGGCAAGGCCGTCAAAACCCTCAGTACGTGGCGCTTGACTGCAGCGAGGTCTCACGCATGAATGGGTTGGCCGCGGCCATGCTCGTCAAATTCTGCGCCCGTTGCAGCCAGCGCGGCCAAGAGGTCATCGCTTTTGGGCTCCATAAAGATCTCCGGGACGTTTTCGCTGTTTCCGAAATCGATCAGGTCATACGCGTGTACGACAACGAAGATGAAGCGTTTTCCGCGATGCAATCACTCTCGCACACAAGAGCATTCCATGAGGCGCGTAAGGAACCGCAACCCCTCGTCAACGCGGCTTGTTGGGCAAAGCCTGTGGACGCGCTGAGCGTACCCGAGATGCCCCTGGAAGCGAGGAACTTGAATGTCAACGGTCTCAGGGCCGTAGGGCCGGTCAATGGTTTTGGGCCCCTGTGGCAGAAGACTTTTCAGCTCTTCATTCAAGACTCCTCGGTTGCTCCGGAAGAGGCCATTGCCCGCTTGAAAAAGAATTTTCCGCGCTATCAGCCGTCCTTTAATCATTTTTATCCTTCGGAAAAGGGTATAGAGGCGGGGGAAATCGTCCTCATCGATTCCACTACGCCGGGGGGCCCTGTATCGACAGGGGTGATGGTGATGTACTCAGACGAGCGCTCTTTTACGTTCAACACCCCCCAGGGACACCCTGAATGCGGCTTCGTCAGTTTCAGCGCGAGCGAGATGGATGACGGCGTGCTCGTTCTGATAATCGGACTCGCCCGGGCGAGCGATCCCTTGTATGAAGCGGCATTTCGCATTGCAGGGTCGAAGATTCAAACGAGAATATGGAAGCATGTTCTTACTTCTCTGGCGCTAGATCTCGGTTTCCCCCCTGAAATTACCATGACTCAAGAATGCATTGACACGCGTCTGCGATGGTCAGAATTCGGCAACACGTATTATAACGCGCAGCTCCGTACGCTTATCAACGAGCCGAAGCGATGGTTTCGCTCCCGTAAAAAGGGCTAGCAGCTATCTTGTATGTATCGAGCAGTGGAATACGATGCTGTTGTAGTGGGGTCGGGCCCCAATGGACTTGCCGCCGCGATCACCATGGCCCGGGAAGGCAAGAAGGTGCTCCTTCGAGAGGCTCGAGACGCGGTGGGAGGAGGCTGCAGAACTGCCGAATTGACCCTTCCGGGCTTTCGCCATGACGTTTGTTCCGCTGTTCACCCGCTTGCCGTAGCCTCGCCTTTTTTTCGGTCCTTGGAGCTCGAGAGATTTGGCGTCGAGTGGATTTATCCGCCTGCCTGCCTTGCCCACCCATTGGATGATGAACCTGCCGTCATGCTCCGCCGTTCGCTTGAAACAACGGCGCAGGGCTTATCCATCGATCGTCGTACGTACCAAAGACTTGTGGGCGGAATGTTGCCTCATTGGCAATCGCTCATGAGGGAATTGCTCAAACCCCTTGGCCTCCCCGAAGCTCCGTTTCGTCTTCTCGGGTTCGGCGCAGTCGCTCTTCGGCCTGCTGCATCGGTTGCACAATCGAGGTTCCAGGGCAAGAGAGCCCAGGCGTTATTCGCCGGCTGCGCGGCGCATGCCATTTTTCCGCTGGAATTCTGGTCAAGCGCAGCATTTGGCGTAGTGATGCTGATGCTTGGCCACGCTGTCGGCTGGCCCATTGCCAAAGGCGGCTCTCAAGCAATCGTGAACGCCCTGGCGTCATGTTTTCAGTCATTCGGCGGGGAGATTGAACTCGGCGCGCCGGTTAACGCGATGCATGATCTCCCACGCGCTCACGTCTATCTATTTGACGTCACCCCGCGACAACTTGCGGAGATTGCACAGGATGTCTTACCTGCGGCGTACCTGAGAAGACTCAGAAGACACAAGCATGGGGCGGGGGTATTTAAGGTGGATTGGGCTCTGAAACGCCCAATACCGTGGCGTGATTCGGCGTGCCTGGAGGCCGGCGCCCTTCACCTAGGAGGGACGTTGCATGAAATATGCGAGGCAGAGCGCCAAGTATGGGAGGGAGTCGAGCCGGAAAAGCCCTTTGTGTTGATTTCGCAGCCGAGTCTTTTTGATCAGACCCGCGCCCCGGAAGGTTTCCACACCGCGTGGGGTTATTGCCACACGCCGCATGGCAGCGACGCAGACATGAGCGAACGCATAGAGCGCCAACTAGAGCGTTTCGCCCCTGGCTTTCGAGATTGCGTGGTCGCCCGTCATACCATGTCCCCGGCTGACATGGAGGCCTACAATCCGAATTATATCGGAGGGGACATTGCAGGGGGCGTCCAGACGTTTGGGCAGCTTTTCCTGAGGCCCATGGGAAGATGGACGGCCTACGCCACGCCCACGCCAGGCATCTATATGTGTTCATCCTCCATGCCGCCCGGCGGAGGGGTGCACGGCATGTGCGGGCGCTTGGCCGCGCTCACGGCGCTCGCAGACTTATCAAAAAGGAGAATCTTTTCATCTTCCAGCGCCTCGTCCTAGCTCTGGCCAACGAAGCGGCTCTCAAGCAAGTGAGCTCATCGCGGCAACAGTCACATTCTGAAAATTATCAACAATCTGATAATATTCCACTTTCAGACAAAGCATGGCGGTGGACGCCGCGAGTAAAAAATCTTCCATGAAGGGGTGTTTTTCGAGATAGTATTGGCGTAATCTCGAAATCTCTGGCTCCTTTGCTTCCTCGACCGTCCCATAGGCCGTGACTGCAATCCCTGCACGGAAGTCTGATTCTGCAACGCTTCTATTGTCAAACAAGATAGCAGCCCTCGAATTCTTCATAATATTTTCGTATTTCCTGGTATTTCGGTCGGTGGCGACTACAATCTTTTTCAGGTCCGGTGTGTGACAGAAGGCCACCAGGCTCAAATACGGCTGTTGAGGTTCGTACGTCGCCATTACTCCCAGCTTTTGTTCGCTCAGGATGTCCATTACTTTCTGAATGATCTGATTATCTGCACTCATGTCTTTCTCCATGCCGCCAAACCGAGGCCGGGCAACAGGACGCATAGTTGTCCGCGTCCTGATTCAAATTGCCCTATTCAAGGGACTTGGTGAAACAACGCCCGTTCAGATGGTCGGCGGAATTCTGTCACCTCTGGAAATCCTCTCCAAAATAAACTTGTAAACCCTTTTGTCTTGATCCATCAAGGCGCGATCCCTCCTGTCGAGATTCTTCATGGCCAAAGAGAGCCTCGGGTTTTTATGCAACTTATGTTTATGGCGAGCGAGGAATGCCCAATAAAGCCGAGTCAAGGGGCAAGTTCGAGTGGGGACGAACTGGCACATCTGACAATAGTCGCTCATTCTGTTGATATAGTTTGCTCCGGCTACGTACGGCTTGGTGGTCATGAGAGGCCCTACCGCGTACGTCCCCATACCAAGCACATTTGGCTCCACCACCCAGTCGTAGGCATCCGTGTAAGCAATCCAGAACCAATCAGTGAGCTCTCGCGGATTCACGTCCATGAGCGCGGCAAAGTTCGCCAAAACCATAAGCCGGGTGATGTGGTGGCTGTACCCGCGCTTCCACACGCCGCTGACAACGTGATCAAGACAAGCAAGACCTGACACTACACCCCAGTACAGCGGCGGCAAGGGATTTACTGCGTCAAAGTACGAGGGACATGCTCCACCAAACGATGCTCCGGTGGGCCCAGCACCCTGCCATGCAGTTCCGTACACCCGCGAATACCCTGCGTCGCCGGGGAATTTCAACACAGTGGGAGACTCGCCCCTTATATTTCTAAATCCATCCGTCTCCTCGTGTACGAGAGAAACGAATTCACGCCACCCCAGTACCTGTCGAACGAAGGCTTCTTTGCTCGGGAGGGGTAGATCCATTCCAACGACGTCCTGAATAAGAGTCAACGGCAGCAGCCGCTGGATATTGAGCAAACACGAGATTCGAGTATGGAACAAGGCAAAGGAGCTGCGTGACATAGCGTCTTCATAGGGGCCGAAGTGCTCCAGGCAGTTGCTTTTTGCCCAGGTCCAGAGAGAGTCTGCATCTTGTTTTGTTGCGGGGAGTTCTTCCAAGCACAGGGTTCCAGGATGGTGGGAAAACATGCTCGAGACGAGGTTTCCGACCTCTCGCTTGATCGGATCAACAGGAAACGTGCAAGGTTCTGGCGCGTGCGGCGCTCCACGCCAAGGGAGTCTATTCTGGGCATCGAAGCTGAATTTGCCGCCCACTGGCGTCCCCTTATGCATGAGTATGCCGGTTCTTTTCCTCATGTATCGATAAAACACATCCATCCGCCACTGACGGCCTCGGTCAGCGGCTGCTTTCAGGGCGTCTGAAGGGCATAACCTCCCGGAGCGAGGAATAACTTTGAGCGCCTTGGCCTCAATCAAAGGCTGAAGGTCCGCTCGCAGCTCTCGCTCCGCCGGCTGCATGACCTCGAGGCAACCGAGTTCCCGCGATAAGCTTGCGAGGGTTTCACGGTAAGGCCCATTCCCCACAACATAGCGAACCGCAACGCCTTTCCGAGCTTGTTCCAACGCAAAATGTCTCATGTTAGAAAGAATCAGAGCCAACTTTTGACGGTGATAGGGCCTGAGCGAAGCTTTCCAAGGGTTTTCCACCATGACAATACCCACATCCCTGGGGCGATATTTTGCGAGGGGACCTAGCTCATCGGTCAGTTGGTCGTACGGGACGAAAATCCACTTGCGGTTCTCAGAGTTCGCTGAGACGCGATGGAGTTCTTGCATGAAGTGACTCATCGTGCGTATTTCCGTATGAAAGTTGAAACCCTTACCTTCTGCTTTGTGCTCTGGGAAGACATATACCGTACTTTGCCAAAGATGGGTCGCTCAGGCCCCCATGGCCTATCGTATCGTCCGAGACACCACAAGATGCCTGTGTACGAGTTTGGATTTCTTCCATCGAGGGCGTACTTGTTGTTGAGATGGATCATGACGTGAAGGGCTTCTCTGGGAGAAGGAGTCCAGGCCAGGATGTTCTTCCCCCATAACATTCTCAGATAATTATGGATCTTTCCTTCTCTGCGCAACTGATTTTGCGCTGCGTTCCAGAGTTCATCGTGGGTCTCTGCATTTTCCAGTTGCTGCAGCGAATAGAGATAGGGGCGCGTATCGAGTGTGTGTTTCTCGAGGGTTTCTTTGGCCCATTCGGGCAGGGACTCGAAGGCGTCGTAATCTTTGCGGAAGCGACACATGTTGTAGCCGAGTTCTCGCCAGGTGACCAGCTCGTCAAGAAAAGCCTCCGCGCCCGCGCTCATCCCCCACCACCCCGATCGCTTGCCCGCCGTTTGTGGGGCGAGGCGATCCGGAGACCACCCTTCATGTTGCGCAACCTCCTGGAATATCTGATGCACGGAAATCTGTCCGAAATGAAGGTAGGGGGAGAGACCGCTCGTGGCGTCGTCATCAGGGTGATTTCTCAAGACATCATACTCAGACAAGGAATGTCTGAGGAATGTCCGCAGAGTAGCGGTCGCTCGCTCGCAGCCCCCTGCGGTTTCAGCCGGAGGAACCGAATGATCGATTGGCAGGCGACTTAAATCCAAGGAAACGACGTCATCAAGGAAACGGTAGGCGGGCTCCCAGCGCTCGTGCAGATACGACAGCATGTCAGGGTAGGCGCGCATGGAAAGAAGGGAGACTGGATCAGGCTCCGGCGGCGTGAACAAGTGAGGTAGGATGCGTTTTTGAAGGAACCGCCGAAAGTCGAAAGCTCGGAGGAACGCTTGATCTGCTTCTTGCATCGGCAACAGACCATTTGCATCTACCTTTTCCAGCAATACGGGAACCTGAAGCGCAGCGGCCGATAGCATTCGAGGCAGAAAGAAACAGGGAAAGTCGTCGGCGACGACCACACAAGCGCGGTGGGCGAGCTCGCTCAGCAATCCTTTCCCCGCATTGACCTGCATCTCGATATAGGGATAATAGAGCGCTTTTGAGTTTTTGAGGCGGAGCCAGTTATCCCGCATGCCCTCTATGACGAATCGGTGCAGTCTGTCAGATGCCCATTTGTAGTCGGCTCTGAGGGCTTCAAGGATGACGAGAGGCTTTTTCAGGGTCTCAGCCCACTCGACTGCACGCTGAAGGCTGAAGTTCCATGATGTGCGTCTGTAAGCCGTCATCCAATAGACGACATATTCCCCGCCAGGGTCGATGCTTTTACGGTTGCAGGGAGCAATTCTGTTTTTGGGCGTGTGATCCATATTAAGGATATCCCAAGGTCAGGCGTCTGAGAGAGGTCGCCCACAGAGCCCATGACCTTCGTTATGACATCGTAAATCGCCAGCTACAATATTGATCCGGACCCAAAGGATCGGGCGGGCAGTACACGCATTGGGTTGCGATACGATTGTCGATGAATGCGGCAAAATTGGAATATTCGATCATACCCGCTGACTTACAAGGGTAATCTTGCATTTTTTTTCGTCTTCGCGAGTCCTGGACGCGACACTCTTGGAATGTCAAGAGGAGCGAGCCATCTTCAAGAAATTCTGTGGTATGCGCGTTGATCACGGAATACGTCCTGAATTCCAGAGCCTTTTGCAGACCTGAGAGTCCGCATCCTTGTGGCAGGCCCAAAAACGCTAGAATTTTCATCGCTTCCAGGGCGGCAAAGTTGGCCCAGCAACGGTCGTTTATCTCCTTGGCTGCAGCCATGCCGGCGTGCGCTTCCACTGCTTGGAACCATGTCCCGTCGCTCGCCACCCAAGTCTTGGCAAGGTCCTGTATCAGGGCAATGAGCTCCGCGTCGTCCTTATGGGATGAGGAAACCAACGGATGTTGATCCCCCAGCGCCTCGAGATGCGGGGCGAGTCTTTTTACCGCCAACGGAGCGTACAAGCGGAACGCCTTGCTCTCCAGTTCAAGCGTTTGCGCGAGGCCCAACTTGTACACGCTCTCTGTGAACCACATGCCGTAGTGCACAAGCACATTTCCGGCAAACATCTCTAAAAGCTGCATGAGTTCTTTGTTGTTTAGATCCGAAAGGGTTCGAAGCGGTACAGGGGGTGATGTTGCGTTCCTGTGGTGCATGAATCACGCCTATCCTTCATCATGTTTTGCGAACAATGAGGTACGCTCATTTACCAGGTTTTTTTTCAAGAGAGACGGGGTTCATTCATGGCATCGCGCAGTCTCATGAACCCTTGCGGCTGCTCACAAAATCAAGAGCACGGCTCGTCACGTGTGGTCTGACGCCCGGAATGTCCCGGAGCGTCCACCTGTCTTCTCGATCAATCGAATCTTGGAAATTACCATTCCTTTGTCCACCGCCTTGCACATATCATAGATGGCGAGCGCCGCGCAGGCGACGCCGGTCAACGCCTCCATTTCGACGCCTGTCCTTCCTATGACTCGCACCCGCGTCTCTATACCGATGACGGATTTTTCCTGATCCGGGAAAAAATCCACCGTGACAGAGCTTATGGGCAGCGGGTGCGTTAGCGGTATAAGATCAGGCGTCTTTTTGACTGCCATTATTCCCGCGATTCGGGCGACGCCGAGCACGTCTCCTTTCTTGGCTTGTCCAGAGAGGATAAGGGTGAGGGTCTCGGGTTTCATGATGACCTCGCCCCGGGCCACGGCCTCCCGAACCGTCACGTCCTTCTCCGAGACATCGACCATTATTGCCCGACCGCCTTCGTCAAAATGGGTGAGCTTAGACACTGCACGCCCTCCTCTTGAAATGCGGGGCCGCTTTGGCTAAGAATGACCGCAATGAAAGGACTGAAACCATGAGCAGCAGCGATGGAGAAATCAGGCTATTCTCTTTCCCGTCCGACATCCTGGAAGACCTCATGAGAATAGCCACGGAACTGGACGAGTCCCCAGAAGACGTCGCCATCGCAGCCCTCGAGCACTTTACCAAGATTCCACCGCAGCAACGAAAGGCTTGCATGCGGGCGACTTCCATTCGACGCCGCGGCGCGTGAACTCTTTTCACCCGCGACGTACGAAACGGCGCTGACGGCTTGCTCAGACCTTTTTCAGCGCCTTGCCCACCGAAAAGGCCTTGCCCAGAAAAGTTCCGAAACTGTAGTATCCGCTGCCATCCGGCGCCCAGAGGAATGGCTGTACTTTTTCCACGGAAGGCCGCCCTCTCTCCCCTAGGACTGATTCATCACACTTGATATCCAGAATTTCGCCGATGAACTGTGTGTGGAGGCCGATTTTGTAAGTGTGGCGCACCTCGCACTCAAGAACCATAGGAAATTCAGCCACATAAGGGGCGTTCACGCGATCGCTCTTGACAGGGGTCAATCCCGTAGCGGCAAATTTGTCTTCCGTCTTTCCAGAAGCTATTCCGATATAGTCCGCTTCCCTGACATAAGAGACGCTCGGAATGCTGATGGTGAAAGCCTTCTGCTGCATCAGATTTCCGTAGGTGTGTGTCGCTTCTCGCACCGAGATCGTCACGCATGGCGGGCTGGAACAGCATATACCGCCCCACGCCACTGTCATCACATTTGGCCGGCCTTGCGTATCATAGGTGCCCACGATAAACACCGGCGTCGGATACACAATGGTCGTGGCGCCAATTGATTTTTTCATAATGCATACCTCCTCTTGATAATGGACCTCTGTTTGGCAAATCCTCAGAGCCTCCCTCCTCGGCATTGCGCATGCACGGGAAAACTATTGTCCCTTCTTATTCGCTGCGGCCTGGACTTCCGTGGCCCGTTTCTGCAGTTCTTTTGCTTTGGCGCTGTTGCCGAGCTGTTCATTGAGTTCTGCCAATTCGAGCAGGACCTCGGATAAAGCCGGATGAGTCGGGCCTAAATGTTTTTCCAACAACGCGGGGACAGAGGCAAGGGCTTGTTCGGCCTCATTTTTTTTCCCGGCAAGGAGCAAAAAACCGGCCATATTTTGGCTGAACAATGCATTGGTGAGGTTGTCTTGCCCCACCGCGTCCTTCAGCACCCTGAGCGCTTTCTCCTGCAAAATGATTGCCTCGTCGTATCTTTCCTGCTGCGCGTAAATAGAAGCGAGGTTGTTGAGAGTCGTGGCATACTCTTCTGAGTTGGCGCCTGCAGCCCGTTCCCTCTCGGCGAGGACCTGCTCCAGGAGCTGCGTCGATTCCGCCAGGTCCCCCTCGCCTGCTCGAATCAGCGCCAACGACTCCTTGAGTTCAATGATGGGCATACGATTGGTCGATGGCTTTTTGGCGTCGATCGCAAGAGCGCGGCGAAATGCGGATTCTGCTTCGGGGAGCTTATTTTGAACCTGCATAAGCATGCCCAATGCGGCAAGCGGTTCCACGAGCGATGGGTCGTCAGGTCCAAATGCCTTCTCATTGGCAGCCAGGCAGCTCTGAATCAAGGCCGCGGCTTCGTCGAATTTCCCAGCCTCTCGATACACGTTCGCGAGCAAGAGCTTTGCGTGCAGCGTCTGTTTGTCGTTTTCGCGGTATTTTTCTCGCGCCTGTTGCAGGAATTTTTGGGCCTGCGTCTCCGCCTCAGGTATGCGCCCAGCTTTCAAATTTTCTTCAATGGTTGCCGCAAGATCCTCATTTTTCTGGTCTGAATACGCCAAACCGACCGATAAGGACAACGCGGCGCTGATTATCGCAGCAAACAAAACGCGCCTAAAAATGGTAATCATGGGTTCCACCGCTTCTGTTTTCTTGTGGCGCAGGCCGGTCATGAAAAGGCTGCGCTGTTGAATTTTTGAGCTAAATGGGATACACAAGGTGATTACTCTCCGGAAGTCAGAGCGTATGCAATCAACGGCCTTTTTTTGCCTCAACATACGCAAGGGTTCTATGAGAGGTCAAGCCCAAGTGAAAAATCAGCGCGAGGTACGACCGAATGGATGGCTCCAGCAGCGGAGATCGGACATCAGAGACTCGAGCGTCCTTTTGGGATTTTTTTGACAAGACCTTCACGTCGATCCGACTCGCCATTTTCCTGCTCTTTGCCCTTGCGGTCGCATCCATTTTAGGGACCATCATTCCTCAGGAGATCGCCTTTCACCAGCTTCGTCAGGCCCAGGAAACCCTTTTCGGCAGACTTGCCTTGATCCTCGACCTCCATCAGGTCTATCGCAGTTGGTGGTTTTTACTGCTGCTTGTGCTTCTTTGCCTGAATTTAGGCGGCTGTCTGCGAAAACGCCTACCGGCAATTTGGGCTGATTGGAGTGGAAAACGCTTCAAGGAGACGTTTATCTTGACTTTGGAAGAGACGCGTCCGGCGGAGTCGCTAAAGGGCTTGCTAACCGACGCGGTGAGCGGCGTGATGCACAGCTCGCCCAGGATGGAACACATGGCCGACGAATGGCGTTTTGACTGGACGCGACATCGGATACATCTCATTGGTTTTCCCCTGATCCATCTGGCCATAATCATCGTCTTGCTGGGCGCATTAATAGGGTTGCTTTTCGGATTTAAGGGCGCCATTCAGATCAGAGAAGGGTTTACAGGAGCCCGCTATACGCTCATCCCCTCTGGGCAGGCGGCCGCGCTTCCTTTCGAGATAGCCTTAGATAAATTTGAGCTGCAGCATTACCCATCCGGCGAGCCCAAAGAATACCGCAGCGAGGTAAGGCTCATTCAAAATGGTCAGGAGGTGTACAGAGGCGCTATCAGGGTGAACCATCCTCTCACGTACGGTGGAATCTCGCTCTTCCAGTCTGACTACAAGCTTGTAGGCGTGAAGGGGGTGGCTTTGTCTCTGGAAGGCCCTGACGGTTCCACGCATGAATTGGTCCTGGCGCCAGGCGTACAAACCGCCCTGCCCAAAGGAGACGTGAAGATTCGACTCGCGGCTCTTGACCCAGGGTCGAGTCTCAGGGGCGCGTGGATTGATATCACTGTTGAAAATGGGAAGGACTCGCCCCAGACGGTGAGAATCTTTCAAAAAGATGCCAAACCCGCTCGGATTGGAGATTATGAGGCGCGATTTAACTCCTATCAACCTTTGTATGCGAGCGGGCTGCAGATCGGTTATGATCCTGGGGCTTATATTGTGTGGCTGGGTTGCATCATGCTGATGGTAGGTTTTGTCGTCACTTTGTTTACTAATTATAGACGCGTTCGCGTACATATCACCCGGTTAGGACCGTACAAGACCAGAGTCAAGGTCTCAGGATCCAGCCGAAGGATGAGGCAAGAATTTAGGGAAACGCTAGAGGAGACAACCAAAGGGGCCATCTCATCAACGTAACGCTCTTGCCGCAACGGCAGGGCGTCGCCCCCTGCATGACTCTGATCGTGGGAAACGCTTTATGACCAGCACAGACCTAAACACTTTTGTGACGTTTGCGTACTTAGCGTCGGCCGTAATTTACCTGATTGCTTTTGTGGCTGCCAAATCCAAGTCTCAGTTCATGCAGTGGGCTTTTCGCTTGGTGGTGGTGATTTGCGCAGTGCATGGCGCATCTATACTGTACAGGTGGTATGAGTCGTATCAATTAGGGGTCGGACATGCGCCTCTTTCAAATCTTTACGAATCCCTCGTGTTCTTCGCCTGGACGATAGTGGTCGCGCTCATCGTGGTGCGCACGGCTTTTCATGCCGACTTTGTGATCGTGGCAGGCCTGCCAATAGCCTTTATCATCATGGCGTCCACATTCCTCATCGACAGCTCCATTCGGCCATTGATTCCTGCGCTTCAGTCGAATTGGCTCGTCGCTCACGTTGTCACATGTTTTCTCGGGTACGCGGGATTCACGGCATCTTTCATCGCTGCAGTGATGTTTCTGTTGGCCTTGACCTCGCCTCACATGGCTCAGCATCTGCCCCCTCGCAAGCTGCTGGACGAAATAGTGTATCGTTCTGTAGTGATCGGTTTTTCTTTGCTGAGCGTGGGGATCATAACTGGCGCTGCATGGGCTGATCACGCTTGGGGCTCTTATTGGTCGTGGGACCCAAAAGAGACGTGGTCGTTGATTACGTGGATGGTATATGCTGCGTTCCTGCATGCGCGGCTGGCCCGCGGCTGGTCTGGCCACAGGACGGCGGTGCTCTCAGTGGTGGGCTTCTTGTGCGTGCTCTTTACCTACTTCGGGGTGAATTATTTGCCCGGGCTGCATAGTTATTTTTAATGGCAGCGTAGTCCCATTGAGACCCCTTCGAGCTTCATGCAGAGGTGGCGTACATGAATAGGGATGACATTGGGGAACTCTTTTTCGTGGGGTTTGAAGGAACCTCTGTTTCCGATAATCTGAAAAGGTTTTTGCTCGACCTCAAACCTGCCGGCGTTATTCTGTTTGCCCGCAATATCGAAGAGCCTGCACAGGTCGCGGCGTTGAACCGAGACCTTCAACTGCTTGCTATGGACCACTGGACAACCGGCTTGCTCATCGGAGTGGACCAGGAGGGCGGCAGGGTCCGTCGTCTGCGCGCGCCTTTCGTCTCCTGTCCGTCAGCCCGGATCTTGAGCAGCGACCCTCGGGCGGACGAGCTCGTGAGGTCATATGCGACCATAATGGCGCACGAACTAAAACTTGTGGGCTTCAACACGAACTTCACGCCTGTGTTGGACGTGCTGAGTGAGAATTCTGATGCGGCAACTTCTGTCATTGGCGACCGATCCTTCGGCGCTGATCCTGCAGCAGCAGCTCGATTGGGGCAGATTGTGATCCAATCGGTTCGATCAGCGGGAGTCATCCCTTGTGGCAAGCACTATCCTGGGCACGGCGGGACGCAAGTGGACTCGCATGTGGCGTTGCCGGTGGATGCGCGCGACGAAAAATCTCTCCGAGAAAAGGATCTCATCCCTTTTAGGACGGCCGTCGAGAATGGGGTGGACATGCTGATGACGGCTCATGTGCTGTACCCTGCTCTTGATTCGTCTTTTCCCGCTACGCTTTCCCGCAAAATCGTGAATGATATGCTTCGGTCTGACTGGGGATACGATGGCGTGGTCATCACCGACGATCTTGACATGGGAGCGATGGCCAACCATTACCACCCCGCGCAATGCGCGCAACTCGCCTTGAATGCAGGGGCGGACCTCCTTCTCTTCAGCAAGTCCACAGATGAGGTATTGAGGGCGCGAGACGCGATTGTCGAGCTAGTGGAAGCGGGGCGCATCCCCTTGGAAAGGGTAGCGGACGCGTTGCGACGAACCAGGGAACTCAAAGCGCGATATGCGCCTCACCTGACGCCTGCCGATCCCGCGGCGGCGCGGCGCCACTTCGACGTGTGACTGCGAGGGCTTCGCCGCTCCCGAGGACGCAGTCAAGAACGGCGGGGGAAGTTTAGTGGTGGCGGAGAGAGAGGGATTCGAACCCTCGGTAAGGCTCTACACCCTACACTCGCTTAGCAGGCGAGCACCTTCGGCCTCTCGGTCATCTCTCCGCTGCGCCTTGGTCTTAACTTATTCGGAAGCGCTGGTAGTGTCAAGGTCTCTTGACCTTTATTTCGGCGCGCCCCATTCCAGACAGGAGTCTGAGACCTCAGCAATGAATCTCGACACCGTTGTTGGGACAGACCCAAATCTCCGGTCAAATATCGATCTCGGGGCGAAGAGAAACAGCCTTTCCTTCGCGCGAGTCGTTGCAACATAGAGCAGGCGACGCTCTTCTTCGAGGTCCTCTTCAAACGCCTCGGCCTGCGACGCTGGGATGCGGCCTTCGACCACCCATATCAGGAAGACGGTGTGCCATTCGAGACCCTTTGCTGAATGGATGGTGGACAGTACAACTCTATCTCTACCGTGCTGGGATTCCGACACATCTGCATCCTCTGGGGGATCCAGCGCCATGTCGGTGAGAAACTCGCCCAGACTCCTATACGGGGAGATTAGATTGGCCAATTGTTCCAATTCGCGGGAACGTTTTGGGTAGTTGTCAAAGCGTTCCTGCAGAAATGGGTAATAATATCGGTTGATTTCTTCAACTTTCTCCCCCAGGTCAGTTTTCATGTTTTTTACAGCCAAAAGAGTGTGGACCAGGCGGTCAAAGTCTGGCTTGAATTTTCTCGAGGAAGGTACGAGATCAATGCACGTTGCCAGCTCCACTTCCTCGGAAATGGCAGCGGCTAGCTTGGCCGCGGTTCTGGCGCCCACCCCTGGGAGCAACATGAGTATTCTGATCCAGCTCAAGCGATCCCTGTGATTGTTGATGACCCGCAAATAGGCCAGAACATCCTTGATATGTTGGCTTTCAGAAAATTTCACCCCCCCATATTTGACAAAAGGCACCTTATTTTTGGCCAATTCCCCTTCTAGATCAAAGGACTGGAAGCCAGCTCGGAACAGAACCGCCATGTCCGACAACCTTACGCGGTTTCGAACGGACTCTTGTATCAGGCTTACGATGAGCTGGCTTTGTTCTCGTTCGTTCAACGGCTGAAACATGCAAGGCCGCTGGCCTGCTTTCTTGTTGGAAAACAACACCTTTGGATATCCCGTCGCAGCGCGCGCTATGAGTGAGTTTGTGAGATGAAGAATTTGCTGGGTGCTCCGATAATTCTCCTCGAGCCTTATGAGACGCGTCCCGTGGAAAATGTTCGGGAACTCCATAATATTCCTGAAATCCGCGCCTCTGAATGAATAGATGCTTTGAGAATCATCTCCGACTGCCATCACGTTTTCATGCGCGTAGGCTAGGAGCCTTACTATCCGACCTTGCAATGGGTTCGTGTCTTGGTACTCGTCCACGAGTATGTGTCGCCACCGTTGCGACAATTGCTCTCGTACCTCTACTGAAGTCTCCAGCAACGTCTTGAAATGAATCAGCAGATCGTCGTAGTCTAGCAGATTGTTCAATCTCTTGTAAGCGGTGTACGACTCGTATATCTGCTCGATGAGAGAGGCGAATTCTGTGAAATGAGGGTACCGGCGTTTCAACACGTCTTCAATGCTGCTTTCAGCGCCGGACGAGCGGGAGATGACATCTGCAATGGTTCGCGACTTGGGGAATCCCTTGGGCAGTTTCCCGGCGCCGCCTTGATCTTTTTTTATGTGATCCAAGGCAGCAATGGTATCGCTTTGATCCATGATCGCATACGAAGGATCTAATTGCAGATATTTGGCGTATCTCCGCAAGACGAGGTTCGCGGTTGAATGAAAGGTTCCCCCCGCGACATCCCACAGCTCCGTCTGAATCAGGTCTGAGGCTCTGGAAAGCATTTCTTGAGCGGCTTTTCTCGTGAACGTCATCAGCAAGATCGCCGAGGGTGGGACGCCCTTGTTGACCAACCATGCGACACGATACACTATGGTCCTTGTCTTTCCCGACCCCGCGCCGGCGACAACGAGAACCGGCCCCTCTCCCACTGAAACAGCTTCAAACTGACTCGGATTCAATTGTTTTTCAAAATCAACGTATCGGGACACCAGAACGCTCCATCGCCGCTCGAATTATAAACTATTCTGTCGAAGCGCTACACTTTATAGCACCCCATGGGCAGAAATCCATGGAAAAAAGCGATCAATTGTGATATGATACGTTTGTCGCGGGTATAGAGGGGAGGTTTAATTCAATTTGTGGTATGTGAAGGAGGATTGAGTGACTATTCCAGTAAAGGTTCTCGCTTGCCCTCTGTGCTCTCACCAGTTCAGTCATGAGCGAGAAGCAGACGGACGAAATTTGACGGTCTTCGGCTATGGGCTCGACTTCAGACTCGTCCCAAGGGATTGCAACCGCTCCTCGGAGCTCGCCACCTGCCCTGAATGCCTGTACACGGCGCGAGTCCAGGATTTTAACGCACGCGTGCCTGGGCACATCAAAGACCTTGTCAAATCGGACAAATATGTAGGGATATTCAAGAAATTTCAACTTCATGAGTTTGTTGCGCGGAAATGGATTGCGCTCATTTCAATCTTTGAGACGCGAGGATTGAATCCTCGCGACCTGGCCGTGATGAGCTTGAAGGGTTCGTGGGCGGCGCGGGAGTACTCGAACCTCAAGACCGAGATGGAACTCCTCGATCTCGCTGATTCGTATCTTGAAGAGGCTCTGCGAAGGGGACTGACCAAGGGCGATCCGGGTCTGATAATGTACCTTCTCGGTGAAGTGAACCGAAGGAGAGGTGATTTCAGGAGAGGTCGAGAGATGTTGGCATTTCTGGGCAACAATCCTCGTTACCGTTATCCCGCGCTCCTCGAGACTGTCTTGATTGAAGAAGAAGACACCACTCCCTACTGGTCGCACCATGCGCCAGATCAAATGGAACTTCACTCCCACAAATTCAAAGGTCTCTTTCCTAGTTTGAGAAGCATTCCACCCGGCAAAACCGAATTCTACCCTGATGAACTCAAGGAATCGATGGAGAAGCCTGAGGACGATAGGCACAAATACTGACCTCCGGCCGCACGATGCTGCGGTCATGAAGCGACCCCCAATACTGAGTGACGGCCATTGAGCCGTCACTTCGTTTTCCTTGCCGAGGTTATTGCGGGGCTGCACCTGCCTGGGGCTGTAGCCTTGGAAAGGCCTCGTCGCGCGCGTGAGCCTCATTTTTACGTATGGAGAAAGAAACTCGTGCGGCGCGGCGCTATTCGCTAGTTTTCGGCGCCTGTGGTCGTCAGGGCTCGGGGAAGCGCAGAAAGCAGGTCGGAGACGGATGACGCTGGAGTTGGCTGATAGATGGCGCCCATCAATCGATTTGTTTTTGCCGCCTTTTGCGCCGCGGTTGCTACCTCGTTTCCCGCCTCGATAAGAGCGGCGACAATGCCTGTCAAGGTATCGCCGGTGCCGCCAATGGGTTCCATGTGCGGCGCAGAGGGTTCGCAGATCGCGGCGATAACTCCCTCGTCCGATGCAACATAGTCGCATTGGCCTTTCACGAGTAAGTACTTGGCCGCGTTGTGATGTTGGTAGGCTCTGGCAATGAGGCGAGGAACTTCAGCTTCGTTGTGCAGCAAAAAGCCTCTCGTATAAAATGGATGGGGCGCTGATTCATCAGCCAAGAACGCCATTTCCCCAATATCCGGGGTGAACAGATCATAAGAGCCCGCAAAACCGCTCATTTTCGCGACGTACATGTAGCCAGCGTCTGCAATGAGACACGGCCTGTTGGGCTGATCTTCGATGGTCATGAGGACTCTGTTGTGCCAATCCACATCCGGCTGGAGATAGTGGAACACCACAAGATGGTCATCTTGAAACGCCATTGATTTCACAAGATATTCGTACAAGCGCTTGCTTCCCTCCCCTGTCCCGATATCTCCGACGAGAATCGCTCGCGGCAAATCGATGCCGAGCAATTCGGCGCTGAGGCAGGCTGCGGCCAAGAGAGCCGGCGTGCCGCGTCGAATTCGGATACTTTGATCCTCCAGGCGGAGCGCGTCGCCGTCGAGGCGGCAAATGCCATCGACAAGGGGAAAGTCCGCACGCGGTACGGTTCCGACTATTGACCAGCGCATATCCTGAGCAGCTCCTCGTAGGCCAGTTGCAGCGCGTAGCCGCAAAGCGTCTGTCCAATGGTCCTAGGCTCCGGAGCCTCGTCCAGCGATTTGCCAACAAGCTGGTCCGCAAGGTAGGGTACGTCGGGGCAACCTCCGCCTGATATATTCACGATTCTTCGGTCTGTCTTCCTGAGCGTTATCTTCATGTTTGCCGCTCTCACCATGACATATTCTCCGAAGTCTTTGACGTGATAAAGACTCACCGGCTCGATGAGGACGTCTTTGAGAGACACCACCTGTAAAGGCGTGATGCGCTGTTCAGCTAGGAACTGAACCACGCTCATTTGAAGGATTATGGGAAATTCTATGGCGAGGTCGCACCCTGTCCGAATTTCCGGCGGAGGGCCCTTGACTTTCACCTCAAGGCCCGCTTTCTTTAGAAAATTCTCAGCCCTAATGACGTCGCTGGTGTGCTCAAAGAGAAGCAATCCCCTGCTGGACACGGAATCCGAGGCATTTGCATGCGCCTCGCGGGGTTTGGCGAGCCTCTGGCGTAATCTTTTGAAGAAGGTCATCTCTTGGCGATGCTGACTATAAACGTGTCGTCGTCCTCCCTGATCTGAGTTACCGACCAACCCTGAGCGGAAGCCGCCCGCGTCACATTTTCCTTGCTCGTTTCATTGTCCACGAGAACTTCGACTTCTCCGCTTCCCATTGCTTTGAGCTTGTTAAGAGTCAAAAGAACAGGTTGAGGGCACGACAAACCGCGCGCATCGACTTTTTCTACCATAGATAAATCTCCTCAAACCTTTGATTTCTGGATGTTCGAGAATCCTATGAAACAACATAACGCAAGCGTCAGGATCACCGCGGCCATGCCATGAGGGCCAATACCTGCAGGCGAGCTTGCCAAACCAAAATTGTGGGCGATCCCCGCGCCCGTAATCATTCCGAACACAAAAAGACTTGCGTCGCCGTCTCCCTCTCCGGATAGAAAAAGCTGCCGCCCCGGGCAACCGCCGGCCAACGCGAAGGCGAGGCCAGCCACAAACATGCCCGCAAAATTCCAAAATTCTTGGGTATGTGCGATGGGCTGACCCTGAAAACCGGGATGGAATTGTCCTGCCACGAGGTTCGTCACCCATGCAGCGACGAGCAACGCGCAGACGCCGGAGAAAAGGTGCATTTGTCCAAACAGCAAAAGGTCTCGAAACGCGCCCATAGTGCAGAAACGACTTCTTTGGGCAATGACGCCAATGACCAAACCAAGGACCAGCGAGACAATCAAGGCAGCGTGCTGAGCGCCCGGCCCTTTCACGCTGTAAAAGAGAACGCCGCTCTTCGGTTCCCCTGGAATCTGAGGAAAAATGATTCGCAGGGCAAGAAGGCCCAACATGACAATTGGCATGAGAAAGCCTAGACCGTAGTTCACTTTGCTGCTTTTGCCTAGATTATACCCGGCTCTAAAGAATAGGGTTCCCGCAAAAATCCCGGCAACCAAGCCGAGGAGTCCGAAGAGAGCGTTGCCGTCGCCTCCCGCAAGTCGAAGCAAGACCCGCCAAGGGCAGCCAAGAAAAACGAGCGCGCCGATCATGGCACACATTCCCAGAAGGAATCGGGCAAAAGGGGCTGACCCTCCCCGAGGTCTAAACTCACCAAAGGAGAGGGCGGCAAGAAAAGCGCCCAAAACAAAACCCAATATCTCCGGTCTGAGATATTGCACCACTTCAGCCCGGTGAAGCCCTAGCGCTCCTGCAATGTCTCTCTCAAAACAGGCTACGCAGACCCCCATGTTGCCTGGATTTCCCATTTTCTGAAGCAGGGCCGCCAGCACCCCAATCACTGCTCCAACGACAATGATCCCCTTGCTCGACGCGAAAATGTTTCCTCTGGTCACAGGCATCACCTTTCTAGGGAGTCTCTTCCCACCATGATTGTCCATAGACGCATTCTATGTCGAGGATAGTTTAATATAATATCTCTCGCGCCCTGGCAAGGGAAAAGCGACTGAAAAATGCAAGGCTCACATCAGCGATATCTTGCCAAAGATGAAACTATGATTAATTGATACATATACTCTTGGGCTTCCTCCCCCCGGAGCTCGAGAGTCGTTTACCTCCGGGATGTTGCGATGGCGTCTCGGAGGTTTTTCATTTATATCACGTTCTTTTTTATGCTGGAGAATTCGGCGGGAGGACAGCTCAAAGGGCGGCGAAGTCTGAGAGCAAGGATGCCTATTTTTCTTTTGTCTTCTCTTCGAGGCGGCAGGCGCGTCTCAGGCCCGCTTCATACCATCTCCTATGGTCTTCGTCGGTCTCCAGGATAAGGGGCGGCACAGGAACCGGCTTCCCGTTGGAGTCGAGCGCAACGAAGGTGAGATATGCAGTGGCTGTGTGACGTGTTACGCCGGTCAATACATGCTCACACTCAACCCTCACTCCGACCTCCATCGACGTTTTTCCGACGAAGTTAAGACTGGCTTTTAGAATGACGAGGTCGCCCACATGGACCGGCGAAAGGAAGTCCAGCCTATCGATGGAGGCCGTGACCGCGACGCGACCTGCATGGCGAAT
Organism: Desulfomonilaceae bacterium; assembly: GCA_049969795.1. Classification (GTDB taxonomy): domain Bacteria; phylum Desulfobacterota; class Desulfomonilia; order Desulfomonilales; family Desulfomonilaceae; genus JAUPKT01. Next base: position 30,052 of record JBMFOE010000016.1, read on the forward strand.
GGCCACGACGCCGCCAACGGTGTCCACGAGTTTCATGATCACTCCACCGTGAACGTTTCCCATTTGATTGGCATCCGCCGGGCTCATGACCACTGCCAGCATGTTTCTGCTCAAACTTACCGGTTTTCCCTCCATTGGTCTGCCCCTTCATACGAATTGAGGCTCGCCTCATGAGATCAAAAAGACGAGCCTCTTGTTTCTCAACGTCACAGGCCGGTTAGAACAGGCCTTTGACTTTCCCTGTCTCCACATCCACATCTATTCTTCTGAAAGCGGGATTGGAGCTGGTGCCAGGCATGAGCGAGATTGTCCCCGCAACAGGTACCACGAATCCAGCGCCCTTGTAGGTCAGAATATCCCTTATGGGCAGCACCCAACCTTTGGGCACGCCTTTCAAATTGGGGTCGTGCGACAGACTGAGATGAGTCTTCACCATACACGTTCCCAATTTTGCCAATTCTGGATCCGATTCCATCTTTTTGGCCTTTGCCTCAGCTTCCGGAGTGTACGAGACGCCGTCTGCGCCGTACACTTCTTTGGCTATGAGTTCGATGCGTTGACGCAGAGGCAGATCCAACTCGTAGAGGAGTTTGAAATTGTTCTTTTCTTCACAGGCGTCGATAACCGCGTCAGCGAATTCGAGCGCGCCGTCTCCTCCTTTGAGCCAATGCTGGGACACTGCCACACGCGCGCCCGCGGCCTCAGAAAGTCTCCTGACTGCCGCGATCTCGTCCTTGGTATCGGTGTAGAATGAGTTGATGCAGACCACGGGATTGATGCCGGCCTTTTTGACTGTCTCGATATGATGAACCAAGTTCTTACAGCCTTCTTCGACCCAGCCGACGTTTTCTCCTTCGTACTCTTTGGGCATGGGCAAACCAGGACGCGGCACCGGCGCGCCGCCATGGCATTTCAGCGCCCGGATGGTGGCCACCACCACAGCGCAGTTTGGCACAAGACCGGAGAACCGACACTTGAGATTCCAGAATTTTTCAAATCCGATATCCGCGCCAAAACCAGACTCGGTCACATGATAGTCGGCCAACTTCAGGCCAACCCTGTCAGCAATGATGGAAGATTGTCCGATTGCAATGTTCGCAAACGGCCCCGCGTGTACGAAGACCGGCTGACCTTCGATTGATTGCAGGAGATTCGGATTGATCGCTTCCACCATCCAGGCGGTCATCGCGCCGTCAACCTCGAGATCCGCCGTGGTGACTGGGTCGCCCTTCTTGTTGTAGGCGAGCACAATGCGGCTCATGCGTTCCCGCATATCCTTGAGATCCGTAGAAACGGCGAGAATGGCCATGATTTCAGATGACACGGCGATCCCGAAATGGGACTTCATCATGAAACCGTCCATCTTCCCGCCGATACCGATGATAATGTTGCGCAATGCCTGGGCGCAAAAATCCATGATCCATCCAAATTCTACATTCCTCGGATCGATGTTGAGCCTCGGCATACCCCTCTTTGCCCACTCTTCGTCATCATAATTAAATTCGTGTTGTATTCGAGAGGTAAGGGCAACCATGGCGAGATTGTGCGCGTTCATGATGGCGTTGATGTCGCCCGTCAAGCCGAGGGAAAATGGCGTCAGGGGAATACACTGGGCAAGACCGCCGCCTGCTGCTGACCCCTTGATGTTCATGGTGGGACCGCCTGAGGGCTGCCTAATAGCGGCGACTACTTTCTTCCCTCTTTTGCCAAGACCTTCGACGAGTCCCATAGAGCTCGTGGACTTCCCTTCGCCCAGCGGCGTAGGAGTAATAGCCGTCACGTCTATATACTTGCCGTCTGGACGCCCCTGGAGTCTTTTCAGAACTTTCCGGTAATCTACCTTGGCAACGTAGTGACCGTGCGGCAAGAGTTCTTCCTCGGTCAAACCGAGTTCATCCCGCAGTTGATACACGGTTTTCATTGTTTTTTCGGCTTCTTCGGCTATCTGCCAATCAGCCATCTTTGTAGGGTCAAGAGCCATCGATACCTCCTCTGTGGCTATTCAACGGTGCAGCAATCGCTGCACATCTTGCTCACGTAACAACATCTGGCTTTTTTTCGGACGCAAGGTGAGTAATACCTATATATGTATCCTGGTACGCTCTTTATGGCAACAAAAATCAGCACCCCTCAGCATGATTGCTCTTTCATTCACTGAGATTTCTCGGTTGATCACGCATGACATGACCGCATCTTCTTTTACACAATAATGAACTCTTATTCCGCTCCTCTAACGTTGCGTCTCTCTGCCGACAAAGCACCCCGCGGTGATCCCTGATATGTCGTTGGCCTCCGTGATTATCTTCGTTGCCAAAAAATTGTGACGAAATAGCTTGGTCTCCCTCCTAGTGCCTAACGCCGATCCTCTTTCGTCGCGACACGCGTGATGCTACCTGTCAATCTCCAGACAAAAAGCTCACCATGCGCGGCCTTTTCCATTTGAATATTTGTTTCCGATATCACCACGCCCGTGCTCCTTGAGGAAGTTACGCGTTCGCGTACAAAAAAAGGCGGTCACGATTCACGCCAAGATACGTGGGCGCGTCAGGATGAGCGCAAGTAATTAAGGGCATTTCTGAAAATTGCGAGCCCATCGCCTTCCTCGGGTATCTGTTCTCTCGTCCATCGTGGGTGATGGAAGCGGTGCACGAAGCACTCCGGGTGAGGCATCAAGCCGAAGATGCGCCCTGATGGATCGCAGACGCCCGCTATGGAAGCCTCTGAGCCATTTGGGTTATAGGGATAGCGCATGGTAGCCGTCGAAAAATCCGGCTCCGCGTATCTCACTGGGGCAAGATTTCTCTCAAGTATGATCTCGGCCACGTCTGCCGAGGCGCCTATGAATTTACCTTCGCCATGACGCACTGGAAGGTACAGGCGTCTGAGGCCCTGCGTGAATATACAAGGCGATCCCTGGTCAACGATCAGGGAAACCCATCTGTCTTCAAATCTTCCCGAGTCGTTCCCCATGAGGGTAAACACTCGATGTGAATAATTTCCATCCAGGCCAGGCAGAAACCCCAACTTGGCCAATAATTGGAAGCCGTTACAAATCCCCAACAACAATCCGCCATTGGAAACGAATTTCATGAAGCGGTCTAAGAGACGTTCTTTTCCTAACCTCGAGTGTCGGATCCTGTTCGCGCACGCCTGGGCTGCTCCGAGGTCGTCTCCATCAAGAAATCCGCCCGGGAATACGATGAAATGATAGTGAGAGGGATCCACAGCGCCGGAGGCAAGGAAATTGAGGTGCACCAAATCAATGGCGGAAAATCCCGCGAGTTCGAGAGCTCTTTGTGTTTCTTTCTCGCAGTTAATGCCGTGGCCAGTAGTCACTAATGCCTTGATGATCATCCATTACCATATAAGAGCGGGATCTGTTGTCTGCTCACTTCAGTTCCGCGTTGAATCATCGTACTGACGACTTTCATGCGACTCATGGGACGCTGTTTCAGAAGAGAGGCTTAATGGATTCCACGGCCATACCCAAATAGGCTGTGGGGAAAATCCCAAGATAAAGCACGCTGACAGAAGTAATCCCCAAAGCCAATAAGGTGAGAGGTCCATACCGCATTTCCGGAGCTTCTTCAGCAGGGGGTTCCATATACATCTTCATAATTACTCTAAAATAATAAAACACCGACGCTGCGCTGGTGAGCACGCCTATGACGACCAACCAAATATAGCCTGCACTCACAGCCCCACTGAAGATGGTGAATTTCCCGACAAAGCCAGCGGTGGGAGGTATCCCGGCTAACGAAAACAGAAACACGGACATGCAGAGCGCGAGAATGGGATGAGTGCGGGCAAGGCCGCGGTAATCCTCTATGGCCACATTTGATTCACCTTTACGGCCTACCAATGTTACGATGGTAAACGCGCCCATGTTAGTGAAGGTATAGGCCAAGAGGTAGTAAAGGATGCCTGACGTACCGGTCTCCGTGCCTGCGACCATCCCGATGAGGATGTATCCAGCATGCGCAATACTTGAATATGCCAGCATCCGCTTGATATTTTCTTGGACCAATGCCGCTATGTTGCCAAGTATCATGGTAGCCGCCGCAAGGCCCCATAATACTTGAGACCAATCCACTTGAAACGCGGGGAGCGCCTCGAAAAAGACCCGCATGAAGGCAGCATAGGCGGCCGCCTTGACGCCTACGGACATGAAGCCCGTCATGGGAGCAGGCGCGCCTTCGTACACGTCCGGAGTCCACATGTGGAATGGCACAGCAGCCACTTTGAACGCAAAGCCGGTCAACAGAAGCGCCATCCCAAGCGTCGCCATTGTCGAGCCCCCACTCTGCGCCAGATGTTTTGTCATAGTGGTCAACAAAAGTGAACCCGTCGCGCCGTAAAGCAACGCAGCCCCATACAAGAACATGCCGCTGGAAAAGGCCCCGAGGATGAGATACTTAAGGGCCGCTTCGCTTGACTTGAGATTATTTGGAAGAATCCCCGTAAGTATGTAAATGGATATCGACAGGGTTTCCAGTCCTACAAAAATCACCAAAATATGGTTGCCGGAAGCCATGAACATCATGCCTGCGCCGGCGAAGAGGAGAAGGACAAAGAATTCGTAAAGGTCTAGTTCTTCATCTTTGAGGTATCGCGCCGAGAGGAGTATGGTCAGCCCCACCGCCGCGAGTATCAACAAGTTGAAGTACCAAGAGAATGCATCAAGCGCAATCAATCCAGAGAACGCTGCCTTATTCAGGGTTCTAATGGGGCTGTTGACCCACAAAGCGACCAGCGTACCCACTAAACCCAGCAGGGCCGCCAACGTGGCCGCGCCTCTGCGCATGAACAGGCCGGCAATCATGGCAATGATACCGGTTACGCACAACACGAGTGCTGGCAAAATTCCGCCAAGATTGATCTCGGGTATTTGGATCATCCAGAATGCTCCTCATCCATCGCTAATCTGTATCGCACGACAAAAGTTTGATTCAAGTGAAGCCCCTCTGCCTCGCATTCTCTATTTGCTTGTCTTCTCACGGACACTTGCCAACACCGAGGCGTCTAGGCGAGCAGGTTGCGCGGCCGTTTTCTCTTTGTCCAACACCGTCGCTTTCTTTTTTTCAACCAGTTGCACGAAGTTCTTCAGCGAAGGTTCCATTGGCTTGAGAAAAGTGTTCGGATAGACCCCGATCCACACGACGAAAATGAGTATCGGGGTTAACACCACCACCTCGCGGCGTCCCAGGTCAGAGAGCCCCATATTCTTTGGGTTGGTGACTTCTCCAAACATGACCCGTTGGAACATCCACAGCATGTACACGGCGGCGAAGATGACGCCGGTCGCAGCAAAAATGGCGTACCACCGCAGCGCTTCCACCTTGAACGTGCCGAGCAAGACCAGAAATTCACCCACAAAGCCATTGAGCCCCGGCAAACCAATGCTCGAGAGAGTGAAGATCATGAAGAATACGGCAAACATCGGCATCACTTTGGATATGCCGCCGAATTCCTCGATGAGTCTGGTATGTCTGCGCTCATAAATCATTCCCACAATAAGAAACAAGGCGCCGGTGCTCAAACCGTGGTTGATCATCTGCAGGAGGCTGCCTTGTAGCCCCTGAATGGTCATGGCGAACATGCCGAGCATCACAAATCCGAGGTGGCTGACGCTGGAAAACGCGACCAGTCGCTTGACATCCACTTGCACCATAGCCACCCATGCTCCGTAGATGATTCCGATGACGGAGAGCAGACAAATCCACCACGTCGCGTCCAAGGCGGCGTTGGGAAAGAGCGGGATTGCAAACCTGATGAATCCGTAGGTGCCCATTTTCAAGAGCACGGCAGCCAGGACGACGCTGCCGACCGTCGGCGCCTCGGTATGCGCGTCCGGCAGCCATGTATGAAACGGAAACATCGGAACCTTTATGGCGAACGCCAAGAAAAACGCCAGGAACATCCAAAACTGTGCATTCAGCGGTACGGGAAACTCTTGAAGCTTGAGCAGGTCAAACGTATATGTTCCCGTCGCTTTACCGGCTACGAAATACAGCGCCAAGATGGCGACAAGCATGAGCAAGCTGCCAACTATCGTATAAAGGACGAATTTTATGGCCGCATAAAGCCTCCTTGCCGGATTACCCCATACGCCGATGAGGAGATACATGGGGATAAGCATGATTTCCCAAAACACGTAAAAAAGGAACAGGTCCAAGGAGACGAAGACCCCCACCATACCTGTCTGCAGGAACAACAGGCAGATGAGAAATTCCTTGACGCGGGTCGTAATGTCCTTCCATGACGCGAGCACCACGATAGGACCGAGGAAGGTGGTGAGAAGCACCAAGAACAGGCTGATCCCATCGACCCCAAGCTTGTAGGAAATCCCCCACGAGGGTATCCAAGGATGGTTTTCAACAAGCTGCATGACGGCTGAAGAGGAGTCAAAGAGAAAGTACACGAACAGACTCGCTACAAAATCGATAAGCATAAAGACCAGGGCGACTCGACGGAGGAGTTCGTGAGAGGCTCTGTTCATGAAGAGCAGAAGTATGACTCCTGCCAGCGGGACAAACGTGATAAAACTAAGATAAGGGAAGCCGACATTCTCCATGAATGGTACTCCTCGATGTCCTATTTTAGAACAAGATATCCAACGACTACCAAGACGCCGACCAAGAAGGTCAAGGCATAGTCCTTGACGAGACCTGTCTGGAACCAGCGGGTCACTGCGCCCCAGCCTCGTACGAGGCCTGCTGTCCCATTAACGATGCCGTCGATCACCGCCTCATCAAAGGATTTCCAGAGAAACCGGGAGAAGTTCACGATGGAGTTGACGAAGAGCACATCGTAAACCTCATCGACCCAATATTTATGATAGATGAGGTTGTGCAGACCTGGGAACGCATTTATGACGCGATCAGGCAGCGACGTATCATCAACGTACATTTTCTTGGCGATGATGAGGCCCACCAGGGCTATGGTGAGGGAGGCGCCTATGAGCAGCAATTCCAGATTGAGGTTGTGGCCGTGGTGGCCGCCGTGATCGATAATTGCCTTGGCAGGGGCGAAGACCGGCCCCAAGAATTCGCCAAAGACATGCATTCCAGGGAAAATGGGTATCCCCACAAAGCCGCCAACCAGCGACAAGAAGGCCAAAATCATCAAAGGCACGGTCATGATGGGCGGGGATTCATGCAGATGATGAGCCGCCTCCGGGGAGACTCGGGACTCGCCATAAAACGTCATGAACACCGAACGAAACATGTAGAAGGAAGTGATGACGGCCGCAGTCGCGCCGATTACCCAGAACACAGGCGATCGCTCGAAGGAATAGTAAAGAATTTCATCCTTGCTAAAGAATCCGGCAAACGGGAACAGTCCTGCTATGGCCAGTGTGCCGAAGAGATATGTCCAATGGGTGTATGGGAGCTTGGTCCTCAGGTTTCCCATTTTCCTCATGTCAAGTTCTCCCGACATGGCATGCATGACACTTCCAGCCGCCATGAACAAGAGGGCTTTGAAAAACGCATGGGTCATGAGGTGAAAAATACCCGAGGCAAAGGCGCCGACGCCGCAGGCCATAAACATGTAACCCAGTTGGCTGATGGTAGAATAGGCTAGCACACGCTTTATATCGAATTGCGTCATGCCTATGGTGGCGGCGAAAAACGCCGTGGCTCCTCCGACGATGGCGACAACGGTAAGAGATATTGGGGCCATAGCGAAGAGGATGCTGCATCTGGCTACCATATACACGCCCGCGGTGACCATGGTGGCCGCGTGGATGAGGGCGCTCACCGGCGTGGGGCCCTCCATGGCGTCCGGCAACCAGGTAAAAAGCGGAATCTGCGCTGACTTGCCCGTTGCGCCCACAAATAGAAGGAGCGTGATGAGGGTCGCCAAAGCGCCCCCGTGAGAAAGTTTGTCGGGAGCCGCGGAGAAGACGTCTGCATAGTTGAGCGTCCCGAAAGTCAAGAAAATGAGGAAAAGACCAAGGAGGAAACCGAAATCGCCAACCCTGTTAACCACAAAAGCTTTCTTTCCCGCATCAGACGCGGATTTCTTCTCATAGTAGTAGCCGATCAGGAGATAGGAACACAGACCGACCCCTTCCCATCCCACGAACATCAGAAGAAAATTGTTCGCGCTCACGAGAATCAGCATGTTGAAGACAAAAAGATTCAAATAGGCGAAATAACGTCGAAACCCGACCTCCCCATGCATGTAGCCTATAGAATAGGCGTGTATGATGCACCCTACCCCGCTGACGACCAGCATCATGACCACGCTCAGCGGATCCACCAGGAATCCAATGGGAACCTGAAGGTCGCCAGAGAATATCCACGTGTAAACCACTTTTTGCAGAGATCTTGCGTGAGGCGGTAGGCCAAGGAGCTCGAAAAAAATGGCGAGCGCAACCACGAAGGAGGCGCCGACGGACACGGTTCCTATCCAGCCGATTGTCTTCTCGGAAAAACTCCGCGCTAACAGCCCATTGACCAGGAAGCCTAGCAGGGGCAAAACTGGCACTAACCAGACGAGGTCAATCATTCTCATCTCCCACACTTGGAATCACGATAAAACACGTCTTGTCGATTGAACCACTGTGCAACCTTCTCCGAACCTCACCAGCGCATCAAGCTGACGTCATCGACATTGATGGAGCCTTTTTGCCGAAAGACCGTCACCGCGATGGCCAATCCTACTGCCACCTCAGCAGCGGCAACGACCATGACGAAGAGCACCATCACCTGTCCTTCAATTGACTCCATGTAACGAGCCAATGCGATGAAGGTGAGGTTGACCGAATTCAACATGAGCTCCAAGGACATCAGAATGACAATGAGGTTTCGGCGGAACATGACGCCGCCGACGCCAATGGTAAAAAGCACCGCAGACAACACGAGATAGTGATTCAGGGTTATCATCTCTTCGTTTCCTGAGTTAATGAAATAAGCATTTCGTTCATGAATGCGTCATCTTTTCGTCTGATCTCCGTTTCGCCAATACCACCGCGCCGATGATGGCGGCGAGAAGGAGGATAGAAGCAATCTCGAAAGGCAACAGATAGGTGGTGAACAGCTCTCTTCCCAAGACCTCCGTGTTGGATATTTCTGGCGCCTTGTCCAACATCAAGGTACCCACCCTTCCTGTCTTGAAGACCCATACAAAAGGCAGCACAACGAGGAAAAGCAAAACGGCAAACCCCACTCCGATCCATCGCCTATATACCGATGGATCCTCAGGGATGCGTATCTGTTCGAGATTAAGAAGCATGATCACGAACAGGAAGAGGACCATCACTGCTCCCGCGTACACGATTAACTGCACCATGGCGATGAATTCTGCGTGAAGGAGTATGAACAAACCTGCCAGACCGATCATGGTCACGATCATGAACAGGACGTTGTGGATGGGTCTTTCGAGAAAGACGACGCAAAGGGCTGAGGCAACGACCACGGCTCCTATGATATAAAACAGAGCTAATTCCATGTAAAAACTCCACTCTCTATGACGCAGCGAAATGCGCTTTGCTCATCCGGCTTTTTTTTGTGAAACGTATCTCTCCTGTGGAGGTTCCAAAAGTCTCTGTTTGTCGAGTATCAGGTCTTCTCGGCTGTACTCGGACAGCTCGTAGGCGGTACTCATTATGATCGCCTCCTTGGGACACACCTCAACGCAGAATCCGCAAAAGATGCAGCGCCCTAAGTCGATGGAATATTTTTCGGGGTACTTCCTGTTGTCTGGTTCGGCGGCAGCCTCGATGCTAATACAGTTGGCTGGGCAAACGGTTGCGCACAACATACACGCCACGCATTTTATCTTGCCCGAGGCATGCGTAGTCAGCACATGGCGACCTCTCCAACGCGGCGCGACATCCCACTTCTGTTCGGGATATTGGAGGGTGATCTTCTTCGAGAAAAAATACTTGAGTGTGAGTTTCAAACCTTGGATGAGGGGTACAATCATACGCTCCGCTCCTCACGAGATTTTCGTTCTACCACGCATGGAAGAACCGGACGGGGCCTTGTGTCGCCGCATTTTTTTGCGCCGCGCATGAGGCCATCACCCCTTGTATTGCAACCAAAGGGTGTACACGAATGCCGTGGCCATGACGTTGAAGATCCCCGCCGGCAGAAGGAACTTCCATCCGAAGCTCATGACGCGATCATAACGGAGCCTCGGATAAGTCCCTCGAATCCATACAAAGACAAACACAAAGAAAAAAACCTTAGCTAAGAACCAGACGACAGGCGGCAGAATGGGCCCTTGCCACCCGCCGAAGTAGAGCGTCGTCATGAGGCTGCTCAAAAACAGCAGATGCGCATATTCGCCGAGGTAAAACAGTCCGAATTTCATCGAACTATATTCTGTTTGGTAGCCCGCAACTAGTTCGTTTTCGCATTCCATGAGATCAAAGGGCGTGCGGGCAATCTCTGCGCTTCCTGCTATCAGGAAAAGGAGAAAACCGAGCGGCTGACGAAAGACGTACCAGTTTAGTACGGAACTTTGCGCTTCCACGATTTGCCACAAGCTCAGCGTCCCTGCGAGAAGCAGAACCCCCATGACCGCGAGGCTGAGGCCGAGTTCGTAACTTATCATCTGGGCCCCTGCACGGATGCCGCCAAGCAACGAATATTTACTGTTGGACGCCCATCCCCCAAGAATTACTCCATAAACTCCCAACGAAGAGACGCCGAAGATGAAGAGGATTCCGACGTTGATGTCTGAGATAACCCCTCGATCTAAATCGAATTTCTGCGCCATGGGCCCTAGAATATGTTCCAGCCCCAAGCCCTTGCTGAACGGGATCACTCCGAAGGGCGCCAGCGCGCACACCACCACGATCAGGGGCGCTACTAAGTAGATGAGCTTGTTGGCGTTTGCAACGGTAATCTCTTCTTTCAGGAGGAGTTTTGCGCCGTCAGCGAGTGGTTGCAGAAGTCCCCACGGACCCACCCGATTGGGCCCGATCCGGACTTGGATCCACCCCAGGACTTTTCGTTCGATGAGCGTCAAATAAGCGACGAACGTCAACACAGCCCCGAGGACTATCAACACTTTCACGATAACCGCGATAACAGGTATGGCAAATTCCATAGACCCAACCTCTAGCTGACCTATGCTTGTTCGACCTGGACTTTTAAGATGGGAGCCTCCCACCTCGTCAGGCTATTGAGTTTGATGGCCGAAAAATGCTGCGGCGCGATCACGTACCCTTGCAGAGCCCGATCCGACGCCTTGACTTTCATTTTTACGGAGATCCCGTAGGAATTGGCGATCCGGACCGTAGCTCCATCGTTGACGCCCAAATTTTTCAAATCCTGGGGATTCATCTCTGCTACGCCTTCTGGGCACACGCTCATGAGGGAGGCGCTGTGTTCGGACATGGAACCGGAGTGGAATTTTTGCGTACTGACTATGAGACGGAATCCGGCTCCCCCCACCTCGATGGGGTATATCGGAGGGGCAGCGGTCAGCTTGGCTTTGCCTCGAGGGAACCCGCCTTCGTAGAGGATCTCTTTCCCCGGGTCTTCGGAATCGACGCACGGCCAACAAATGCCGCAGTCACCGATCCGGTCGTAGGTAATCCCGCCATATTGGGGCACGAGAGTCGCTATTTCATTCATCACTTGCTCTGGCCCATTGTACGTCAATGAGGGTTTCCCCATTAAGGCCGCGAGAGCCGTAAAGATCTCGAGATCAGTTTTCCCTGCGGGGAAGGTCTCACTCGGTCTGAGGCGCTGAATGCGTCTATCCGCGCTCGTGAACGTGCCGGATTTCTCGATAAACGAGGCGACTGGGAGCACCGCGTCCGCCATACGCGCCGTCGCCGTGAGAAACAGGTCTTGCACCACCAGGAATTCTAACGCCTCTAAGGCGTTTTCGGTTTGCAGTCTATCGGGGTAGGTATGGACAGGGTTTTCCCCGACTACATACAACCCTTTGATATCCTTTGATGAGCACTTAAGGAGTATTTCTCGGGCAGAGAATCCCTTCTCCGCTGGCAGCGGGCTGCCCCACACGGACTCGAACCGCTCTCTGTCAGCCTGGGCCTCCACTGACGCAAAACCCGGGAGCAGCTCCGGGGCAAGCCCCATGTCTATGGCGCCCTGGGCATTGGCCTTTTCTCCAAGCACATATATCCCGCTTGCCTCTTTGCCGATGTGTCCGGTAACCAACGCCAGATTGGCTGCCGCCTGAGCCGTTGCTGTCTCGTTTCCCGATCTGTTCATCCCCGCCGTCATCACGATGGCTGCGTGTCGAGCCGTTGCATAGGACCGGGCGGCGTCTCGAATGCGTTCGGGCTCCAGGCCAAGGCTCTGCCCCACCTGTTCGGGAGAGTATGCCTTCAGGGATTCAACCAGGCTCTCAAATCCCTCGGCGCGCAGATCTAGAGCCGCCCTGTCATAGAGCCCTTCCTCGATTATCACATTGAGCATACTATTGACCAAGACGTATTCTGCGCCGGGCGGAACAGGCAAGAACATGCCGAGTCTCTCGGTGAGTTTCGTTTGAACGGGACCGACGACGATTGCTCGCGCCTTGTGACGTCCCGTAGCTAGAATCACCTCATTTTTTGCCACTGGGTGTGTTTCATGGAGGTCCGCGTCCAGCAGTAAAATCACATCCACCTTGCGGAGTTCTCGTAAAGAATTAGTGGTAGCGGGGAAGCCTAAAGAGGGTCCCAGACCATCAACCAATGATCGATAGGCGTAGCCGCCGGCGTGGTCGAGATGCGGCGTCTCGAGCACGGTTCGGACAAAACGATTGAAAACGTAGGCCTCTTCGTTGGTGAGTCTCTCCGATCCCAAGGCCGCCAAACTGCGCGGACCAGACTGCTTTTTTATGCGGCTGAATCCGTCTGCAACAAACTTGAGCGCTTCATCCCATCCGACTTCCTGCAATTTGCCATCTTTTTTGATCAAAGGCTTAGTCAGTCGGTGTTCCGAATACACATACGGCCAGCCATAGCGGCCTTTGACGCACAAGTTCCCTTCATTGGGACTTTCCGGGCTAGAACTGACCCACACGATCTTGCCAGCCTTCTGACCTAACGTGAGGCTGCAACCAAGACTGCAAAAAGAGCAGGTGGTTGTCGTTTTCTTGAGTTCGAAAACCCGCCCGGTGCCCACCAACCATTTGGATTTTATGGCGCCCACCGGACAGATATCCGCGCATTGTCCGCAAAATTCACAATCCAGGGGCCTGCCAAAGTCTGTGGACACCTCGGTGAGCATGCCCCGATTGATAAAACTGAGTTCCCGCTGACCCTGCACCTCATCGCAGATCCGGACGCACATTCCACAACGAATGCAGAGGTTCATGTTGAAGCGAATAAAGTGCGAATCATTGTCGACGGAAAAATATCTCGTTTCCCTGTTAAACGGGAGCTCTTCTATTTCATATTCATGAACCAGCTCCTGGAGTTTGCAGTTGCCCGCGGCGTCGCAGCTTGGGCACAACAGGGGGTGGGACCTCAGGAGGAGCATGAGCTGCATGCGACGGCCTTGGATGAGTTTGGGCGTCTGTGTCGTTACCTCCATCCCGTCTCGGGCAGGGTTAAAGCAGGCTGGCATGGTCCGAGTCCGCCCGCGCTGGGTTACTTCCACCATGCAGAGGCGGCATGCTCCATAAGGAATGAGCCTTTTGTCATGGCACAGGGTTGGAATCTTCACGCCCGCTTTTTGAGCGGCCTCTAGGATGGAAGCTCCACGTTCGACACTCACTTCGATACCGTCGATGGTCAAGGTAACCATAGAAACATACTCGCAAAAGGTTAATTGTGGGGTGAACCTTGGGTCTCGTACCTCATCGGCGTCAGGTTCAATCCAGCGTTCATCGAATCGCGCCGAATTTGCAGTTCATGATGCACGTTCGGCACTTGGTACACTTATTCTTATCTATTTTTGCGACCTTCTTCTTCTCCCAGATAATGGCGCCCGAAGGGCAATTTCTGTAGCACATACCGCACATCTTGCATTTTTCTTCAATGACGACAAAATCGATCAAGTCTGGACAGACTAGAGCAGGGCAGTGTTTCTCGCGTATATGTGCGTCATATTCGTCGCGAAAATATCGTATGGTTGAAAGCACGGGGTTGGCTGCGCTCTTCCCGAGACCGCAGTGAGAGGTGCTGTTGATATGGTGTCCCAATTCAATGAGGAACTCCACATCCCCTTCTTGGCCTCGGCCTTCCACGATGTCAGTCAACTTGTCATACATGACTTTGAGGCCTTCTCGACAAGGGATGCACTTTCCGCATGACTCGTCCACCGAAAACTTGGTGAAGAATCTTGCAGTGTCCACCATGCATGTCGAGTCGTCCATAACCACGACCCCGCCCGAACCCATCATGGCGCCCGCGCCTTGGAGGGACTCGTAGTCAATCTGGACTTCTTCCATGCCTGTCGGAATGCAGCCGCCTGAAGGCCCGCCAATCTGCGCGGCCTTGAATTTCCGTTTTTTTGGAATGCCTCCTCCGATATCGAAGATCAGGCTTTTGAGGGTTGTCCCCATGGGAACCTCTACCAGTCCCACGTTTACGACGGCGCCCGTGAGCGCGAATACCTTGGTACCCTTGCTGCCTTCCGTCCCGATGGAAGCGAACCATTCACCGCCGTTGAGGATGATTGGGTTGATGTTGGCAAAAGTCTCTACGTTGTTGAGGTTCGTGGGTTGGTTCCAAAGACCGGCCTCGGCGCTCCGGGGCGGCTTAATACGCGGCATTCCTCGTTTGCCCTCGATAGAATACATGAGGGCTGTCGATTCGCCGCACACAAAAGCCCCTGCGCCAGGAGCTATCTCGATATCGAAATTGAAACCTGTTCCTAATATATCGTTTCCGAGCAGCCCGTAGTCTCGGGCGTCGTCAATAGCTTTTTGAAGCCTTTGGATGGCCAACGGATATTCAGCGCGCACATAGATATAGCCCTTTTCCGCGCCAATGGCGTAAGCTGAAATGGCCATTCCTTCCAGCACGGAGTGAGGGTCGCCTTCCATGACCGAGCGGTCCATGAAGGCCCCTGGGTCTCCCTCGTCGCCGTTGCAGATGGTATATTTCGGGAAGCTTTCGTATTTTCTACATTCTTCCCATTTCAGGCCGGTGGGAAATCCCCCGCCGCCTCGCCCTCGAAGGCCGGATTTCTTGACCTCTTCTATGACTTCTTCCGGGGTCATTTCTTTCAGTGCTTTTGCCAATGCGGCATAGCCGTCTCGAGCGATGTACTCGTCTATGCTCTCTGCATCGATAAGACCCCGGTTTCTCAGCACAATGAGCCGCTGGAGGCTGAAGAAGCCGATGTCTTTCAGCAAGGGGACCTTGTCCTTCGCGGCCTCTTCCTTGAATAATAGTTGTTCGACCACCCTCCCTTTCAGAACGTGTTCTTCGACGATGAGAGGGGCATGTTCGGGCTTTACCTTTTGATAGAAAATGCCATCGGGATATACCACTACCAACGGACCATTGGCGCAAAAGCCGTTGCAACCCGTCATCACTATCTGTACTTCATCCTGAAGTTTCCTTTTGACCAATTCCCGTTCCAGGGCCGTCTTGACGTCCAACGAACCGCTTGCCATGCAGCCGGTTCCTGCGCACATCATAAATTGCATTCGGTATGCGGGTCTCGCACTCATGATATTTGTCCCCAGGGGTTGACTCTATTCCCTGCCTTTCGTGAACTTATATGTCATATGCCGCTGGGTGGTCACACCGCGGTCGTTTCGCTGCCCCGACCAAGGGCAAAGTCTTCCACCGGTTTGCCGCCCATAACATGTTCTTCAAAGATGCGCGTGGCTTTTTCCTTATCCAGGAGCACATATTTGACGGGAGGTTGATCCACAAGCTCCACCGTGATCATCGGCTCCTTTGCGCAAAGCCCGGCGCAACCCGAATTCGTGAGCATGATATCCAGCGCGTCTTTTTTGGCGATAAGGTCGCGGAATACCGTCATAATCTCTCTTGCGCCGGCCGCTATCCCGCACGTGCCCATATGAACGGTAATTTTTCCCCTAAATTGGCCCTCACGGAGGACCATTTTCGCCCTCTCACGTTCTTTGATTTTCTTGAGGTCTTCTATGGAAATCTTTGCCACTTCAAAACCCTCCCAGTAGGGTATGTCATCACTGGCGACTACAACATGTCTCTGTCAACACATCAAGTGCGACAGTGTTCCGCGTGTTATCGGTATGCGACATCTCTCGGTCCCACCAGCCTCTTACTGGTACCCTTCAAGAATTTTTAGAGTATCGGGGGGATGGATATTCCCGTGAGTATCTTCACCCACCATCATCACTGGCGCAAGTCCACACGCGCCGAGACATCGAACCGCCTCGAGAGTAAAACGACCATCTGGGGACGTTTCGCCCACGTTGATGCCAACTTCCCTGATAATGTTCTCGAGGATTTCTTTCGATCCTTTCACGTAGCAGGCGGTTCCCAGGCACAAACGGATAGTGTGCCTTCCTCGAGGACTTATGGTAAAAAATGAGTAAAACGTCACCACCCCATACACGTGAGAAGCGGGAATTTTCAAGCCGGAAGCAAGTTTTCTTTGCACTTCCATGGGCAAATAGCCGAACATTTCCTGAGCCTCCTTGAGCGCGGGGATCAGGTACCCAGGATTACCATAATATTTTCGTATAATTGGTTCGAGTCTTTCCAGTTCTTCCGGTGGTATGACCTCGACCGTTCTCGCTGGCTTTTTTTTCAGGATTGCGTCACGTTCTTCCACTGTATTTGTGCTCCATACCGTGCATGATCTTGCTATTGTATTTCCCGCAGCCCCGCTTGCAAGTCTTTCTTAATAAGCTCGACGACCGCAGGGGAGTTTATGGGGACTTCTTCAAGCTCTTGTCTGATGGTTCGCGTGTCAAGGACATATTCTTTGCCGTTCTTGATGTGGGTGTACACAAAATCGACGTCAGGGTTGCCCTCTATGAGGGTAAGCATTGTTTCCACCATGTTGCCCAGGGGTTTCCTGTCAATATGCCCATAGCGCATTCTCGCTTTGACTGTCGTTCCCACCCCTACTTTGGATTCGATGGCGAGGTCGCCCTCCGCTTCCATGGCCGACTGTTGAAAAAGGGACAGTCCAAGGCCCACCTTGCGGGTCGTACGAGTCGTCACAAACGGATCCAAGACGTTTTTCAAGAAATCAGGCTCCATACCACGACCGTTATCTTGTATCGTCACGACCAGCTCATCGCTTGTCAGGTCCTCTGTAATGGTTATGCGAACGACCCTAGCCCCAGCTCTTATCCCGTTCTCGGCCACGTCAAGGATGTGCAGTGAAATATCCTCCATGATGGGGCTCGCGTTCCGTCTTTTTTACCCAGACATCCATCACATTTCCAAATTGCGTCGCCCTTTAATGATCCATGGGCGCCCTGCATAGTGCGGTGATGCGCCGCTCTTCCTGCCCGAGAAGCGCCATACGAAGCTCCTCGAGGGATGGCTCATACATCCGAGCCACAGTCCAGGCCGAAGCTATGTCCGAGAGGTAATGGGCATCCGATGCAGTAATCAGCGGATAATTTGCCGCATCTGGCCACATTTTTCGCAACGCGTCCGCCTCGCTACGGCGCGAGACTTCCAGCGCATCCAATCCCAGACCAGGAGGAATAAAGCCAAGCTGGCTGAAAATGCCGAATCCTTTTCGGTCCACGTGCGAGGCGATTGCGAGTCCTTGAAGGCTGTGGATAAGTTCCACGACGCGCTCTGCCGAGAGCGTCGTGGCGCCAACCAACAAGTGCTGGTCGAGGTCTTCAACGAAATCATCCTCGTCAACCACGACCTGATAGCCGAACACTTCCTCGTCGTTTTTCCCTGGCAATCGGGAGTATATTTCTTCCTGGGCGGCGGTTGCGGCTGCCTCGTCGGGGAATAGACCGACTATATGAACCTCCTCTGCAGACGTAATTTCCACACCTGGGATGACCTTCAGGCTCGTTGTTTTCGCAGCCTTGATCGTCGCTGACACGTTCCTGACTGAGTTGTGATCGCATACTGCGATCACATCCAGCCCCCTCATCACAGCCGTCTTGACGATGGCCCTTGGGGTCATCTCTCCCAATTCTGTGCAAGGAGACAACACCGTGTGGATATGCAGGTCAAGTTTCAGTTCCCTAAGACCTACTCGAACACCTCCATGTGTATTCTCATATAATCATGGGCTCTTCGCCCTATACTTCTTTCTCCAATGACTGTGTAAGCCCTCCCGCATGGCAAGGACTTGCCTGTCTCCACTAATCATCAGGACGTCTCTGCTCTCCTGAGGCCCATTTCATAGAGCTTACCAGCCAGCTCGTAGCTTTTCAGCTTACTCACGAGGATAGGCACTTGCTGTTCCTCGGCTTTTTTGATCGTTTCCGGGTCTGGGGATCTTCCCCCAACAATCACGATGCCGGCCAGATTGTTGAGAAATGCTACTGCCACTATATTTTGGTGCACCTGGAGGGTCAGCCATAAGTCGCCCTCCTTTGCGCCGGCGATCACGTCGCTTAAAAGATCGCTCACATAGCCGCCCAACACCTCTCGATCGACCGCTTCCTTGCCTGCCCGTATTTCCAACCCTAGCTGCTCGATGATGTCTGTAAGATTCATGGGGGTAATCCTCGGGCCTAACGGTCAACCTCGGCCAACACGATATCTATACTCGAGAGGATGGCGATCAAGTCCGCAAAAAAGCGCCCGCGACTCATGAGAGCCAAAGATTCGAGATTCACAAACGCCGGGGCCCGCCATTTGAGCCTCATCGGATTTGCTGTGCCGTCGCTTATAATGTAGCACCCTAATTCTCCACGGGGAGACTCGACGCACTGATAGTATTCACCCGCCGGCGGCTTCATGCCCTCGACCACCAACATGAAATGGTGGATCAATGACTCCATTCTTGTGTAAATTTCCTCTTGGGGCGGGAAGATGACGCCGGCCTTTCTCGCAATGATGGGCCCATCGGGGAGCTTCCGAATCGCCTGTTTGAGGATCCTGTTGCTTTGACGCATTTCTTGGACTCGAACGAGGTATCTGGAATAGACATCGCAACCCGTTTCCACCGGTATGTCGAACTCGTATTGGTCGTATCCACAGTAAGGCTGGGCTTTCCTGATATCCCAAGCGAGACCCGATGCGCGGACCATGGGACCGCTCGCTCCTAATTTTATGGCATCTTCCAGTGGTAAGATCCCTATACCCTTCGTCCTATCGACATAGATTGCGTTTTTGGTCAGGAGCGTCTCGTAGTCGTCGACGCGTTCGTCGAATGTGTCGGTGAACGCCTTCAATCTCGCCAGGAACCCGACTTCTAGGTCCTTGTTCAACCCGCCGATGCGGAGATAGTTGGGCATAAGGCGGCCTCCCGCCACGAGTTCGAACAGATTCATGATCTCTTCTCGTTCACGGAGGGCGTAGAATAATGGGGTCATGGCGCCGACGTCGTGGGCGTGGGTACCCAACCAGAAGAGATGGCTGAAGATTCTTGACAGTTCGGCCATAATCACCCGAATGACTTGAGCCCTCTCTGGCGCTTGGACGTCGATGATTTTCTCAACGCATAGGCAGTATGCCAAAGAGTTGCTTGAAGCCCCCATATAGTCACAACGCTCTGTGAGGGGAATCACCTGATGATAGTGTTTGTTTTCGCACGTCTTCTCGAACCCCCGATGGAGATAGCCGAGATGCGGCGTTACGTTGACGACTATTTCTCCATCTAGTTCCACCACTGCGCGGAATACGCCGTGGGTGCTGGGGTGATGCGGCCCGAGGTTGAGTTCAAGAATTTCTTCACGAGCTGTATTTGTCAGGGGCGCCTGTTGTGACATAGGGTTTTCCTTCGCGAATGCCTATTGCGGCAAATCAGGGGTATCGGTTTCCGACCCTTCAAGGGGAAAGTCCTTACGAAGGGGATAGACTTTCCAGTGATCTGGCAAAAGCAGTTTTCTGGGATCGGGATGATTATTGAATACGATGCCGAACATTTCGGCTGTCTCACGTTCGTGCCAGTCAGCGGTTGGCCACACGCCCACCACCGAGTCTATACGCGGCAACCCCTCTGGGGGCTCTTCCAACATGCACTTGATTCGAAATCGGTGATTCTTCTTCATGGAGTATATTTGATAGACGACTTCGAATCTCGGGGTGGAGGGGAAGCGATCAACGCCAGCCACAAAGGAGAGGAAGTCGAACGCCAGTTCAGGATCGTTCTTTGCCGTTTCGCACACTTTGAGGATGTGTTCCGACTTGACGGTCATCACCATCTGGTCGCGAAACAGCTCTGACGAAATGATTGTATCCTCTGGGAGGAGTTCCTTCATCCTATTGAGAATTTCTTCTTGGTTCATTTGCTAAACAGCCTTGACGTTTGTCAGCCTTGGCCTCCGGATGGACTGTTCCTTCATCACTTTTGCGTGCAATTGAAGAATGCCATCGAGAAGAGCCTCCGGACGAGGAGGGCATCCTGGGATATAGACATCGACGGGGAGATGACGATCGATTCCTTGGACTACCGCGTAATTCTTGTAAATGCCGCCCGTGCAGGCGCACGCGCCCATGGCTATCACCCATTTTGGCTCGGCCATTTGCTCGTAAATGCGTCTGACAGCGGGGATCATTTTCTTAGAGGCCGTTCCGGAGACGATCATGAGATCGGCATGTCGGGGAGAAGGCCTCGCAACCTCCATCCCGAACCTGGAAAGATCGTATCTGCTGACAAAGGTTGCGATCATCTCCAAGGCGCAACAGGCTAGGCCAAATCCCAATGGCCACATCGAGGATTTCCTCGCCCAGTTCACAAACCATTCCAAGTTGGTCACATGGACGGTGTTATTCAGGTGGTTTTCTATTCCCATTCGAGAGCACCCTTTCTCCACACGTAGACAAGTCCGACGAGCAATACTACCACAAATACGAGCATTTCAATGAACCCAAAAACCCTTAGTTGTTCAAAAATGGTCGCCCAAGGGAATAGGAAGATGAGTTCAATGTCAAAGACAATGAACAGCATTCCCAGGACAAAAAAGCGCACGGAAAACCGTTTTCGAGCGCTCCCGATGGGGTCCATGCCGCACTCGTAAGGCATCAGTTTGATCTGGCTGACATTTTTCTTGGAGAGCAGTTCGGAAAGAACAATAATGACCAAACCAATGAAGGCGGACATCAATACGATGACCAGCAATGGCAGATATGAGTTGACCATTGACGCACTCCGCCTGCGTTACAGGGAATCGCATTTCAGCGTCTCGATTCCACGTCAGGCTTTCAGTTTTTTCTACTTAAAGGACAGATTATTGTTCCCTAGTTTTGTTGGGAACCGCGGTCACATACTTAAACTTAATTTGGCCTTTGTTGTCAAGATGTTTTTTGGGAGCTTCCGCCTTGGGGCGCGTTGTCCTGGAAATTAAACAGGATCTCCAGCCTGGTACCGCCGCCTGGTTCAGAGAGGAGGGTCATCATATCCGAACAACGCTTGATATTGGCTAAGCCCATACCAGCCCCAAAGCCCATATCCCTGATCCATTGAGGAGCCGTGGAAAAACCCGGCTGCAGGACCTGCTGGAGGTCAGCTATGCCCGGGCCATGATCCACCGCCGACACCTTCAGACGATCTGGTCTGATCTCCACAAGGAGCTCGCCTCCCACATCCGTATGAATGACCAGATTCATTTCCGCCTCGTAGACCGCAACGGATACTCGTCGAACAATGGGCGGCTTGACCCCCAGTCTCAAGAGCGATTTCTTGATCATACTGGACGCCTTTCCTGCGTTGTCAAAGTCTTTGTCATCAACGACGAACCTCAAAGACAGACTCGTGTCATCAGACGCGATATCCTGAAAGATATGACTCGCTCTATAGGTCTGAAGCCGCTCTGCCTCCTTCTTCTGAAAACTCACCTCCATCTCTTGCAGCAGAGCCTTCATGATCGTGCCGTTGGTGACGATGCCGACGAGGCGGCCCTCGTGATCAATCACCGGCAGTCTCGAGTGTCCTCGTTCCCTGCCGAGATTGTTGATAGCTTCCATCACGGACGCATCCCTGAAGACCGTCTTCACGGGAAACGTCATATTCCGCTCCACAGGCTCACTTATCTTCCCTTCTTCCATTGCCCGTATGACATCGCTCATGCTCACTATGCCGATAACTCGATCGTCTTGCACCACCGGCGCTCCCGAAATTCTCTTGGCGAGCAAGAGGTTCTTCACTTCCGCGGTGGTCATGGAAGGACGCAACACGATGACATTCTTTGCCATGACCATCTCTACTCGGGTTGTATAGACCAGCTCTTCAAATTTGGTGATTTCCTGAGTCGCCATGCCTATGCCGCCGTCGACCTTTGCGCCTCTTGGCAAGAGAGGGTTTCGCTCGGCCTGGGTAATCGCCGATTAACCATTCCCGTTGGCCTTTCAGGCGCCTGCCATATTTTGGGATCCTCAGTCTGCGTGGAGATATCCGCAAGAGGAATCGCTATTAAAGTCCTTGTGCCCAAGAAAGACTGATGGGCTCATGATTTCGCACAGCCTACGGGCTACCAGGTATTGTCTTGGATCTTTACTTGTCCTCTGCCGGGAAGGCCTTCTTTGTAAAGCCTGCCGCATGCTTCGTACATTGTGTACGCGGTGCTTATGAGGGTTATCCCCGCATCTTCCGCGAGTTCCAGCGTTTCCCTCGGCGGCATCTTGTCCCTCACGAATACGATGACATCGATGCCTGCCATTTCCGCTGTCCGCACGACTTGCGGATTGGTGAGACCGGTCATGAGTACCATCCCCTCGGTACCAAAAGCGAGGACGTCGCTCATGAGGTCCGCTGCTCCTCCTCGGGGAATCTCTTGGTCATGGTCATGATTTGCGACTAGTATTTTTGCGCCGAGGATGCGTATGATATCGCTGATCTTCATGAATACTCCGTGGCCATGACTCCGTATGCATGGCAATGCATTTCATCATTACCATAGAGCGTTGTCAACAATGATTGTCTGTTCGCAGAGTCATTTTCTGCCAAGAGCCTTTTTTGAAACAGCATTAGGGTGTACACTCACGGCGACGTGCGGGCGATCCAATATCTTAGACCGCATAGCACAGAAATCCTCTCGCGCCTCAAGTCAGGCGTCACGATGAGACGCCTAGCCTGGCGCAGGCGAACGGTTCGCTCATGAAGTACCCCATTTCACAGGTCTGGATTGCACAAGACGTTGCGAACGAACCACTGACGCATCGTATTCTGGAAAAACTTGACCACGAGCAAGTCAAAGTCATCCAGGGGGTTGAGGTGGACGAGGCCATAAAACGCCTTTTGCTTGAATCCGATCCTTTACGACAGGGGAAAAAGATCATCCGCCTGATAAGGTATAAGGGGCATGCCATAAGGCCATGCCCAGGGACGCGTTCCTACGTATGTTGCAATCTTCAGATCCTCCACCTGGGGCAAGGTTGCCCCATGGACTGCAGATATTGCGCTCTTCAGGCGTATCTGAACAGCCCTGTCCTGGACGTCTTCGCAAATAGAGACGATCTCTTTGCAGATATGGAGGACTATCTTGCACGGCGCTCAGATCGGTTTCACAGGATATGCACAGGGGAATTTACCGACTCTTTGGCGCTGGATCCTTTGACCGACCTTGCAGGGGACCTTGTTGCCTTTTTCTCTACCACCAAAAATGCGACCCTCGAACTCAAGACCAAGACAGATCATATCGGAGGGCTGCTGGATGTCGATCCAAAGGGTCGCGTCATCGTGAGCTTTTCTGTCAACGCTGAACATGTTGTACGAAAGGAGGAATTGGGATCCTCGTCGCTGAGCAACCGACTCGCCGCCGCTCGCCAGCTCGATCAGAGAGGGTACAAATTGGGGTTCCATTTCGACCCCATCATTCCCGGCCCCGACTGGAAGCGCTCATATCTTCGGACTATTCAGGAGATAGCCGCGTGCGTCAATCCTCGAAATATCGTGTGGATCTCTTTGGGGGTGTTGCGTTTTGTTCCAGAGCTCAAGGACGTGGTACTGGCGCGCTTTGGAGCCCTCCCCTACTTCCACGACGCCTTTATACGAGGCTTGGACGGAAAGTTTCGTCTCTATGTGGACAGGCGCATCCACATATACAAGACGCTGTTTCGATTCATCCGGTCGCATCTTCCAGAGGCGCGTGTGTATCTCTGCATGGAGTCTCCTCACATCTGGCAGCAGGCTCTCGGCGTACAGATGCCAACCAGCGAGGCGTTGGCAGAATATTTGGACGCAGCCGTTCGTTGAACCGGTACATCCTCTGGCGCACATATCCATTGTCAAAAAAATCACAAATTGCGATGGAGTCCCGTGCTCCGTCATTCCCTCGCGAGTGGGAATCCACGGCTAGTTTCCTGGATACCGGATCGAGTCCCGCATGACATACCGAATAGCGTAACGCTACTAAGTTGAGCACGCCTTCTCACCGTGAGGCAGAGTGTGAACGTCATGATATTCACGCCGCGGCGCGCCTCATTCCGTCAGAACTTTCGAGACGTGCTATATCGGCTCCGTGTCGAGCAACTGGCCAGCGGAATCGGATTCTTTACCCTTTTCTGGCTGCGCGAACAGGCGTCCAATTTTCCACCACGTCGCCGGTTGGAGAAACGTACAAAATGTTTTTTCCCCATGTTTGTCTGAGCACTTTCCGGCTTATGCGGCGACGCGCGGCGCTTGAAATGCCTAGAACAGCCCCATAGGCGCGGAGAAATCTCGCCCTGTCGCTCAGCGTTATAAATAAAGGGGTGGATAAAAAAAGTTGGACAAGGTTCTTGATTCTCAGCCTCTGGGAAACGGAGGCTGAAAAGCGCACATCATCGTAGTCGATGGGGACGATTCGCAGGGCGCGTCTTGTTCCTTCGGGCTGGCGGACATGGCGGGCCGACGATTCCGCTGACGCCTGATCCTCCTCGGCCTCCGCGACCAAAATGTTGCAGGCCTTGAGATCTGAGTGGTAAATCCCCTTGCGGTGAAGAGTTCCTATAAATTCGCCAAAACGTCTCACTAGATCCCTCTTTCGTTCGAGCGAAATTCCTTTATCTTTTTTTTTCAGGAGATACCGATCCAGCTCGAGGGCGCCGGGGATTACCTCCATCACCACCCACTCGGCCTGCGGTAATCCCCAAAAAGTGTTTTGAATCAGGGCCAGAGGCCTCGCCACGTCTATACCCTTTTCAGCGAGCCTCTTCCCATTCAAAAAAGTCCTCTTGCCGTGCGACGGTCTGAACCACGACTTTGCGGCGTTGATCAAACCGCGCCAATGAAACTCCTTCACGCACACCGCTGAGCCGTGATCGAGCGAGGCCAAGGTCACCGTCGTTTCAGGCGAGCGCTTGCGCACCTGCGGGTCATTGCGGCTTACCACGGCTTCATGCTGTTTCAAGATCACCAAGATCGCCGATTCAAGGTTTTCTTGGGAAATTCCTAGGAGCGCGGCTGCATCGTTGCTGACAGATATTTTTAATTTTTGCGGCTTGAACTCTTTCAACAGGACGCCTTCACATTATGGATGCATAACGGCGTTGCAGCCGACGATTATCTGACAAACCAGCTTGCTATCCGGCGCTTCAGATAGTAGCGCCAGGGCCTGACCCTCAGAGGGGCGCGGGTAACCGATCTCCAAAAGCAGTCAAGGGCAGATTGGATGTCGCCGGCTTTCAGATAGGCCCGGCCGTAGGATATGTCGTGGTCTGACATGGTTTTCCGAAAAACTCGCCTCGGAATCCTTTGAGGATCGTAGTGTTTCAGCAGGATATCTTCCGTTTCTTTTCGGAGCCCAAGTCTGTCGTGGCTTGTATTTGCCTCATAAAATCTAATGAGTACGAGAGGCTTGTTCACGTACGCAATGGGATAGTCTCGCGCAATCTTCAGCCATACATCGAATTCGTCGGCAAATCTGTACCTGGGATCAAATCCTCCGATTGATTCGAGTACATCTTTTCTGATGATGACGGAGGACGTATGGATGAAGCTTTCTGCATACGCCTGCACAAAAAGGTCTCCAGACTTCCATTGGATGCGCCACGGATTTCGTAAGCGACTTCCCATGCGTACGTGGCGCGCCGCGACTAGGGCAACGTGGGGATTCTCCGAGATAAAGCCCATCTGAAGCTGCAATTTCTTCGGAAGCCACAAATCATCATGATCCAAGAAGGCAACCCATGGGGCGAGGGCCTTGGCTATGCCTGCATTTCTCGAAGCGGCAATTCCCTGATTTGTTTGCCTGAATGCCCGTATATCAGACTGACTGGCCAGCCAGTCCCACGTATCGTCAGTGGAGCCGTCATCCACGACGATAATTTCGAAGTCGTGGAATGATTGGGATCTCACTGATTGGACGGTCTGTTTAAGCAGCGAGAGCCTGTTATAGGTCGGTATCACGACGCTTACGGACGGGATCTCGAGCATGAATCTTCCTGCGTCAAAAGCGCCTCAATTTTGTCGAAAACCGTGGCGGGCGTCAGATTCCTCATACATGGGTGATCTGGTTTCGGGCATTTGAAATGCCTGCACGGGGCGCAAGGCGCCGCCCCTTGTATGGTGTACGAGGTTGCTCCGAGGGGAGCGGTTGCTCCTGGCGATGTAGGCCCGAATAACGTGAGAACTCTGGCGCTGGCCGCGGCTGCCAGGTGGGCGCTTCCTGTATCGTTGGACACAACCATTTGCGCCAACGACATGACGCCCATCATGCCGAGCATGCCAGTCTTGGCGGCTAGATTGATCGCTCCGGAACGTTTTTGCATGGACATGATCTTTTCGATGAGGAGCGCCTCTGACGGCGCGCCGCAGAAGATGACCTGGGCGCTGAGCTTTTCGGTCAAAGCATCGGCGAGTTTTGCAAAATAGTCGGGCGGCCACCGTTTTGCCTCTGAATTTGCGGAGCCCGGGCAAAGGCAAAACCAAGGGGCTTTGCTAGTTCCACCGACCGAAGCTATCAACGCCAACGCGGCCTCGACATCCTCGGCGCGAAACTGTATGCGGCAATCGGGAACATCTTGTTTTGTCAAGTCGGTTCCCTGCCAGAGAGATTCAATGAACTCCGTTATACCGAGATAATAGAAAACCTGGTGCGCGCTTCTTATGTTTTTGGGCAAGGGAATCTTGAGGTTCAAGAAGGGACCTCGCAAATCGGTGGGATACCCGGCCCTCACTGGAATTCCAGCGAGCCATGAGGTAAACGCCGATTCAAAGGCGTTCTGAAACAACACCACCATATCGAACGGACGCGCCGCCAATTGTCTTGCCATGCGAAAAGAGCGAGTGAGTGGGTCGCGTTGATTAGTCGGTATGGCGATGACATCGTCGCATACGCCAGCATAGGCTACTAAAGGAGCGAGGTTTTCAGGCGTCCAGAAGGTTATCCGCGCCTGAGAGAAGATTCGTCTCAACTGTCGGGCCGCGGGGAGGCTGATCACGGTATCGCCAGCCCAGTTGGTCCCCCGAACCAAGAGATTGCACACGCGAGATGGAGCTAGAGACTGCACGGTCAATGAGGCTACCCGCTCTTCCTCAACCTCAACGGCTGCGACCCCGCGCTCGATGCCTGGGCCTTTCTCTTTTTTCTGGATTTCCTCTTGAATTTTCGATGCATCCAGAAACCTTGAGATGGGTCTTCTCGAAGCCATCTTTCAAACACCCGATGGAAACGCTGGGAATTGACCATCAAATCGTGTTCATAATCTCCCGTTGATTGGATGGGGATCTCGTCTTCGAATCTACACAAATATCTTCCATCGGCCATTCTCGTGGCGACTACCGGGAACGTGTGGGCCTTTCCTTCGAGTGCAAATTTTGCGAAAACGGCATTTGCCAGCGCCTTGACTCCAAAGAAATCGACCCACACGGGCCTTGTATCGTCCCCTCTCTGATCAGCAAGAACCACCGCCATTTCGCCATCTTGAAGCGCATTGATTACATGCTTCACAATGCCGGTGTGAGGGAGAATGGACAAGCCCGACTCGTCGCCGCCTCGACGAAACAACATCCGTTCATTGACGAAGCGATTGGGCGCCTTTGTCACGATGAGGTTTCCCCGCAAGCCTAAAAACTTACTTACCGCAGCCAAGACCTCAAAACTGCCATAATGAGCGGCTACGTAAAAGATGCCGTGTTTGCCAGGCGCCCAGGCAAGATCAAAATTTTCCTTCCCAGTGATCACCAGCCGCTCCGCAATCTCTTTCTGATCCCACCTCCTGATCCGAAAGAATTCTACGGCGAGCATTCCGAGATGTTCAAAATTTTTTCTTGCCAGCGCTCTGCGCTCATCAGGGGACATTTCATTGCCGAACGCGAGTTGCAGATTTTCTATCGCAGCTTTTCTCCTGTCCCATGCCAGGAGGAACATCAATCGCCCCAAGAGTCGTCCGATTTTCAAGGCCGTGTCATGGGAAGGGAGAAGA
The DNA here is from genome assembly GCA_049969795.1 of Desulfomonilaceae bacterium. Lineage (GTDB taxonomy): Bacteria > Desulfobacterota > Desulfomonilia > Desulfomonilales > Desulfomonilaceae > JAUPKT01. The sequence goes on from JBMFOE010000016.1 coordinate 58,412, forward strand.
CAAAACGCCTCTTCCGTAAGTCGCACAAGGAGATAGACCACGTACTCCCAGAAAACTCTTATCTCTGGCCCGGAATAGGTCTGATGCACCACGCACCTCACGAGTCCGCACGAGCATTCATCATATGGACCATGACCGGCTGAGCTACCCGGGCATGGTCTCCTGATCTGTCTCCAACGGAATTGCCTCGTCGATGAGCATGATCGGTATATCGTCCCGTATTTCGTATTTCAGCTTGCAGGCATGGCAAATAAGGCCATCGCCACCTTGAGTGAGTTCGAGATCGCCCTTACATTTGGGACAGACAAGAATCTCCAAGAGCTTTTCGCTCACAGCCATGGCATCCTCCTCGTTGTCGAGATCCATTCACCTTGCGCGTGTATGCTTACCACAAGATGACCGGTTTGCTTAAAAATATTTGCGTTACCCCGCGATTGCAAGGTTCTGGTCAGAGGCGAGTGACCGGAGCGGCTCTGGCGGGGTCGCGTCGTCATTTAATAAAGTATGAGCTGAGGTAGTAATAATAATATACTGATATCAAGCTTTAATTGACATACGCATCGGCGTATGGTATTGATCAGTAAGCTCATTTTGCCTGGTAAACCGTTCGAGGAAAGAGGGCAGAGATACATCACAGGGAGTCGCGTCGGGAACTTGATGGCTGGGCTCTGGAAATCGAAGATAACGGTACGAGAAGTAGCGATCGCAGCGTGGCTGTGTGCGGTCGTTATTGTTTCTATGCTTTGGCCAGGGCTTGGCGCGGCGGATCAGGGAGAGATCTCGTCGGTGCAAGTGGCGCCTGATTTGTCCTCCATCTCCATTTATAGCCAAGGTTCCCTCGGCAAGCATACCGCGTTTGTCATCGATCGCCCGTACCGGCTGGTAATCGATTTTGATTCCGCAACCATTGGAAATACCAAGACGAGGATTCGGGTGGAACGCCCCCCAATCAACGAAATTAGGCTTGGCTACCACCAGAATCGGGCAAGGGTGGTGATTGATTTTGGCGAAAATCCAGCGCCGCCTTATCGTATTGAACGCAATGGAGACGTAGTTATCGTCTCATTGGGAAAGGCGCCTGCGCTTCCGCCAAGTCAGGCGCGGCCAAAGCCGGAATCGACTCCCAAGAAGCCGTCGCCAAAACCGCCTGAACGAGCCGCTGCCCATCAGGACGTCGTCAAACCAGCGCCGGAGCCTCCGCCGCCTGCTGTAGAACCCCCGCCTTCCGCCGTCGCCCCCGCAGCCCCACCCGAGGCGGCGCAGAATGGCGATTCAGGCATCGTTGTGAAGCATGCTGGCATAAAGAGTAATCTGGTCTATGTCGAACTGGTCGATAAGAATGACCCCCGCATCTCGTACCGCTTGATCGTCGATTTGGACCTCGAGGGTCTCAAGATGCGCAGCGCCAGTCTGAGCGACGCCAAAGGAAACATACGGAAGTTTCATGTCACTCGGACTGAAACGGAAAAGATCAACAGCATTGCCCCTGGAAACCGTTTCACCTCTGGCCCGAAGCGTTATTGGCCGTCCAGTCTGAGGGCGGCGGCCCCGAATATCTCTGAGGCAGACATAGAGACAGGCCCGGAGAAGAGCCACAAGGGCGCTTCCACGAGCCCCCAAAGCGGGTGGCCCCTCAAGATAGAAGCATTCCAACCACAACCGAAAAACGCAGTCCGTTAGACGGGCGTGCGCCAGCACAACAGGCGGCTCGGCCGCGGGGATCCTTACCCGACCATGAGCTCGTGAGGCAAAAGGCTAGGCTTATAATCAAGGTAGGACCGCCGGTTACCCGACGGCCCCCTCGCAGATCCCGGCGTGCGGTATTTCCGCACCGGGCTCCTCGGGACTGCTCGCCTCCGCAC
>JBMFOE010000017.1:0-58951 GCA_049969795.1 Desulfomonilaceae bacterium
GCTTTCTCCAAAGCCGTACCCTTTGTCATTTTACCTGAAAATCTCCGGGCGGATCCGACGGGGTATTTTCAGGTAAATGACAGCGAGTAAAGCGCTCGAATCGCAGCCCATCTTCGAATGGACGATTAATTCTGAGAAGCGCTATAAAATGGGCGGCGAGCTTGCGTCAAGATGACTCTTGGGGCGCGCTGTCCTTCTTTCTTTCCAGCATATCGCGCACGGCCTCTGACAGGAATATCTCGCAATAATCGCACAAGTAGTTGAGCTTGTCGTCCAGTTCTGCGAGGGTATTCGAGGCGCGCATGACGCATCTGCCATTGTGGCAATGAGGGAGATTGAACGTGTGGCCTATTTCATGGATCGCGACTTTCACGACGCGTTCGAGGAAGACTTCACGAGGAGCGAACTCGGAGTCTTTGCCTCGATGGAGTCGATAACTGGAAAGCACCGCGGCGGCGCCGTTCATGTAAGCTTCCCCGAACACATAGGTCAATATGGGGTTGCATAGGTCTTTGGTGGTGACGCCAAGGATTTTCATTGTTTTGCCGGGGCGATTGTTCGACAGATGCTTGATAATGGTCATGGCGTTATATTGATTTCTCAGCTGCATGAAGGCTTCTGCCGGGAGCGGCTCAGGCTCGAGCAAATCCACGGGCAGCCGCAGGATGCCTTGAAGGCTATCTGTGACAACTCGAAGTACGTCCTCCCCTACCCTCCCCAAGGGTATCACCGCGATAAGGCCCTTTCTTGCGGAACCCTGATCGGTCCGCGTTTCCCCCCTGCTCATCGCGATTCGGCTTCCGGACGGTTGAGACGCTGATGGAGGTCGTATTTCTTGATTTTTTTGTGCAGCGTTGTCCTATCCACTTCAAGAACTTTGGCAGCGCGGCTGATGTTCCACTCGGTTTCGTCGAGGATCCGCTTGATATGCGCTGCTTCAGCCTCATGAAGGGATCGCGGCCCTTGGGACGAGGCCGCGGCTGCAGATTCAGAGGCCAAATAGGCAAAAGCGTCTGGCGTAATGATTCTCTTCTTTGAAGTGACCACCGCGCGCTCCACCACATTTTCCAATTCACGTATGTTTCCGGGCCAGGGATAGTTTATGAGAATGTCCATTGCCTTGTCGCTGATGGAATCCACACGGCGATTGGTCTCCCGCGAGAACCGTTGAAGAAAATGGTTTGCCAAGAGCGGGATATCCTCTTTTCTTTCCCGCAAGGGGGGTACGCGCAGAGTAATCACGTTTATGCGGTAGAAGAAATCTTGGCGAAAGGTTCCGTTGGCGATCTGGCTGTTCAAATCCTTGTGGGTGGCGCTGATGAGGCGAAAGTCTGCGGTAATGGGCTCTACACCTCCGACGCGAAAAAACCGCTTGTCTTGAAGGACTCTCAGGAGATCCACTTGCATTTTTGGGGAGATCTCGCCGACCTCGTCGAGGAACAAGGTCCCGCCTTCGGCCACTTCGATGAGGCCCTTCTTGGCCCTCACCGCGCCGGTAAACGAGCCCTTTTCGTACCCGAATATCTCGCTCTCGATAAGGGATTCGGGGATGGCCCCGCAGTTGATGGGGACAAAAGGGCCGCCCAGCCGCTTGCTATTGGCGTGAATGGCTCGCGCTATAAGTTCTTTGCCTGTTCCGGTCTCTCCCAGGATGAGAACTGAGGATTCGCTGCCGGCGATCTCGCCGATGGTGTCGAAGAGTTCTATCATGCCCGGCGACTTCCCTACTATCTCGTCCAGGCCTGCCCAGCAGCGGGAGACTTCCCCGCGCAAATACTGAGACTCTTCCAGGAGCCTTTGGTGCTCGAGGAGTTTCGCCACCAGGAGCCCGAGGCTTTCTGGGTCGAAGGGTTTGACGAGGAAGTCATTGGCGCCGAGTCGCATGGCTTGCACTGCGTGCTCCACGGTGCCATATGCCGTGATTATCACTACAAGAGTCGTTGGGAATTGCTTTTTTACCTGCTCGAGTAGTCCAAAGCCCCCCATTCCCGGCATCTTGATGTCCACGAAAAGGATGTCGTAGAACCTTTGCTCCATGAGGGAGAGGGCTTGCTCGCCGGACTCCGCTTTGTCCACGGCGGCGCCTTCTTTTTCGAGCCACGCCGCCAGAGATTCTCTGACAATGAGTTCATCATCAACCACCATGAATCTGTGTCGTCTGGCCATGACTGAGCCTGCGCCTCCCTTTAGGGACCTCAGCAGCGGACTCCTGCTCCGATCCCCTGAAAACGGGCAGGTTCACTCCAAACACCGTGCCCTGATTTTCCTCGCTCTGCATGTCAACGGTTCCTCCGTGCTGAGTGACGATGCCGTACACGACGCTCAATCCGAGTCCTACCCCTTTTCCCACGGCTTTCGTGGTGACGAACGGTTCCCAGATGCTGCCTTGGAGCCCTTTGGGGATGCCGACGCCAGTATCTTTTACTAAAATGCGTATGTAGTCGTTGTCGCCTTCCATGTGCGCTTCAACGGTGATGACGCCGCCGCGCGGCATGGCATCCATGGCATTGATCACAAGATTCAACAGGGCCTGCTTGATGCGGCCGCGGTCGCCGAAGATGGGGCTCACATCGTGCGCGATACGGCGTTCGAGCACAATTCCTTGGAGTGACGCCCGATTGTGGATAAGCATGAAGATTTCGTCCAATAGACCGTTGAGATCAAACGCTGTTTTCTCCATATTATCGAGCCGCGCAAAGGCGAGGAGATTCCGAAGGATTTGTCCGCAGCGCGCGGATTCGCCGGCAATCAGGTCAAGGTATGAACGGAAGCGATCCAGCTCCTCGGGGTCAAGCGAATCTTTGTCAAAGGACTGTCTCATGAGTTTGGCAAAGGTCAGGATCCCCTGAATCGGATTGTTGATTTCGTGAACCGCGGCCGCGGCCAACTGACCAAGGGCCACCATTTTATCCCGCTCGAGAATATGAGAGAAGTTTTGCTGAATATCGTGGGCCTGCTGGTCAAGGACTCGGGTCATTTCTCGATGAATGTCTTTCCAAACCACGAGGACATTCATCTTCTCCTGGCCTTCGGTCTTCATGGGATACGCGCTCACTGTGAAGTAGTATTTTGAATCATGTTTTGTCGTCGCCTCCTTCACCGTATGAACGGATTTCCCAGTCAGAAGGACTTCCCGGGCGATGCATCGGTCTCCTGCGCAGTCGCAGGGTTTTACGCCTTTTCTCAACACCCAGTGACAGGGACGGCCGATGCAGTCTTCCAGCACCATCTTGCCTCTTTCGAGGACAGAGTTGCTGATCTCCACGATCTTCAAGTCTTCGTCAACGACCATGAGGCTCACCTCAGGCCCCGAAGTCAGCACTTCTTTCATCAATTCCACGGTCTGAAGCCTTGTCCGCGTGGCAATCAGTTGGCCTGAGATGTCTTTCAGACCTTTCACGATTCGGAGGATCAGCGAATCCAGCAGTCTCGTTTTAGGGGGCATGATCTCGCACAGCAGGCGGAACAATTCAGGCTGATCCTTGGTTTGGATCACGAGGTCTGGCGGCGACTCCATGACATGTCGCTGAATGTCTTGGAACACGGCGACGGTAAGGGCGTCGTCCGCAGCGCCTCCGATAGCGCCCGCGGCAATCGGGATCGAATGGACATGGACAATTTCATGGCCTATGTTGGTGAGGGACTGCAAGACATCTCCCACATGCGTGTCAGATTCAGACCCTACCACGAGCACTCGCAGGGTACGGGGAAGAGGAGGAGACGGTTCCTGCTCTTCGAGGATCTTGGCTTGTTGTTCCACGTTCATGGCAACCCCCGTTGCCCTCATTATAGCAACTCACCAAAATGGATCAATATAAGATGAGAAGCTGGTCAATTGCTCTCAACGTCAGATTTGACTTCCAAGGCGTTCGGCGTCTGCTGTCATTGAAACGCGGGCGGACATGCGGTTGCGCACATTGGATGCATGATTCTGATTTCAAGGCCTTCTGAGAAAACCAACTTGCGCCGCCGCGTCGGAAAGGACTTGGGGTTTAGGCAGCGAGGCCCCGTGGAGTCATTTCTGCAACACCGAGCGTTTGATCTGACTCTGACCAGCAGTATGCTTGGCCATATGGCGTTTCTCTTTGTCCAGGACCATGCCGATCTCTCATGCAATTTTTTTCTTGTGTTGCAACTTTTTTTTTTAGATAATGTGAAATGCGGCAGAAAGTTACCGGAATGGTGGCTTCGTATGCCTGCGTTTTAATCGGGATTCCCATGGCATTCTACATCCTAAGGGAAGAACGCTCCCTTCCCGTTGCCTTATCCTAGAGTTGCCGTGCACGCCTCGCGTGCGCAGGCGTTAGTGCACGGTCACGTCCCGGCAAATGGTTCCCATCGCTTGTCCTAGGAACCTTGAACGGCAGGTTCCGAGGGAGGGGATGTGTGGTTACCAACGAACCGAGCCCGTGAGGAATGTCCTCACGTGCTCCACGAAGTCACCGCATAGGAGGGTTTTGTCATGGAGGAAACTCCCAAATGGTATGATGCGCACCTGGATTATTACCGGAAGATCGCCTACATCAACAGTGTGGACCAGTACAATGAGATGTATAGGAGGTCAATCGAGGACCCCGATAACTTTTGGGCTGAGCATGCTCGCGACTATCTCACCTGGTTCAAGGAATGGGACTTTGTCCTGAAATACGACTTTGAAAATGAAGTGAAGATCGAGTGGTTCGGCGGGGGCGTCCTGAACGCGTGCTACAATTGTCTCGACAGGCACGTGGACAGACTGAAGAATCGCGTCGCTTATTACTGGGAGGGAGATGACCCCACTCAATCGAGGACGGTTACCTATCTCGATCTGTATAAAGAAGTGAACAAATTTGCCGCCGTGTTGAAGGCCAATGGGGTCAATAAAGGCGACAGAGTGATCATTTATATGCCTATGATCGTGGAATTGGCTGTGGCTATGTTGGCGTGCGCTCGAATCGGCGCCGTCCACAGCGTCATCTTCGGGGGGTTCAGCGCAGAATCGATCGCAAATCGCGTCCAAGACAGCGGCGCTCGTACAGTGATTACTGTGGATGCCGGTCTGCGAGGGGGAAAGACCCTTGCCTTAAAAAAGACAGTGGATGAAGCATTGGAGCGTTGTCCTGAAGTCACCAAGGTTATCGTGTTCAAGCATGTCGGAATCGATCTCCAGCTCGATGCAAAGAAGGAGGTGTGGTGGCACGAGGCCATGGCCGATCCTTCCCTCCCGAACTACGTGGAACCAGAGCCAATGGACGCAGAAGCTCCTTTGTTCATACTCTATACCAGTGGAAGTACGGGCAAGCCGAAAGGGGTGCTCCACACAACCGGCGGGTACTTGCTTTACGCCGCCATGACCACGAAGCTGGTTTTCGATCTCAAGGAGCACGAAACTTTCTGGTGCACTGCGGACATTGGATGGATCACAGGACACACCTATATTGTGTACGGCCCGCTCATCAATGGCTTTACAAGCGTCATGTTCGAAGGCATTCCGACTTATCCTGATTTCGGCCGATATTGGGAGATCGTCGCAAAGCGTCGCGTGGACAAGTTTTACACGGCGCCGACAGTCATCCGATCGCTGGCAAAAGAAGGGGCTGAACATGTGACAAAACACGACGTATCGTCCCTAAAGCTCCTGGGAACTGTCGGCGAACCCATCAACCCAGAGGCTTGGCGTTGGTACTTCCACTACGTCGGCAGAGACTGGTGCCCCATAGTTGACACGTGGTGGCAGACCGAGACAGGGGGACACATGATGACGCCGCTGCCTGGGGTAGCCCCTGTAAAACCCGGGTCATGTTCGTTCCCCTTCTTCGGCATTGACCCGGTGATTTTGGATCCCGACACAGGCAAAGAAACGAGCGTTGCCAATCAAGAGGGCGCTCTTTTCATTAGACGGCCGTGGCCGGGCATTGCTCGCACAATTTATGGCGATCATCAGCGTTTCATCGACACCTACTTTTCCCGGGTACCGGGCATGTACTTCACGGGAGATGGCGCCAGGCGAGACGAGGATGGCTACTTCTGGATCACGGGACGCATCGACGATGTCATCAACGTATCCGGCCACCGCATCGGTACGGCTGAAGTGGAGTCTGCGTTGGTCCTGCACCCGAAGGTTGCCGAGGCCGCTGTGGTAGGGTTTCCTCATCCCATCAAGGGAACGGGCATCTACGCCTTCGTGACCCTCAACACCGGCGTCGAGAAGAGCGACGAGCTCAAGAAAGAGCTTGTGCAATTGGTTCGCAGCCAGATCGGCCCTATTGCGACGCCGGATGCCATTCAGTGGGCCGACGCGCTCCCAAAGACTCGAAGCGGCAAGATCATGCGACGGATCCTTCAGAAAATCGCTGCAGGCACGTTGGACAACCTCGGCGATACCACGACACTGGCTGATCCCATGGTCATCGATAACTTGATTAAAGAGCGCGCTGTATAGGCAGATTGCTCCATTTTTACAGGGGGGCGGTTTCTCGCCCCCTTTCCACTCTAAATTCGCCGCGACCCCGCTGCGTGATGCAACCCGCCGCGTTGAATTCCCCGTAAGTCGACTAATCCCGAAAAGAGAGCGGATCTCGAAGCGAATCGCCAATCATATCACTTCTCGAAATTTCTGTCGGATGAGGGGCGCCGCGGCATGAACATGATGACATTCAAAGTCTCCGTCACGGTGGAGAGATGATCAATTATATGGGTTCCCCTATTAATCACGAATTCGACGAAGCGGCGGTCGCTCTAGGCGCTTTGGTCTTTGTCATTTCGAGCACAGCGAGAAATCTTGGCCCAAAACTAAGATTTCTCACTCGCCGCCTCTCGCTTCGTTCGAGTCCGGCTCCTTTCGAAATGACAAGAGGTGGCTTGTCGTAGCAGGCAGAGCGGTTTTCGAAGGCGCGCAAGAACTGCATCATGCGGACGTCATTCCGACAGAACTTTCGAGAATCGCTATATCTTCGAGAATGGCAATACATTCTCCGAAGCGCCCCCTGCCTTCCTTGGGTCGGCGGCTCTGGCAAGACCATTTCCTATGAGAGTAGGGCGCAGTTTCGAGCGAGGCGGGAAAAATGAGAGCACGGGCAATAACCCGTGCTCTCGTCTGCTGCTAATGCGCGCTTGCTCCTCCTGCTCCACGCGGGTACCTGATGTTTTCCACCATATCCTGTACGTGCTGCGGGGGCGCCTTGGTCAGTAGAGATACAATCCAAACGAAGAAGAAGTTGATCAGCATGCCGACGGTGCCGATGCCCTCGGCGCTGATGCCGAAAAACCACGGCTTCACATGCCAGAAATTAACCTGAAGGATGTAAAATGCAGTGAATGCCATGCCAGCGGCCATTCCTACGATGCACCCTTCTTTCGTCGCCCGCTTCCAGAAAATCCCCATAATAAGTATGGGGAAGAAGGAAGCGGATGCCAAGCCGAAGGCGAAGGCGACCACCTGCGCCACGAAAGCTGGAGGATGTATCCCGAAGTACCCTGCCACACAGATGGCCGCTCCGATCATGATGCGGCTCAGGAGCATTCGAGTTTTCTCGGATGCATTGGGATTGATCATCTTGAAGTACAGGTCGTGGGAGATCGCGGAGCCAATAACAAGGAGCAAACCGGCTGCAGTTGAAAGCGCCGCGGCAAGTCCTCCGGCGGCCACCAACGCGATGACCCAAGCGGGCAGGTTGGCGATTTGGGGACTCGCCAACACAATGATGTCATTATCGATATACACCTCGTTTTTGTTTGCTGTGGGCTTGTTCTCCACAAGTCTGTTCCCAGCGGGCCCGGTTTGGCCGGTGAACTTCGGCGGGCCGACGAACGGGGGCCCTCCGGCTGTGTACTGAATTTTTCCGTCATTGTTCTTATCAACCCATGCCACGAGACCTGTGCGCTCCCAGTCCTTAAACCACTGCGGCGCTTCGGCGTACGCCTTGCCCTCAAGCCCGGTGATCAGATTGTATCGCGCAAAGGCTGCCACGGCTGGGGCGGTGGTGTAGAGCAGAGCGATGAACAGAAGAGCCCATCCTGCGCTTGCACGCGCCGCCTTCACGGTAGGCGTGGTGTAGAAGCGAATGATGACATGGGGCAGGCCGGCTGTTCCCACCATCAGTGAAAAGGTAATGAACAGCACATCCAGCATGGATTTGGACCCGGGCCCCCACGCAGAGGTATAGGCGTTGAATCCCAAGTCTTTCTGAATGAGATCAATGGTTTCCAGGAGCCATTTCCCGTCGTGGGGACCTCCCGAGAAGGTAGATCCGAATCCGAGCTGCGGTATAGGTATGCCGGTCAGCTTCATCGAAACGACCACTGCAGGCACCAGGTACGCCGTGATCAAGACAGTATATTGAGCCACCTGGGTCCATGTGATTCCCTTCATCCCGCCGAGGACGGCATAGGAGAAGACGATGGCCATACCGACGATAACTCCCCAGTTAATGGGGAGATCTAGATAACGGCTAAAAACTATGCCGACGCCGCGCATCTGACCGGCAACGTAGGTCAAAGACACGAAAATGGCGCAGATGAGGGCTACGGTTCGGGCGACGTTGGAATAGTAGCGCTCTCCAACGAAGTCCGGCACCGTGAACTTGCCGAATTTCCTGAGGTAAGGCGCCAGAAGAAGTGCCAGAAGAACGTAGCCCCCTGTCCATCCCATCAGGTACATTGAGCCGGCATATCCCATGAAAGAGATCATACCAGCCATTGAAATGAAAGATGCTGCGCTCATCCAGTCTGCGGCAGTCGCCATACCGTTATACACTGCCGGTACTGCCGCGCCGGCCACGTAAAAGCCCTTAACGTCCGAGACCCGCGACCGCCACGCAACGTATATGTAGAGCACAAAACTCAAGCCGACGATTATCCACGTCCAGGCCAAGATCGACATGTAGGTTCTCCTTTCGTAATGGTTTGCGGCATTCTAGTTCGGCACAGACCTCTTCACTCCTCGTGAACGTCGAAGTCTCTATCCAGCCGGTTGAGCATGGCGCAGTACACAAAGATCATGATCACAAACAGTACTTCAGATCCTTGATTCGCAAACCAAAAGCCGAGCGGAAACCCTCCGAGGCTCGCTAGGTTGTTTAGAGGCACCACAAGTATGATTCCACATACGTAGGATACCAGGGCCCAGACGCATAGAAATACGATAATTATTTTTAGGTTTCTTCTCCAATATTCTTGCATTCTATTGTTTGCTTCAGCCATTTCCCTCTTTCCCTCCTAGATGAGGAGATTCCCACGGTATTCCTCACTCCTAGTTTCGCACAGTTTTACGCAAGCGAATCAACCAATCAGCTCACGCGACATCCGGAGGTGTTGCTCTTCGTGGGGATGCTTTGTTGTCGAGTTGTCTCGGAGTCGCTTTTGCGGCCCAAATCTTTGGAATGTGAGACTCTTCGCCCGCGCGCACTTTCGCGCCGCTCCTTGCGCTGCGGTGCACGCTGCATACCCCGCGATGCCGCTGCAAAACCTCTCTCGATTCGTCAGTTTCGCGCGGGCCGCATCTCCGTTCAGCGGTCCCTCGTGAAACTTCCGCGCTTCCTGCTCATCTGGCGGCTCACGACCGCCCACCGGGTCCACCACCTCCCATCCGTGCGACATTTTCTGACATTACGACACCTCGCGCCTCGATGCGGACGCCTCTGAGACGCTTAGCCACGAGTACAGACGTGATCTATGCCGACGCCGCCAAAACGGGGGCGCCAGTGGCATAGTGGGCATCAATGGATGATTTTCTTTCCTTTTAAGAGTTTGGAACAAGAACCGAGATGACGCGCGTGAAACGGGAAAAGATTTATCGACAGTCGGGCGACGCGTAGATGTCAAATATGGCATCATTGTCGCCGATGAGGGCGCCTCTCCAGTTGTTCGAGAGACGAGCTCGTCGAAAAACCTTTGATGGCGATAGGCGGGACTGTAGTCCGTCTGAGGCATAGTGGTCCGTCTCCTCACCCGCAAGATTTTCAGGATCTGCTTGGCCATCCACCATGGGAGGGCGCGCAGTGATTCATGCGAACACGGTTTTCTTGGCTTGGTCGGCAAACGCGTCTACGCCCGCCGACGACCCGACCTGACCAGCTATATAGATAAGGTTATTGGCCTCAATACTGGACTTGAGGTGACAATCCATAGCAATCCATATAAGCGAATACGGCGCAGCCTGTCAACGGTTAATTTTCATGCCGCATCCCCAAGGATATGAAATAAATATATTCTTCTGAACAAGATATGCTCGCGGATCGAGAGAGAACGTGTCATGCTATAAAGACTTTGTGGACATTGATAATGTGGACAGGATGATATTTTGTTCATTCAGATGAATTATTGTTTTTTTGTGAGCGCGAGTTTTTTTCACATGTGTTACGGATCGCTCTTACCTGCCTGCGCCACGGCAATTCACCTAAAGACGCCGCGGCGGGAAGCGGCGTGCTGGGAAAAGGCGCAGCGCCTTTCTTCATCCCTCACCTAATATTCGAGGAAGATCACTGGCGAAAAATAGAACTTGCGAGTCAAGGGAAAAGCTGCCACAATAAAGGTCCCCGTGGCGGGGATATTCATAACACAAGACAAGATCAGCACTCATATACGGGTCATGGCCTTTCTCCCTCAGGCCGATCACTAGGCGGGGAGCCATTCGGGGCACGAGTGGAGAGATAAGCGCCGCGCTCCACTGATATACTAGTCTCGAGTAGCATGTCCATTGCGCACGAAGGTTCTGAAGCGACGCTGGCTCTCTTCATGATCCGAAGCTGGGCAGCGGCGTCACAGAATAATGTCGGGAGAATGACCTCTTGGAGGCCGCTCCGGGCGAGCGTCCGGGGCTATTCAATCATGTTTGGGGGTTGCCATGAAGTATGAGGAAGTGTTCCGAGAATCGCTTGAAAATCCTGACGCCTTCTGGGGCAGGGCAGCGGAAGACATCGTATGGGACGTCAAGTGGAGTCAAGTGCTGGATCGCTCCAATCCTCCTTTCTACAGATGGTTCCGTGGGGGTATGCTCAACACGTGCTTCAATGCGGTGGATTACCACGTCCAGAGTGGACGCGGGGAGCAGACGGCCGTGATTTACGACAGCCCGGTGACCAATTCTGTCGAGAGGTTTACGTACGCTCGCCTGCAAGAAAGGGTTTCCAAGATTGCGGGGTTTCTGCGCGACTTGGGCGTTCAAAAGGGGGACACGGTATTGATTTATATGCCGATGGTGCCGGAAGCGCTCATGGCCATGTTGGCATGCGCACGAATAGGAGCCATTCATTCAGTGGTCTTCGGGGGATTTGCGCCCCGCGAACTGGCTGTTCGAATTGAAGATGCGAAGCCAAAAGTAATTCTGTCTGCATCGTGCGGGATAGAAGTGCAGCGCGTCATCCCGTACAAACCCCTCCTGGACGAGGCTATCACGATCGCGGCGCATAAACCGGGGCTGACGGTGATTCTTCAAAGGCCCCAGGCAAAGGCCGAGATGCTGTCTGGCCGCGACTTTGATTGGACAGAATTGGAGTCAAAGGCGTCTCCTGCGGCGTGCGTGTCGGTAGCGGCGACAGACCCACTTTACATTCTTTACACGTCAGGGACCACGGGGAAACCTAAGGGAGTGGTAAGGGACAACGGAGGACATGCCGTTGCGTTGAAATGGTCCATGAGGCATATCTATGGCATGAGTCCTGGCGATGTGTATTGGGCGGCGTCAGACGTGGGGTGGGTAGTCGGACATTCGTACATTGTATATGCTCCTCTGTTGCTGGGAGCAACGACCATTATGTACGAGGGGAAACCGGTAGGTACGCCAGACCCGGGCGCATTCTGGCGTGTGATTTCGGAACATGGCGTGAAGGCGTTATTTACGGCTCCTACTGCTATTCGCGCGATCAAGAGGGAAGATCCGACAGGACAATTCATGAAAAAATACGATCTCTCGCGTTTTGAAGCGCTTTTCCTGGCAGGGGAACGAACTGATCCGGATACCTATCACTGGGCGACTCAGCTTCTCGACAAACCAGTCATCGATCACTGGTGGCAAACTGAAACCAGTTGGGCTATTTGCGGAAACTTCAGGGGGCTGGAATTTTTCTCGATAAAGCCCGGTTCTGCAACGAAGCCTATGCCGGGATACGACGTGAAGGTGTTGGATCCTGTGAGCGGCCAGGAGTTGGGGCCAAACCAAAACGGCATCCTCGTGGTCAAGCTCCCGCTGCCGCCGGCTAATCTGACCACACTGTGGAACGACGATCAACGTTTCCTCGAATCTTATATGAAGCCCTATCCAGGCTATTACCTCACGGGCGACGGTGGTTACATTGACGACGAGGGATATGTATTTGTGATGGGACGCATAGATGACGTTATCAATGTTGCGGGTCATAGGCTCTCCACCGGCGGAATGGAGGAGGTTCTGGCGAGACATCCCGATGTTGCCGAGTGCGCAGTGGTTGGGGCTGCTGACGATCTCAAGGGCCAAGTCCCCATCGCCTTCGTTGTGCTGAAATCTGGGGTGACACGTCCCAAGGAGGAAATCGTCAATGAGCTCATTCAGATGGTCCGGAGCGATATAGGCGCGGTTGCTTCGTTCAAGAAAGCTGTGGTGGTCAACCGTCTACCAAAAACACGCTCAGGCAAGGTCTTGCGGGGAACCATGAGAAAGATAGCAGATGGGGAGAATTATGCGGTTCCCTCCACAATCGACGACCCCGCGAGTTTGCAAGAGATTGCAACGGCTGTCACGGAAATAGGCTACGGCAAGGCCTAGTCGCCTCCAGGGACGTCTGTCACAGGGACCTCTACGGGATGTCGCCTCTCTGAAATCCAAACGAACCGCGGCCAAACGAATGGCTGCCTAGTCGCTGAGGTTGCTTCACAGTTCTTCGTTCCTCGCAACAACTCGTTGCAGGTTGTATGGGTCTCCTGAGCGCTGGGAAGCAATCTCGGCTTACCTCGACCACACAAAGCGTACTCTGTCAATTTCGCGATTTTTTTTTCGAGGAATGCCATATTTTTTTGCGTCTCTCCAAAAAAGACGCGGCTCATCGGCCACACGGCCAATTCGAGTCCACGTGAGTAGACGATACTCTGCTGGAGAGACGGTTGCTGCTATGCTGCGACCCGACGTCTTTGCGCGTGGGAATATTGGAGTTCAGGGAGGGGCGCTAGAACACGTCGGGGATGTTCGATCCCGCGCTGAGAAAGTCGTTGAGGGTGGTGTATCCCAGGCGACGAAGATGAGTCGCCAGAAAGAGGAAAAGATAAGCGGTCTGGATGGCGTCTTCGAGGGCGTCGTGTTGTTCCAAAAGGGGGAGTCCGTATTCAACTGCGAGCTTGTTGAGACTGAATGCGCGTTTTCCCTTTGCGCCGACTGCTCGCTGGTGCTTTTGCTGCTGGACGTGCAAGGCCGCGGCGAGCTTGACAGAATCGAGACTGGGATTCCTGATTCTGCCTCCCAGTGTTTTTGCGATCGCCTTGCCGAGGAACGCCAAGTCGATCACGACATAGTGGCCGAGGAGCACGCTGTTGGAGCAGTATTCCACAAACCTGGGCAGCACCTCAGCAGCCTTTGGCGCACGTTCGATCTGCTGGGGGGTGATGCGGTGTACAAGGGTGCTGACTTTTGGAAGGTCTCTTGTGGGTCGAAGATATGCGAAGAAACTGTCGCCAGCGACTATTCGAAGGTCTCGGATGCGTATCGCGCCAATGGAGACTATTTGGTCAGTCCTGAGGTTGAGGCCAGTCAGCTCCGTATCAAAGCAGACAATATCGTAATCCTCGATGCTCCGCGTTCGATCGAAAGACTTGAACTGGCGTTCATTTTCCACGATACACGGATGCTTGCGAGCGCGCCATGAAGGAAACCATGACCATAGGTTCAGCATGAAGAGGATCGCCTTTCGTCCCTGTGATCGGATTCGACCGGCTATTCTGAGAACTTGAATTCATCCTTGATGCAAGTCTGTACACGCCCCACGACGGCAAATGCCTCTTTTAGCGTCTGTTTTTCAAGGTCGCTGAGGTCCCCCGGATCTATGAAATTGTGGGGCGTCTCACCATTCTCCATCATTCGCAATTGGTGTACCAGGCGTAGCTGCATTTGGAATTCATATGCGGCGATTGTTTCTGTCCCGAGGTCTTTTGAAATGTATTCCTTTTCCATGAGCTGTTCAATTCTGGCAATGGTGTTGGTTTCCTTTATTCCGTACCTCAAGGCGAACAGCCGTGCGAAATCAACGATGGGGACTAAGCCTCGCGTTTTTATGTCGAGACGATTCTTGTGTTCCCCGTCCTTCTCGACAATGAAGTTCCTGAAAAAGGACAACGGCGGTCTGCCTTGGAGACAATCCTTGGCAAGATACATGAGGAAGATGCCTTTTTGGGGCGCTGAGGCGGTCAGGTGGTCTCTGAGTCTTTGCCCCAGTTCTGTGTGACCGTACCCAGGCCTAAAATCAAAGAAGATGGTGGCGTTGAGCACCTCTTCGGGATTGGGGGCTCCCATCCATTTGTCGAAGTAGGCTTCCCACACGGCGTACGGCTTGCGCCATTTTGGATTGGATGCCATCATTTTGCCTTTACACAGAGGGTATCCGGCCGCAGCGAGGTGCTCGATTGCCTTGTTGCCGAATCTCCGAAAGTATAATTTGGCTGTTTTGATCTGGTCCCAATTCTCGGGCGGGGTTTGGTAGATCAGCGCGTTGTCCTGATCTGTTTTGAACGTCTGTTCCCTTCTGCCTTCACTGCCCATCATCAACCAACAGAACGGCTGAGGCGCCTGTCCCATCTCTTCGTGCAAGAGGCTCAGGATGCGATCCACAATGCTATCGTTGAGGATGGAGATCATGCGCGTGATGTTGTTGGCCTTCGCCCCTTCTTCTACCAGGGTCCGTATGACCATTGGAATTTTTTGGGACAGGGAATAGAGACCTTCGATCCTTCTTTGGGCCATTATCTCCCTAAAAAGATAGAGGGGAGATGCTCCCTGATGAACCATGATATCGTGGGCGGTAATTACCCCGACAATCTTTCCCTGCTCCTCGACCGCGAGATGATGCACCTGGTGGTTCATCATTTGTATCAGCGCGTCAAAGCACATTGCGTCGCTGGAAATGCTGTGTAGAGGGCGGGCCATGATCTTTGCTACGGGCGTAGAGCAGGCAAGCCCTTTGGCTACAACCTTTGACCGCAAATCTTTGTCTGTCACTATTCCAACCAGTTCAGCTCGTTGGTCCCGCACGAGCAGGGAGCCGATTTTCAAGTCCGACATTCGAGCCGCGGCTTCTTGGATGGTGTCCCCGGCGCTGATTGTCGCTAGTTCCCGTTTGATTAGGTCTCGCACCGGCACCGAAAACAGGTAGAACGTCTCCACCGGCTTTGCCCCCATTCGCGCGCTTCGGAGCTCCGAGTACGCTGTGCTGACCACGTCGTCTGAAAATCGTTTCAGGAAATATTGCGCGACGCGCATGTTGTTCCTTACGAGATCCAGGAACGTATCCTTGTCTATGAGGTAGCAGAAGGTGTCTTCAACGGTCTCAACGTTAAAATTGGCCTTTGAGTTTCTGATGATGCCTAATGCACCGAAAGAACCGCCCTCGCTCCGAATATCTTGAAGGGTGACCTTTGAACTGGCGTCCGCGAGATACACTTTGACCGCGCCCCGAGCGATGAGGTGGAGATGCGTGACATCGGTGACGGCCTGTTCAAAGACGAGCGTTCCCTTTGGGTAGAAGTCGATGATAGATTTGGAAGCCAGGTCTCTTAAAAGAGACGGGTCCAATTCTTTGAAGGGAAGGGTCCGAGAGAGGAATTCAAATACCGCTTCTGGGTCGGCTTTCTGCAGATAGATGTTTTCAGCCATGGTGCGTCCTCCGTAGCCAGTTTGAACATCATGAATGGGTTTCCGAAAAGCTTCTAGGCCGTCAACCTCCTGTCCATTCCACTGTCTCCTTTACCTGCGAGATCGCTGTTGTCATTCATTCGGCGCCGTTTCCTCATATCGCTTCATACGTTATCCGAATCACACCAACAAGGAGAATTCTCGCTTGACCACGTCAAAAAGCGCGTTGATGACGCAGAAAGTTTCCTTCAGCAGTTTGCGTTCCAGATCAGACAGGTTGCTCACATCGATGTGGCTGTCCACGTCCAATCCCGTCTCAAGCAAGCGCAATCGATGCACGAGATTGAGCTGCTGCACGAACTCGTACCCAGCTCTTGCGTCGGAACAGAGTTCCACTGAAATCTTCGCCTCATGAGCGAGCAGTTCAAAACGTTCTGACGTGTTTGTCTCCTGAAATCCATGATGAAGCGCCATGAGACGCGCAATTTTGACGAATGGCAGAAGCGCTTGTTTTTCGAGGTTGAATCTATGACTGCGAGTACCGTCAGCGTACACGGCTGCATCGCCGTAGAACGACAATGGGGGACGTTCCGCAAGGCAGTCCGCTGCGATATGGGCCAAAAAGATTGGCTGCCGTCGAATTTTATCGAGGCAGAGTGTTCGCAGCTTTTCTGCAAGTGAGGTGACGCCGTATGCCGGCCGAAAATCGAGAAATGGCAGCCCTGACACGGCTTCCTCCGGATCAGGCGAGGAGATCCAATGTTCCAGGTAGGGCTTCCAGAATGGATACGGTCTTCTCCAGAAGGGGTTCGCAGACCCGATCGATTGGCCGATGTGAGTGATCCGACAGGCTTGTAAATGCTTTTCAACTTCCGAGGCCAAGAAGTCGAAATACGCCTGCACATCGAATCGAACATTTCTGTCAGCCGGTTCTCGGTAGATGACGGCGTTTTCCGCATGCAGTCCTAATGTCTGTTCTCGCCGTCCGTCAACTCCGAGGGAGAGCCAGCAGTACTGGGTTGGAGGCGGGCCTAGTTCCTGAACGACCAGCTCTATCAATCGCTTGAGTATGCTATCTGTCAACAAGGTGATGATGCTGCATATGCTTGGCGCTTTTGCCCCTTCCTCTACTATCGCTCGAACCGTCGCCGGAAACCGTCTCGCAAGGTCATACAGGCCCTCGATCTTTTTTTGGGCAGCTACTTCGCGAAAGAGGTAGATGGGCCATGTTCCCTGCTGAATCATAAGGTCCAGCGACGTCACCACCCCTACGATACTATCGTTATGCTGTATGACGAGGTGGTCCACCCCTTTTCGTACAAATTCCAATAAGGCATCGAAATATGACGCATCGGGGGTTAAGGTATGAAGGGGGGAAGTCATGATAGCTTTTACCGGGAACCCATAGTCCATACCCTGTGCAATGACTTTGGTTCGCAAGTCCTTGTCAGTGATGATTCCCAGGACACGGCCAGCTCCGTCGTGGACAAGCAGGGAGCCGACGCCATGATGGTCCATTTCGACGCCCGCTTCCTGGATCGTCGCGTTGCTCGGAATTGTCACAGGAGCGGCTCGTACCAGCGATCGAACCCTGGATTTGAACAAATGGAGAAGACGCTGATCGCGAAGGCCCAGTCTGTCTCGTCGCAACTCCGCGTAAGCCTGCGACATAAAGTCTTCTGCAAGATTCTCAAGGTAGAACTGAGCAAACGACGAGTATTGCTCGACCAAAGAAAAGAAGACGCTTTTGCCAAACAAGAAGCAGTAGGTATCTTCGCACGCTCGTACGGAGACGTCGGCCCTGGTCCCTTTGATCAGAGAATGGACGGCGAAGGCGCAACCGGCGCTGCACATTTCAATCAGGGTTTCTTTGTCATCTGCCTGCTTCCTGAATATTGCCACTCCACCTTTTTGAATGACGTACAAGTAGTTTACCTCTGTGACATTCTGTTCAAGTATGTTCGTCTCTTTGGGGAAATATTCGATGAGGCATGCTTTTGCGAGCTGAGCCACAGACGAACGGGGAAGGGTTCTGAACGGCAGGGTTTTCGTGAGAAATTGGACTACGACTCTCGTGGAGCCGCGGAGATCATACGCAACCATCCTATCTCCAAGCAAAATGAACGGGGTGGGAGAAAAACTTTTTTGGGTCGACCGCGCATCCCGGACGCGTTATGATATTATACAGAAAATATGGAGCGAGTAACATGCGTTGGTGCAAAAGTTTTCTCATCTCGCCACATTCTTGACGCCGTGACGTGACGATCTCTGGAAAGACTCGAATATGGAACTGAAAGTAGGTATTGTTCGGGACGATAGGTTTTTTGTGCACCAAACCGGGATTACACATCCCGAACGCGCAGGCCGCCTCAAAGCAGTTTACAGAATGCTGGACCGAGATTTTTCAGAAGGACTCATTCCCGTTGATCCTGCCTATGCGACATTGGAACAGTTGGAACTTGTTCATAGTCCTGCGTACATCAGGAAAGTATTGAGGACTTCCGAGCGGGAGATCACCCATCTTGCGCCTGATACGCCTGCGGCGCCGCTTACTTACTTGGCAGCTTGGCTTGCCGTGGGCGGATGCATAAGGGGCGTCCATGCGTTGCTTTCACGGAGGTGTGATGTGTGCCTGTGCCTGGTAAGACCGCCAGGTCATCATGCATCTCGCGACGGCGCGGAAGGATTTTGTATCTTTAATAACCTTGGCGTTGCTGCGACCTATGCCATAGAGAGACACGGCTTAGAGCGCATACTCATCATCGATTGGGATATACACCATGGGAATGGACTGCAAGACCTTTTTTACGATAGGAAAGAAGTCTTGTACTTATCCACTCATTACAAGGGTTGGTATCCCTACACCGGAGACTGGGATGAGGTGGGCCGAGGCGAAGGGCTCGGATACACAGTGAACGTCCCTGTCCCAAAAGATTTGACCGACGGCGAAATGATCCGACTGTATTGGAAGCTTCTTGGTCCGATCATAAGAAGCTACAATCCGCAAATGATCATGGTGGCCGCAGGCTTTGACGCGCATTGGCGCGATCCACTCGGTCGTACAAACGTCACAGAGAACGCATTTGCGGCGCTTACTAATATTATCTTAGAGCTTCGGGGTGACGTGCGACGTACGCCAATACTCATGGCGCTCGAGGGTGGTTATGATCCCAGCTCGTTGGCTGCCTGCGTGGAACAAGTTTTGTCAGCCCTTACCTCGAGAGCGCCGCGAAAATCTGACGGCGCGCCTCGGGCTCCAAGAGCCGACGAGATGGTGAATAAGGCGATGGAGCATCATAGGAAGTACCGTGTGTGGACAGACTGAACGCCTTGGGCCGGCCTCGGGAACAGAACCAGCCACGCCACCTTTCCGCCAGACGATTTAAGTGGTGAGGACGATTATGATTAAATCGGTGATCCCAGCTCAACGCAGCAACCCAGAGGTCAAGTCCTACGATCTTTTCTATCGATCATTTTCGTGGAAGGACCTCGATGAGGAATTCAGTTGGAGCCAGACAGGCGATTTTAACCTTGCTCACGAGGCAATCGACAAGTGGGCCGGCGACAGGGAAACACGGGACCTTCCCGCGCTGATTTTTGAAAAGGCGGGACTCAGTCAGCAATATTCATTCCTTGATGTGCGAGACATATCCTCTCGATGGTCAAACTTCCTGATAGATAACGGGTTTTCCTTTGGCGATCGCCTTTTTATTTTCCTGCCCCCATGCGCGGACATTTATTTTATTATGGTGGGTTGCGCCAGAATCGGAATAATATTCTCAACGCTTTATGAAGATCTCAGCATGCATCAGTTGGAGTTACTGATCCGAAATGGACGGCCCAGAGGAATCGTTACCCATCCCAGTCTTGTGGAGCGGCTGCCAGAAAGGTCGTTGGAAACGGTGGACCAGTTGTTATTCGTTGAGCCTCCTCTTCCCGGCTTCTTCCACAGGGAAACCTTGGCGGGCGACTCTTTGGATTCTTACCCCCGAAAGGCAATCACTCGATGGCTGAAACCGGCGGCGCCTCTTTACATTTGCTATATATCCGACTCCTATGGCCCTCCAAAGGGGGTGGTGCACGCTCATCAGGACATGGTAGGCCATCTTGCCACCGCGCGATATGCGCTCAGCCTGCGCGCAGGGGCAAGGCTTTGGACAGACGCGGATCCCGGTTGGGCGACGGGCGTAGTGTATGGAGCGTTTGCGCCCTGGCTCTGTCGAGCGGTAAGCGTCGTGCAGGGTGACGAATTTTCCGCGTCCACCTGGTATAGGACCATAGAGAGGCATCGGGTGACATCGTGGTACACGACTCCAGGCGTTTTGGCGCAACTTCAGGCAGCAGGCGACGACCTGCCGCGCAGATACGATCTGTCCAGTCTAAAACACGTCGCTTCAGTGGGGGACTACCTGTCTCCTGAGTTGATATATTGGGCGAAACAGGCCTTGGGATATCCGCCCCACGACACGTGGGGGATGACTGAGACAGGGATGATTTGCATTTCCAACTTCCCGTTTATGCACATTAAGCCGGGCAGTATGGGAAGGGCTTTCCCGGGCGTAGAAGCCGCCGTTCTCGATGAAACAGGACAGCCGGCGCCCGATATGACCATGGGAGAACTCGCGCTGCGCATAGGCTGGCCTTCAATGACCACGGGTCTTTGGAACGATCCGGTGAGGTTTCGGTCGTACTTCAGGTTTCAGGACTGGTTTCTCACCGGCGACCTGGTGACGCGAGATGAGGAGGGGTACTTTTACCATCAAGGGAGGAAAGACGATCTCATAAAAATCCGAAACAGATCTGTGGGCCCTTACGAACTTGAGGAGGTTTTGTCATTGCACCCAGCCGTGGAAGAGACAGCGACAATCGCTCTCCGGCGTCCTAATACGAACGTGCAGATCAAAGCGTTCGTGGTCCTAAAGAGAGGATTCGTACCTTCTCGGCGTATGCAAGTGGAGATCAAAGCGTTCGTCAAGGCCAACCTAAGTCCTCATATATCATTGACAGAAGTCGAGTTTATGGAAGAGCTTCCTAAGACTCGCTCCGGCAAAGTGTTGCGGCGCGTTCTTCGAGCGAGGGAGCATGGCCTGCCCATTGGGGATACAAGCCGTTTGAACGATTGAACATAGAGGACGTGAGGTTGCACGCCAAGGGAAATGTGTGGGGAACTGGCGATGATAGGTTTATTCTGAGGTGTCGGCCTGCCTCACGAACGACCAGTAAGGTCATTAGAGATGTACCGACACGTCAAGAAACTCTGGGCTCATGACGTGGGCCTCACGATTCTGCTTGGGGTGACGTTTGCCCAGGTGTTCGTGTTTTATCCTTTGGTTGAATCCGAGGTCGCAAGGTTGGTGCTGATGAAGGCCTCGTAGATGCTGATAGTCATTTCCGGGGTCCTCGCGGTTGTGGGGACGCCCACGTGGGGCGCTGCCTTCATCGCGCTGGCCGTGCGACGCCTGTCATCCCCGATTTGATCGGGGATCCATGCCTTTTCTGGATTCTCATTTGCGTGGGGGTGACGAACCCCCGTGAATCGGGGACGCACGAGAATGCATCGGCATCGGTCGATGCCTTTTCTTGCAGGGGCGGATGATCGTTCGCCCCTATCGACGTTGTCGGGCACGTCGGGGCGAACGTGTTCTTGAGCCCAGCTCTTGCGGGGCGTTTCTTCATAGCCTAGGGCAGCCTCCTGAGTACACGCCGGCGGCGACATCCATCTCTCGGACTGAAATGCCGCATTACCTGCCGTTCAAGATTTCTCGCTGCGCTCGAAATGACATGGGGGATGCTAGAAATGTCATAGGGTGGACCCAATGACGCCGGGGCAATGCTCAAAATGACTCACGACGCGCACAGACGCGACACAGACGCCTCTTGTGTGCCCTTCGAGCCCCGCTCCTGCGGGGCGTTTCTTCATATCCCAGGGTAAGGCCCTAGGCATACGGACGTACGCATTCGTCCCATCCTCGACGCTGCGGCCGTGCGACTCCTGTCATCCCCGACTCGATCGGGGATCCATTCCCTCCTGGATTCCCACTTGCGTGGGAATGACGCAATGGCGATGATGATTGCCGTACACGCGGCCAGCGGCGTCTCTCTTCCCAAAGAATGACCGGGGTTGGCGAATCACTGAGAGAATGGCCGGATGCGACATGCGCTTGCAATGACCTGCGTGTGTGGTAGGGTGTTTACTCGCGGCCGCTCCGTTTTTGCCAGACAACCCTCAGAGGCTCGCAACATGTTATCTGTTGTCATTGTCGCGCTGATTGCAACGCTGTGCGGGATCGTCGATCCGGGTTATTGCGCCACGTATCATGTGGATGCAACCCATGGCAATGACGGGTACCCGGGCACAGAAAAGGAACCGTTTCGCAGCATTCGGAGGGCTTCGGAGGTGATGAAGCCGGGCGACAAGGCGCTCATCCACGAGGGGGTGTATCAGGAGCAGATCATGGGGGGCAGGTCTGGCGCTGAGGGCGCGCCCATTGTCTATGAAGGGGTGGACAAGGAAAGAGTGATTCTGAGGGGCTGCGTCAGGATCTCCGACTGGAGGAAGGTGGGAAATGTGTGGATGACGGGGGCGGCGCGTCCTATCACCCCGATCAATGCGTATGTCATGGTTGATGACAAGCGCAAGCTCACCAGGGTCGCCTCTCCCACGGATATGCCGGAAGGCAGTTTCTATTTGGGACCGGAAGGGGTGTACGCCATACGGTTGTGGGGAGACAAAAACCCCAACACAGACCACGCAATAGATGTCCACAAATTGGATTTTGCGTTCAACGCGGGCGATCGCTGGGGCGGCACATCCAAGAAATGGATTGTATTGCGGAACATGACCATTGAAAAATACGGGGTATACGCCGTGTCCACTCTGCCAACCCAGCATGCAGAGAATTCGCACTGGGAGCTGGACGGCCTCATCATTCGGTACAACAACGGCGCGGGGGTGTTTTCATGTCTCGATGACTGGTACGTCCACGATTGCGTCTTTCAACGCAACGGGATTCACGGCTGCCAAATCGACGGCGCGCGGGTGAGGTTTGAGCGCAACACGTGCAAGGAGAATGAATGGTTCGCCCATTCCGGGTACGGGGGCGCGGGGGTATTGGTGGGGCCGCATGCGTGGACGCATTCCTGTATCATACGTCGCAACACGTTTTTGAAGGACGGCTATCCCGACGGGTACGGCTGCGGCATATACCTCGAAGGCGAATCGTCAGGCAATATTATCGAAGGGAATGTCATCAGAGGGAGCCGTCATGCGGGCGTGGGTTTTTACGGCTCTTCCAAGAATATCGTGATCAATAATGTCCTTATCGACATTTCCCCCAAGAATTTATGGGAGTTGACCGCGGCGTTCGTGGTGCATCACAGCCTAGAAGGCCCGCCCACCCAGTCGAAGGGCAACCTGATCGCCCATAACACGGTATGGGGTTGCGCGGCGCCTGTGGCGGCGTCAAACCCGAGCGAACCGATGCGCGGCCAGGACGTGAACCGATTTGTGAACAATTTCTTTGGCCTGTGCAAGGCCTGTCTGGCGTTGACCGCGGCTCACGTCGCTGAATTCGAGAACAATGCCTGGTATCGTTGTCCCGAGAGCAGCCAGCCTGGCGGAACGCGGAGATGGCTCGGCGCTTTTTCAGGAGCGGGTTCCAAGTTTTCTGGGATGCCGCCCGACTCGGCTCCCGTTTTCGTGACAGACCCGGGTTTTGTGGATCCCTCCTCGTCGGATTTCCACCTGCGAATGGGGTCGCCTCTCATAGACGCGGGCATGCCGCTTCCGGAGGTCAAGACAGATATGGACGGAAAGACTCGACCGGTAGGGGCAAAGCCGGACATCGGGGCCTATGAATTTTCGGCCGCGCCCTAGCTCTATCTCGATCCATGCGCAATTGAGCATCGGCAGCCTTGTGAGGCTTCTTTGTGGCAACGAGGGGCACTTGACAATGATTCTAGGGGTGCGCAAATCCTAACCGTGACAAGCAATGTGATTGCGCGCCGAGGAATGGACGACGGATTTATGCGCAGCGAGAGGCATCGCGTGTGCATGAAGGCAAAGCGAGCGCGCCGACGATGCACGGAAGCTTTCGGAGGAAGTAGTGACGGACGACACAAGAAACTCGCACGAGAGCCGCGTTTCTGAACAGGAAACAAACGCCGCCGCGGCGCCGGTGGAAAAGCATCCACCTACCGCGCCCATGCCAGTGCAAGGCGAGGGCGCCGGCGCACAGGCAGATCAAGAAAGCAAGGAGACCGACCCGTTGGAAGAGGCAAAGAAGTTGGCGTCGGAGAACCGAGATCGCTGGCTTCGGGCAGTGGCGGACCTCGAGAATTTCAAGAAGCGAAACGCGCAGGAACGCGCCAAGCTCATAAAATATCAGAATGAAGACCTTTTGAGAGATTTGTTGACTATTTCAGATAATTTGGAGCGCGCCCTCTCTCACTGCGACGAAAAAGCGGCTTCAAGCGGGCTCGTGGAAGGCATTCGACTGGTCGCCAATATGTTGAAGGATACGATGTCCAAATATGGGGTCTCGGCCATCGAGTGCGTGGGGAAACCGTTTGACCCGACCTTTCACGAGGCCATAGGCAAGGTCCCTGGTACAGGGGCGGAGCCAAACACCATCGTCGAAGAGCTGGAGAAGGGGTACATGTATCACGACCGGCTCCTGCGACCGGCAAAGGTAACCATAGCTGCCTGAAAGAAATCAGGCAGACGCAGAAAAGAACTCGAAGATAGAATCCGCTCACCAGAGCGTAGGAGGAAAACATGGCAGGAAAAGTAATAGGAATCGATTTGGGGACGACCAACTCGTGTGTGGCGATTATGGAAGGGGGCGACCCTGTGGTCATTGCGAACTCGGAGGGTGGACGGACGACGCCGTCGATGGTTGCATTCACGGACTCCGGCGAGCGACTGGTGGGCCAGGTGGCCAAAAGACAGGCCATTACGAATCCTGAGAATACGTTGTTTGCAATCAAACGATTGATCGGCCGCAAGTTCAACTCCCCTGAGGTTCAGGCTGACGTAAAGATATGCCCGTATCAAATCGTCGAGGGCAAGAATGGGGATGCGTATGTCAGGGTACGGGGCAAGGACTATAGTCCGGCGGAAATCTCTGCGATGATATTGCAGAAAATGAGGCAGACTGCAGTTGATTATTTGGGCGAAGACGTCACAGAAGCAGTCATCACTGTGCCGGCCTACTTCAACGACTCCCAGAGACAGGCCACCAAGGACGCTGGCCGCATCGCGGGTTTGAACGTGCTGAGGATCATCAACGAACCGACTGCGGCGTCTTTGGCGTACGGTTTGGACAAAAAGAAGGAAGAGAAGGTAGCGGTGTTTGACCTGGGCGGCGGCACCTTCGACATTTCGATCCTCGAGATCGGCGAAGGCGTATTTGAGGTGAAGTCCACGAACGGCGATACGCACCTTGGCGGCGAGGACTTTGATCAGAGAGTCATCGACTACCTCGCGGACGAATTTCGGAAAGATCAAGGCATCGATCTGCGAAAAGACAAGATGGCTTTGCAGCGGTTGAAAGAGGCGGCAGAGAAGGCGAAAATCGAATTGAGCTCTTCGATGGAGACGGACATCAATCTGCCGTTCATCACTGCCGATGCGTCCGGACCTAAGCACCTCACGATGAAACTGACCCGCGCAAAACTAGAGAGTCTGGTCGAGGACTTGATTGAGAAGACCGTAGGGCCGTGTCGGACTGCGCTGAAGGATGCGGGATTGACTGCTGCGCAAATCGACGAGGTGATCCTGGTCGGCGGCATGACTCGTATGCCTGCGGTTCAGGCCAAGGTAAAAGAGATCTTTGGCAAGGAGCCCCACAAGGGCGTGAATCCCGACGAAGTGGTGGCTATCGGCGCGGCGATCCAAGGCGCGGTACTGAAGGGCGATGTCAAGGATGTGCTCCTGCTCGACGTCACGCCCCTTTCTCTCGGCATCGAGACGTTGGGAGGCGTCTTCACCAAACTCATCGAGAAAAACACCACCATCCCGACGAGGAAGAGTCAAATTTTCAGTACAGCTACAGACAATCAACCGTCCGTGTCCATCCATGTGCTCCAAGGCGAACGAGCCATGGCCCAGGACAATAAGACCTTGGGTCGATTCGAACTCGTAGGCATCCCGCCTGCCCCCAGAGGCGTGCCTCAGATTGAAGTGACCTTCGATATAGATGCGAACGGCATTGTTCATGTCTCGGCCAAAGACCTAGGCACCGGCAAAGAACAATCCATCAAGATCACCGCATCGAGCGGCCTCACTGAAGAAGAAATTCAGCGCATGGTGCGAGATGCAGAGTCTCACGCCGAGGAAGACCGAAAGAAGCGCGAACTCATCGATACCCGCAACCAAGCGGATTCGATGATCTACATGACCGAGAAATCCCTGAAAGAGCATGGAGACAAGGTTGATCCATCGATAAGGAGCAGCATCGAGAGCGCGATTGCGCGGACAAAAACCGCCATGGAGGGTTCCGACGCCCAGGCTATCAAGAACGCGCTTGAAGAGCTGCAGCAAGCGTCCCATAAGCTCGCGGAGGCCATGTATCAGCAGGCATCAGCGTCCGCAGGCGCAGGCGCCGGTCAGGGCGACTACGCGGGTCATGGCGCGGACGCAGGCGCACGCCACGCGGGCAGACCTGAAGACGATGTGGTGGACGCTGATTTCGAGGAGGTCAAGGACAAGAAATAAGGCGTCATGCGTAGTCACGCGACGCAACCGTGACAAATGCTGAGAAAAGCTATAGAACTTCTCGAAACTTCTGTTGGAATGAGGGGCGCCGCGGCGTGAATATGATGACTTTCAAAGTCTGCGTCACGGCGCCTGACTTGTCATGTGTGACTCGATCTGGCGCCCGGAAACTCGTCATGGATTCCCACTTCCGTGGGAATGACATGCAGCGGGTCAACAGCGCAATTCGCGGTTATTTTCGAGAATGGCTATAGATGCGCGGGTTCGACGCAAAAGGAGTGTGGGTGGCCGGAGATGATCTGCGGCGTCGAAGACAGAGGGTTGTGGTAGGCCTGATACTGACAGCTCTTGTGTTGCTAGGCGGCCAGTTGACTTTTTCGTATGCGAGGTCTGAGGCGAGCGATACCAGGACCGCCGCCACGCGCGCCTCGACCGAAGTCCTGCAGAACATCTTGGACGGGTTGGCCCAAGGTGATTTTGCAAGATACTCCCAAGACTTCGCGCCGGACATGAAGGCGTCCCAGACGAGGGAAGCCTTTCTCGCCCTCCAGAAAAAGATTCAATCAGCCTTGGGGAAACTGAAATCTCTGCGTTATCTCGGATCGTATTCACAAGGGGGAAACGTTATAGAGCTGTTCAAGGCAAACTTCACCAAACAGAGAGATGACGTGCTGATCAAACTGGTGCTGGACGGGAAGAAATCCAAACCTTTGGTCACGGGGCTGTGGTTGGATTCGCCTGCCTTGGAAAAGTAAGGTTCGGGGGGATGCGGTTTGTGGTGTTACAGCAGTTTTTGAGAGCTGCCGCTTAATCCGTGGCGAACTGCCTGCTTGATCAATGTGGAGGAAGAGCGCTTCGTCGTATTGAGCCACAGCCAATGCAACAGGGGGCTGCGGCGGGGCGATGCGACCGAAGCGCAGCAATTTCATGATGCATAAGGGTTCGCAACGGGAGACGAAAATAGCATCTTGAAGAGACCTCTGGCATTTTCAGGTAAATGACAGGATAAGAGCCATCGAAGGAATACGAGGGAACCGCGCGGTAAGACCGCCACGAGACGGTATTCGTGCGGCCATTCGAGCGCAACATTATGTCTGTGTTTTCAGGGCAGGGTTGCGGGATGAGCCACAGAAACCTCACCAAGGGCCTCGCATAAAATTTTCTCTCGCGAGTTTCTCGGCGACATCGGGTTGACCTCGCCGAGCCTTGCGTGTTAGTGTAAGGTCGATGATCGACAAAAAGCCGAGGCGTCGTTGATCACCGCGGATTCCAGAACTTGCCTCTCTCGGCCACAAGGCTTATACCATCTAAGGAAAAATGATTGTCTTGGGACCGAATCCTCGCAAGGAGAGGTGTAGTCCGTTCTGAACCGGCAGGCGATCCGGACTGGGGCTGCCCTATACAACGTCTCGAAACTTCTGTTGGAATGGGGCGCGCCGCGGCTGCACATGATAACATTCAAGGTCGGCGCTACGGTTGAGAGAATCAATCGATGCCGGCGCAAAGCTTGCGCGGTCACGCCGGACTTGATCCGGCATCCAGGAAATTCGTCATGTTTTCCCACTTTCGTGGGAATAACCTGCAGCGGGATAGCAGCGCATTTCGCGATTATTTTTCAGAATGGCTATAAGAGTAACGAGAGGGAATTTTTTATGGCCAGAAGTCGGAGGTTCCTGATATGGCCCTCATAAAACCATTCAATATTACACACTACGATGCATCGCTCAATGGCGTGTTGGATAAGCTCATCACCCCGCCGTATGACGTCATATCGAAGGAAGAGCAGGAGAGTTTTTATCAGTCTCACCCGTTGAACATCATTCGGTTGGTGCTTGGCAAACAATACCCTGGAGATTCAGAAAGCGACAACAAATATACCCGCGCGGCGCAGACCTTGCGTGAGTGGCTGGATCGCGGTGTGCTCGTGCGCGAGCAAGAACCCGGGTTCGCCGTGTATCAAGTGTCGTTCGAATTGCCGGAAGGCGGCTGGCAGACCATTGACGGCATCGTGGCGTTGGTGAAAGTGGACGATTATGGGAGAGGCAAGGTACTGCCTCACGAGAAAACGTACAAGGGGCCCAAGGAGGATCAGCTCAAGCTGCTCCGAGCGTGTCGTTCGCACTTTACCCCAATCCATGGGCTTTTTGATGATGGTTCGGAGGTGATAGGCGAAGCCTATGCGTCCCTGTTACGGCAACCTCCGCTGCAGGAAACCAAGGATGCGCAGGGTTCCGTTCACAGGGTGTGGTTGATGCGCGACGAGCGGGTCGTGTCGCGAATAATGGATTACATGAGGGATAAGAGTATATTTATTGCGGACGGCCATCACCGATACGAGACCGCGCGAGCGTATAAGGAAGAAATAGAGCGCTCACAAGAACCGCCCGCGGATGACAGCCACGAGTATGTGATGATGTACCTGACCGCCATGAACCATCCAGGTCTTACAATTCTTCCCGCCCACCGCATGATCAGAGGGCTCGATAATTTCGATTTGAGTCAGGTTCTCGAGAGGTTGTCGCCGGTCTTCGAAATCGAAAGCCTGTGCTACTGGAACGGGAATAGGGGCGAGTCCGTTCGTCTCATGCTCGAACGGTTAAGAGCGGGGGCAAAGGTGGGAGGGCAATTCGGTTTTGTGGTGCAGGGCGACGAGTGCCTTCGTCTTTTGCGGCTCAAAGATTTTGGGATGATAGACAATCTCATGGATCAAGCCATCCCGAAAAGCGTGAGGGCCTTGGACGTGACGATCCTTGGCGAGCTGGTCTTGAATCAGGCGCTTGGCCTAGACAAGTTGTCTGGGGAAGGCTATGTTGAATATACCCCTCTTGCTCAGGAGGCGCTGAAGAAAGTGTTCGACGGCGAGGTGCAGGCGAGTTTCATCCTGAACCCTACCCGTGTGGATCAGATGCGGACGGCGGCGGAACTTGGCCACAAGTTGCCGCACAAATCCACGTATTTTTTCCCAAAGCTGTCATCTGGTCTGGTTCTGAATGTCTTCGGCGGATGAAAATAAAAAATGATACGTGGGAATGTGATTCTCGCCGTTTGACAGATGGTAAAAAGGACTCGTGGAATTACATCGCGCAGATGAATCAGTTGACGGGCTCTTTGGCAACAAGGTTCGCGTGATACAGTCCCGAAAGGGTTATCGCGTCAGCGAGGATGCGATTATCCTGACGTGGTTTGCCAGATCCAATGCCGGCGAACGGATCATGGACGCAGGAACGG
This sequence comes from Desulfomonilaceae bacterium, assembly GCA_049969795.1. Lineage (GTDB taxonomy): Bacteria > Desulfobacterota > Desulfomonilia > Desulfomonilales > Desulfomonilaceae > JAUPKT01. The sequence continues at coordinate 29,733 of JBMFOE010000017.1, forward strand.
GATGCGGCGTGATAGCCTTCGGGATGGCGATGCGCGACCCGTCGGTGACCGTGGTGGGGGTGGAGATCCAGAGGGACTTGGCGGACAGGGCTTCCAGGGGCGTGAAACTGAACGGTCTCGCGGAGAGGGTCTTCATCGTTCAAGGCGATGTCACCAAGGCTGATCATTTTTTCCGGCATGGTTCCTTTGACTTTATCGTGTGCAACCCGCCGTATTACGAACCAGGCCGCGGACGCATCAACCCTCAGCACGAGCGCGCCTTGTGTCGGCACCAGTTGAGCATGCCTATTCCTCAGCTTTTTTCTGTGGCAAAGGCGCTCCTGAGGGACTTTGGCCGACTTGACCTGATATATCCGAGCGCCGGCATTGACGGCATCTTCAACGCCCTGAAAGGAACTGGATTTCAAATCACGCGTATGCTATGGATTCATCCGCAGCAGGAGGCGCCGCCCGGGCATGTGTGCTTGGAATTGGCCCTTACGGAGCGGACACAAGAAACTTTTGAAGGTCATTTGTATCTCTACGACACACAACATCAGCGAACGCCTTTTGCCCGAGCGATCCTTTCTGGAGAGCAGAGCGCGGACGAAGGCCCATATGGGTCTCGAGAGGATGTAAAAGCCGGAGGTTATCTTGGAAGAATTCGGAAGAATTAAGAGGCTGCCCCCTTATGTGTTCCAGGTGGTGAACGAGCTCAAGATGAGGCTCAGACGAGCTGGCGAAGACATCATCGATCTTGGCATGGGCAATCCAGACATACCCACCCCTGAGCACATCGTGAAGAAGGTCGTGGAGGCGGTTCAAAACCCCAGAAATCATCGATATAGCGCGTCCATGGGTATTCCCAAGCTGCGGATGGCTTTTGCAGATTGGTGGAAACGACGCTACGGCGTCGAACTGGACCCGGAAACCGAGGTGGTGGCGACCATGGGGGCGAAGGACGCGCTGGCTCATTTGGTCTTGGCAGTTATCACGCCGGGAGATGTAGTGTTTGCGCCCTCGCCCACGTACCCGATCCATCCATACTCGGTGGTGATAGCCGGCGGGGACCTGAGGCATGTGCCAATCCGATCGGATCGCGATTTTTTTGAGGACTTGAAGACAGCGGCGCGGCTCACCTGGCCCCTGCCGAAAATGCTGATAATCTCTTTTCCTCACAATCCCACCACAATGGTCGTGGATGAGGATTTCTTCAAGAAGATCGTGGAATTCGCCCATGAATACAAGATCATGATTGTGCATGATTTCGCCTATACGGACCTGACGTTCGACGGGTACAAGGCCCCGAGTTTCTTGGCCACGCCGGGGGCTAAGGAAGTTGGCGTCGAGATACTCTCGCTGTCGAAAAGCTATTCCATGGCTGGTTGGCGGGTAGGTTGCGCTGCGGGGAATCCTCAGATGATCGAGGCGCTGCGGCGGCTGAAGAGCTACATCGATTATGGCATATTCCAGCCGGTTCAAATAGCGTCGATCATCGCGCTCAACGAAGATCAAAGCTGCGTCCAGGCCATAGTGGACGAATATCGAGATCGGAGGGATGCGCTGTGCGCGGGTCTGAACGACTGCGGGTGGACGGTGACGCCTCCCAAAGGCACCATGTTCGTGTGGGCCCCCATACCTGAGAGATTTCGACATTTGGGGTCTCTCGAATTTTCAAAGATATTGACGGAGCAGGCCAAGGTGGCGGTTAGCCCAGGGATCGGGTTTGGTCCCTTCGGCGATGAGCACGTACGCTTTGCCCTCGTGGAGAACAGGATGCGCATCCAGCAAGCGATACGGGGCATCCGTTCGTTCCTCGCCAAAGCAGACGTCGAGCAGTTGACGGCGAGCCAACCTCGTCAAGCGGCTGGCGCGCGTTAGGAGAGAGACGGGGTCTCCCATGAAGAGAATATCCGTCGGTCTGATTGGGTTCGGGACGGTAGGATCCGGCGTCGTCAAGATTCTACGAGAAAACGGGGAGTTGCTGAGAAGAAGAATTGGATTCCCCATTGAACTGCGTCGTATAGCTGATCTGGATATCGAAACAGACCGGGGCGTTCCAGTCGAAAGATCGATCCTGACCACGGATGCTCACGCGGTGCTCGAGGACCCCGAAATCGACGTGGTTGTCGAGCTTATCGGCGGCCGAGAACCCGCGCGGACGTTCATTCTTTCCGCCATACAGTCCGGGAAACAGGTGGTGACGGCCAACAAGGCGCTGCTCGCGGACCATGGATCGGAAATCTTTGAAGCCGCGCGCGCGGCAGGCGTGCACATCTGTTTCGAAGCCTCCGTCGCGGGGGGGATCCCCATACTCAAGGCGCTGCGGGAAGGGCTTCTGGCAAACCGTTTTGAGAAAATCCTCGCCATCCTGAACGGAACCTGTAATTTCATCTTGACCGCCATGAACGAGAACCCGGGTGCGCCTTTTGACGAGACGCTGCGTGAGGCGCAAAGGCTCGGGTACGCTGAAGCGGACCCAAGCTTGGACATAGACGGAACCGATACAGCCCACAAACTCGTACTGGTGCTGGGGCTGACCCATGGGATACGGGCCGCGACCAAGGATCTCTATGTGCAGGGTCTCCGGGGCATAGACCCCTTTGACGTGCTCATGGCGCGTGAGTTCTCGTACAAGATAAAACTTTTGGCAGTTGCGACCGACCACGGAGACCGGGTTGAAGCCAGGGTTCACCCGACGATGCTGCCAGAGACGCATCCCCTGGCAAACGTTGACGGCGTATTCAACGGGATATTTCTGAAGGGGGATATGGTTGGCGAACAGCTTTTTTACGGCCGCGGCGCGGGGAGAGAGCCCACCGCGTCGGCCGTCGTGGCCGACATCGTAGAGGCAGGCCGCAATCTCATGTCAGGGCGCGGCTGTGAGGTCCCTCCACTGGGCTACGCGGAGGCGTCGGGTTCGTCAGCGCGTGTCATGGACATGGCTGACGTCATGACCAATTACTATCTGCGGGTGCAAGCCCTGGACAAACCCGGGGTGCTCTCGAAAATAGCGGGCATCATGGCAGATTATCAGATAAGCATCCACTCGGTCGTTCAGAAACAGCGAAAAAACGGGGGCGCCGTGCCGGTGGTGTTTCTCACGCATCTTGCGCGGGAGGCCGATGTGCAGCAAGCCTGCCGCCAGATCGGGGAGCTAAGCGTCGTGCAAGAAGCGCCCATCGTGTTCCGCATCGAGGACGAAAGTCTGGCCTAGGTCAGGATACCTCGAGGACGAGGAGGGTAAAGGACGCGCTATACGGGATCACTATCCATTCTCGAAAATAATCGCAAATTGCGGCGGAACCAGAACCAGATACGAACCGACCCACAGCATCAAAGGAGCGCCTTCATGTGGAAGGGAATAATAAGGCAATACCCTGATTTTTATCAGTTTCATGACAGCGGACACATTGTCACGCTTCTCGAGGGCAACACCCCTTTGCTGCCGGCTCCAAACCTTGCAGCGAGGATAGGATGCCACCTGTCCCTCTATTTGAAGTATGAAGGCCTGAATCCCACATCGTCGTTCAAAGATCGCGGGATGACAGTTGCAGTGTCACGAGCGGTAGAAGCAGGTTCCCAGGCCGTGATTTGCGCTTCTACGGGAAACACGTCGGCGTCGGCGGCTGCGTACGCCTCCAAAGCCGGGATCCGATCCTTCGTGCTGATTCCCGAGGGAAAGATAGCGTTGGGGAAGCTTGCGCAGGCCATGATACATGGGGCTACGGTGGTAAAGATTCTGGGAAACTTTGATGAGGCGCTGAAAATAGTACGAGATATATCCGACAATTATCCAATTACACTTGTGAATTCTCTCAACCCACATAGGATAGAAGGTCAAAAATCCGCCGCATTCGAGATTTGCGACGTGCTTGGCCAAGCGCCTGATTACCATTTCCTGCCCGTGGGGAACGCGGGCAACATCACCGCGTATTGGGCAGGATATAAGGCGTATCGCCAAGTTGGCAAGATCAGCTCGTTGCCTAAGATGATGGGTTTTCAGGCGGCGGGCGCGGCCCCCATCGTGCTGGGCCGCGTCGTAGAAAAACCCGAGACATTGGCGACGGCCATACGCATTGGGAACCCCGCTTCGTGGAAAAGCGCTGAGGCGGCCCGAGACGAATCAGGTGGACGAATAGACATGGTGACGGACGATGAGATAGTGGCGGCGTACAAGCTCGTTGCGTCTTGCGAGGGCGTGTTTTGCGAACCGGCGTCCGCCGCGTCTATCGCAGGGCTCATCAAGATGAATCATGAACGCATATTCAAGGGCGGCGAGACGGTGGTATGCACGCTCACTGGTCATGGGCTCAAAGACCCGGACAATGCGATCAAGGCGTCTGCAGAACCGGTCGTTTGCGAACCCGACATAAAGAAGGTGCTCAATGTCATTGGATTCTAAAACAAAGTTTTTGATACTCGTACCAGACGGCATGGCTGATTCGCCGGAATTGGAAACAGAGGGGGGGACTGCGCTCGAAGCGGCAGAGACCCCATGGATGGACCGGATGGCTGCGTGCGGGATGGTGGGCGTCACTCGCACAATTCCCGCAGGCATGGAGCCTGCCAGCGACGTCGCAAACCTCTCCATCATGGGATACTCGCCTCGAGACGTGTACAGTGGACGCGCTCCCTTTGAAGCCGCGTCCATGGGCATTTGGCTCGGTCCCAATGACCTGGCATTTCGCCTGAATTTAGTGACGCTCGAACGCAACTATACCGTCATGAGCGACCATAGCGCGGATCACATCACGAGCGCGGAGGCCAAGGAAATAATCTATTCTTTGGCCCCCATGATAGAAGATATGGGGCTGGACGTGCACCCGGGCGTTTCGTATAGGCATCTCCTGATTTGGCGCAACGGACCGGAAGGTCTGGTGACATATCCGCCGCATGATTTTCCGGGTCAACTTGTCCCGGTACACTATCCATCGGGACATGGCGCTGACATACTCATACGTTTGATCATCAAGTCTTGGAAGATACTCGAGAACCATCCCGTCAATGTCCGCAGAAAAAACCGATGCCAGGGCGTCGCCAATTCAGTATGGCCCTGGGGACAAGGAAAGCCGCCGCGCATGCGCACCTTGAACGAGCGCTTCGGGATATCCGGCGCGGTGGTCGCTGCGGTGGACCTCGTGAAAGGCATAGGCGCGTATGCGGGCTTGGAGCCGCTGCATGTAGAAGGAGCGACAGGCTATCTCGATACCAACTATCAAGGCAAGGTAGAGGCTGCCTTGGAGGCGTTGAAGGAAAGAGATTTGGTATACCTGCACGTCGAGGCCCCCGACGAGGCAGGTCATTCCGGGCAGAGGGATTTGAAAATCAAGGCCATACAGGATTTCGACGAAAAGGTGGTTGGCCCGATCTTGCAAGGGCTGGAAGGCTTTCCCCACTGGCGAATCCTGCTTATGCCCGATCATCAGACGCCCGTGTCCACGCGGGTGCATACAGCCGGTCCCGTGCCCTTTATCGTGTTGGACTCGAAACAGTGGACGAAAAGAGACGCGGATGCATCGTCAACCTTTTCTGAAAAGGCCGCCATTGCGACAGGTAGGGTCGTGGAGGAGGCGTCGGACTTGCTGGGGGTTCTGCTGAACAGAGGCTGAGGTTCACTATTCGTTTATCGAATAGGCGTTGACAGAGAACATGGCGCCATAGGGTCGCCCTGGCTCTGAAGCGAATAGGCAGCGAATATTGCTCCAGTCTGTTCTTGATTCTCTTTTTGCTCATGTGGCTGTTCTTGACCAACGCGGACGGATTGTCTTGGTCAACAAAGCTTGGCGCGCCTTTGCGGAACGCAATCACATGAACGCGCCTGACTGGGGGATCGGGTGCAACTATCTGGAAGTATGCGACAGGGCTTCCGGTCCTTATTCAGAGGAGGCGTCCGAAGTCGCAGAGGCCATCCGCTCGATACTGTCCGGCAAGATACAAAGCTACTTCAAAGAGTATCCATGCCATAGTCCTTTGGAAAAACGTTGGTTTCAAGTTCGGCTGACCCGCTTTCGAGACGAGACAGGGACAAAAGTTGTCGCAGCCCACGAAACGATCACTGAGATAAAAAAGGCTGCCGAGGAAATACGGGCAAGCGAGGAGCGCTTTCGAGCCATTTTCACCAGCGTGCAAGACCTCATCGCAATTAAGGATTGTACGCTGCGCTATTCACTGGTCAATCCCGCTTTTGAAAGACTCGTCGGGCTGCCTTCTGACGCAATTATCGGCAAGCGCGCTCATGATTTATATGGGAGAGAAGCCGGAGACCATATAGAAGAGGTGGATCTCAGGGTTCTGCAAGGGGAGACCATCGAGGAGGAATTCGAGCGCCCTATCCACGGCGCGCGTATGATATTTCATGACACGAGAGCGCCTTTACGCGATCCCGAAGGCCGCATCACTGGGGTGTGCGTGGTATCCACGGATATCACGGATCGACGCAGACTTGCCGACAAACCCCTCGAGGCTTTCTCGGACGAATACCATTCGAGAGCTATGAGGGACGTTTTCGCGAAGGCTCGTCGAGCCGCTGCCACAGACGGGACCGTGTTGCTTCTGGGCGAAAGCGGATGCGGTAAAGATCGCCTCGCCAGATGGATTCATGATCACTCAAGGAGGTCCACCAGGCCTTTTTTCGCCGTAAACTGTGCGGCCATATCAAAGGAATTGGCTGAATCAGAGCTTTTTGGGCACGAGCCCGGCGCCTTTACAGGAGCTCGCACCCGGAAAAAGGGATTGTTCGAACTGGCAGAAGGCGGCACCCTACTCCTCAACGAGATTGGCGAACTTCCTCTGACGCTCCAGGCCAAGCTGCTGACGTTTTTGGATTCTAGGTCTTTTCTGAGGGTAGGAGGGGACCGACATATTAAAATTGACTCCCGGATCATCGCAGCCACCCACAGAAATCTCGAGACCGAAATCACGGAAGGTCGGTTCATGGAAGCGTTGTTCTACAGGCTCAACGTATTCATGATTCGCGTACCGCCGCTGCGCGAGAGGATGGAAGACCTGCCGACCCTGGTAGCGCACATCCTCACCGCCCTCGTCACGGAACTCCAATTGCAGGCCAAGCCCACAGTTGACGACTATTTTCTCACACAACTTAGAAATTACCATTGGCCGGGAAACGTCAGAGAGCTGAAGAATGCTTTGGAGCGCGCGCTGATCCTTTCCGAAGGCGGACCTCTGCGTCTCGACATACCTCTCCGAACCCATGCCGTAGAAACAGCCGCCCGCGTGAATTATGAACCAGGACGAACGTTGGAAGAGATTCTCAACGACGTGAGGAGGTTCGTGATCCGGGAGGCCCTGCAGAGAAGCGACCAGAATGCGAGCCAAGCGGCCAAAATGATCGGTATTTCTCGAGACGCGATCTACCGATATTTCAAGAAGTTGGACATGCCTCCTCCCAAGAGGCCGCGGTCGCCTTAATCGCGTTTCTGAGACGAGTTTATCGGCCCAATTTTGCATTGTTACATGCCCTTCCTTCCTGTTTTTCTTATCATTGCAACAGATATTCTGATTGTTGCAATTTCGTACGCGTGGAGAGCCTCAGAAGAACCGCCGACGCGGACTCTCAGATGGCTTTATTGCTGATAAATCAATGGGTTGTCGCTTATCATCGTGGGGGGGCCCAATGTGGCACAACTGTTGCTCTTGCTACGCTCGACAGAGATATGCGGAACTCGAAGCGCACGCGACGCTGAAAGAATAGCTCTCGAAGTCATGGCCATTCTCGAAAATGATCTCGAATTGCGCTGTTCATCCGATTCATGTGATTCCCACGCAATTGGGAATCCGTGACAAGTATCCTGGGCGCCGGATCGAGTCCGGCATGACAAATCATGCGCCGTGACGCAGAGTTTGAAAGTCATCATATTCACGTCGCGGCGCGCCTGGTTCAGACAGAAGTTTCGAGAAGGTTATAATCGAGAATGGCAACGAGGCCTGCAACATTGATTGAGGAAAGCCGACACCGGTTAATCGTTTGTGGCTCATCGCCGTGAAAGAACGGCAGCGATGTTTGTTTGGGAGCGAAGGGATATGAATGCAGATTTTGATGAAAACGGAGATCCAATCAGACTGATTTCGAGGATTTTTGCGTTGCATCACAAGGCGTCTCAGTCAGGAGTCTTATAGGCAGTGGGTATTCCAAGCGTAAAACAAGGCTTGTCATGTCTGACATGATCAAGATAAGGGATTTAATTGATTTCCTCGTACATCGTGAGGAATCCTCGGCAGGAATATTTCTTCTCATGGCGCAACGGAGCAATGATTTTTATTTGAAGGAGTGGTTTCACGAGTTTTACCTTGGAGCATTGCGCCGAAAGAATTGCCTGCTGGAGTTCAAGAAGGCCGATGGAAGAGGACTCGCCAAACCGGTGCCTTTGGCTTCCGTGAGGCAATATTTGGTCGATATACAGCTCAAAGACTGTTTCAGCGACAGTCAAGGCCTGGCAATAAGCATCTTGCGAGCAGAGACTTCAGGGCAACTATATGCTCGTATGCAGTCCCTTGTCGAGACGGGTGCAGCCCGCGCATTTTTTTGCCATTTGCGTGAGGAGGTGGAAGCCCACAGAACGCGTTGCAACCAGCTCCATGACCGCGCAGTAGAAGCTGAGAATTCTGGCGAAAGCTCGGAGAGGCTTTAAGTTGATTGTATCGCTCACAAAGGCCGAGAGCCAGACCGCTACTGCGGGCTAGGGCAAGGGGATTATATACCACGACGAAGACAGATCTGCGTGAGCAGTATAACCGGGCGCTCCGGTTTAAAACCACAAAAAGGAGAAGCGACAATGACAGAACCGTACAAACCATCCGACCCCCTCGTATGGGTCAAAGACCGTGAAGGCAACGAATTCATTTGCCATCTCAGCCAACTGAAGGACCCCAAGAAGGCGTCGCCGGAAGAGCTGAAGAACTGTGTAGATTCCGCGTCCGCGGCCTACGATCCGAGCAACTAATAGTCTCGGGTTGTTCAACGCGTGCGGGACGAGGCCTTTTGCTGGAGCATAACTCGCCTGCTTCGGCCCGCACGTAGACCACGAGTCTCGACAAAGCGCCGGCCACGGCTTCCCGCTCTACGCACTTTATTTGAAGGTTGAGCACTCGTTCATTGCCTTGCGCAGCTCGATTAAAGCCTCTACCCATTCGTTGTCGAGTTGTTTTGATTCGTTGACGAGGTGCGCACGGCGTTCTTTTCCTATGTCGGACTCCTTCAACTCTGCGATAATCTTCTGCCTTTTCAGATAGGGGCCTATTGCCTTATCGAAAGCGGCTCTGACGGGGTCAAGCGGATTGCTCATGAGCGCCTCCACAAAATGTTCCGCCTCATAAACTGAATAGAAGCGAAATAATCACACGCTATGCGTCTCGGGCGTCATGTGGCGCATGGCTCGAAGGAGGATAATTCATCCTCGACAAGCATGCGTTTGCACAGGGGACACGCGGTTATCTCATTGAAGTCCTGATCGAAAAAACGTTGAAACCATTCCTTTCCGTCGAATAGATATTCTATCCAAATTTCGTTTCCGCACCGACAATATCCCACGAAGCTCTGAACCACGGCTCTTTCTCTCGAACACAAGGGACTTTTTTGCGTTGGCGCGAGTTTAACATCTATGAACTCAAAAATCTAGGAGGCAAACCATCTTTCCATGCGACGGATGCGTGTCATCTCCGCACGCGGCAGGATGCTCGTGTCCTCCGAACCCTATATAAGTTCTCGAAAGCTCTGTTGGCATGAGATTCACCTCATGGAGTTCGTGAGTACTTTCGGCAGCCGGCGTGCCAACCAAGACAAGACGACCTTGGTTGTTTCCGAGGCCAAAGCTCGAACGAAGTGACGGACCACGACTGAGAAATCTTTGTCTTCGAGTTACCATTGCCTGCTTTCACTCGAACTCTCATGACAAGGGAGTCGCCGACGAAAAGACCGTTGTGAAGAGAACTAGGGAATGGCATTTTCAGGTAAAATGACAAGGAGCAACGGCTCGACGTGGCGAGCAAGCGCCCCAATTGCTGATTAATTCTAGGAACTGCTATTTGAACTATCCTATAACCGTTGCTGCGCCTGGGTCAAACTAAGTGAGAGATTTTTTGAGGGAGGAATCTTTTCCTTATTGACAAACTGGCGCGTTGTTTTACATTTTGATCAATTGGTTTATTATCAAACAACCGGAGGCAGACAACGAAAAAATCCATGAACATCCGAAACCCTGCCGGCCATGAATACGCTCTCAAAACGCCGTGGGCTATACTACGCTCGGGAGCATCATGCACCTATGAGAACATGGAGTCCCGAGCATGAGGTCCGTGCGCACCGTTTCAGCGTTTTTCTTCATCGAGCGCGTGTTGGGCGCCTGCGTCAAACCGAAGGGTCGCTGCAGATTTAATTGTGGAACCTAAAGCGAGGAAAAGGACTCTACAATAAGACCGATAATGTGAGGTATTCGGTAAATGATGTATCAGGAAAATATCGACCCTCACCCTTCGCGCCAGCCCAACGCCCTCAAAGGGCATAAATGAACGACGCGGAACGAAACTCACCAAGGAGGAAAAGGGAAATGGAAAATCATCCTGTCATTGCAATTCAAATTCTTACCAGTTCAGCGAAAAGCGGCGGCTGCGCAACGTGCGGTGGTTCCGGCGTGAGTCAGACTTTCACCGAGATGCTCAGCGCCAAGATCAAGGAGTTAAAGGAGACTCTGGAATCGGCCTACCCGGGGAAAACCACCGTGACGCTCGTCAACATAAAAGACTTGGAGAATGGTGAGCTCAGCGAAGCGAGACGGCTCCTCGAGAACGGGGAGTATCCTCCACCTCTGGTGGTGATCAATGGTGAGCCCCGGTTCGCGGGTTACATCGCCGTTGACAAGATCGTCCATGAGGTTGGGAAACATCTTACGAAATGAAAGGAGAAAAAACATGTCGCGATTTCTTGAGACGACGTATGACAAATTTGTCTTTGCCGTGGACACAACCTGTTACTACACCAGCGACGATTTTTGGGCGCGTGTGGAGAATGGGATAGCCACAGTTGGCGTCGCCGATTTTTTGCAGAAGGTCAAAGGTGATGTCGCATACCTTGATACGGAACAACCAGGCCTCAAAGTGAAGCAAGGGGATGAAATAGGAAAAGTCGAGACCATAAAGGCCACATTTTCGATCATATCCCCAGTCAGCGGCGAAATAATAGAGGTCAACCCTGAGATGGAGATGAACCCGCATTTTCTGAACCAAGACCCATATGGCTCAGGCTGGATATATAAGCTTGCGTTGGCCGAATTTGAAAAGGATCGGCCTCGGTTGCTGAACGCTGAGGCTTATTTTGAGCTCATGAAGCAGAAGATCGAAGAGGAGATGAGCAAAAAAGGATGAAAACAAACGGCAAAAAAGTGGTGGTTCTTCCTTGCAGCGGCATCGGAAAAACTTTGGGTACAGTAGGCCGGGAAATCGCCTATGAGCTCATCGAAAACGTCCGGCCAGGGGTGACTACAACCATCTGTCTCCCCCTCTTGATGATCGATGACGTTGAAGCAAAACAATTGGTGACCGACAATCCCGTAATAACTATCGATGGTTGTCCTTTTAGCTGCGCGAGTAAAAGCATCGAATCAATAGGGGTGAAAGTTTCTAAGGCGTACCGGGCCATCGATTTTTGCAAAACCCATAGAGACCTCAAGCCGGAGGGAATTGTTGAGTTGAACGAGGCTGGCAAAAAGCTTGTTGTTCTCGCCGCGCAGGAGGTAGCTGAAGAAGTTGAGAGGTTGCTCGCAGAGGAGAAGGTTTCATGGACATCAAAGTCTTAAAAGTTGGGGTAGTCTCCTGTAGCGGTGAAGCCCTGCCTGAAGGCACGGTTTCCCGTGTAGCCAGTCGTAAGGTGCTCGACGAACTGAGACCGGGGCAAACGGTTACGATTTGTCTTCCGCTATTTATCGCTGGTGGGAAAGAGGAGCGAGAATTCGCCAGTAAATATCCCACTGTCACGGTGGATGGCTGTGAGAAAATGTGCGCCGCGAAGTCGACTGAAAGACTATCCGGCAAGCCTGCGAGGTCTTTGATGATTCGAGACATACTTAGGGAGAAAGGCGTGACCGGGTTAACACAGTGTAGAGGACTGGGAGCGGCGGAGCGCGTTGCAAGCGAAGCTGTGGCCGCTGAAATCGCAAAAGCGGTCGATGAAGTATTGGAATAAAAATATGTGGACCGAGTTAAGAACTGTTAACAACGAAGCTCGTATGGAGGTAAAGAAAAGTGCCCAAGTACATAAACTACACAAATCGCGTCCAATGGCGCGGAGAACACAGAGGATTTACCTGGATGGGCAGCGGCGCGGCTCAAATTTTTTCCGCCCCAAAAGATCTTTACGGCATACCCGACGTGCTCACTCCGGAAGACGCGCTCATGGCGGCCGCCAATACATGCATCCATATGATGGTTATATGGGTGATGGAGCGGTTCAAGATTGATCTCGTTTCTTACGAGTGTGACGCAGAAGGGGTGGTCGAAGAATTCATTGATTTGACATCTAAATTCGTAAAAATAACTATGAAGCCAAAGCTCGTCGTGAGGAACGCGTCCAAGGAGGTGGTGATGAGAGCTCTGGCCCAGGCCCGTAAGTATTCGACGATCTGTGAATCGTTGAACTGTGAAGTGGTAATAGAACCGACAGTGACAGTCGTATAGGAATTTTTGACATGGAACCATTTGATATTGCCTTTTTGGGCGGAGGACCGGCCGGCTATCAAGGCGCGATTCGAGCCGCGCAGTTGGGGGCTCGTGTTGCGGTGGCGGAAGCGCAATTTGTCGGCGGCGTGTGCCTCAATTGGGGATGCATCCCCACAAAGACAGTCCGAGCGTCCGCGGAGGCGGCGCGCGCCCTACGACGCGCTTCGGAATTCGGTCTTGGGCAGGCGGTTGCCTCGCCAGACATCGGGGCAATCATTGCTCGAAAGGATCGAGTGGTGACGGGGCTGCGCGCGAGCGTGGAACGGCTTTTTCAAGCGCATAAGATAGCCCTTTTCCGAGGTTTTGGGAGGCTGGCCGGCCCTCATTCCCTCGAGATTGAATCGGATGGAGAGACCACTGTGGTGGAAGCATCCAAGATAGTGGTTGCGACGGGCTGTTCCCCTGCGAGTTTGGACGTCATTCCGCCCGGGCCTCGCGTCTTTCTTGCGGACGACGCCCTCACCATGCCGTATATGCCCAAGCGGCTCCTGGTTATAGGCGGCGGCGTGGTGGGCGTCGAAATGGCCGCAATCTTTCGGGAGCTTGGCGCGGAGGTCGTTATCGTAGAAGCTCTCGAGCGCATCCTGTACGACAGCGACGCGGAGATGGCGTCCGCCCTTGCCAGGATTCTGCAAAGACGAAAGATAAAAATACTTTGTGGGGTTCGCGTGACACAGGCGACTGAAAGCGCAGAAGGCTTAACCGTCAAGCTCTCAAATGACGCGGAAGTCAATTCCGATGCCGTGATCGTTGCCGTCGGCAGAAGGTACAACACTGCGGGAATTGGCTTGAAGAAGTTGGGGATCCAATTGGACAACGGCAAAGTCGTCGTGGACCAGCATCTAAGAACCAGCGATTCCTCCATCTATGCGGCGGGAGACGTGATTGGGGGATGGCTTTTGGCGCACGTCGCGTTTGCCGAAGGAATATGCGCCGCTGAGCACGCCTTGGGTCGGGATACTCGGATGGACTACAGGGTGGTCCCGCGATGCGTGTTCACCATCCCCGAATACGCGTCAGTGGGTCTGTGTGAGGAGGAAGCGGCATCCGAGAGGGCCATAAAAGTAGCCCGGGTTCCCTTCAAGTCTTTGGGAATGGGCCAGGCCATGGGAGAGGTGGAGGGCCTTGTCAAACTCATCGCAGACGCGCGCACCGATCAGATTTTGGGGTGTCACGTGATTGGACCCCATGGCGCAGACCTGATAGCCGAAGTCGCGGTGTGCATGAAAGGCAATTTGCCCAGCAAGGCGATCATGGACACTATTCATACTCATCCGACGCTCTCCGAGGCAATGCTCGAGGTTGCCCAAGCGCTGCATGGCCAGGCTATTCATGCAGCCCCAAAAGGTGTGCAATGATGATCCAAGCTGTTCCGCATTGGTTGGTAAGTGAAATTAGGCATGCCAAAAGAGGTCTTGGGCAGGCGCAGGTGCAGCGCACGGTGAAGTTGCTGGAGGAATCCGGCCTGCCCACGGTGTGCCAAGAGGCGCGATGTCCAAACCGCGGCGTGTGTTTCTCTCATGGCACGGCCACATTCATGATCCTGGGTCGCAGGTGCACGCGTGGGTGCCGCTTCTGTGCAATAGCCTACCACAAGCGCGCTGAGCCGGTTGATGAAACCGAGCCGGAGCGCCTTGCGGTGGCCGTGGCTGATTTGGGCATCCGGCACGCGGTGATCACATCGGTGACTCGAGACGACCTGCCCGACGGCGGCGCTGGCCACTACGCCAAGACGGTGAGGACGCTCCGTAAGAGGGTTCCTCATACCACCATCGAGTTGCTCACGCCCGATTTTGGCGGGTCGCAGGAGGCGCTCCGTTCGGTCATAGACGCGGGCCCAGACATTATTGCCCATAATCTGGACACTGTAGCCAGACTGCACCGAAAGATCAAACCAAGGGCAGATTATGAGCGGTCCCTCGAGTTTTTGCGAAGCGTCAAGGAAATGTCTCCCAAAATGATCACTAAATCAGGCGTTATGCTCGGCCTGGGAGAGACAAAAGAAGAAGTGGCTGAAGAACTGCGACGCCTGAGGCAAACCGGTTGCAATATGGTGACGCTGGGGCAATACCTCGCCCCGTCGCTCCGCCATGCGCCGGTCGCTCGTTTTGTTGAACCGGAGGAGTTCCTGTTTTGGCGGGATTTCGCAAAAGGACTTGGGTTTGAGAGCGTCGCTTCTGGGGCTTTGGTGCGCAGTTCCTTCAACGCTTCCGTCTTTTTTGGGGAGCTTTCATGAAGGCGTGGCGGTATCTCTTTGGCGAAGCATCGGCGGCGATGAACATGGCGATAGACCGCGCCGTTCTTCAGTTGGCGGCAAACGGGAAATCTCCCCCAACGCTGCGTCTCTACACGTGGAACCCGCCAGCGGTGTCGCTGGGCTATTTCCAGAGAAAACGGGGCCCCAATCCCGAGGCGCTCCGACGTTTCGGCTTCGACGTGATCAGGAGACCAAGCGGAGGTCGCGCGGTGCTGCACAAAGGCGATGTGACCTACGCGGTCGTGGCGGGCCAGGACGAGGGGATGCCTTACCGCGCTGACCAGGCTTATCGGCTAATAAGCAAAGGCATCCTACTGGGCTTGCGGCGCCTGGGCGTCCCTGCGGACTCCTATGATGGCGCTCAAGAGACGCCGATGCCTGCAATTTGCTTCCTGCGACCAGCCTCGGCCGAAATGGTTCATCAAGGCAAGAAGTTTGTGGGGAACGCCCAGACATGGTCGGGCCAGACCCTGCTCCAACACGGCTCCATTGCTGTTGAACCGCAGGCTGACTATCTAGCGGATTTGTTCAGACCAGAGCGTTATCCTCTCGCGCAGTTCCGCCAGGCCATTGCATCCAAAATTACGTCGCTGAATGAGATACTGGGAAGAACTGTGAGCGTGGCAGAGGTCGCGGAGGCGGTAAAAGAAGGCATGAGCGAGGCGTTGGGGGCGACGTTTGAACAGGGGGAGTTGACTCGCGAGGAGTTGGCCCTGGCCGCGAAGCTGGCATTGCAGCCTGAGAAAGAACTTACCCACGGAAGCCGGCGAGTGTAGGAGTTCACGAAAGTTCTGTCGTAATGGCATGCCTCGCGGCGTGAATATGGTGGCTTTCAAAGTCTATCCCACAATGAAGACGTCACAATCATTACGATCACGGGGCCTGATATGTCATGCCGGACTCGATCTGGCATCCAGCAAACCGGCCATGGATTCCCCCTTCCGTGGGAATGACGTGCAGCGGCGCAACAGCGCAATTCGCGATTGTTTTCAACAATCGCTATATTTTCTTCTCAGAGCTCGCGAGGAGAAAGCCATCGCCGACCTTATTCCCACAGATATGTCTTGCCAACGCGAGTGGGCGCGCGAGTCCTACAAAAAGGATCGTATAAACTGAGCCACCTGTTTTTTGGGTTGGATCACGCCATAATGCCCTTCGAGCAGGAGGTCTGCATCGAGCTCCAAAAGTTTCTGCAATGAGCGCCGGTAATCCTCTTCATTGGACAATAAGGCCGGATGAATAGGGCCATGCACATCCTGGCCGAACAGCGCGAGTTTGTCTTTGATTTTCGCGGTAAAGACAAGGGAACCGGGCGAGTGCCCTGGGCAATGCAGCGCGGTAATCTTCCCATCGCCGAGGGGAATTTCGGTTTTGTCGCCCTGAAGTTTCCAATCCACCGGGAACGGCGCCAGGTGGGTTCCATACCAAGAAGCTGCCGTGACTTCGTCGTCTCCGCGTTCCAAGTAGATTGCGTCCAGTTCATGAGCCACGATGCGGCAGCCGTAATCTCTGCGGACTGCCGCAGCGCCCCCCGTATGGTCGTAATGACAATGGGTGAGAAGGAGGTACTCGAGGGTAACGGACGGACCAATGACTTCGGCAATGCGCCTTTTCAGCGCGCTGTGCGCGATGCCAGTCCCCGCGTCAACCAGGGCAGCCTTGTCTCCAAAACGGAGGAGATAGACAGCGGCGTCAGCTTCATGGGTTAAGCCCCCGCCCCCTACTTGCCATAAATGCTGATCAATAACGGTTTTCAACGATACCCCCTGTCAACTCAGTGTGCGTTTGCAAAGTCTTTGCTGTTCTTCAATGATCGGGAGTATATTCTTTCTTAGCGTTGGCGAGAACCCTTGCGAGAGCGCTTGGGGCTCATAACCAACAATCCCTAGCGAAATGAGCTAGTTGGTTCAGCCGCAAGGACTCCAGTCATACTGGCTGCACTTGAGGTCAGGTAACGCTGACGCAGCGAAGACGCGTCGCATGAGACGCGTCTGATTCGAGGAGATATCATGCGTGTGCAATTCTTCAGCACTTGTCTTGTGGATACCTTTTATCCGGAAACCGGCGAAGCTGCCGTGAAGCTGCTGCGACATTTTGGCTGCGAGGTGGCGTATCCCAAGGGACAGACATGTTGCGGCAAACCGGCTGACAGCGGGGGGTACGTGAGAGAAGCGAGGATGGCGGCGAAGCACTTTATCGAAGTATTTTCCGGCAAAGATCCCATTGTGGTACCTTCCGGCTCCTGCGCCTCGATGGTGAAGAATCATTATCCAGATCTCTTCAAGAATGACGAACGGATGCGGCAAAAAGCCGAAGAGATTGGTCAGAGAACCTATGAATTGAGCCAGTTCCTCGTCCATATTCTCAGAGCCCACGAGGAGGGGTTTCAAGGTCAAGGTTCAGTTACATATCACGCTTCGTGCCAGCTCACGAGAGAACTGGGTGTTCGAGAGGAACCCCTTACGCTCATAAGATCTATACGGGGCGTGGAATTCAAGCCGATGCCCTACGCGGATAGATGCTGCGGGTTCGGGGGCATCTTTATGATGAAACAGCCGGAGATTTCCATGGCCTTGGCGGACGACAAACTCGACACAATCGTCGCGAGCGGCGCTGAGACGGTCACGGGATGCGATCATGGATGTTTGATGAACATTCAAGACGCCGCGCGTCGCAGAGGTTCAGACATCAAGGTGAAACATCTGGCAGCGCTTCTGGCGGAGAGCTTGCCATGACCTTCCGGACAAGAGCGCCGTCATTTCGCGTCAACGCAGCCATGGCCTTGCGAGACGCCTCGCTCCGCGGCGCCATGAGCAACGCGGCCGAAGTATTTGCAGGGAAAAGATCGGGCGCTTTCTGTTCCGTACCTTTTGAGGAATGGAGGGAAGAGGCGTCCGAGATTAGATTGGCCGTACTTAAAGATCTGCCCCATTATGTGGACGATTTTGCAGCGCATGCAACCAAAGCAGGGGCAGTCGTTCACCGGGCGAAGAATGCGGCCGCTGCGTGCGCATTGATCAGCGACATCCTGAAAGATAGGCGCGTCCGAAAGGTAATCAAGTCAAAATCCATGGTGACCGAGGAGATAGGTCTCAACAGGCGCCTCGAGGATTGCGGGCTAGACGTGGTGGAAACAGACCTTGGGGAGTTTATCATCCAGTTGGCTCAAGAGCACCCTTCTCATATCATCGTCCCTGCCATTCATAAGAATCGGAGAGACGTGGGGAGAATCTTCGCATCCTATTGTGGGACAGACTACTGCGAAGATCCGTTTGTCTTGACAAAGATGGCGAGGAGGATACTGCGCGATCATTTCCTCTCCGCGCAAGCGGGCATTTCAGGCGCGAACTTTGCAGTCGCAGAATCGGGGAGCGTGGTGATTTTCACCAACGAGGGCAACGGACGCTTGGTGACGACGCTACCGCCCTTGCACATCGTGGTGTTGACCATCGAAAAGCTGCTCCCCACATTGCAAACGTTGCCAAAGTTTATGCGACTCCTCCCTCGGTCAGCCACTGGTCAGTCTCTCACCAGTTACGTTTCGATCATCACTGGGGCGCGAAAAACCGGCGAGGAAACGGGGGCCCGTGAGGTTCACATCGTGCTGCTCGACAACGGACGCTCCGCCATATTACAGGGAGAATTCTTTGAGATACTCAAGTGCATCCGGTGCGGGGCGTGCATGAACGTGTGCCCGGTGTATCGTCTTGTTGGGGGGCACGCGTACGAAACCACATATCCTGGCCCAATGGGCATCGTACTCTCGAGCCTCTTGGACGGTATGGCCGCGACTTACACGCTGTTGGATGCCACTACCCTATGCGGCGCATGCGGTGAAGTATGCCCTGTGATGGTACCTCTTCCCCGGCTCTTGAGAAAGCTTCGGGAGAAGCGCGTACAAGGCGGGTTCACTCCGATCGTCGAGCGGGCCGCCATGACGGCGTTTGGGCTGGCCGCGCAATCCCGGCAAGTCTTTCACCTGGCGGAGGAGGTGGGGCAAAATGTCCTGCCGTGGGCTCGCAGATTCGTTGACGCGCTGGGGCGATTGCCCACGAGAGGCGCTCACGGCAAAGGGTCGTGAGAAAGAGGCTGTGCTGTCTTTGGGGAGCAGGAGTCGTTTTGCCGTTATGTTGATTCTCGACATTTCTGTCGGCATAAAGTCTGCATCATGAAGTTTTTCTGAGGGCTTTTGAAGGCCTGCTTGACAGCCAGCGCACGTCAACTTGTGTCATTTGCCAGGAGCCAGGCCCGAACAAACGTGAGAGGCTGCGACTGCGGAATCTTCGCCTTCGGCTCAAGATTTCCCGCTGTGCTCGAAATGACACAGAGTAGAGCCATTCTCGAAAATAATCGCGAAATGCGCTGTTGTCCCGGTGCATGTCATTCCCACGTAAGTGGGAATCCATGGTAAGTTTCCTGGATGCCAGATCGAGTCCGGCATGACATGTCAGGCGCCCGGACATAAGCTTTTAAAGTTATCATATTCACCCCGCGACGGACATCAATCCGACAGAAATTTCGACAAATGGTATAAGGCGCTCAAAATGACGTTCATTTCCTCGAATTCGTGATTCATTCCGGGAACCATTACAAGCATGCTTCGGCGAGAATGCCGATGTTCATTTGAACGCAGTGACAATCATTTGGTGGCCGTAAGGGGTAAACCGCATCAATTCATCGAGAAGCTTTCGGAAAGGGAGCAAGATATAAGGCCGAGGCGGCAGATCTTGTTCGGGATGGTAACGTTTCCGCCTCATGTTAAACGAGCGGGTTTGGATTTTGATACTGTGGAAACCTAGTTTGTGTAAAAGGGCCGTTATTGTCGCGGGCTCGAAAAGGACGATGTGATCGGCCCCATTGAGATACACCCAGTCTTGCCCGTTGATCCATCGGGAAAGCGAGGCGAAGTTGGTTGTGGAGAGCCGAAGGACGCCGCCTGGCCTAAGCGAAGCATAGATCACGCTGAGGGCTCTCGAAGGCGACTCCAGATGTTCGATCACATCCCACAATCGAGCTGCGTCGAAGAAGCCCGATGGAAGGGAAGCCTCTTCAATGGGCGAGTGAATGACCTTGTCGAGCCCTAGGGAACGCAAGGCGACGGCTGCGGACGTGTTGACCTCGACTACCCAGGTTTCCCATCCGGAGCTCTTGGCGCTGCGCGCGAACCACCCCCGACCCGGACCTATCTCTAGAAATGTATTGTTGCGGCGACATGGTTCAATCTTCTTGAGTTCCCGGTTTATCCTCGAGAGCTGAGATTTTGAAAGGCGCTCCTCCCCCATGAGGGCCGTGCCGCCTGATGACTGTCCTTCCAGGTGCTTCCTGCTTATGGGATTGACGAAGACGAGACCGCACTGGCCGCATCGTACATGACGGTACCCTTCCTTCACGAACAGCAGCCGATGGGCGTCGCCCCCGCAAAGATCGCACGGCCTGGCTATGTATTCATTTTCTTGCATCAAATTGTCTTTGAGGTGAGGAAATTATCGCAGGTCGCATGGACTTGCGGCGTGCAACCTGCATAAAGCTTTGCGTGCGGCTGTTCCCCGCGGCTCAAACCTTGAAAGATAGCATAAACCATGATAGTGAACCCCGCGTCAAGTTCATGGATTTTGAGGCAACGCAGTGGAATTGAATGCGGTGGCAGATTTCCTTTTCGAGGTGGGGATGCTGAAGCGCACCCCTCGGACGGGATTTCAATTTCTCGGCACAGGCAAGGAGACCGTGGCTGAACACAGCTTGAGATGCGCTGTCATTGGCTATGTTCTGGCGAAGATGACCCCTGGGCTGCAGACTGAAAGGGTCGTGTATATGTGTCTGATGCATGACATTGCCGAGGCGCGCACCGGCGACCTCAACTATGTAAACAAAAAATACGTGGTCGCCAATGAGGACGCCGCCGTGCGTGACATGACAGAAAACCTCCCTTTTGGCGAAGAGATCCGGAGTTTTCTTACAGAATTTAATGAAGGAATGACCGCCGAGGCCATATGCGCGCGTGACGCGGATCAGTTGGAAATGATCCTGCAACTCAAAGAACTGGGGGACTTAGGAAATCGTTACTCTCAACAGTGGATTGCCACAGCGATGAAGCGGCTGAAGACGGAAAGTGGGAAACGGTTAGCTCGCAGCATACTGAACACGGATTTTTCTGGTTGGTGGTTCAAAGAGAAAGAGGACGACTGGTGGGTCAATGCGCAGCGGAAGGACCCGAGTGAGAAATAGGCCATGCATGGAAGAGCATGTTGGCCGAGGTCGTTCACAGAGGATGGTCTCTCGGCTGGAAAAGGCGGCGGTAAGTGGATTGGCGCAGACGCCGCGTACGGCGCAGCAAAGGAGCTGACCAGGCCATAGAGGGATTTCTGGCGCGCAAGGCCCTGTCGTTGCGGCGATTCTGTGAAACCCATGTGGGAAGAAATGCTATGCATAGTTTCAATCCCATGAAATGCTCTCTTAAAGTCCTTCCGGTCTTGTTGACGATCCACGTTTTTTTCGCGTGTTCGCCAATCGATTTTGCCGAGGTATGGGCCCAACAGCCGCAGCGAGGACAGGGGGAAATCGGCCCCGTGCATCTCTCGATGAAAAGAGAAGGAGACGGCGCCAAGAAGTATCATTGGCTCTTCAAGGAACGCAAAAGCGAGGAACCTAAGGAGACGGAAAGGTACACTGGGCTGTTCGACAGCCTTGACAAAGAAATAAAGGAGGCGAGAAGGCTCTATCTCTCAGGCGATCTGGAGAATGCCGTTCTCAAGTACAGAAGCGCCATTGACGGTTTTGAAGCTATTCTCGACGACATTCCCCAGGGCAGCTCTCTGCTCATGGAATTGGAGCAGCGGCTCAAAATCTTCGACGAATTGGCCGTAAAGATGCTTGGGCCTGTCCAGAATGAAATCCCAGAAGAGGCAAGCAGCAAGATATTCCACATCATGGAAAAGCGACGGCTGGTGCAGAGAATAATGGTGTTGAAGAAGCTGCCCAGACTGGATTTTTTCGATGTGCCTGGTCGTTTGATGGATCAAGAAGGGCGTGTTCTTCAGGCGCTTTTGGAGACGAGGTTGGCTGCGCCATCCCAAGAGAATACGCAACGAGAAGATTCGCTGAAGTCTCAACTGGCAGAGGTTCGGCAGGCCATTCAGAAAGCTTCCGAGAGGTACACGTTGTTGAGGGCGGGTTTGCCTATTTCCCTCGCGGAACTGAGGAATGACCTCCTTGGACCAAAAGAGGCCTTGCTGGACATAAATATGCTGCCGGATCGGGTGCTTGTGGGCGTGCTGACAAAAGAGCATGCGCGATATTATCAATTTGCGGGTACAAGGACCGACATCGACAAGGTCGTGTTTCAACTACAAGATAAATTACGGGAATTTTCGCAGGGCGAGAGGACGACCTTCATGGGGCACGCGTGGAAGGAGCCTTGCCGGCGGCTCTATCGTTCCCTCATAGGCCCCCTACCCTCTCTGCCTCAAGACAAGACCACTATTTTCGTGATTCCTGATCGCTCTTTATGGTATTTGCCTTTTTCAGCATTGTTGGACGCGGAAGACCGCCCCCTCGGTCAAGGCAGAGTCATTTCCCTTATTCCGTCAGGCGACATCCTTAAACTGCTGCGCATCACGCCCGGGAAAAAGGCAACCAAGACAAAAGCGGAGCCTTCTCTCTTGCTGTTCGAATCAATACCTTGGATTCCAGAAGAAGAAGTGCAAGAGAGGAAGACAGGGAGCCAGAAGGTTGACAAGAGCCGCGACGTGAACTTGTCGGAAGAAGAGCGGCTCGAGAGGCTCATATTGACGAATCCCGTGTACCCGAAACCTTCCGACATTGTGATCACGGTTCAAAAGCTTTTCCCAAAGTTTGAGGTATGGGTTGGTCCCACGGCGACCCTGGATCACTTTTTGCACCGCGGGGAGGGCCGGGAAGACGTGACGCTGCTCGCCCTGCCCTTGTCGGTATGGGACAAGGTCTCGGCAGAGAGACAGCCCATGTGTTTTTTCTCTCCCGATAAACGTGGACAGCGCACATTGCCTGTTCAGCAACTGTTCGCCCACTCTATGCCGTCGCGGCTCATGGTATTTCCCGTAGCCTGGTTCAATGTGCCGGAGCGGGACACCCCCAGCGGCGAGGGGCCGCTTTTGTTGAATCTCGCGCTATTTTATGCGGGCGTGAAGCTGTCTTTTTGCAACTATTCGGATCCCAATTGGGGAAGCGATGAGCCTTTTCTCATTCATTTTCTCAAGAAGGTAGCTGGCCATGCGCCCATTGGAGAGACCTTGGCCCAGTTTCCGCGGGAGATGCCAGCGGGTCTCGATTCCTCGTTTACGGGCAAGCCCCCCTCTTGGACCGGCTGGATACTCGCGGGGGATGTCAACGTTCCGTGAAAGCATCCTCCCCTGTTCATGCATCAGCCTATGGATTCCCCATGTTCCCATCGCGCAAAGGGGGAGGGGTTTAGCGCTATCGGGCGGGAGCTTTCATGGAGAGTCTGGAAATCTTTCTGGCGGCGGTATTCTTATGAAAAATGCCCTTGGACACGCCCTTGTGGAGTAGGGACATCGCCTTCTTGAGGAGCTCGTTGGACTCGGGCAGCTTTTGTTCTGCTGCGCGGAGGTATTTTTTGACCGTGGTTTTGACTTTTGATCGATATGCTGCGTTGCGCAGACGTCTTTTTTCGGCCTGCCGCATTCTTTTCAAGGCAGAAGGGTGATTTGCCATGTTTGATTCCTCACGTGTTTCTTGTCGCTGGCGCATCGTGGGTCTGTGTTATGGGGCCTCGGCCGATGCGACACAACCCGGTCTCGGGCTTTTCGGGTAAACAAATTATATGCCGCAAAGTTATTCACAAAGTCAAGGGGTTTCACGAGCAGCGGAGCCATCCGCGGTCGCCGAACGAAAGGCTATCACTCGCGCCGCCGGCGTCGTCGGCTTTTGGACGCTGCTGAGTCGCATCCTCGGGTTCCTCCGAGACATGGTCATCGCTCGGTACATGGGGGCTGGTTTGCCCGCGGACGCCTTTTTTGTCGCCTTCCGCATTCCGAATCTCTTGAGGCGTTTGTTTGCAGAGGGGGCTTTGTCAGCGGCTTTTATACCTACCTATGTCGAAACGCTGCAGCATCGGGGACAATCGGAAGCCCTCCGTCTGGCGCGCCTGACCTTCACCATAGCCTCCCTCATCCTCTTGGTGGTCACTTTATTGGGCATATTGGGGGGCCCTTGGATCGTGAGTGTTATCGCGCCCGGTTTTTCTCAAAACATCGAAAAATTCGAACTCACGGTACGCCTCACTCGAATAATGTTTCCCTATATCTTCTTCATATCGCTGGTGGCCTTGGCGTCGGGGGTTCTGAATTCCATGAATCATTTTGCGGCGCCGGCGGCTGCGCCTACGCTCCTCAATATATGCATGATCGGCGCTATGATTTATGCAGGGACTTTTATGGCGCCCTGGTATGCCTTGGCGCTGGCGGTGACCGCAGCCGGCGTCTTGCAATTGCTCCTCCAAGTACCTTTTCTGATCCAGAAAGGGTTGCGCTTTAGGCCGCTTTTCGATTTTCGTGATCCAGCGCTGGCGCAGATTGGCCGCCTCTTCGTTCCTGCGGCGTTGGGCGGCGCGGTGTATCAGATCAATGTGATGATCGGCACCATTCTGGCTTCGCTCCTGCAGCCGGGGGGCGTCTCCTGGTTGTATTATGCCGATAGACTTGTCGAGCTGCCTTTGGGCATCTTTGCCATCGCCTTGGGCACGGCGGTATTGCCTTCCATGTCTCGACAAGCGGGCGTTGGCGATTTGAAGGGGTTGACGCATTCGGTTGCGTATTCTTTGAGATTGATCGCTTTTTTTACCATCCCCGCAAGCGTAGGATTGATCATGCTGAGGGAACCCGTGATCGCCGCGCTGTTTCAAAGGGGTAAGTTTACCGCGGTGGACACCCAGCAGACCGCGTATGCCCTGTTGTGGTACACTGTGGGCTTGTGGGCATTCTCAGGGCTCAAGGTCGTGACCCAGGGCTTTTTTTCCCTCAAAGATACCGCCACGCCGGTCAAGGTATCCGTGGTCGCGGTGATTGTGAACTTAGGCGCCGGGCTCGCGCTCATGGGGCCTATGGAACAAGGGGGACTGGCCTTGGCCACTTCTTTGGCCTCGGCTGTCAATCTTTTTATATTGTTCTTTGTCTTGGTGAAACGCCTGGGGTCTTTCCCCGCTTGGCATTTTCTCGTTTCATTATTGAAGATGAGCGCGGCCGCCGCGGTTATGTGCATTCCGCTGATATACGGACGAAGCCTCGGGGAATGGAGCGCCGGCTCAAATTTCAATAATTTCGTCATCCTTGCCGGCTGCGTACTCGTGGGGATGTTCACGTATATTGCAGCTACCCTGCTGCTGCGTTGCAGCGAGACGCAGGCGCTTTGGACGGTCGTTTCCCAGACGCTCAAGAGGACAGCGTCTTCCTGAGCGTCGGAGTCTTTGCGCCTTTCCCCTTACACAAACGGATTCTCTATTTTTTCACGAGCGATCGTGGAGGTCGGCGTGGGGCCGTAGTGATGGCCGGGCAACACCACGGTGTCCGGCGGCAGAGTAAAAAGCTTGTTCCTTATCGAGGCTTGAAGCACTTGGTAGGAGCCGCCGGGGAGGTCTGTTCTCCCCACTCCCTGCACAAAAAGGGTATCCCCGGTAAGCACATAGCCGGGAAAGTACAGGGAAATGCTGCCGGGTGAATGCCCAGGGGTATGGATCACCGTGACCTTCTGACTTCCAAACGATATCACGTCCCCGTCCTTGAGCAGCACGGCTGCTGGCGGAGAGGCCTCAGCGCCGAACATGGCGAGCATGGCTCTATTGGGACGTGCGAGCATGTCGGCCTCTGCCTCGTGGATGGCGATGGGAGCGCCTGTCATTTGCTGCATGGCCTTGTTGCCTGCGGTGTGATCGACGTGGCTATGGGTATTCACTATGAGCTTTATTTGCCGAATACCGCGATCTGACGCCCTTTTGAGAATGGACGGCGCGGGGCCTCCTGGGTCAACGACGATCCCCTCCCCTGTGTGAGGATCTCCCAGGATATAACAGAAAATCTCAAAACCGCCGATCTGTATCTGTTCAATGATCATACGATCCTCCGTTTCAGTTTGTGTTTTTCTAAAGCGTCATCAAGCGGAAACCTAGCGCCATTCACCGGCGCCACGCATATAGGGCTTCTCAGAATTAATCGCGAATTCCACGGGCGGCTGTCACTTCGAGCGCTTCGCTCTCTGTCATTTCCAGCGCAGCGAGAAATCTTGGTCCGCAGACGAAGAAGATTTCTCAGTCGCTCCCTCTCGCTTTGCTCGAGCCTCGCTCCTTCGAACTCCCATGACAAAGGGTCGCAACGGGAGATGAAAATCCCGTGCTGAGAACAACTAGAGCCATTCTCGAAAAATAATCGCGAAATGCGCTGTTGTCCCGGTGCATGTCATTCCCACGCAAGTGGGAATCCATGGTCAGTTTCCTGGATGCCGGATCAAGTCCTGACATGACATATCAGGCGCCCGGACATAGACTTTGAACGTTATCATATTCACCCCGCGGCGAACATCATTCCGACAGAGATTTCGAGAAATGGTATTAGGGGGGCCGAGAGTTCATGCCAAAGCTAGGCATTACCGATAGACCGAGGTTCGCATAATCGAGTTCGGGAGCGCTTACGGCGACCGTAGCTAGCCCTAGACAGCCGAGCGTCTGTCATTTTAGCTGAAAACGCCATTGTTCTCTTCAGAACGGTGTTTTGAGGTAAAATGACAGCCGTCTGACGGGTTGGCGATTAATTCTGGGAACCGTTATGATCTCAGCTCGCCTTTATCCCACACAGAGAGCCCTCTTTTATTCGCGATTCACTTCGAGCGCAGATATTGATTCAATGACGTTTAGCGCACTCGCCTGAATTGAGCGAAGAGCCCAGGATCCGGAGTGTCTTCAAAGACTTCGAGTGAGGTGTATTGGTTGGGGCCGTCGAAACGTATATACATCACTTCTTCCCGTTGCGCGCCCGATCTCCGGTGCCGCAACTCGTGACCTTCCAGCTCCCATGTGCCCTGCTGGACTGTCTCGTGGTCCCCTACCCTGCTGATCCTTCGGAACGTCCCGTCCTTTCGATACTCGAGAATCAGCGTAAAGGCATTGGCGCCTTTTGAGACAAACGGACGGCCTTTGTAACCTTCAGTATAGGGTTTGCCTGGTTCCTTGGTCCGGACTATCTCCCACGTGCCCACGAGTTCACTCGCGAGGTCCGGGGCGCCTGTCTTGGCGTCTTTTTTCTCCTCTAACGCATAGAGAGGGGGTAAGAGAACGCTCAACACAAAACTCGCAAAGACCACACACACCCATGACCTGATGTTCACGCCGCTGACCTTCCTCCCATGCATGGACGGCCTTTGGAGACTTGTTCTCCCCTTCGTCCACCGCCCACTGTTCAAATAGCGTTTTCTTTGAGTTTTATGGTAGCATTCCAGCGCCAGTTTTTCAACGAAAACTATTTTTACCTGGTAAAGTAGAGAATGAAAGGTCATGACCGACGCGATGTCGAATGCTAAACCCACGCAACTGCGTTTACCGCTTTGGCGGGACGACAACTTCCTTGTGAGCCTCTTGTATGTGCTCACCGGATTCATCGTCGCCGCGATGGGGGCTCAGCGGATGTGGCAATTCTGGCTGCAATTGCAGCCGTATTTGCCTTTTTCGCTTCCGCCTGACATTCCAGACCGTGTCGCTGGCCACTTGCCGCATGCGCTCACGGTATTTGTCAATTTCACAGCGTCCCTCGCGGGCGTAGTTCTTGGGATCTCGTGGTGCTTGTCCGGTTTTGCGGAGCTCCTCGCGTTGCGTCATCGCGGAGCTGTTCCCGGGGCTCTTGTCGAGCCTGAACGCGTTGTGGAATCCATGCTTGGGGCGGCAAAGCACACTGACAGAGATGCTGCTGACCTCTTTTTTGTGCAAGAGTCGGCTTCCGGCGCCATGCCTCGCCTCAGCCGCGCGTCCAAGGACATACTTTACCGGCTTTGTTGGAACATCTTCAAACTACTGGCGATCCTCATCGTGGCGAAGGCGTTGTTCATGCTCGCCGACCATCTCCCTCAACTCCTACGCGAGACGATCCATACCGCATGGACGCTCCGTGTACCATCTCCAACGCCGCTCTATTCGCTCATTGGATGCTTCATCGCCATTGACGTGATGATGGCCGTCGCGCTGTTTATGGACAAGAGGATTCCTCTCCATCCCGAGGTGCGTATCATTCAGGCCTGTGGAACGGCGCATCCGCTTTTCTTGGCGTCGCTCTTCGAGGAGTCGGCAGCCGTCAGCATGTCGCTGCGGGCCGCGGCCCAAACAAAATGGCGACTCATCGAGGAAGGCAACCCGCCGGCCTATGGCAGCCTCATCGAAAGCGTTTACGAGATGGACGCGCCAAGGGCCAGATTGGCAGGCTATCCCGCATTGGTTCTGTCCGCCTTTGCCACGATACTAGGATCTTACGGCCTCATGACGATCCAGTTTGGGGGAACCTTTGCTTCAGTGGGACAATTCGCGGCAGAGGCTGGGCTGGCATGCGCCGTGAGGCTGCTTTTTCTCGTGGGCGTGGTGATTCTGGGCGGGCACTTGGCTCGGTGGGCGGAGGCGTTTCTTCGTTTGACCCGGTGGGCATCTACGTTGTGTCTCGTGGTGGTGTGGGAGAAACGGGCTGAAGCGAACGAAGAAGGGCCGCCCGTCGCCTCGTCTCACAAAGGCAGAGAAAACGCACGTTGGGCCTTGCTCACCTTTCCTCATTGCGGGGGAGACTTTTTCTCCGCAGGTCCCCAGGGGTTGAGACAATTCGGGGTAGCTGTGTTGCGGGCGGCCGTGTACTCGGAGTCTGCTGCGCCCTCAGCGCGGCGGGTTCTTGTGGGCGCTAGCCCTCACAAGGAGTTAGACGAGTCCATTGATCACATTGTCGAAGCCCCGTTTTCGGCTCATTTCGAGAAATGTCCGCCTGACTCTGACGTTTTTTTGAGAAAAAGCGAGTGAATATAGCAGTTCTCGAAGTGAATCGCGGATTGGACGGAGGCTTTTCTGCTCAGAGGTCCTTGTCCGCTTTGCAAGACACTTCCGCTTGTGCGCGTGCAACAAACCTCAAGCTGCCGCGGTCAGTGTATAATCAAGGTAGGACCGCCGATTACCCGACGGCCCCCTCGCAGATCCCGGCGTGCGGTACTTCCGCACCGGGCTCCTCGGGACTGCTCGCCTCCGCAC
>JBMFOE010000018.1:0-57638 GCA_049969795.1 Desulfomonilaceae bacterium
AGCCCGGTGCGGAAATACCGCACGCCGGGATCTGCGAGGGGGCCGTCGGGTAACCGGCGGTCCTACCTTGATTAGACAAAGATTTCCCTCATGCCAGGGCCTCCAACTCATAGGTTCGATGCATCTTTTCAAGCTCCTCCCGGCCGAAATCGTCCAGGTTGTCAATCAATGTCTTGGAATCTCCGACCGTCACAAAGACACTCTTGCCGGCTTCCTTTTTCATCACGGCAATGTTTTTCAAATCAAACTCAGTGAGAACATACTCCGCATTACGAAAATCATTTTCCGCCTTTTCAATCCAGAGTCAGACTTCTGAGGCAATATCAGGCCGCGCGCTCATAAATCACCTTTCCTTCGCGCTCGGCTTGCCGCGCCACGGCGCCGATGAGAGCTTTCTGTCTTTCATATTGTTCGGGCGTCAACACGATAAAATCCATTGGAATGAGCCGGTCCGCCATCAGCAGATCAATTTCGTTCGCTTTCTGGCGGGTGGAACCTTTCACATCCATGACAACCAGAACGTCAAGGTCGCTGTCCACTCCAGGCCTTCCAGCGGCATAAGATCCGAAAAGAATGATCCGCTGGGGCTGGAACCTGGAGACGATACGGCATCTTAATTCATCAAGTATTTTTTCGATTTCCCTATGCACGCTGCCTCCTGTTCGATGATCGATTTCAATCTTAGCTTTGCGGCGTCTCCCATCACCAGATCCACGGGCCGCTGAAGAAAGTCAAGCATTATATCACGGTCAAAAAAATCTTGCTGAAAAAAGGTTGACAGTCTCTCGGGAAGTGAAGTAGCGTTCAGATTGAGATCGTAGAACTTCTTCGCCAACCAGAACACGGTTTTTTCCGCAGGGCCGGCATGGGGCGCTCCTGCCTCCGACGCCGCATCGTACAAAAAGGTCTGCAACGTCATCTTGAAGGAGGCTTCGCACAATGACAAGGCTGGTTCAGATTTGCGCAATTTTTGTGTTGGTCGCCGCGTTTTTCAGCGCTGCGGCGGCTGAGGAGCCGCCCATTAAGCTGGGCGTCATGTTCATCAGTTCGGGGCCCTTGGGAGGGTACGGCGTGAATGGTCAGAGAGCCGTCGAAATGGCAGTCGAGGAGATCAATGCTGCAGGCGGCGTGCTAGGGCGGAAGCTGGTTGCCATTTTTGGCGACACAAAACTCAAGCCTGACGTCGCAACGCAGCTTGCCGAAAAATTCATCAACGAGGACAAGGTAGATTTTCTCATGGGCCCGACTTCCAGCGGTGTGGCCATGTCCCTTTCTGAGGCGGCGAGAAAGCACAAGAAAATCCTCGTGGTCACCCAGGCAGCCACGGATTCTCTCACCGGCGCCAAATTCAATCCATACCTTTTCAGTACGTTGAGCAATGTCATGATGCACTCGCGCTCCGGGGCCTATTACATGGCGTCGAAACCGTACAAGAGGTGGATGTGCATCGGCCCTGACTACAACTACGGCCACCAATCCTGGCGCTTGTTCTCGGAGAAACTCAAGGAACTCAAACCCGACGTGGAAATTGTGGGCGAAACCTTTCCGAAGCTCATGGCCAAAGACTACGCGGAACACATCGAACAGATTCGCAAGGCTAAGCCCGACGCGGTGTGGTGTCCGCTGTGGGGACAAGACGCAGTGAACTTCATTCGACAGGCCAAGGCCGCCAAACTCTTCGATGAAATCAAATTCGCCTTTCCCGTAGGCGCGGCGCTCGAAACCCTGGTTCCTTTGGGAACCGAGACTCCCGCTGGGTTGTACATGTCCTCTCGGTATTTCTTCACCACTCCTGACTCTGCCGAAAACAAAGAATTCGTAAAGAAATTTTACGAGAAATACAAACAGTATCCCGATTATATGGCCGAAGAGACATACGCCGGCGTGTACTTCATCAAGGCTGCCCTGATGCGTGCGGGGACGACCAATCCGGACGCCATCGTGAAGGCCGTAGAAAAAGAGCCCCTTGCATGGCTGACCCCAGAAGGCTGGAAGATTATGCGGCCCGAAGACCATCAGGTCGTCGAAGACGTGGTGTGGGGCGAGACCGCGTTGGACCCCAAGTACGGCTTCGCAACGCTTGCCAACATTCAGTCCATCCAGGCTGAACAGATCTGCCGCACGCCAGAGGAACTCAAGAAGGTGAACAGGAACCCCTGACGTTGGGCACGCCAGGAAAGGGCGACTCTTGTCATTTTACGTCAAAATACCAGAGGTCTCTTCAGAACGGTATTTTCATCTTCAGTTGTGACCCCTGGTCATGGGAGTTAGAAGGAGCCAGACTCGAACGAAGTGAGAGGAAGCAACTGACAAATCTTCGCCTTGGGGAGTAAGATTTCTCGCTGCCCTCGAAATGACAGGGAGTAGCGTGCTCGAAATGACGGTCTCGTCATCGAAGCGGCAATGAGAGCAATACTCGAAATACGCGCAAAAACGCGACAGCGTCCCGTGAGATGTCATTCCCACGAACTCCCGTGACAAGGGCGGCGCAACGGGAGATTAACAAACCGTTCTGAGAAGACCATGGCATTTTCGGGTAAAAGTGGGAATCCATGTTCAGTTTCCTGCATGTCGGATCAATTCCGGCATGGCAAATCGAACACGGTGGAGGTACCTTTTAGTCCTGACTCCTCCATGACGCAGACTTTGAAAGTCATCATATTCACGCTGCGACGCGCCTCATTCCGTCAGAAGTTTCGAGACCAAGTATAGCAGTTCTCAGAATTCGTCACGGGATTGCTTCGCTTAGCTTCGCTCGCAATGACGCATCAACGGCTTTTCGTCATTGCGAGGGGCCAAAGGCGTCGAAGTAATCTCAGCTCACATCAATCGAGCAGAGACGCCGCTTTCGAATTCGCGGTTTTTTTCGAGACCTGCCATAGGCGCCAGAACCGCGAGAACATCGAGCCTGCTGGTTTTTTTGAGCCTATGTCTATTCTTCCGCGATGATGTTCTTTTTCGTGCGATATGCCAGCGCCTGAGCCGTGGCAATGAGCTTGCCGCTCAAGGGCTCGGTCACGCGACATGCATAGGAAGCGGTTCGATTTGTCCGATAGATCTCCTCGGCGGACGCTTCGAGGAGCGCGTCCTGGGCAGGGGCTGACACGTAGGTGATGCTCACATTGAGGGCCACGGCCATGACCCCGTGGGAATTGCACGCCAACTGAAATGCTTCGTCAACCAAGGAAAAAATGGCGCCGCCATGAACCGTCCCAAAGATATTGGAAAGACGCCTACCGGTATGCATACGAATCCTGGCGAACCCCAACCCAACCTCCACGACCTCCAACCCAAGCATTTTCCCAAACGGTTCCTCATGTGACCGCTGCGTCAATGACTGAAAGAATTTTTCATCCATGGACTTTCCTCACGATGAGCTGCTAGGCTTTACGGAGAACCTGCGGACCCAGCAAGCCCAATGACACAAAAATCTTGGCAAAGTCGTCGAATGCCATATCGAGGGGATGAAAATCCTCCACCGGAACGAGAATATTGAACCCTGTCGCCGGTATGGGAGAGTTGGGAACGAAGACCAGAAAATACTCCCGGTTGTCTGCCATCTTGTATCGTTGATTGGTGGTCAGCAACACGAGAACGGAAACGTTTCCGAGCTTTACTTCGCCCACGCCGCCAAAGCGCTCCAATCCCCTTCTGTCCTTACCTCCTAGGAGATCCACGACTTGGCTCACGCCTGTGTATAACTTCCCAATAAGAGGTATCCTGGCCACCATGGCGTCTATCTCGTGTTGTACTCTCGAAACCGTAGCCCTGGTCACCAGAAAACCTAGCAGGATAAGGAGAAGAATGACCACCAGGTAGCCTGACAAGTAACCGAAATACTTTTGGTTTTCACCTGCCAACGCGACGATGAATCGCCCAAAGGAACTGCTTGGGCCGACGTACGCATCAGCCAATTTCACCACCCATGTCACCACAAAGACGGTTACGATAAACGGCAAGATAGCCGCTACGCCGGTGAGAAAGAAGCGCAACACCGTGCTGGCAAAAGCTCTCATGTGATCTCTCCAAAGCTTGGCAGTCTCGCTCCCCACCATTGTCCGAGTTCGAGATTGTCTGAGGTAAACGGCGGGGCGCCTCCCGGCCCTCAAGACTGTCAAAAAAATCGTTGGAAAGGCAGCCTACCCATTCCCGCTGTCTCGATGCCATGAGCATATAACATCAGGTTATATGAATCAAATGCTTCAGAGGCGAGCGTAGATGGCTGACGCAGAGTTTATGGGCAGCGACGCAAGAAAACCCACCTCTCCATCCCGTGCCCGGGTTCGTGTCCACGCCACCCTTTCAGGTGCTGTTGGTCCGCGCTCGCAAAGAACACCTATTTTTGTGGTAAAGGATGGGCGAGAAAGATATAATAGACATGAAAACAGGCCACGCATCTGCGTTGTGGTTCGGGAAACCGAGCAAAGCCTGGCGATTGAAAAAGCGAACCACCCTGAATTGGAGGAACCCATGGACGCTGAAGCTTTTGTAAAGGACAGGATCAAGTGGCTCGGTCATGCGAGTTTCAGGATCGATGCAACAAGCGCCACCATCTATATAGACCCGTGGAAACTGAGAAACCCTGTACCCGCGGACATTGTCTGCGTGACCCACAGCCATTTTGATCACTTGTCGGAAGAGGACATAAACCTTATTAAAAGGGCCAACACCGTCATCATAGGACCTGCCGATTGCCGGGCGAGTTTTGGAGACGCCTTCAAAGTCATTGAACCAGGCAAGGTAATCGCCGTTGGCGAGGTAAAAATAGAAGCAGTCCCGGCCTACAACACCGACAAAGATTTTCATCCCAAGAAAAACAATTGGGTGGGATACATCATAGAAGTGGATGGACTACGCATCTATCACACCGGCGATACAGACATGATACCGGAGATGTCCTCCATTAAGGCCGATATCGCGCTCGTGCCAGTCGGCGGGACCTATACCATGACCGTTTCTCAAGCTGCGGACGCAGTCAAGAAAATCAATCCGGCGGTGGCAGTCCCCATGCATTGCGGAGACATCGTGGGCACGTTGGACGACAGGAAGCGCTTTCAAGAGTTGCATAAGGGAAAAGTGGTGATTCTTGATCCTCAGCGGTGAGAGGCGGATCCAATCAGTGACAACGAAGAATAGCAACCCCGAAAAGACCGTGCGCGTCCGATTTGCTCCCTCGCCCACTGGCTATCTGCACCTGGGGGGAGCGCGTACAGCGCTTTACAACTGGCTATGGGCCAGGAAGACCCATGGCGTGTTTATCCTACGCATCGAGGATACAGACGTGGAGAGGTCCACCCCCGAGTCGGTCCAGGAGATCCTCGATGGACTGACGTGGCTTGGGCTGGATTGGGACGAGGGGCCATACTTCCAGTCCTATTATATCGACGAGCATGTCGAGGCCGCGCGCCGGCTGGTGACCACAGGCCACGCGTACCGCTGTTTCTGCACCAAAGAAGAACTCGAAACCCAACGCAAAGAAGCGGAAGCGAAAAAGATCGCGTTTATGTACGATGGGAGATGTCGGCGACTGAGCGACGCCGAGGCGGCGTCAAGAATCGAGGCGGGAATGCCCTACGTCATTCGATTTGCCGTGCCACGCGATAACGACAAAATCGTCGCGTTCGATGACGCGGTCTATGGGCATATAGAGAGAAAGTGTCATGATATCGAAGACTTCGTGATCCTTCGGTCAGACGGAAGCCCCCTCTACATACTTAGCAACGCGGTGGACGATGCACGCGATAGGATCACCCACGTGATTCGAGGCGCGGACGGGCTCGCAAATACGCCGAAACAAATCCTGCTCTACGAAGCGCTCGGCATCACGCCGCCCATCTTTGCCCACATGCCCCTGACGCTGGACAACAAACGGGCAAAGTTGTCCAAGAGGACTCACGGAGAGGTGGTGACCGTGGCCTACTACAGGAAAAACGGCTTTCTACCGTGGGCCCTGTGCAATTTCCTGGCGCTCTTGGGATGGTCAAGCCCTGATGGAACGGAGTTTTTCACCCGTGAAGAACTGATCGAGGCGTTCGATCTTTCGCGAATCAATCGGTCCAATTCGATTTTCAATTATGTGCCGGGGGATCCAAAAAATTGGACAGACCCGAAGGCTATTCACTTCAACGCCACTTATTTGCGGACAATGCCTCTCGAGGAACTCTTCCCGTACGTGAAGCAGGAACTCATCGAACAGGGGCTTTGGCTCGACGCGTACGAGAACTCAGAGCGCTCCTGGTTTCTCAAGACGGTGGATCTCATCAGGGCGCGTTTCCATACCATCAAAGATTTTTCCTCCAAAGGGAGGCCGTATTTCTCTGACGCCTTTGATTTTGATGAAAAGGCTGTCCGAAAGAATTTGCTCAAGGACAAACGTCTGGTCGCCCTCTTGGGAGAGTTGGCCCAACGTCTCCAGGAGCTCCCCAAATTTGAAGCGCATGATATAGAAGGAGTCTTTCGTGATATAGCCGAAAGACATGCAATACAAGCCGGGTTACTCATCAATGCCGCAAGAACGGCTGTCTCCGGCTCTTCGGTAGGACCAAGCCTTTTCGACATGCTGGAAACAATCGGCCGTGAACGGGTCGCCTCACGAATACGACGCGCCTCTGAACTCGTCGCCGCGAAACTCGCCGAATGACAGTGGGAGAGGACTGCGTTCCCATAGAAATGTGAATGCGCCATGGAAACAGACGCTAATATTGTGTACGACCACATCCTCATCAGAGAAGCGACGATACTTGTTCGCGCGCCCAAGAACCAGAGCGGCGTCCACCAAATGGAAGAGGCGCGCTTCTTCGATGTCAGAACCGGCGTGGAATTGCGAGAGATATATCCACCGCTGCAAGCCGCGGAGCTCAAACGAGGCTTTATCGTTTCCGAAGCGTGCGCAGCGTCGGTGTTGAAAACCGGCATCCCTATCGGTCCCTCTCCGGATGTCGATTACACCAAGGTTGTCAACATCTTGGATCTGAGACAGAGGCGACTTGATGCGCTGGTCGCGGATTCTATCATCGATCAAGTCCGCGTCATTAAGGATCTGCTCACGGAATTTCTCGATGCCGCGGAAAAAGCCCAAAAAGAGGAACGATTCTGGTTGTCTCAACAAGTTCTTTCTCTTGTGCACAAGTTCACAGGCCGGGAACTGAGCGAACTTCAGGATATTATCGGCTGGTTTCGGAAGCGGTACTCTGGGAAATAAACTATGAGAGCGTCGCAGGCGCGGGTTGCGAACTTTACCGCCGGGGAGTTGATCATGGAGAAATGGAAGCTCAAGTTCCTTGCTCTGATATGCGTTGTTGTCGCGTCAAATGTCTGGGCCGCAGAGCCGGATACAAAGTCGCTTTTCGAAGCCGGCAGACGACTGTTTGATACCGGCGACTATTATCGAGCGGTCGAGACCTTCTCTAAAATTCTCCACTCGGCTGATCCTGATACCCCCGCAATACAACTGGTGAGACTCGCAAGGGCCCAAGCGTATTACGGCAAGGGCGATCTAAAAAAGGCGTGGGCGGATCTCAACGCGGTCCTTGAGTCCGGGGCTGTCAATGGCGAGATCCTTGCCTCGGGCCTCATGCTCAGAGGTACGATCAACCTCAAGCAGGGGCGGCAGAAAAACGCGTTTGACGATTTTACCAAGGCCATCAACATCGATCACCCCAATAAATCTTTGAAGTGTCTCGCTCTGACAAACCGAGGGATTGCGTACGTGAATAGAGGAGAGCTGGAGAACGCCATAAGAGACTTGAACCGCGCGGTCTCCATCGACCCCTCGTCCAGTTTCGCCTATGCCGCGCGGGGACTTGCCTACCTCCGTTCGGACAAAATCGACTTGGCCAGACGCGACAGCGAAAAAGCGCTGTCGCTTTCCCCAGACCCGTCCGCAGCAAAAATCGCGCAAAAAATACTCACGGAACTGTCAGTCGTCCACTCCGGCGCCAACCGGTTAGCCATCAGCCTCAACGAACACGGACAGATCTTCGTTCAGGTCAGGTTCGGACGCACAGGGCTCCCGCATCGGTTTCTGTTGGACACAGGGGCCACGCACACAGTCATCAGCTCCAAACTCCTCAACGAAATATCCCGAGATGCCAAAGTCACGCCCATAGGCAAGGGCAAGGTCTTCCTCGCAGACGGCTCCAGTCAGTCCGTGAGCCGCTATCGCGTCAGCGACGCCTTCTTGTTCGACATGCCCCTTGGCGATATCGAAGTGCATGTCTTTGATCGCAAGTCCAAATCCGGCCTCAATCTACTGGGCACGAAAAGCCTTGGCAACATAACCGTGACCATAGATAGCGGGGCAAAAAGGGCCGAAATAGCGAAAAAATAGTGTTCTCTTCTCGTGAGGCGGGATGATGCCGGCAGGTCTGTATCGAGACCTTGCCCCCAACTCGCGAGTCGCCTACATACTGCTCAAGGCCCACGAAAACCTGCGTTAAGAAGATCGTGAGACGTTGTCCACAAAAGATGAGTGTTCAACTCTCAAGGAAAAGGGACTGGAGATTCACGTCCTTTTCTACCGGCCCAAGCGCCACAATGGTGAACTCGCCGTGGTTTATCATGGCGTCGCATTCTTGAGACAATTCCGACAGGGTAACCTTTTGCAGTGAATCCAGAAGCTCCCCGAGATGTATGTGCCTGCCGAAATAATACTCTTCTTTGGCGAGCCTGTTCATTTGCGAATCGGTTGATTCCAGACTCAGTATGAGGTTCCCCCTCATCTGGTTCTTGGCCATATCCATTTCTTCTTGCGTCACCGTGTCGGCAATGCCCATGGCGACCCGGCCAATGGTGTGTATGAGCTCCTCGAGTCGCTCAGGATCGCAGCCTGCATAAATCCCGAGCATTCCGGAATCCGAGAGGGACGATAGGAAAGAATACACGCTATAGGCGAGGCCTCTCTTTTCACGAATTTCTTGGAAAAGCCTTGAACTCATGCCGCCGCCAAGCAGCGTGTTGAGTATATATGCGGCGTAGCGATTCTCTGCAACCGCGCTTGGGGCATTGGTTCCGAGGCACACGTGTACCTGCTCGAGATCCTTCGGCTCCACGTGGGCTGATGACGCGCCGATTGGCTCGTCGCTGCGGACGCGACTACCCGCCTCTGGCAATTCCCCCATATTTTGCATGATCATGTCGCTAAGTCGATCGTGATCGAGATTGCCTACTGCCGCGATGATTATTTCCGACGGGAGATAATTTTCAGTCTTGTACGACACGAGCGTGTCGCGATCGATCGCGACAACATTAGGAATGGTTCCGAGTATCGGTTGACCGAGGGCATGAGCCCGCCAAAAATTCATACCCCATAATTCATGCACCAACTCCTCGGGGTTGTCCTCCAATTGGTGAATCTCCTGGCAGATGACCTGCTTTTCTCGGAGTATCTCATCTTCAGGGAATATCGAGTTCAAGAAGATGTCGGTGAGCAAATCGACTGCGAGCTCGAGGTCTTCCTTGAGGACTTTCGCATAGAATGCCGTAAATTCTTTGCCGGTGAAGGCGTTCAGAACGCCGCCCACCGAATCGATTTCCTTTGCGATAGTATACGCGTCTCGACTGGGCGTCCCCTTGAAAAGCATGTGCTCTATAAAATGGCAGATTCCGTTAAGATGCCGCGGCTCATACCGCGACCCCGCGCGCACCCATATCCCGAGAGACACCGATTGTATGTGGTCGTTGGCCTCGCTGACCACGCGCACCCCATTGGGCAACACGGTTTTCCGATAGGTATCTGGATGCGACAAGATGTCGGCTGACACGTGCGTCACAAATTGCTGTCCGGAAAATCAGGTTTCAACCCCAAGGCTTCCTTGCGCGACAATTTGATCTTGCCCTGGGGGTCTATCCCGATGACCTTCACCGGAAACGAATCGCCTTCTTTGATGATGTCTGTCACCTTTTTTACCCGTTCAGGGGCGAGTTGCGAGATGTGCACGAGCCCGTCAGTCCCAGGAAAGATCTCGACAAAGGCCCCAAAATCGGTGATCTTTCGTACCACCCCCATGTACACGCGTCCAACTTCCGCCTCTTGGGTTATTCTTTGGATTGCCTCTTTGGCAGATTTCCCTGCCCGGACATCCACTGCCGCGATGGTGACCTTTCCGGTGTCCTCGACCTCGATTTTGGTACCGGTCTCGTCCTGAATGGAACGAATCACCTTTCCTCCCGGACCAATTATGTCTCGAATCTTCTCCGGATTCACATACATGACATGGATGCGCGGGGCATGCGGCGACATCTCTGGTCGCGGCTTGGATATGGTGCGGTTCATGATCGACAAGATATGTCGTCTGCCCTCCTTGGCCTGCTCGAGCGCCTGTGCGAGGGTCTCTCGCGTAATGCCTTCGATCTTGATGTCCATTTGGAAGGCGGTGACGCCGTCCGCCGTACCAGTCACCTTGAAATCCATGTCTCCATGATGGTCTTCATCCCCGATTATATCCGAAAGGATGACAGTGCGGTCCCCCTCCTTCAGAAGTCCCATGGCAATGCCCGCGACTGGTTCTTGGATCGGCACCCCAGCGTCCATGAGCGACAGCGATGCGCCGCATACTGTGGCCATGGAGGACGATCCGTTGGATTCCAGGATTTCGGAAACCACGCGTATGGTATAGGGAAACTGGTCGTCATCCGGCAGTAAATACGCAATAGCCCTTTCAGCAAGGGCCCCGTGGCCAATTTCCCGGCGAGACGGTCCTCGGAGAAACTTCACCTCGCCCACAGAAAAAGGCGGGAACTTATAGTGCAGCATAAACGACTTGTAGGTGGAACCCTCCAACGCCTCTATCTTCTGCTCGTCTGACGATGTGCCCAGCGTAACAATCACCAACGCTTGGGTTTCCCCTCGAGTAAACAGAGCGCTACCGTGCGTCCGCGGCAAAACCCCCACTTCGCATGAGATGTCCCTGATCTGGGTAAAAGTCCGGCCGCCTATGCGCACATTTTGGTCCAAGATGAGCCGGCGGATCGCTTGGCCCTCTAATTGGTCAAGATAGCCCAGTATTTCTGACTGCCTCTTCTCCCCTTCTTCGCCCAACGACTCAATGGCTTTGTCGTAAATCTCCTTCAGGGCGCTCCGCCTCTCGAGCTTCTTCGGAATGGTAATGGCTTCGGCAATCGCTGGCCCCCACTGGTTCCGCAGCCGTTCCACGAGTTCCACGTCTTCGAAGACCGCAGGTACCTCGCGCTTTGGCTTCCCCGCTTTTTCCCTTAGCTCTTCCTGGGCTTGAAGAATTTTAAGAATTTCATCGTAACCCTTAAATATAGCTTCCATTATGGTCTGTTCGGGGAGCCGATCGCAGCCGCCTTCGACCATCACGATCCCTTTGCGGGATCCCACTACAATCAGATTAAGGTCCGAATACGTATCTTCCAGCGGAGACGGATTGATAATAAAATTCCCCTCGACCCTGCCGACTCTTACGGCGCCTACCGGCCCCAGAAAGGGAATATCCGACACATGGAGCGCTGCCGACGCCCCATTTATCGCGAGAATATCAGGATCATTTTCCCCGTCCGACGACAATACCGTCGCGATTATCTGCGTCTCACACGTGAACCCTTTCGGAAAAAGGGGCCGAATCGGCCTGTCGATAAAGCGCGCCGTGAGAATTTCCTTTTCGGTGGGGCGTCCTTCGCGTTTGAAAAAGCCGCCCGGGATCTTCCCCGCTGCGTACGTCATTTCGAGATAATCCACGGTCAAAGGAAAGAAATCGATGCCTTCCCTCCCATGGGTCTCCGCGACAGCCGTCACCAACACCATGGTCTCGCCGCAGCGCACTACCACCGACCCTGAGGCCTGCTTTGCCAACAGCCCTGTCTCAAATACTACCTGTTTCCCCGAAACAGGCGCCTTGCTCGTCTCTAACATTTTCTGAATTGCCCTCTCTGCATCATTGCAATCTTGCGCAAGAAGAGCGTCCGAAGATCTTGTACGTCGCCCGCTATTATTTTCGGATCCCCAACTCACTGATGACGGTCTTGTATCGTTCCACATTTTTTGCTTTGAGATAGTCCAAAAGCCGTCTTCGCTTTCCTACGAGCTTGAGGAGTCCTCTCCTGGAATGATGATCCTTCTTGTGAATCTTGAAGTGCTCGGTGAGATATCCGATTCTTTCACTTAGCAGGGCAATCTGAACTTCTGGAGAGCCTGTGTCAGTTTCA
This sequence comes from Desulfomonilaceae bacterium, assembly GCA_049969795.1. Taxonomy (GTDB): domain Bacteria; phylum Desulfobacterota; class Desulfomonilia; order Desulfomonilales; family Desulfomonilaceae; genus JAUPKT01. The sequence goes on from JBMFOE010000018.1 coordinate 12,166, forward strand.
TGCAGGCGAAATTTCTCGATAATCGATTTCTTTTTGTCCGATAGAAATGCCAACTCTTGTGTTCCTCCTGAAGATTGCGCATAGAGCCTATGATAGCTCAATCTGATATGTTTATCACGGCTTTTTTCTCAAGTAAAGGACTTGCATGGCAAACTTCAAATACTTTTTGCATATTTGTTGAGCAGTCCTTCCGCAAGCGACATGAACAGCGACCCCGCGAAAAAGTTGTTATGTTCACAATAGAGAACAACAGACGCGCCTCGCGCCGCAGCAAATGCGACCCATAGTCAAGCTCAAGAAAGATAAAAAAACATATATCTCAATCATATAGAAAAATCATCGAATCCAAGGCGACCTCTCCTAGGCCCATGCCTCCACGCACAACCAAGGATTCAATTTTCGTGTGTGAGAAATTGATTTCTCTGTCCCAGTCGTTTATCATGATTATACTTAAGAAAAATTGTTCTCTGACGTTCTCCACGCGTTTTCCCGGACGAAAGGTTCACCTTGGACTCTGCATCGCATGCCCACGCTGGATCTGTAACCATCACACACGAAGGGTATCGCCATAGAGGAGGATGGCCCGGGGACACGATTCGAGACAAGGCAACAACTCTGCACCGTAAGCTGCTTGGAGTAGCCGAGATATAAGCGATTCTGGAAGGAGTAAGCCATGAATTTCTTAGAGAAAATCGCAGACGTGGTCGGGCCTGCAAATGTCGCCGCGTCGGTCGTTGACTGCCTCGCGTATTCACGAGACATGTCCATTCACGCAGGCGTTCCTCAGGCGGTAGTATTCGTGACCGACACGGAGCAGGTGAGCAAGATTGTCCATCTCGCCAACGAAGAAAAGATACCTGTCGTGGCGCGGGGCACGGGGTCGTCGGTCACAGGCGCGGTTTTGCCGGTGAAAGGAGGCATCATCCTCGATTTCACCAAAATGAACGCGGTCAAGGAGATCAATAAGGCAGACGGATATGTGGTGGTTGAGCCTGGGGTGATTTGCAACGCCCTGAACGCCAAGCTTGCGCCAACCCATTTCTTCCCTCCTGACCCTGGCAGCGCTCCCATCGCCACCATCGGCGGCATGATCTCCACCAACGCAAGCGGGGTGCGTGCGGCAAAATATGGCACCACAAAGGACTACGTGAAGGCCTTGACAGTGGTGCTTCCTTCAGGAGTTGTCATTCATACCGGAGACGTGGCGCCAAAGAGTTCGGCAGGCTACGATTTGACGCATCTGTTTGCCAGTTCAGAGGGGACGCTGGGGATCATTACCGAAGCCATTCTCAAGATCCTGCCCATGCCGGAATACGAAGCTTTTGCCAAGGCGTCTTTCCCAGACGTGAACACGGCTGGCAAGGCAGTGGAAAAGATGTTCACGTCCGGAATTGAATTGGCTACCTGCGAGATACTTGACAACGTATGTCTCGATGTCTGCCGCGACGCGCTCAAAATGGATATCCCTAAGGACGTGAACTGCCAGCTCTTCATGGGCATCGACGGACCAAAGACCGCAGTGCAAGATCAGATCAAACGGATTGACGAAATCTGCAAATCCGTGGGCGGCATCGAAAACATCTGGTCTGACAATCCAGTGGAAAAGGCGAAGCTTTTTGCCGCCCGGGGTGGACTGGTGCCGGCCATGAGCCGCCTGAAGCCGTCGTACAGATTGGTACCCCTGGTGGAAGATTTCGGCGTGCCCATCAGCCGCATCCCTGAAACCATAGCTGAAATCCAGGCAATCGGCGCGAAATACGGCTTCCCTGTGGCAACCTTCGGTCACATTGGCGACGGAAATCTGCATGCCACCTTCATCATGAATCCTACGGAAAAGGATCATTGGGAACGCGTACGCAACATCGCTCTCGAATTCATCGACATGACCCTGAAGCACAAGGGAACCGTATCCGCAGAACATGGAATAGGCATGGCAAAGGCGCCATACATTGGCAGACAGCTTGGCAATGCGCTCCAATTGATGAAGGACATCAAGAAGACGATAGACCCCAACAATATCCTCAACCCTGGCAAAATGGGTTTCGACGACGCCATTACTGATATCTTCGATGAAAATAGTTTTGCGCGCTATCTCGAGGCTCCTGAAAAGGTTCAGCATTTCAGCGATGCGGTGGACAACGAGATTCTGGCATGTATCCAGTGCGGTTTTTGCCGGGCTGGCTGTCCCACTTTTGGCGAGACCGCCTTGGAATCATTGAACGCCAAGGGAAGGGTGTCGCTTGCCTTTCACATGCTCATGGGAAATCTCGAGCCTTCCGAAGACCTCGCGAAGCGGCTTTACCAGTGCATGCTTTGCCTCAATTGCCGATCCGTGTGTCCAGCGCAGGTGAAGGTGTCAGACATCATTCGAGCCGCTCGAGAACGCCTTGTGACCAAAGGTTATCTCCCGGAGGCCTTCAAGCCAGCTCTCGCCTCTATGATCGACGCCGCCAACCCTCTCTTGGCGCCGCCGGAAAAAAGAACTGACAGCTATCCTGCTCGCTTCCGCGCCGCAGAACCTGGCAAGACAGAGTCGATACTCCACCTCGGCTGCGTCACAAGCTTCCAAGACGTCAAGATCATTCCCGCGGTCATGAAAGTGCTCGACGCCGCGGGAGTTGACTATGGCGTGCTCGGCGACAAGGAAAGCTGCTGCGGATACTTGGCCTACCTCGTGGGCGACATGGACACCTTTGGCAAAGCCATGGGCGCATACGTATCGCGACTCGAGGAGTACTCGCCCAAAAGGCTCATAACTACCTGCGCGGGATGTCTCAAGACGTTTCGTGACCTCTATCCCCATTATGGATGGAAAAATGGAATCGAGGTTTTTCATTTTGTGGAGCTGCTCGAGACGCTTTTGAACAAGGGCGTGTTGGAATTTAGCAAGGATGCGGCGCCGCTGAAGGTCGTGTACCACGACCCATGCGACATGGGGAGGCACATGGGCGTGTACGAGCCCCCTCGAAACGTCATCAAATCCCTCCCCAACGTCGAACTCCTGGAATTCCCGCTCAATAGGGCCCTTGCGAAATGCTGCGGAGGCGGCGGCGGGATGAAGGGCTACGACAACGAATTAGCTGCGGAAATTGGCTACAAACGGCTGGCTTCCGCCGTAGATCTCGGCGCAGACGTCTTGGTCTCCGCATGTCCGTCATGCAAGGGTTCCTTCAACCAGGCGGCAGCCCGTGCGCGCAAGGAAAAGAAGGGCAAGATCCGCGTCATGGACATCACCGAGCTTGTCGCATCGCGACTGGCTTCGTAATCCACGCTTTCCTGCTGGGAAGGGCCTGGGAAGATTCCAGGCCCTTTCTCTGTCGGCGCGCTTGACACGAAGCTTCAAGTCTGTGATTCTCAGGTGAACCGTCAAATGTCGTAGCGGAACGCAACGGTTCGCACGTCAACACATTCACTGAGAAGATTACGTCCGTTGCCCGAGCCCTACCTAATAATACCACAGCAAGACCTTCAGGTACGATGCGATGCAGAGGCATACCGCACAAGACGTTGACACGCTCAATGGGGACTTAACTCGCTTCATGGAGCTTTTTGCCGGCATTGGAGATCACGAAAAATTGTTTCCCAAATATTGTAAGACATGCGGCAAAAAATATGCGAGCTTTCTCGATTACGTCCTGGATACTGTTGCCAAAGCCCACTGTCTCGAAGACTGCAGCGACGTCATGGGCAGGCCTTACACCATGATGTATCGACACTGCGGATGCGGAAACACCCTGGTCCTCTCCATCACGGACGAAGAGTTGCCTGTCCTCGATGAATTTTGGCAGGCAGTTGCAAGGCAGGCAGAAAGAAGCGGCAGGCCTCCAAAATCAATCGTCCTCGATTTTGCCCTCCATTGTGAAACCCATTTCTCTAGATTTCGCAGACGACAGAGCGGCCAGTGAAGTGAGGGGAGGGCGTCTCGGTTCGGTGTCACACGCGCCTCGGAAGCATTCCACTGAGCAGGCGGATCACCCTGCTTCTGATAACAACGCGATTTCAGACATCATATTCGACCTCGGAAACGTCCTCGTACCGTTCGACTGGAACAGAGCTATCGAGCGCCTCCTCTCTCGGCTGCCGATCCGTGTGGTCGATATGGTCACACGAGACCTTCAAAGCTTCAAACAAATTTTTCTCAAACGGTCGGAAGAGCTCGAGACAGGAAGACTGCCTTTTGAGCGCTTCTGGCAATATATCTGTGACGAACTCGGGGCATCCCTGTCTCTTGACGAATTTCGGATCATCTGGTGCGACATTTTTGAGGCGAATGAATCCATGATCGATCTTGGCCATGCCCTCGCAACCGAATACCGCGTATGGTTGGCCTCCAATACGTGTAGAGAGCATTTCGAGTGGATCATCCACAGGTTTCCCAGGATACGTTTTTTCCGAAGGGCGGCCCTTTCGTACGAACTGGGGACGATGAAACCCGCGCGTCAGTACTACATCAAGGCCTTGAACCTGTTTGACATTTCCCCTGGTTCGAGCGTGTTCATCGATGATATCCGAGAAAATGTCGAAGGGGCGCGGGCTGTCGGCATGCATGGCATTGTATTTACAGGCTACGAACAGCTCGTCCAAGCCCTCGCCAAGGCTGGCGTTACAATACCTGCGAGAAGGAGGTTGTCGCTTGAAAAAGTATGATTCTCACATCGATGGATTTCGATTCAGCGCAACGACGGCAGGCATAAAACGCGCCGATCTCGAGCGCCTCGACTTCGGTTTGGTCGTGGCGGACGTCCCTGCAGCGGCGGCGGCTGTCACTACCACGAACATCGTGGTCGCGGCGCCGGTGATGCTTACGAGGGAACGGCTGCAAGACGGCCTCTGCAGGGCCATTCTTGTCAACTCGGGAAACGCCAATGCATTCACGGGGGATCAGGGGATGCGAGACGCTATCGCCCTGACCGCTGAGGTCTCAGCCGCTCTGAAAGAGGACCCGAGCCTTGTCATACCCCTTTCCACAGGGGTGATTGGCGTCCCTCTTCCTTTAGAGAGGATGAAGGCGCGCATTCCATCTTTGATCGAGGGACTTGAAACTGGCAGCGCCAAGGACGTCGCCCAGGCAATGTTGACCACGGATACGCGCCCCAAGATGGTGAGCCTGAAGGCAGAGACGTCTTTCGGCGGCGTCCGGCTGTTGGGAATGGCCAAAGGCTCCGGGATGATCGCGCCGCGCATGGCAACGATGCTGGCTGTCCTCTTGATCGACGCGCGGGTGCACCCCGTGTTCTTGCGGGAGGCATTGCACGTCGCTGTGGAAAAGAGCTTTAACAGCATCACAGTCGATGGAGACATGAGCACCAACGACACGGTCGTCGCGCTTGCTGGCGGGTCGCCTCACGCTCGAACACTAGAATCGAAAGACCGCGCTGCCTTTTCAGACTTGCTCACTGACGCGTGTATGGACTTGGCGCGCCAAATCATACGAGACGGCGAAGGCGCGACCAAGGCCGTCGAGATACGAGTCCAGGGCGCGCCGGATACCGCCGCGGCTTTGCGCATCGCACGAAAAATCGCCGAGTCAAGTCTCGTGAAAACCGCCATCCACGGCGAAGACCCGAATTGGGGCAGAATCGTATCCAGCGCAGGGGCTGCTGGAATTGCATTCGATCCCAACGTATTGGACCTTTTTATAGAAGACGTGCAAATCGTGAGGTCAGGCGCGCTGGCATCCAACGACTGGGAGCCGTCCGCTCGCGAGGTGATGAAAAGAAGAGAATACGTCATCACACTCGACCTTAAGGCTGGTCAGGCCCAAGGAGCCATCCTCACCACGGATTTGTCGGAAGAATACGTGAAAATAAACGCAGATTATCGATCATAATACGAGCACTGCGATATATCCATTCTGGAAAATAATCGCGAATTGCGACGGAGTCCCGTGCTTCTTCATCCCCACGCAAGAGGGAATCCAGGACGAGTTTCCTGGATGCCGGATCGAGTCCGCCATGACAAATCGAGCATCGTAATGGTACTCATGAGATCATGTCTTCACCGTGAGGCAGACGTTGAAAGTCATCATGTTCACGCAACGGCGCCCCCCATTCTGATAGAACTCTCGAGAAGTGATATATGTCGCCTGACTGCGTCGAGAAGCCGCGACTCCGTGGTCACACGTCATCGGACACGTAGATCACCTTGCTGCCTTGAGGCTCGAACCGGAACGGCAGCTCCTGGAGCTCTCGCAACGCGTGCCGCACCCGTCCTTGATTTTGCGGCTCCACATAAAATAGCAAAAAGCCGCCGCCGCCTGCGCCAAGGAGCTTACCTCCTATCGCTCCCGCTTCACGCGCCCGTTCATAATATGCGTCGATGGAGTCGCTGCTGATGCGATCCACTAGGGACCTCTTGTAAAGCCAACCTTGATGAAGGATTTCGCCAAATCGATTCAAAGACTTGCCCTCACGCACCACCTCGAGGATGCTGCCGCAAAGCGCCTTCATCTTGACCAGCACCTCCATTTTTGCGCTGGTCGTATCGTTCTGAACCCGCAAGATGTCTTTGGCGCTTCGGGTCACGCCCGTATAAAAAATCATCAAATTGTTTTGCAGGGCCTCGCGAATGGACGCGGCGCAGATGATAGGGTCCACGAAAACCGATTCATCGGCGTTGAACCGGATATGGCGCAAGCCTCCGTATGCGGCTATATACTGGTCTTGTTTCCCGATGGGGTCTTTCAACCTGTTCAATTCGATCTCGCAGGCCTCCTCAGCCAACTGCGCGGCTGATACATACTCCCCCTTGTAGGCATGGAGCGCATGCAACAGTCCGACCGCGTACGTGCTCGATGAACCCAATCCCGTTCCCGCGGGTATATCGGCCATGGAGGCTATTTCCACGCTGTCAACCACCCCTGTAAGCTTCATCGCCTCTCGAATGATGGGATGACGTATCTCCTCTACGCAATCCACAAGCTCCGTTTCCGAGTACTTCAACAATATCCGGTTTTCGAAATAGGGACTGAGCCTGTTGATGGTGATATAGACATACTTGTTCAGGGCTGTACTCACCACCTCGCCCTGCTCAAACTGATAAAACGAAGGGAGGTCTGTGCCGCCCCCGCAAAAGCTTATTCGTAGCGGCGTCCGAGTGATGATCATGGAGTCTCCACCTATATTAACCTGAAAATGCCTTGGTTCTCTTCAGAACGGTATTTTCATTTTCCGTTGCGACCCCCTAGTCATGGGAGGTCGAGAGCTTATAGCCTTTCTGGAAAATGATTGCGAATGGCGCTGTCGTTCCCCTGCATGTCGTTCCCACGTGAGCCTGAATCCATTGTTCGTTGCCTGCAAGCCGGATCGAGTCCGCCATGACATATCAGGCGCAGTGACAGTATCCATTGCTCATGTCTTTGCCGCGACGACAGACTTTGAAAGTCGTCATATTCACGCCGCGGCGCGCCTCATTCCTGGAGAAGTCCCAAGAAGTGGTAGAACAGACATCCTTAGCGCGCTTATACGCGATGAAAATGCGTGATGACTAGTCGCGCAAAACCGGAGCAGGATACCTCGATAGCGCCCGGCATGAGCCGCGCCAAATCGTACGTAACGGTCTTTTCCCCAATGGCTGCTGTTATGCCCTCGACAATCAAGTTGGCCACGTCTGTCCAACCCATACGCTGGAACATCATAGCGCCGGAGAGGAGCATGGAACATGGATTCACCTTGTCCTGTCCCGCATATTTCGGCGCGCTCCCATGCGTCGCCTCGAACAGGGCGCACTCGTCTCCCACGTTTGCCCCGGGCGCCATCCCCAGGCCGCCCACTTGCGCCGCCAGCGCGTCGGAAAGATAATCGCCGTTGAGGTTTGGCATGACCAACACCGAATATTCTTCGGGCCGCAAGAGCGCCTGTTGAAACATGGCGTCCGCGATGCGATCGTTCACCAAGACCTTCCCCGCCGGTATTTGGCCCCCATACGTGTCCATAACCTCCTGCTCGGTCATAAACATCCCGGGAAATTCTTCTCGAGCAACCTCGTACGCCCAGTCTCGAAAAGCTCCCTCGGTGAACTTCATGATGTTCCCTTTGTGCACGATGGTCACTCTGTTCCGCCCATGCGCCAAGGCAAAGCGGATAGCCGCCCTCATCAAGCGCTTCGTCGCATAAGGACTCATTGGCTTCAACCCTACGCCCGCCGAGGCAGGAATATCTATGTGCATGACATCGTGCAAGAAATGGATCAGCTTGGCTGCGTCGTCGCTGCCGGACGGCCATTCGATCCCTGCATACACGTCCTCGGTGTTTTCTCTGAAAACCACCATGTCCACGAGGTCCGGCCTCAATACCGGGGAAGGCGTCCCCGGAATGTATTTCACCGGCCGAATACACGCATACAGATCCAACTCTTTTCTGAGCGTCACGTTTAGGCTGCGAATTCCCCCTCCCACCGGCGTAGTCAAAGGCCCTTTAATCACGATCCTTGCGCGCCTCATAAGGTCGAGGCTGCTCTCCGGCAGATATTCTCCAGATCTCTGGAACGACTTTTCGCCTGCGGGGACCTCGATCCAGCACACCTTTTTCCTTCCCTGCGAGACGACCCGCACGGCCTCATCGAAGACCATGCGCGACGCTGACCAAATATCGGGACCGACTCCGTCTCCTTCAATGAAACCAATGATTGGCGTGTCAGGTACAGTGAGACATGCGGTGGAGTCGCCGGTTATCCATTCCCCTCCCAGGGCGAGGCAGTGCTCGATGTCGTTCATCAGTATTCTCCAGGAACCTAGTCTTGATGCGTGATCATTGCAAGTTGCGCTTGACATGGATTGTTGCGGAACGTTATGTTCCAAAGATTACGCCATACACACTTGGGAGATATTTATGCACATTATCGTCCTCGTCAAGCAAGTCCCCAACACGAGCGAGGTTCGCATAGACCCAAAAACGGGCAATTTAATCAGGGAGGGCGTCGAAAGCGTACTCAACCCGGAGGACCGTCACGCCCTGGAAGGCGCGCTTCAGATCAAAGACCGCTTCGGCGGGCGAGTGACCGCGGTTACCATGGGGCCTCCCCAGGCGATCGAGGTGCTGTGCGAGGCCCTGGCCATGGGCGCCGACAAAGGCATCCTCCTCTCCGATAAAGCCTTTGCCGGCGCTGACACCTGGGCCACCTCCACAACCCTCGGCCTCGCCATCAAACGCATCGGAGCCTTTGACATCATCTTTGCAGGACGGCAAGCCATAGACGGGGACACCGCCCAAATCGGTCCCCAGGTGGCAGAATTCCTCGGCATCCCGCAGCTCACGTACGTCACATGGTTCGAGCTCCATGAAGGGAAAATCACCGTCGAGCGCCGCGTGGAAAACGGTTGCGAGAGAGTCGAAGCGCCGACGCCAGTGCTTTTGACGTGTTTGTCCTCGCTCAATCAGCCTCGCTTTCCGACGGTGGCAGGTCTTCTGGACGCCACGTCAAAAAACGCTCCCATTGAAGTATGGAATGCAGCCGACATCGGCGCAAAGGCCCACGAAGTCGGCCTGATGGGTTCCCTTACCCAAGTGGTGCAAACCTTTACCCCTAAAGAGGCTCGCAAGACTCAGCACCTCGAAGGAGCCCCCATCTCAATAGCATCGACGTTAATAGATGCATTCCGCGAACGGAACATACGCCTCGGAGACTAGAATGGCTATTTATATAGACATAGAGAAATGCAACGGATGTGGAAAATGCTCGCGGTCCTGTCCGTACCAAGCCATCGAGATTCACGACAAAAAAGCCCACTGGATTGAAGACCGCTGCACCCTCTGCGGAGCCTGTCTGAAGAGCTGCAAGTACGAGGCCCTTACTGGCGAGATACCCGAGAGGGTAGTACCAGATTTCTCGAACTATCGAGACGTACTGGTCTTCTGTGAAATGCACGACAATGCGTTCCACCGGTCTGCCCTGGAGCTCCTTGGCTGCGCCCGGGGTCTCGCGGACGACCTCTCTCAACGGGTCATCGCCGTCGCGACAGGAGCAAAAGCGCCTGACACGCTGCGAGACCTCATTGCTCACGGGGCCGACGAATGCCTTTTCCTCGAAAACTCGTCCCTGACCTTCTATCAGACGTGCACATACGCCCACATCTTGTGCGAGGCGATCAGCCGTTTCAGGCCGTCCATTCTCTTGATTGCCGCGACGCCTTTGGGAAGAGACCTTGCGCCAAGGGTGGCGCGACGCATGGGACTCGGACTCACCGCTGATTGCACGCGCTTGAGCATCGACCCCGAAGAAAAGATATTGCTCCAGACTCGGCCGGCATTCGGCGGGAACATAATGGCAACCATTGTCAGTCGGTATTCGAGACCACAGGCCGCGACGGTGAGACCCGGCATCATGAGGCCGATAAACTACGACGCCGCGAGAAACGGCGACATTCGAGTGGAGAGAATCGATTTAGCGCAGTGCACAGAATTCACCCGCATTCTGGAATGTACGATGAATCCGCCAACAGGCGTGAATCTGGCGTCAGCCAAGATCGTCGTGGCTGGCGGCCGCCCCATCTGCTCTGAAAAGGGCTTGGCAATCCTCAAAGATTTCGCCGCAGCCGTGAAAGGCGAAATCGCTTGCACCAGAGTGGTCGTAGAGGAAGGTTTCCTCTCCCAAGAACATCAGGTGGGGCAGACAGGGCAGACGGTGAGACCAGAAATCTATTTTGCGTGCGGTATATCGGGCGCAGTTCAACACCGCGCCGGTATTGAAGGCTCTCGATATATCGTCGCCATCAACAAAGACCCAGACGCCCCCATCTTCGAAGTGGCCGATTTTGCCATAGTAGGAGACATGTTCGAGATATTGCCAGCCTTGACTCGAGCAGTCCAAGACCAACAAAAAGAATTCTCGAGGTAAACCGTGACGCATATTCCTAAACCGACGCCCGAGGAACTGATACGAAAAACTTTTGCGCGATTCGCCGAGGAAGAGATCCTGCCGGTAGCCCGTCGCCTCGACGAAGAGGGAAAATTCCCACGCTGGATGTTTGAAAAAATAGCCGCCACCGGCGCATACGGGATTCGCTACCCGCGTTCCGTCGGAGGCGCCGGAGGCAACACCACGCAATTTTGTATTATGGTCGAGGAACTGGCCAAAGCCTCCATGAGCATCGCGGCGTTCACTGCAATGCAGTGCCTCATGGGGACGAACTTCTTGTTTGAGTACGGCACCCCGGAACAGCACGAACGATTGCTGAAGCCTGCCCTCAGGGGAGAGAAGGTCGCTTCCTTTGCCCTCACTGAAGCCGATGCAGCTACCGACCTTGGGGGAGTGAAGACAACCGCGGTCCTCAAGGGCGACAAATGGATAATCAACGGCTCAAAGACATGGATCACCAACGCGCCAGTCGCGGATTTTTTCACAGTCCTCTGCCAGACCGACAAAAAGAAGGGGCTCAAAGGACTCGACTTTTTTCTGATCGAGCGCTCGACCCCCGGTCTGTATGTATCGAAAAAATTTGAAAAACTCGGGACCAGGGCCACTGAAATAGCGGAACTGGCATTCACAGACGTAGAAGTCCCGTTTGAAAATCGTCTGGGCAAAGAAGGGCAAGGCGTCGGCAACCTCATGCGCATCCTCGCCGTCATTCGGGTGATGACCGCTGCTCTTTCCCTCGGACTGGCCCGAGCTGCGTACGAACATTCCAAACGATATTGTTTGGAACGGACTCAATTTGGGAAACGAATCGGGAGCTTTCAACTGGTGCAGCAGAAAATAGCGAATATGGCCACCGACATCTGGGCGTCACACCTCATGACCTATGAGACAGCGGCCAAGATAGATCGAGGGGAACGCGCCCTCAAAGAAGCCTCCATGGCCAAATACTTCGCTTCCGAAACCGCGTGCAGGGCAACCGACGAGGCCACGAGGATTTACGGCGCATATAGCTATTCAATGGAATATGACGTACAACGATTCTATCGAGATTGTAGATTCCTCCTCTTCGGAGGCGGCACGTCAGAAATATTGCAGACAATCATTTCCCGTGAATGCGGAGTGTATTAGACCAGTTCCAAACGAGGCGCGCCGGCAGCGCGCCCCATGGCGCCCAAAGTCGCTCTCAAAGACAAATCAAGAGCACTTAGACCACGAGCGAGGCCGTTGAAAAACCGCCTCGACCCCTATTTCTTCACGTCCAATTCAACATTGAGGAACTTCTCGAGCTCTTCCTTGATCTTGTCGCGTGGCACCAGCGTTGCCTTGCGGGAACCCGTGATCGGTCTTCCTCGCATCAAACCATACTCGACCGTCTGAGGATAATGAAATTTCCTCTTGGACAAGCGCCTCTTATCGATCCACGGCGCTTGATGAATCGGCAAATAAAACGAAAAGCGAAATGGTTCCAAGACAATATGAAAATGATAGAGATCGAAATAGCCTTCCTCGTATTCGATCTTGCATTTGGAAGTAAGATACATCCTCACATGATGTTTATTCGAGTTTGTTTCGGTCTCCCATTTCTTTTTTGCCTCCGGCGAGAGCTGATAGACCTCCCGATCTCCTCGACGCACATAATGCACCGTTAAACTCGGATGACCGCTCTTGAAGATCTTCTCCAGGGCGTTGTGCTTGAGAGGAAAAAGTTCGGAGCTGGTCTTTGTCTCATGCACCAAGAAGCACATGTAATAGCACGCCCGCGCGATCTCCCGCTCCGGCGACGGCATCCCCTCTATTTCCTTCAAATTGTTTTCGTGGAAGATGACGTATTCAGGCGCAACCGGCTTCGTCTCCTTGTTTTTCTTCGCCTTGGGCGGAGCCGGAGGCGGCGGACCAAAGCGGAAGCCTCTGTTTTTGGGGAGAAATGGCTTAAGACCTTTTTCTTCTCTCTTATACACGATGATTGGATCACGCCTAGGAGGTTTCTTCGGCATTTGCGTCTCCTTGTCCCTGGCGCTTCATAGTGCGCCGCTCCATGAAAAGGCCGACGCCGGTGAATCCCAGCATGCAACCTTTATGGACACATGATTTTAACGTTCTAAAGGCTCAGTTCGATTATCCGGCGGCAATCCTCTGCTTGTCGTCACGCTCCAGCGCATGGCAACGTTCATTACATCGGATGCCCATTTAATCCGATTCCCCTGGTTCCTTCATCTCACATGATTTTCCGGGGTTATTCCTAAAGGGGGCTCTCATGGCGATGGAGTCCTTCGCTCCGCAGGACATTCCATCGCTACACTGCTACCCTACATCTAAACATTTCCTGTCACATAATCAAGAGAAATCATATACCCTGCCGCCCTCTTCACGAAGATTTCTGCAAGGAATACATGCGCAACGGCCAGTTCCAATGACAAACACCCCCGCAAACAGCCGCGGATGGATAGCCTGCGCGCCATCACGAGGAACAATATTATAGCCATTCCGAAAACGATCGGGAACTGCGACGAAATCCAGCGTCCTGTCATTCTCACGGAAGTAGGAATCCATGGTCTGTTTCCTCAATGCCCGATCGAGTCCGAAATGACAAATCGAGGGCCGTGACCCAACTCATCGGTCATATCTTCACCATGAGGCTGACTTTGAAAGCCGTCACATTCACGCCGGGGCGCGCCTCATTCCGACAGAAGGTTCGAGCAGTGGCGCGTCGAAGGGCTCCCGCGCAGAGGGAGCATGCCCAGCGCCCGGCAATGGAAGAGCCCGCCTCGGCCGCGAGCTGTCGGGGAGGGGGGCGCGCCCCGGCTTTTCAGCGCGCATCCCGCAACCTCAACGCGCCTGCCGGCTAATCCCTCTCTCCCATACACTTCATCAAAGACTTTTATCGTCGAATCGTACATCCCGTGAATATTACTGTTTAATGTCAAGAGGATACGACCCAACTCATCCGAACCTAGATATGATATTGATAAATAATCGTAGTGTAGGAACATAACGGGTTCTTTTATGTCAATCAATTTATAGCTTGTCGTATCGCAAAGATGAGTCTTTTTCATAAAAAAAGACTTGACAAGGAAATGGTATCCTATTAAAAGTTGCCCACCTGCATCAGTCCTACCATATAGACCTTCCTGAGACGCCCGCCAAGCATCCTACCCGATGCCCCGTAGGGGGTCCCGCCTTTTTTGGGGGCATGTTTTCTCAATAATATCAAATGATAAGACACGCATCCCCGTAGCTGTACCACCGATACCGTTGAACCACGGCCTCTCGGTACGCCCCCATCACCAGCTCATACGACCCAAAGGCGCACACAAGCATCAACAACGTCGAGGCCGGCAAATGGAAATTTGTCACCAGTCCGGAGACGACCCGGAACTGATATCCTGGAAATATAAACAAATCCGTATGATTAGGGCCAGGACTTACCAACCCTTCTTGGGTTGCCGCGGATTCCAGGGCGCGGACACTCGTGGTGCCCACCGCTATTATTCGACGATGTCCCTTCAGCGCGGTGTTCACCACCTCAGCCGTCGCAGCAGGAATCTCGTACCTTTCGGTTTCCATCTTATGCAAGCGAATATCTTTGTGTCGTACGGGGAGGAACGTGCCTGGCCCCACATGAAGAACAAGAGGCGCTATGATGACCCCCTTGTCTCGAAGGGCAGAAAGCAGCTCCGGAGAAAAATGGAGTCCTGCGGTGGGCGCCGCCACTGCGCCTGGGACTCGTGAATACACCGTCTGGTAACGTTCACGATCGCGGCGCGCTCTCCGATTCTCTTTGCGAATATATGGGGGCAAAGGCGGTTGCCCATGCGCCCGTAAGAAATCCAAAAAAACCGCTTCAGGGCATGGAAAGGAAACAACCACCCTGCCTGGGCTGACTGCCTCGAGTACAGTTAGTTCAATCCCCGCCTCGAGAAATATTTTTGAACCCGGTCGCAGCGGTTTGCTCGCTTTCACGAGGCATTGTCGAATAGATTTGTCTTTGTCCGCAAACTCATGATGCGGGAGCGCGGGTTCGATCACCAGGAGTTCGACGCGTCCCCCAGAACTCTTTCGCCCTGTGAGCAATGCAGGGACGACGAGGGTTTCGTTGATGACGAGCACATCGGAATCTCGCAGGAGTTGCGGCAAATCCCGGAAAGAGCGGTGGCTGATCTTCCCAGAAGACCTTTCGAGCACGAGCAAACGCGAGCCCTCCCTCTGCTCAGATGGCGCCTGCGCAATGAGCTCTGGCGGTAGCTCATATTCGTAGGCCTGAAGGTTGAAATGATCAGGGATGCTCATTGCCAAGATTAGCTTCGGGAGTGGTTTGCGGCGCTCGAAATGAGAGAAACGGACACGGGCTCATTGCGGGGAAAGAATCCGCGTCTCTTGGATGTAATCACGAGTGACAAGTATCACTGTCGCCGCAAAAGCCGCGTAGTACAGCGTGAGCATGGCCGCGATACTCATTTCCGAAAAACTCAGGAAGAAGTTAATCCCCACCGCCGCGACCATACTTGCCACAGCAAGTCTGAACGCGCCTTCAAAGGGAAGGGCGGCGTGGAAGAGCCGAGCCCCGACAAAGGGAATCAACGCCATGGACAATGCCTGCACCAATTTTGTGAGCAGGAAAAATACCGCGAGAAAAGCGAGCCCCCACGTCTTCACGATGGGGCTTAAGCGATCAATGGCCTTTCTGATATTCTCCGAGTTTATCACCATGTCAGGGGCGTCTTTCAAAGAAACTACTTTGATCCCCGACCCCTCTTTGTTCACGATGGCCGATCGCGTCAGCATGGCCCCGTACTCTATATTCTTCAAGTGTTTCAGGGCTTCCTCATAGGATGATACAGTGGTGTCGATGACGAGCACGACCCCTGAGTCCCCGAGGTTCTCAATATAGTACGGTTGCTTTTCCTTGATCGAAGCCCGACCATCCTGAATGGTAATCTCTGGAAAATATGCGTCATATTTGTCAGCCAAACGCATGAGGTCTCGTTCCAGTCTTGGAATGAGCCCAAAGGCGCACGCGAGGAGCTCTACGCCGACGCACAATGCCAGGATCGCGAGCGTCTTTGGGAAGCTGATGGCCAAAATTGACCGCGCAACGCTCATGATCCCAGCGCCTCTTCCCGATGACGGTCTTTGTTTGTCAGCGGCGCAGCCGCGGCGCTTCCCACGGGGAACACGTCGCCGGATACCACGGTCGCCTCAGAGCCATCTTGCATTCGCAAGATGAGAAAGCCTTCGTTTGAAACGCCGAGAGCTCTACCCACCTTTCCTTCATACGCCATCAGTTGATCCTTGTGCGCCCATTTTGCCAACCAGCGTTGCCTTACCATCTCTGGGCCTTTCGCTTCCATGTCTTCATACAGCGCCCTTATTTGGCTCAGGAATGACTGGGCCGCCTCCACGACGTCCCAAGCCTTGCCCGTGCACAACAGATATGAGGTCGGCGGAATGAGAAACTCTCCTGGAAAATCGCTCTGATCGCTGTTGAGGTTCACGCCCAGCCCCAGGATCACGTCGCGAACCTTCTCCTTTATCATGGTCGCCTCGAGGAGGATTCCTGCAATCTTTTTGTTTTCCACGAGCACATCATTGGGCCATTTGAGCGCCACATTCGACACTCCGTTGGCGCCCAGGACATCTGCGACGGCGACTGCCGCGAGCATACTCAGCATCGGCGCGTGTTCCGAGGGCAGGGAAGGGCGAAGGATCACCGAAAGGGCAAGATTTTTCTCAGGAGGCGAAATCCAAGAGTGGCCGCTGCGACCACGTCCGCGAGTCTGCTCCAAGGCCATGACAGCCGTCCATGACGGCGCTCCTCGGAGCGCCATATCCCTCGCCGTATCCTGGGTGGACTCCACCCGCCTCAGCACGATGATCTTGCCTCCCGGGAACGCCGCCTCTTGTAAGATCCTCGAATCTGTAGCCATGCTCGAAGATAATCGCGAATTGCGCTGCTGCGCCGCTGCGTGTCATTCCCATGAAAGTGGGAATCTATGACGAGTTTCCCGGGCGCCGAACCGAGTCCGGCATGGCATATCAGGCGTCGTGACGCAAACTTTCAAAGTCATCATATTCACGCCTCGGTGCGCCTCATTCCGACAGAACCCTCGAGAAGTCCTACAAATCCTGTCGTATCACTTTCATGGATGGTCGCAACCGGGGCAATCAGCAGTCCGGCTCACTGCGCCTCCCGCCGCGCCGCCGCGCTCGATGGTCAGACCTCCTGGCGTTCTAGGGATCTCATTCTCTCCAAACCTGCCATGAGACCCGTGAGTTTACTCGAAAGTTCCTGCTCCCGCGCCTTCTGTTTTTCTATGGCTTCGGGGCTTGCCTTATCCAGAAAATTAGGATTGGAGAGCTTGGCGCGGGCTGCGTCAAAATCTTTTTGATGCTTCGCGATTTCCTTTTCCAGGCGTTTGATCTCTGCCTGAGGATCGACCACGCCATCAAGCGGCGCCATAATATGGACATTTTTTACCACCGCGGTGGCTCGAAGCCGCCCGATTTCCGCGTCAGCCGCGTCGCGGACAATGACGAAAGATTCCAGCCGTCCGAGCGTTTCTATCATGGCGCGCGCCTTTTCCAGGACTTCAGCTTCTTCGTCCGACGAACACACGGCGATGACCTTCAAGGGCCTCGCCGGCGGAATGTTCATCTCTGCCCGTATGTTGCGTATCGCGGTGATAAGCTCCATGAGCAGCGAAACAGTCGCCTCTGCCTCTTCGTTTATGAGAGACCTGTCCGCTGCCGGAAATGGTCCGCAGGTAATCGAGGCCCTCTCGCCCTGAATCTTGGACGCGATTTCTTCTGTAATAAAGGGAATGAACGGGTGCAGCAGATGCAATAGACGATCCAGGGTGTATCCCAGGACTCTTTTGGCCCGCTGCGCCTCCTCTGTACCGCTCTTGGCCAAAGGGATCTTCGCGTACTCGATATACCAGTCGCAGAATTCATGCCATGTGAATTGATATAGGCGCTGGGCCGCGTCGTTGAAGCAATATGACTCGATCCCGTTCCGAACTTCCTCGATGGCGCGCTGAAGTCTGGATACGATCCACTGCTCCACCACATCCAACTGGTCAGGGAGCTCCGAAAAAGCCTCCGAAGGCGTATCAGCGAGGTGGGGAAGGGCGAATCGAGCTGCATTCCACAGCTTGTTCATGAAGTTCCTGTATCCCTCTATTCTGCTCTCCGACAACCGTATGTCCCTGCCCTGAGCAGCCAAGGCCGCAAGGGTAAATCTGAAAGCGTCTGCTCCGTGTTTGTCCATGACCAGCAACGGATCTATGACGTTTCCCAGCGATTTGCTCATTTTTTTCCCGTTTTCGTCCCTCACCAAGGCATGAATGTACACGTCCCGAAAAGGCACGTCGTGCATGAATTTCAGCCCCATCATCATCATGCGAGCCACCCAGAAGAAGAGGATGTCAAAACCCGTCACCAAACAGCTCGTGGGATAGAATGTCTTGAGCAACGGCGTCTGGTCCGGCCAGCCCATAGTAGAAAATGGCCAGAGAGCCGACGAGAACCACGTGTCGAGAACATCCGTCTCTTGGACAAGCCTTGATCCTTTGCATGCCGAACATTCCCTCGGTTCCTCACGTGCCACGATGATTTCCCCGCAGTCCTGGCATGTCCACGCAGGAATACGATGGCCCCACCATATCTGACGAGAGACGCACCAGTCCCTGATGTTGGTCATCCACTCAAAATAGGTCTTTGTCCAATGCTCTGGCACGATCCTGGTTCTGCCGTCCTGGACGGCCTTCAGGGCCTCCTCGGCCAAGGGACCGATCTTTACGAACCATTGCTTGGATATGAGCGGTTCAACAACATCCTTGCACCGATAGCATTTCCCAAGACCAACGGCATAAGGCTCGATCTTCTCCAGGAATCCTTTCTCCTCGAGTTCGCGCACGATGGCCTTTCTGCATTCATATCTGTCCATACCGCAGAAATGGATCCCGTTTTCATTGATCCTGCCATGAAAATCCATCACGGTCACTCGTTCCAGACCGTGCCTGCGGGCGAGTTCGAAGTCCGTGAGATCGTGGGAAGGGGTTACTTTGAGCGCGCCGGTGCCGAAGTGTTCGTCAACAATGGGGTCGCCGATGATGATGAGCTTGCGGCCCACAAGGGGCAATATCACGTATTTTCCCACGAGATCGGCGTAGCGCGGGTCCGACGGGTTCACCGCAACGGCCGTATCTCCCAGCATCGTCTCAGGACGCGTCGTGGCTACGGTAATGTGTCTGTCTGTCCCGTCCAAAGGATATTTGATGAACCACAACGACCCGGAGGAGTCCTCGTGCTCAACCTCGAGGTCCGACAGCGCGGTGTGGCAGCGAGGGCACCAATTTACAATGTAATCTCCCTTATAAATGAGGCCTTCTTCATAAAGCCGGACAAACACCTCTCGCACCGCTCGGGAAAGACCTTCATCCATGGTGAAGCGTTCTCTATCCCAGTCGCACGAGCAGCCAAGCCGCTTGAGCTGATTGACGATTGCGCCGCCCGATTGGTGTTTCCACTCCCATACCCGTTCAATAAACTTCTCCCGTCCCAAGTCTTCCCGGTGCAGCCCTTCTTGGGCGAGTTGGCGCTCGACTACATTCTGGGTGGCGATGCCGGCATGGTCCATTCCAGGCATCCAGAGAGTGTTGTACCCATCCATGCGATGATAGCGAATCAGAATGTCCTGGAGCGTATTGTTCAGGGCATGGCCCATGTGGAGCGAGCCCGTGACATTGGGCGGAGGAATGACAATGGAGTATTCTTTTCCGGTCTTTGTCTCATTGGCCCTGAAATATTTCTGCGCAAGCCAAAAGTCATACCATTTTTGTTCTATATGTGATGGATCATAGACTTTGGGCAACATACTATCACCCATACGGAACTCCTTGGCCAAAGAAAATGTCTAGGCTTATCAGCCGTAACCATTCACCATACTACTGACGCGACGATCATGCAACTCCCATGCAGGCTCGCGGAAGCGCGCGACAAAACTCATTGGTCTCTTTCCGAGGTCGGGAAATGACGCTGTCAAAAAAACTCGCCGCGCCGCCAAGTCTTGCCGGCCCTAGCGCTTCTCAGAATTAATCACGAATTCGACGAGCGGCTGTCATCCGAGCATTTTACTCTCTGTCATTTCGAGCGCAGCCAGAAATCTTGGCCGGCAGACGAAGAAGATTTCTCTGTCGATCCCTCTTGCTTCGTGCGAGCCTCGCTCCTTCGAACTCCCATGACACGGGGGTCACAACGAGAGATGAAAATACCATTCTAAAGAGAATTATGGCATTTTCAGGTAAAATCACGCGTGTCCTTCTCTCGTGGCTGCCACAGCAGTTTTCAAAAGAACTTGCGAATTCGACTACCCGAATCTCATTCCGATAGAAATTCCGGGAATGACTATTAATCACCGCCGCGCTCGAATCGGAGCAGCGTCAATGCATGCGATTGCCCCGCAGACCAATCGTCTCGGATTACACCCGCGTCAAGACAGCAGGAACTGGAGTCGAAATTTAACCCCACGCGACAAGATTCATGGACAACGGATTGAAAAGATACGGATGAAAAGGCAATACCCTGATCTTGTACGCATAGATGCCTGTTTCTTCGCATGGAATCGTTCCACGAAAACGGTAAATCCCATCATCGACTCTTTCGCTCTGGGACATTGCCGTCACGTTTCTCTGAAGGAGTCGTTCGGAATCCTTTGCCAGCAGCCCATGGCACAGATCGACCACCACCTCGTCCGCGGTGAGGCCCCCGAGTTTAATGGTCGCTATCACTTCAAGGTCCTCTCCCAAAGAGACCTTGTCTCCCTTGGCGGCCGAGACAT
Organism: Desulfomonilaceae bacterium; assembly: GCA_049969795.1. GTDB lineage: Bacteria > Desulfobacterota > Desulfomonilia > Desulfomonilales > Desulfomonilaceae > JAUPKT01. The sequence continues at coordinate 32,858 of JBMFOE010000018.1, forward strand.
CGAGTACTTGCACATCGTGCCATACCGAACGAACCTTTTGCTTCCAATCCCTCAATTCCCTCGCCCGACTCAGACGATTTTCACCCAGTATCTGATGCGCCAGACCAGCCTGAATGTAATAGTCCTCCATGTATTCTTCAATCATTCTGTGGCTGTTAAAGTGTCTGCATATCGAGGCCATACTATTTTTCATCTTTTCAATCCAGCCATGAGGCAATCCATCCACCCCTCGGTCAAAAAACAGGGGCGTAACCTCCTGCTCCAAAAGGTCGTACAGGCTCTCGGCGTCGGCTGCGTCTTGATCGTTAATATCGCTGTATTCTTCCTCGCCTCCGATTGCCCATCCGTTTGCCCCATTGTAGGCCTCGGGCCACCATCCATCCAAGATGCTCAAATTCAGCGCGCCGTTCGCCGCAGCTTTCATGCCGGACGTCCCGCACGCCTCGTTGGGACGCCGAGGCGTGTTGAGCCACACATCCACTCCCTGAACCAAGTATCTCGCAATATTGATGTCGTAGTCCTCCAAAAACACGAGATTACGTCTGAACGCCTCGTTTTTGGATTGATGCACCACTTTCTTGATCAACTCTTTCCCGAGCATGTCTCGTGGATGGGCTTTGCCGGAAAAGATGAACTGAACCGGCTGTCGTTTGTTCGAAACAATTTTCAGAAGCCTATCCGGATCGGTAAAAAGGAGACCGGCCCGCTTGTATGGGGCAAACCGTCGTGCAAAACCGATGGTCAACGCCTCTGGATTGAGGAATTCCACCGCTCTGCGGCGGTTGAAGCCGTCTCCGCCGCCGGTTTTCATCTGCCTGGCCAGCCGCCTCCTGCAAAAGGCGACCAAACGCTCCCGTCTGGTTTCGTGAACCCGCCAAAGTTGCGCCGGCGGGATGTTTTTAATCCGCAGCCATATCTTGGCGTTGTCCGGCTCTTCGACCCATTCTTCTCCAAGGTAGCGGGCGAACAAGTCAGCCATCTCCTTGGACACATAGGAAGGGATATGAACGCCGTTCGTCACATAGCCAATGGGGATGTCTTCCTCGTCCAAATGCGGCCAAAGTCCTCCCCATAGCTTCTTGGAAACAGTGCTGTGCAGCTTGCTCACCGCGTTCACGCCCCGGGACAACCTCAACGCCAACACCGCCATGGACAACGGAGATGTGCGATCCTCTGGATCTTGTCTGCCTAGATCGAGGAGATCCTTGACCGTCATACCCATGGATCGCATGTACTGAGAAAAATAGCGGGCCACCAGGTCCGGCGGAAACATATCTATCCCAGCCGGCACAGGGGTATGCGTCGTGAACACGGTTGACGCAGCGACCGCCTCCATGGCCACATCAAAGGGGACGCGATAGGTGGCCATGGACTGTCGTATCCGCTCGAGCGCAGCAAAAGCGGCATGCCCCTCATTGAGATGATAGACCAGGGGCCACAAACCCAGCAGGTGAAACGCTTTGGCCCCTCCTATGCCAAGGACGATCTCCTGCTGGATCCTCATCTCCAAATCCCCGCCATACAACTCCGCAGTAATGCGTCGCGCGGTGGGACTGTTGTCAGGATGGCTGGTGTCCAGCAAATATAAGGGTATCCGCCCTACCTGAATCTTCCAGACCAAGACCTTTACGCTCTGCCCATCCAGTTCCAACACAAAATTAGCCTGATTCCCAGCTCCATCAACCACCGGCGAAATCGGCATATTGTAAAAATCGTTGTCTGGGTATAATTCCTGCTGCCAGCCGTCCACATTCAAATACTGTTTGAAATAGCCTTTCTGATAAAGCAGGCCCATGCCAATGAGAGGAAAGCACAGGTTGGACGCGCTCTTGAGGTGGTCGCCAGACAGCACCCCAAGCCCCCCTGAATAGAGCGGCACGCACTCAGCCAGCCCGTATTCCATGCTAAAATAGGCGATCCTGTAATCGATCGGTCGTTCAAGATTGAACGAATAATTCCCCGGATTGCTCACATACTCTTCGAAGGCGTTTGACAAATCCGCAATCGCGCTCATCAAAGAGGGATCCTGAAGGATCTCGGCCATGCGCTCGCTGCTCAGCCTGCTCAAGAGAAGCACGGGGTTGTGACCTGTTTCTTCCCACAGATCGGGTTCCAGCATCTGAAACAGTCGGCTCGAGTCTGGATTCCACGAAAACCACAAATTCATGGCAAGATTCTTCAGCGCCTGCAGTTCTGTGGGCAGGTCAGGCTTTACTACGAGACGGCGCAACCTCATTTCAGTGCCTCCCCGAATGTTATTTACCAAGCGTGCGACGATAGGCTTCGCCATTTAAGTAACAAGAGGTCTGCAAGGGTGTCAAGCTGACGGGCTGTTGAGCGCTTTGCGAGCTTGACGGGCGGGCGACTTGTGCTATATTGACCACATGGTCAATATTCCATAGATCAGCAATCGCTTGCCTGCACCCATGAACCCTACGACCCTCGGCACAAAGGCCTTTCAAACCCTTGATCAGCTCAAGAGAGATCGCATCCTCTCTGCCGCGCTCGAAGAATTCGCCGCCAACGGCTACCGACACGCGTCCATGAATGCCATCGTCAAGAAAGCGGGCATCAGCAAGGGTAGTCTCTTTTGGTACTTTCGAAGCAAGGGGCTTTTGTTCAGCGCGATCGTTGACGCTGCGGTGGAAGAGGTCAAGGAATCCCTCCGCCTGGTGCGCTCCCGCACTGCAGGGATGGATTTTTCCTGTCGGCTGGAAATGTTCATCAAGACAGGCGTTCGATTCATAGACGCCCACCCGCTCCTCGCTCGCATCTACTTCCATCTGCTGGAGTCTGGCGAGGCGCCCTTCGGCGCTGAACGGGTTGCTGAACTCAGAAAACTCAGCGTCACGTTTTTTTCTGACCTTATTCGGGAGGGCATTGGACGTGGAGAGTTGCGCTCAGACCTGCAGGTTCCTCATGCCGCGTTTCTCATGAACTGCATGCTGGAAGGACTGCTCAGGGCCTATTATACCCAATTCCTCGGCGAAGGATTGGATATCTACAAGGCCGACGACCATGCGATAGAACAATGGATCAGGTCTGCGTCAGATCTGTTGCACAGAGGCATGTCCAGCGAGCGCTCTTTGGGCAACGTCGTAAGGAACCCCGAGCAAGTCAAAACCATGTGCTAGAGAGGAGATCAACCGTGCTGCAGAAAGCTGTCTATTTTGTGGCTATTGCGCTGATGACAATCGCTCTTTTCTTTGGACCGTCGAATCCCGCGGCATGCGGTCAAGAGCCGGAGATCAAGTTCGGCGTATTGCCTGTACTCCAGGCCCTTCCCCTGTTCGTGGCTCAGGACAAAGGCATGTTTCGCGGCCACGGCGTGTCGGTGCAACTGACGCCGTTCAATACTGCGTCGGAAAAGGATATCGCATTGTCAACAGGGGCCATAGACGGTTATTTCGGCGATCTCGTTACCCCCCTTGTCCTGAAGGGGAATGGACGAGACGTCATTATCGTGGCCGCCAATTACGATACACGCCGCGATCGTAGGATGTTCGCCATCCTGGCAAAGCCGGGGGGCCCGTACAAGACGCTTGCCGATCTCGCCTCCACGCCGGTCGCGGTCTCATCCAACTCCGTGGTACATTTCTTGACTGAGACGCTGCTTGCGCAAAGCGGCGTCCCGCATGAAAAAATAACCTTCTTCGAGGCCAAGAACATCGGTATGAGGATGCAGATGCTTTTGTCGGGTCAGGTCGAGGCGGCGGCTTTGCCCGAGCCGTTGGCGACCGCCGCGGTGGCCAAGGGCGCGAAACTCTTGGGAGATGATGCAGGACTGGGGACAAGTCAGACCGTGCTTGTATTCAACGGCCCGTTTGCCCGCGCACATCCTGATCGGGTCAAGGCGTTCCTTAAGGCCGTTGGTGAGGCAGCCGCATACATCAACGCCTCCCCCGATTCTGTGCGGAGTATCATGGTCGAGCACGTGCGTCTGCCGGAGCCGCTCAAACAGAATTATCCGACGCCCAGATTTCCCCAGCTTGCCCCGCCCGATCAAACCGCGCTGGAAACCATCGCAAAGTGGCTCAGTGACAGAAAAGTGATTCAAGGCCCCGTCGAGTTTGGACACATAGTAGATGGCTCTTTCCTCCAATAAACTGATCTCGTGTGAGGACGTGGCAAAGACCTATTTCACGGAAACAGGGCCTGTCATGGCCTTGAAGGGCGTCTCTCTGTCGCTCGAAGACGAGGATACCATGGCGATAGTCGGGCCTTCTGGCTGCGGCAAATCGACCCTTTTGTTTATTCTGGCCGGTTTGGAAAAACCTACCGAAGGCTGCGTCCGGTTTCGCGACGCAGTCCTGGACAAGCCGCGTCGGGAAGTCGCCTTGGTCCTTCAGGATTACGGCCTGTTTCCCTGGAAAACAGTGCAGGCGAACATCGAACTCGGCCTAAAGATAAGAAGAGAACAGGTCGACGTTGAGAAGATTTCTGCCCTGTTGCACGAGCTGGGCATTTCCGAAAAGACCGAGTTGTATCCTCAACAACTGTCGGGAGGACAGCGTCAACGGGTCGCGTTGGCCCGAGCTCTCGTCTTGAACCCCTCCTTGCTCCTTTTGGATGAGCCGTTCGCCTCGCTGGATGCCCTCACCCGGGAACGCCTCCAAGACTTGGTGGCGGCCGCATGGCGCTCGAGACGCTTCGCAATGGTCATCGTGACCCACGATATCCAGGAGGCGGCGGGGCTTGGCAGAAAAATCTTCATTATGGCGGGCGCTCCCGGCGCCATTGTCTCATGCGTCGAGAATCCCTCTGCGGGCCGCAAGGACTATCGGGACACAGAAGAATTCTATATCGTCTGTGAACGGGTGCGCCGAGAATTGGAGCGTGTGGCGTGACGTCGCGATGGGGATACGTCTGGGGAACTGTTGCCTTGGTTATGCTCTGGCAGGCTGCCTCGTGGTATCTCGGCGAACTCGTTCTGGCCGGCCCTTGGGAGGTCTTGCGCCGGTTGTTTGCAGAGGCGCATCACGCAAAGTTCTGGATGCACGTGGGCAGCTCGTGGTTTAGGATTGCCGCTGCCCTCGGCATTTCTTTTGTCGCCGCGGTTCCCTTTGGCCTGTTGTTGGGCTCGAGCAGACGGTTGGACCGAGTCGCGCGGCCTATTATCCACCTCACCTATCCAGTACCCAAGATCGTATTCCTGCCCATTGTGTTCATCATTTTTGGACTAGGCGATGCCGGGAAGATTGCCATGCTTTCGATTATTCTGTTCTTCCAGTTGCTCATCACGACGAGGGATGCGGCCCGATCAGTCACTCGATCAGCCCGATATTCTTTGTACAGCCTCGGCGGATCACGATTCGACCTTTTTCGCCACGTGATTTGGCCTTCATGCCTCCCCGCGGTGTTTACCGCCTTGCGCATCGCGACCGGCACTGTGGTGGCGGTGCTATTTTTTGTCGAGTCTGTGGGAACGCGATACGGCATGGGATTTTATATCTTGGACGCATGGGGCAGGGCGGACATTCAAGGTATTTGCGTCGGGATGGTTGTCATGGCGTTAATGGGCGTCGTTTTATACGAGACCTTCGACGTGCTGGAAAAAACATTTTGTCGTTGGAGTCAACTATGAACCAAAAGCCGATTGAGACGTGGACCGAAGCGGAACGGATTGCAGTCGTCAAAAGGATATTCAATACCGTCACGCCCCATTATGACCTCTTGAACCGCCTCATGTCCGCTCGTCGGGATGTCTGGTGGAGACGCTTCACTGTACGCAGGATTCCAAAAGAAGCCCGGCTTGTCCTCGATGTCGCCACCGGCACAGGAGACCTCGCCATCGAAATGGCAGCCGACTTGGGCGCTCAGGTTGTGGGCGCTGATTTTGTCCCCAAGATGATGATCGCAGCAAAGGAAAAAACCTCAAAATATCATCTATGCGAACGCATATCCTATGTCGCGGCAGACGCCAATCAACTCCCGTTTCCGTCCGGTCTATTCGACGCGGCTACCATGGCGTTCGGCCTCCGAAACATCCCAACCCCGAAAACCGCGTTGACTGAAATGGCCAGGGTGGTAAAACCAGGCGGAAAAGTCATGGTGCTCGAAATGACCTTTCCCCGAAACATGAAACTGCGCTGGTTCTTCCAGTGGTATTTGAACAACGTGATCCCCTTTGTGGGGCGAATGATATCGGGGGATGCAGGCGCCTATAAATATCTGCCCGATTCAATTCAGCATTTTCTGCATCCAGACGAATTAACCTCCTTGTATGAACAGATCGGGCTGAAATCGGTGAAGGCGTTCCCCTTAACCTTCGGGCTCACCTACCTCCATGAGGGCGTGGTTCCATGAAAGCTGACGCCTTTTGGGCATGGTACCAGGCGGGGAGACCCCCATTTTTTGTGGCGACCCTGATCCCATTGAGTCTGGGGGCTGCCATCGCCTGGCGAGCAGGTGGATGGAACCTCGGCCTTTGGGTTCTGGTCTTGATCGCCTCGTTTCTCGTACATCTCGCAACGAACCTCAGCAACGACTATTTCGAGTTCCTTTCCGGAGCCGACGACGGCGATTCCCTGGGCGGAAGCAGGGTGCTCCACGAGGGAAAAATTACGCTTGCGCAGCTCGGCAGAGCCATCGTTCTTTTATACTCCGTCGCCTTTGTCCTCGGCGTTTGGATAGCGGTCGCGTCCGCAGTGTGGTGGCTCGCCTTGATCATGTGCTTTTCCTTCGCATCGAGTCTGTTCTACACGGCCCCGCCAATCCGCTACGGATACCACGGACTTGGGGAGCTCTTCGTCGGGATCAACATGGGGCCGGTGATGGTCGTAGGGACGTGCGCCGCCCTCACCGGTCAATTCCTGCCTCGCGCCTTGTGGCTCTCCATACCCATCGGGCTGCTGGTTGCCTCGATACTCTTTTACCAGTCTCTGCCTGACATGGATTGCGACAAGGCCGTGGGCAAATACACCCTCGCTGTCCGGCTCGGCCGCGCCAACGCTTTATGGGGTCTCCGCGCCTTCCTCGTCGGCGGCCTCGTGAGCGTCGTCCTCCTGGTGTTCGCGGGCGTGGTTCATCCGTTTGCGCTGCTAGCCCTTGGCGGCGTTCCCCAGATCGTCAAGATCGACAGGATGGTGCGCACAAGCCAGGACTGGCGGGAACTCCACGAGAGAGGCGGCGCCGTGCGATTGTTTTACTTGTCGGCGGGACTGATCCTCCTCTTGTCCGTCCTGCTCTTTGGATAGTCCATCCGTTGTCACGGCGCCGCCATTTACTGCCACGGCCTCGGAATCGAGGCCGTCTCCCTTGCCTTTCCCGAAACTTGTGTCGCTGAGGTTCAAGCCATCGAGTTTAGAACCATTCTCGAAAATAATCGCGAAATGCGCTGTTATCTCGCTGCGTGTCATTCCCACGCAAGTGGGAATCCATGGTCAGTAGCTTGGGCGCCGGATCCAACCCGGCAGGACAGATCAAGCGCTGCGCCGGAACTAATCGATCCTCTCTCCACCGCGACGCATACTTTGAAAGTCGCCATGTTCACCTCGCGGCGCGCCTCATTCCTACAGAAGTTTCGAGAAGCAAGATACAATGTGGATGGCGCAGTTTTAGAAGCAAACTTCCAATCCGCCAGAGGCGTCTGTGGCCTATTGATATGCGCAGGGATTGCACCGCTGACTTTCGGCGCCTCGCAACGACAAAAAAAGCGATGGATGCGCCAATACGAGCGAAAAAACGCAATCTCGTGATAAATTTTGAGCCCCCTCTCGCAGAAACCGCTGGAACCTGGGGTTCCAAGACCCACGTAGGGGAATTTGGAAGGAAAGGAGCCAGTTGCACCCATGAGACAATGTCCGCGCCGTCTCAGGTATTCCAAGAGTTTGTTCTCGACGGCCTTAGACGAGTTCGATATATTGATCTCCGGTGTAATGAGGCGCGGAGGCGGTGATTCCCAAAGCGCATGAAGAGCGCCGAAGTGCCCGTGGACGAGCGCTGGGTTGGGATGGTCGATGTGGCCAGCCGCCATTGGATTGCCAAAAGGTTGATTCATAGACGGACCTACAAACGGAGGCTCCTTGCACACTACGAACAACGGTTTTTTTGTGCAAGGCGGCCCGAAATCGACGCTTGCGGCTGGTTGGAAGGAACGAGGCTATCATGTGGTCATCCAGGGCGACATCATTTTCAGCCTTGCAGCGCATCATGGTCCTGTCGCCAAGCTCGACCACGGCAGGAGGGAAGTCGCAGCGGCGAGGTTCTATGAAATACTGGCTTCGGTGGAACAGGCATCCGTGAGGGAAGCGGGGCTGCCATGATAAAAGACCTCTTGGTCCAAAATGAGGGCAAGACCCTCGAATTCAAGGAGAATTGCCGATCTATTCAAGGCATCGTGCGAACGGCGGTGGCCTTTGCCAATACGGCGGGCGGAATCATCGTAATCGGTGTTCGCGACGGCACAAAGGAAATCGTCGGCGTCCGAGATCCTCTTTCCGAAGAAGAACGTCTCGCCAATATCTTTGCAGATACGATTATCCCTACGCTGATTCCTGACATTCAGGTTGTCTCGTGTCGGGCTCGGCAACTCCTCGTCATCCGGATACCACATCTTGTCGGCCCCTACGCTGTTCGTTCCGAAGGACCGGAAAAGGGGGTCTATGTCCGTCTCGGCTCTACGAACCGACAGGCTGGACCGGAAATTGTCGCTGCCATCCGCCGTCTGGCAGCTAATGTGTTTTTCGACGAGCAGCCGTGCACGGAAGTCAACTCGGAAGCCATAGACTTCCGTGCTGCTTCCGAGTTGTTCTCTCGTGTCGCCAGGCCGCTCACCCCGGCTTCGCGTCGTTCTTTGGGGCTTCTGGTGGATCACGCCGGTCGGCAGTTTCCGTCCCGAGGCGCAGTGTTGTTGTTCGGGAAAACCAGACGCGCCGTTTTTTCGGATGCAGTCATCCGTTGCGCCCGCTTCCACGGACGAACTACGGCCAGATTCCTTGATCAGAAGGAAATCGATGAGTACCTCCCACATGCAGTGGAGAGCGCAGCAGCGTTCATCGAACGCCATACGCTGCAGGTCGCAGAAATCGGCCGTTTGAGAAGAACGGACATCCACGAATATCCGCCACTTGCAGTCCGTGAGGCGCTCATCAATGCCGTAGTACACGCCGACTATTCCATCGGCGGAATGCAAATCCGTCTTGCCGTGTTCGATGACCGGATTGAAATCGCCAATCCCGGCATGCTGCCTTTCGGGATAACTATGGAAGCCGCCCTCTCTGGCGTTTCCCGTCTCCGAAACCGGGTTATCGGCAGGGTGTTTCGGGAACTCGGTCTCATTGAACAATGGGGTTCCGGCATCGGCAGAATGATAGCGGCCTGCAACGAGGCCGGAATCGCGGCGCCAAGCTTTGAGGAAATTGGCAATAGTTTCAGGGTCACGCTTTACAACAAGCGCACGAGCCCCTCCGAGGAGAAACGGTCTCTTTGGCAAGCGGAATTGAAGGAATACCTTCGGGAACACGGGGAGATCGGTACGGCGCAAGCGGCGCGACTTTGGAATGTCTCCGACCGTGCAGCCAGAAGCCGCCTTCAACATCTTGTGAAAAAAGGGCTCTTGACCGAAATCGGTACCGGCCCTAAAGATCCGAAACGGGTGTATGCGCCCAGAAAAGCAATGCTTTCAAACGAGGAAGAGAGATGAAAGATCGCTCCGTGGCCGATAACCGAAGACTCATAGGCGAAGTTTTCGTCAGGAGAATCGAGGTCAGTGGCCGCCGGCAGGGGTGACCAACAACGAACGGTACAAGCGCTCGCAACTGGCCGAGACATACGCGTGTATAGGGCGCGGCGCCCAGTGGGCGATTCGCCCGAGCTGGCGTATCCATGATCTAGTCGCCAAGCTCGACCACGGCAGGAGGGAAGTCGCAGCGGCGAGGTTTTAAGAAATAGCGGCGGACCCCTTTTAGAAGGCACTTCCCCAAGCGGATAGCCACACCTGGCGGCAGACCAAGAACATGTACCTTGCCACGCGGAGGGTCTCTTGGAGTAGGAACCACGGATGACCAGTGAGCATGAATTGACGACGATTTTGGAAACGGGCGAGACCCTGACGGTCGAATTCAAAAGCGACGCGAAGAGTGGGCTGCCCGATCGCGATCTCGTAGCTGCCGTGGTCGCTATGGCTAATACCGAAGGTGGACTGATTCTTCTGGGGGTCGAGGATGACGGAAGCGTGACCGGTGTTCAGACCGCCCACCAAGATTTGACAGGACTCAAAGCGATGATCGCGAACCGGACCAGCCCACCGACAGCCGTGTCCACGGAAACCATCGAACATGACGAGAAGAAAATCCTCAGCATCACTATGCCGAAATCTCATTCAATCGTGTCCAGCAGCGACGGACTGGTGTTGCGCCGCCGCCTCATGGCTTCCGGCAGACCTGAAGCCGTGCCTTTCTACCCGCATGAGTTTATCCAGCGCTAGGCCGCCTTGGGGTTGCTAGATCCATCGTCAATGCCTCTGGTGTCGCTGAGCGCCGAAGATTTAAACCCGCTAGAGCGACAACGCATACGGGAAGTAATCCGCCGGTACGGCGGCGATATGACTCTGCTGCCGCTGGCCGATGAGGAATTGGACGGCGCCTTGGGGCTCGTCACCTCCGTTGAAGGGTTTCGCCGACCTACCGTTGCTGGGCTGCTCCTCCTTGGGCGCGGAGAAATAATCCGTCAGCATGTCCCTGCCCATGAAGTCGCGTTCCAGGTCTTGGAAGGCACAGACGTACGGGTAAATGAATTCTTCCGCAAACCCCTCCTGCAAACTCTTGAAGAAGTTGAGCTGCTTTTCAAAGCTCGGCTCGTTGAACAGGAGATTCAAGTCGGCCTTTTCCGTGTGCCCATTACCAATTTTGACCGCCGGGCGTTCAGGGAAGGTTTTATCAATGCCTTGGTGCATTGCGATTATGCCCGCTCGGGCGCCGTGCATGTACGGTTGGACGACGGCCTGACCATTGCTAGCCCGGGCGGCTTTATCGAGGGCGTCACGTTGCAAAACCTCCTTGTGGCGCCGCGCTCGCGCAACCCTTTGCTGGCCGATATTGTCAAGAGAATCGGGCTTGCCGAACGCACCGAACGCGGCATTGCCCGGATTTATGAAGGGATGCTGCGTTATGGCCGACCGGCTCCCGACTACTCTATGTCCGATGTTTCCTCCGTGACGTTGTTCATGTCTCGTGCAGATGCAGACATCTCATTTCTCGAGATGATCCTCGCCTATGAGGAGCGGACTGGTGCGCCGTTGCCCGTCGATAGTTTGATCATCCTCTCCCGCCTGCGTCAGGAACGACGCCTTACGACGACCGATTTGGCCAGAAGCACCCAGAAGCCGGAACCATCTACCCGCGCCACCCTCGAAAAGTTGGTGGAAGCGGGGATGATAGAAGCGCACGGCGCCGGGCGCGGGCGCTCCTATACGTTAAGCGCCAAACTTTACCAGAGGACAGGCCACAAGGCGGCCTATGTCCGCCAAGCAGGTTACGACCCCATCCAGCAGGAACAGATGGCGCTGACCTATCTTGATAAACATGGCTCCATTAAGCGGGCCGATGCATCAGATCTTTGTCAGTGTAGCCCATTTCAGGCAACACGGTTGTTAAAGAGGCTGGCCGAAAGCGGTAAAATCGTTTCTAAAGGTCACGGGAAGGGAACTTTTTATGTGCGGCGGTCATAAAATACGAGCACACACGTATTATACGAGCAACGTTATGAGCGCACGCATTAGCAACGCCGTGAATGAAAATGAATGTATGCACGCTTCCCGAATTCCTCAGCCTTACCACTTGCTTAACCGTTTGCAAAAAACAAGGCAAAATCAGAACAAGAGAGCAAAGGCGTCACGCCTTCTACACACGAGAATTATGAAGCTATGCATACCTGCCGTCGCTTCTATGCATGCATGTATAGAGTGTGTCCATTGGGCCGGTTCCTGTAAACGGGAAAAGCGGGATCGAGTATGCAACCGACGTCTGACCGCGTCCGCCCCCTCCAAGGCTTTTCCCCATATAGGCGTCAGGCACAAAGCGCCGAAAGAGAAGTCCGTCTGGAAGGGCGGCATTTCAACTTTGCGCCTCTGGGAAGTCCGGCGTAGGGCGCCCGGTTCCTACAACTCAGGGGCGTTGACTCCCACAAGGTCGCTCTGCCTCTTGAGCCGCTGGTCCCACTGTTTCCTCGCTTCATTCGGCGGAGGAATAATTTCGGAGAGTTTTTTGACGCCTGGGATATGTCGAGAGAGCCACCCATCGCTTTCGTTCGCGTCAAACGCAGCCTTCACGGCGTTGCCGGATCGCAGCGACGTGCACGATGCTGCGAGAAACAATACGAGTACCCATACCAGCGCGATGCCAAGGAAACGATTCATGTGGAAGACCCCTGATCACAAGAGGTTGATGCAAGGCAACTATGCTGGCGTGAGCTTATATATATTTCTTATGAAGACTACAAGTATTTTTTTGTTGCGCGATGAATTTGCCAAGAAATATTCATGCGTCACGTGGTAAACTTGGCTTATTAACGAGATAAATTCCAGATGCCACTAAAATCAATCCCAACCATAACATCAGAGGCAGGGGCTCCCTAAGGATAAGCCCGCTCAACAGCACCCCGAACAAGGGCGTCAAAAAAGTGAACGCTGAGAGGATGCTGATTTGATAACGGTGCACCATCCAAAACCACAGAAGATAACTGAGGAATGCAACGATCACGGTTTGATACACGAGGGTGCCCACGGTGAGCCTATCCAGCACGATCGTCGCCCCAGGCTCGAATACCAAAACCCCCACGCCAAGAATGGGTATGGAATAGAACAACTGAGAAAACAGCGTCTGATAATGAGATATATTTTTGTCCAACATGTATTTCTTGATGTAAAGGCTCGTCGCCGCCCAGAGGAAACCCGCTGCGGTCTCCATGACATCGCCGACCCAGTACCATTGCTGGAGCCCCCCTGAACGTGATCGGAAGACCAAAACGAGCCCTGTGAACGAGGCAACGAGCCCGACGACCTTGACCCGTGAAAGACGATCGTTCGGCAGCAAGAAATGCGCGCCCACGGCCACCCAGAGCGGTTGCGTATAGAGAAACACCACGGCTCGCGATACATCCGTGAAGCTGGTTCCCCAATATAACAAGAGGAATTCTGCTCCGAAAAGGGCTCCCACAATCGCGCCGTGAACGACATTTTCGCGCTCCATAAACGCCTGGCGCTTTGTGGCGTAGAGATACGCCCCCAGAATGACCGATGCAGCGAGAGACCGTACCGTGGCCGAAAATATCGGCGGCAAACCATACAAACTCAATTTTATGCTGACCATGTTGCCACCCCACACAAGGCATAAGGCCACGAGGAGGATGCTGGCGGAAAGCGGGAGATGATGCACTGTCTGTTCAGCGTGTGTCATTCTGCAAGACTCGAGCTGGATGATTGAGACATGGACTATATGTATTACATCGTTATAGCTGCTGGTGTAAGCGCTCGATCGTTCGATGAAGCGCCCCGTGAATGTGGTTCACTCGGAAGAGAGAAAGTCGGCCTCCTGGCCCGCGAGCCAATCCTACCCCACCGGAGGAGAACCATTCCCGCCTTCTCAGGGATGCGAGGCCCCATCGCGACCGAGAGGCTTGGCGTTATGCCAGCGACGGATTTCCATCCCATTCCGATCAGTCTTTTCGAGAACGCCTTGCTGCGTCACGCCTTCGCTCCTCTCACGCCGCGCCGCCCCCTGATCTTGAACACGTAATTGGACAATGACTGGACATACATCGGCAGTCGTTCCTTGTTCAAACGCGCAACAAGGTACGCAGACGCGCAGATGAACAACACAGGCGGCAATGGAAGAACCGCGAGGGGAGGCGCCAGACCAGACCGAGCCGCGCGTTCTGTGGCCAAGACCAGCGCGTAATAGATGAATACCGCAACCAAGCCCGCTGAGACGTTGTTCATTCTGCTCTTGCCCATATTGATGATGCCCAACGGGAAAGCCGCCAAGGCCAACGCAAGACAGGCCAAGGGATACACAAGCCGCTGCACGATCAGCATCTCCGCAAACAACCTCACTCGGGCGTAATATACGTGCGCTTCCGGCGGGTCATTGGGCCGCGGCTTTGTCGTTTCCGCCGCCTTGTGCCGGATTTCGGCTATGGACATCTCCTCGAATGTCCGCGACTGGGCCAGCATGGCTGGATCGATCTCATAGCGAAACAGATACGTCTCGAACGCGAGCACGCCCGCGGAATCGCCTTGCTTATCCTCCTTGATGATGGTTCCGTCGTAAAGGCGAAGCAGCAGGGCCTTGCCATGCGGGTCCGGCTGCACCGACCCTCTCTTCGCCATGATGGTGGTGGTTTCATTGGGCTGAGAGGATTCCTTGATGAAGACATGGTCCATGACGCCTGTGGCCGGATCGATTTTTTCGACGTAAAGGATCAGTCCTTTGAGCGCGTCGAAAAAAGTGCGCTCTTCGATGCCCGCGTGGGCGCGCCGAGACATAGCTTCTTGCATGAGCAGGCGGCCTTTTCCCACGCCGGCGGGAATCAAGTAGAGAGTGCAGACAAGGCTCAACGCAACCCCCAGCAGCCCCAGACACGCCACAGGAGGCAGAAGATGGTAGATGGAGATGCCTGACGCCTTTATCGCCGAGATCTCGTTGTCGGTGGCCATTCTGCCTAGCCCCAGCAGGATGCCGATCATGATGGCCAACGGCAGCGCCGTCACCAAAACGCCCGGCAGGGCGTTGACCAAAACCTGAAACAGGATCAGCGTGATATCCATCCCTGCTTCCATGCCCTTTTGTAGGAGCGGTAGAAAGCCTGCCACCAACCCGGCCAAAAGAAACACTACCAGACAAAACAAGAACGAGACGAAGATTTCTCGAAAGAGATATCGCTGAAGTATGGAAGGTATAGGCACGTGGTAATCTTCTTATCGGTTCCCAGAATGAATCACGGATTCGACGAAGCCGCGCTCGTTCGGCGCGCTTTGCTCCCTGTCATTTTACCTGAAAATGCCATAGTTCTTTATCAGAACGGTATTTTCGTCTCCCGTTCGAGCGAAACCAGAAATCTTAGCGCTAAGGCCAAGATTTCTCAGTCGCCGCCTCTCACTTCGTTCGAGCGTGGCTGGTTCGCCATGACAAGAGTTGACTTGTCGTACCTGACCGCGCGGTTTTTCAAACCAGCCATGAACTACCTGATGCAGACCTCATTCTGATTAGACTTCCGGGAGTCAGTGTATTGCGCGTGCGGAAAATTGTCATCCCGTTGCACGGGCCTCCTTCGCTCACGAGCGGCGCAAGTCCTCTCCGATGTTCCTGGCCGATATGGACCTCAACATCGCTGCGAAACCTCCACGCCTTCCTATCGGCCCAAGGCCGCGGACTTGGCGGCAAGCCGCGCCGCGCCCATAAGCCCTGTCTGCTGGTTGAGTATTACCGCAACCGGCACGCGCATCAACAGGTCTCTGAATCGTCCTTTCTCGAGCAAGGCTTCCAACAAGATCCCTTCATGGATAAGCGGTGCAAGGTGCGGCAGAACGCCCCCCGCCAAGTACAACCCTTTGGTGGCCATACTCATGAGGATAAGGTTTCCCGCTGCGCTCCCCACAATCCTCAAAAACAATCGCGCCGTTTCCACACAGAGCGGATCGCGACCCTCGACGGCCCTTGTGGTCACATCCCGCGGGGACAGAGTATCCAACTGGTCTATGCCATCCCCAAAGCCTCCTGGCGTCTGCCTCGCGTCTCGGAGTGTTCGATACATTTCAACCAGGCCAGATCCAGACGCGACGCGCTCGAGACTCACTCGGGAAAATTTCTTGCGCAGAGCCTGGAGCAGCGAAATCTCCGCATCCGTGGTAGGGGCAAAATCCACATGTCCGCCTTGGGATGCGACTGGGTGCAGAACGCCCTGTATGTTGAACAAAAAACCAACGCCTAATCCTGTCCCGGGCGCCAATATCGCCGCGTTGCCGTTTGGGTCGGCCTCGCCGGCCTGCAAGACCAGCAGATCATCGGCGGTCAATAGTTCTATGCCATTGGCGGTCGCAAGGAGATCGTTCACGAGCGCAGCTTGCTCAAAAGCGAAGCGCTCCTTTATCCGCTCCTCGGAAACCACCCATGGCAGATTTGTGACATTGCAAACTCCCTTGATGACAGGGCCAGCAACACCGAAGCACGCTGCGGAAATCCTTGCAGGATGCTCCTGAAGAAATCGTTCAATTCCGTCTTCCAACGATGAAAGCGAAGAACTGGCATAGGTTGCGCTCGCCACGGATTCAGGACGATCACGGTCAGGACGATAAAGGCCGAACCGCGTATTGGTTCCCCCAATATCTCCGGCGAGGACCAACCTCTCGTCCGAGCTCTCCACGCCCGCCTGATCCACGCATCCGCTCACTGTCTCTGGCATTGAAGAGTCCTTAGTCGTTTTTCCCGACACCTACCGTCCGCCGCGTTGTCGGGCCTCAGGGTTGAGGCAGTTCGGCGGGATATCCCCGCGCAAACCACAGAGCAAGTTTTCCACTGCCTTGTTGCCCATCTTGATCCTCGTCTCGATGGTGGCGCTGCCTACGTGAGGCAGGAGCACGACATTGCTGAGTTTCCTGAGACCAGGGGTGACCTCCGGCTCATTCTCATACACGTCCAATCCAGCGCCTGCAATGACTCCCTGTTCCAAAGCTTCGAGGAGCGCCTGTTCGTCCACCACAGGACCTCTCGCCACATTGATGAGAAATGCGGAACGTTTCATCATCCGAAGTTGATCCCTGCCTATGAGGCCCCTGCTTTGGGGGTTCAAACTCACGTGGAGGGATACGAAGTCGGATTGCGCCAACAACTCTTCCAGAGAAGCATAATGCACTCCAAGTCTTTCTTCCTCTCGCGGGTCGATTCTGTTCCGGTTGTGGTAAAGAATGGTCATGCCAAAACCTTTTGCCCTCACGGCCACCGCTTTCCCTATTTGACCCAGCCCGATGACCCCAAGGGTCTTTCCCGATACATCAGTCCCTAGAAAGAGAAAAGGCGCCCACGCCTTCCACTGTTGAGCCCTGACCATCTGGTCGCCTTCGACGACCCGCCGGGCAACGGCCAAGATGAGTGCCATGGCGAGGTCAGCCGTCGCATCCACAAGAACCCCGGGGGTATTCGAGACCCAAATGCCGCGAGCTGTTGCAGCCGGTATATCGATGTTGTCATACCCGACCCCGAAGTTCGCAATCATCTTGAGCCGCGGCGCCGCGTCTAATAGCTCCTGATCGATGCGGTCCATGATCGCGCAGAGCAGCCCCTCGACCTCTGCGACGCCTCGAAGCAGCTCTTCGCGACTCATGGGGCGCTCGAAGGTATTCACTTCTATGTCATGCTCTTCACGTAGAGGCGCCAACACCTCATCTAACAACTTTGCTGTCACGAGTACGCGCATCTTTCCGCTCCTTGTCGCATTAAATTCGTCTCTCCATGGTGGCCATCTGATGACGCCCAGCCAATCTGCCAGCGCCGCCGCCCGGATCGCCTCGCCGAAGCGGGTTTATCCCCATTCAGGGGATGACTCACGATTTCGATGAAGCGACGCCATTCCTATCGTCGTTCCCGGCGTCAACCCAAGCATCTCATTCGACATTTTTTGGGGCGACTTCCTCTTTGTCATTCGTGCGCCTTCCCCCTGTCATTTTACCTTAAAAAGCCATGGTTCTCTTCGGAACGCTATTTTCATCTTCCGTTGCGACCCCCTCGTCATGGTGGTTCGAGCGATTTCCCCTCTCTCATTTCGAGCGGAGGGAGAAATCTTGACCCACAGACGAAGAAGATTTCTCACTCGCTTTCCTGGTTTCCATCTACCCCAGCTCATTTCGAGGTGTAGCGCCGCGACTTGTCGGGGCTATCGCCGAGGGTTTGGAAAACCGCCGCGAATTATACGAGCCCAACCTCTTTCCGACGGAAATTTCAAGAATCAGTATAATCTCGTCCACTCTCGAGCGCGCAGAGGCGTCTTTGTGAAACTCCCAGTTGGCTTCGAGAAGCGTCGTTCACTTATCGGTTGCTCGTCATTCATCCTCTTTTTCGGGATCGCCGAGTTTTTTCATTCTCCTGTCATAATCTTTCCAATATTTCCTGTTGCAGTCCTGGATACAGATGGTAAAAAGCCGCCACACCGACGTGTCCATGCCGCCTCCCCCTCCGAAAAAATACGGATCGACCCCAAACTTTGAGCGACAATCCTGCTCGCAACCCTCCAGATCGAATTCCCCAGGAAAGGCAAGCTGCGGCTCGAGTAGTTCGGGCGGCGTCGAGTTCTGCGGTATGACCATGCTTTGTCCCGTCGCTTCTTGTCCTTCTGAATTGACCGACGAGGAGAAAAAGAGACACGAGACGAGAACAAGGCCGGCGCATATAAAAAGAGGGCTTCGTCTATTCATGATGAGGGCTCCTTTTTTTCTCGAGGGCTTGCGATGCCCTCCTTAGGGAATATAGCATTCATCGAGTCTTTCGCAACAGAACAAAGCGTCCAGCGCAAAGAAAGAAAAAATACTTGACATGGGTCTTATTCTAGAGGTACACTCTCTGCTCCATGCTGCAATCATCCGCGGTTCGCAGCGGGGCGTGGAAGCTATCATGCTGTTTTTATTTACCTAATCGCCAAGAAAGATTTCGTCGCTTTACCCTTGTGAGCGGCGAGGGGCAGGAGGCGCCGCAGAAGAAAACCACTGGAGAGCCTTTCAGAGCTGCATCCGCAGGTCTTGCGCGCAGAGGGTTGAATGATTAACTTGCCACCGAAACCATCATACTATCCACCAAGGAGAAGACGCCATGTGGATGACCCGCGAAGAAATAGCGGAGTATTTGGGAATTGTGCCGAACAGCGTCCGTGGAAAAGTCCAAAAGGGCCAGATTGAGCGGAAGGTCGAGGGGGGAAGGAACTTATATCGCGTGGTAGAAAGCCAAGGCGAGCCCAAAAAAGCCCCGCGACGGTCCCGCATCCCCCATCAGGGGCCTGGAATACAGGTCAGGGATGACAGAGAGGATCGCGTCGTCTCGGGTTCCGACAAAAAAACCGCATTCAATCCCAAAGAGGTGCTGCTGAACCAGCTCGCGTCCATCAAGATCGGGAGGAATATCGACGCCATAGAAAAAGGCGACGAGATCGACCTGGCCACGGGTGAAATATCCCGAGAACTCGACGCCAAGATTACGATGCGACAACACAAGCAGCTCAAAGAGATAGAAGACGCCCTCGAACGCATCAAACTCGGAGAATACGGAATCTGCGAGGATTGCGGGGAGCCAATACCCGAGCAGCGGCTCCGTCTCTTCCCCGCAGCGCGGCTGTGCGTGCGGTGTCAAGAAGAAATGGATCAACTGGAGAAACTCAAGGAATACCAAGGGGTTCGCGGGCCCGGATGGCGCGAGGACGCCGTCGAAGGTGGTTTTGTGCGCCCCATCGACGAGTGACGTCTCATGATTTCACGGAGACCCTTGACAGACGCATAGAGATGGGTGTAATGTAGCCTACCAAAGGAAACAACATGCGGACAGACATCCTGCAAAACTGGTGGTGGTGGCGCAACAAAGGAATCCGGAGGTCTGCCCGCGGTAGCGACTAAGTCATAATATATCATTCGGGATAGCAAAAAGGCCATGGGCAGACAGCTCATGGCTTTTTTGCGTTCTGGTCGGAACGAATGTCACACGCCCTGCAACGTGTTGTCTCCGAGACAACCCTTCACCATCATTTGACGAAAGGAGTATCAAGGCCATGAGACGAGAAGAGAATCTTGCGAGGGACCTGTTTGAACAGAGAGACGAGCAAATAGAGATCGAAGAACCAGATCTCGCAGCCCGTTGGATTCCAGTTGCCATGAAAGAGGTTATGCGCAATGCAGAGGACGAAACCACGGCTCAACTGTGAGGGCACCTTTGCTTAGGCGGTCGTCATGTCTCGTTGCCCGCGTCGGGGCCTCGCGGACTCCGCGGTGCCCCACGCCGCTTTATTCCTCCAGGAGGTAATAGGCAACAGCCAGCGCCAACACCAGAGCTCCCGCGTCCAGCAGCGAGAAAGAGGTGAGGTCCTTGTAGTCCGTCACAATGATTTTGCGCGCGATGGCGATTAAGGCCACAAGGACGACGACTTCGACGCGAACGAGTCTCTCTTTATGATAGGTATGAATGGTCTCCAAAAGCTCCAGGCCGATCAGCACAAGAAGGAAAAGACCAAAGATGTCGAGGATTTCAGTGATCTCCAGGAAAAAGATCGGCGGCGTCCACAGGTCTTTTATGATGAGCCACGCCAATTCAATGGTCGCGGCCGCTGTCACAACTATCATGAAAATCACCAAGGATCCCATGATCGCTTTCTCAAATTTTTCCACGAGAGGATGCATCACGGCCTCACCATCGATTCATCAAAGCGTGCTCATTCATACAGTCTGAATTTCCTATACAGGAACGGCTTCAACACGTTGAGACCCAGGTAGGACGCTGCCGGCTTGAGGTACGAGCCAATCCGGGAATGGCTTCCGAGACATTTCCGGCAGTACGGGTCTACCAATCGATTCTTGCGGAACCCCTCCATAACGGCTCTGAGCTTCTCACTCCCCAGTATGCTCGCAAGACTCTCGTCCCGAATGTTTCCCAGGGCTGTCTTTCCCTCGTAATCAATGCAGCACAGGACCACATCTCCGTTATAAAGGATCCCAAAATGGTCTCTCATCCCAAAACAATACCCATGCCCGGCTTCTATGACTCTTTCGGAACGGAACGCATTCCCCCAGTCCGTCAACACGTACGTCTCGATGAATATCTGAGGGAGAATTTCGATGACATTCCATCCAAAAATGCCGATCCTTTTCACTTTGCGCGCAAGGTTGGGAGGCGTCGGCCTTTGCAGCCGCGTGCAAAGGCGCTCCGTCCATTCAATGACTGCCTTGTGTAGGTCTTGGGATCGCGCGAGGAAATTCGGGACGCCAAGCTGTTCTCTCAGCCTGCCGGCAAAACGGGTAGTCATGATGCGCAGCTTGAAAATCGGCGGCTTCTCACGCTCGTGGCACGCGGCGGCGAGATCCAGAATCCTCTCGATGTATTTGTCAAAATCTATTCTTGCCCCACGCGTTTTCAAGAAGCTGTCTTTGTCAGGCGTCTGGAGGGATATGTCTATTTGGTGGAGGTCTCGCGTCGCGAGCGCCTCGATGGTGGAGGCCGTGAGAAGCGCCCCATTGGTAGTCAACCCCACGGGTACGCCCCTCGAGCGCGCGTGGTCGAGTATCTGAAAAAACCGCGGATGCAGCAGCGGCTCGCCCATGACGTGGAAGGTGATCTTCTCCGCGATGTCCAGCGCCGCTATCTGATCGATCGCGGATTTTGCGAGTGCTTCCTCCATGAACCCGCGTTTTCGCTTCATGATGCAGTCAGGACAAAACACGCAGGAAAAGTTGCACCGATTCGTCAACTCGAGATGAATGCGCTGAAATCGCTTCGGCAGGTAGTCTGGTAATGATGCAGCCATTGACGACTCGACTCTCACGATTGACTCATAACGCCCGCAATGCTTGCGGTCATAAACCCACACAGCAATCCCGTCAAGAGGGCCCTCAGCCCGAGGAGGGAGACCTCGCGTCTCCTCTCCGGCGCCAGCGCGCCGATGCCGCCGATCAAGATTGCCACGCTCCCAAAATTGGCAAAGTTACACATCGCATACGTGAGGATCATCACGGTCCGGGGCTGCAGCTCGCCGTGCTGGATCATCTGCTGCATCGCCGAATACGAGAGCCATTCGTTGAACACGAACTTCATGGTGAGGAGATAGCCGGCTTTGTGGCAGTCTTCCCACGGGACGCCAAGCAGGAAGGCCGCGGGAGACAAGACCGCCCCCCCGATTGCCTTGAATGAAAGCCCCGCTGCTCCCAGCAGCGCATCCATGAGGTGGATTATCGACACGAAGGCCAACAAGATCGCCGCGATAAAAGCGCACAGTCGCAAACCGTCTATGGCGCCGTTGGCCGCAGCCTCCACGATACCCCGGTCGCCTGGGAGTATCATCCGCCAATCCATGTTCCCACGGGTCTCTGGCGTCCCTGTCTCAGGGACCATCATCTTTGAGAGCACGATAGCTCCCGGCGCGCTCATGACGCTGGCGGCAAGGATGTACCCGGCGTTTGCCCCGAACACCCCGACGTACACCGCCATGACCGAGCCCGCCATAGTTGCCATGAAACAACTCATCACCGTAAAGAGCTCCGAGCGCGTCATCCGAGGGAGCACCGTTTTGAGCGCTGTCATGGCTTCGATCCCCATGAGTATCTGCATCGCAGCGCTGAGCGTTTCCGCCCCCGAAGTCCGCAGCGTCTTTTGCATCATACGGGCAAATACGAACATGACCAACGGAACTACGCGCAGATAATTGAGAACAGCCATGATCGAGCTCACAAAAATGATGACCGACGCCATGCTCAAAATCACGAAGTCCTTCTGATCCGCAAGGCCGCCAAAAAGAAACCGCGCCCCTATGTCCGAAAACCGCTGGATCGCCTTGAAAAGCACTTCCGCCGCCCCAAATATGTGCTCTGGATAGGTTTTGAGCATGAGAAAGCCCAGCGCGGCTTGAAGAACGAGCCCCATGCACACCAATCGCCAAGGCGCCTTGTCCCGTCTCTCAGAGACGGCATACGCCGCTAGGATGATGAGCCCTATTCCTAAAAGACTCACGAACCTCATGCGGTCAGTCCCCACATGTCGCAATTTTGACGGCCATAGGAATATTCTCCGTGGCTGCTGCGTCGATCGCTCCCCCCTGTGTCATTTCGATCGCTCCCTCTTTGTCATTTCGAGCACTTCCCACCCTGTCATTTCGAGCGTAGCGAGAAATCTTGAGCCGAAGGCGAAGATTTCTCAGTCGCCGCCTCTCACATTCGTTCGAGTCCGGCTCCATCGAAATGACAAAGGGTACGGCTCTGAAGAAAGCTGTCGTGGTTTTCGATAACTGCGTACCCAGGGCGTTGCCCTGGGCTATTATCCGACGCCCCGCAAAAGCGGGGCTTGCCGTTGTTTTCACAAGATAGTCTCGCATTTAACGCCGGCCTCTCTGCGCGGGGAGATAAGCTGACGTTGCTGGGTCATTTCGAGCGCTTTACCGCGTGCGCCCTGTATGTGTCCCTTTTGCGCGTTAGGGACCATCAGGCCGCCCCTTGATAAGGGATTCCAGCGCAGACCGCACTCTGACGATCTCTGCCTGAAGCTCACTCCACGCCGCCTCAGCGCCGGAGAGGTCCCCGCTCGAACCAATCTGCTCGAGACGCTGCGCGGCCTCGTACGCGGCGTGCGCGGCGAAATTCCCCAGCGCCCCTTTCACGCGGTGCGCCCACTTGTGAAGCGAGTCGCCGTCGCCCTCTGCGATGGCCCCCTGCACAAGGCCACGACATTGCTCGTAGTCTTGCAGGAAAATAGTGAGCAAATGCTCTAAGAGCTCCATATCCCCGCCGAGGCGGTCCATTAACTCCCGCACCTGTACAGGCTCAGAACCACTGTCCCGCGATGCCGCGGATGGTTGTCTATCCGGTCCATAACGATGAGAGTCTCCCATGACGACGCCCCCTTCCTTCTCCAACAGTCATTGATAAGCATGCCTCGCGGGGAGGGGTATGCGGAGCGGCCGCAGATCACCATACCATGTTTGTGCGAGGGATTCGAGACGAGAATTCTTTTCGTTCCCCCCACAAGCTCGCCGGCTAAAGCAGCGCTGATCGTCTTTGATGCCAGGCCGGTTTCATGGTATAAATCGGCGAGTCGCCCCAACAAAAATTAACAAGACATGAGCTCTTGTGAGCGGAGATAAATTGATCTATCCACCCGGGTTTGTCAGGCGATATGTGTTCGCCATGTTCACGTCGCCCCAGGCCACGCTTGTTCTCGGCTTCGCCGGGGTCATTTTCGTCGGCGCCGTCATACTGTCCTTATCCTGGTGCCAGCAAGAGCGCCCCATCTCTTTTCTGGACGCCCTCTTCACATCGACCTCCGCGGTCTGCGTGACAGGCCTGACAGTCCTGGACGTCGGCAAGGACTACAACCTTGCAGGTCAATGCGTCTTGATGCTCCTCATACAAGCCGGCGGCCTCGGCGTCATGACCTTTGCAGGTCTAGCCTTCCAATTGATGGGGAGACGCATGTCGCTCCAATCAGAAGCGGTTCTCCACGACACGTTTTTCCAGCGACAGGTCCGGACAGAATTCTGGGAAACCTTTCGCGCGATCCTCGTGCTCACTGCCTTGGTGGAATGCGTGGGCGCCATCGCGCTTAGCCTCCTGTTTCTCCCCAAGATGCCCTGGCATGAAGCCGTGTTCTCCGGCCTTTTTCATTCCATTTCAGCATTTTGCAACGCAGGATTTTCCCTGCTTTCGGACAACCTTGTCGCGGTTCGTGAACAGCCACTGATCCTGGTGGTGGTGATGATCTTGATCGTCCTCGGCGGATTAGGCTTCACTGTCTTGCACGAAATGTATGCCGTTGGGACGACCTTGTTGAAAAGCGAGCCATGCAAAGGCGCTCGCAGGCAATTCTCGTTCCACGCGAAAGTCGTCCTTGTCGTCAGCGGGTTCCTGGTGCTCGGTGGGGCGGGCGGCCTCGCCATATTTGGCCTCACCTCCGAAGAAACCTCGATGGGCGACGTGGCGATCAACGCCCTGTTCCAATCAGTCACCGCGAGAACCGCGGGTTTCAACTCTGTGGATATCGGCAAACTGCCCGCCGCGTCGTTGCTCTTGCTGACAATCTTGATGTTTGTCGGCGGCTCGCCCGGGTCCGCCGCC
>JBMFOE010000019.1:0-56048 GCA_049969795.1 Desulfomonilaceae bacterium
CCGTGACGCGGACTTTGAAAGGCATCGTATTCATCCCGCGGCGCGTCTCAAACCGACAGACCTTTCGAAAAGTGCTCCAGACCTTTGGCCAAGAACGGAACGGGGATTCAAGTCAGCCCACAGGCATAGCCCTCTCGAGCCATTCCCTGCGGCGGCGGCTCTTCAAGGCTCATAAAAAACGCGACTCAGATGCTGGATTCCTCTATCTCCCTAGCCAAGTCTCTCCGATAGGCCCGAAGCTTTTCTTTCAATACTGGGTCATGGCTCGCCAGCACCTCTACCGCAAACAATGCGGCGTTTTTCGCGCCTGCAGCCCCGATGCCCATGCAGGCGACCGGCACGCCGCCAGGCATTTGCACGGTTGACAAGAGCGCGTCAATGCCGTTGAGGGAGGAGGAGGCCATCGGCACTCCAATCACGGGTACCAGCGTGTGGGCCGCCAGAAATCCCGCGAGATGCGCAGCCATACCCGCGCCGGCAATCAGCGCTTTCCAGCCTTCTTCTTCCGCTCGCTGAGCGATGCGCGCTACTCGCTCGGGGGTTCGGTGAGCCGACGCAACCATCATGACATAGGATACGCCAAAGTCCTCCAGCACCTGCGCGGCCTTTTCCATGGTTTCTCGGTCAGATTTGCTTCCCATCACGATGCCTACTTGCACGGGCGTCATGCTGTTTATCCTTCCCTGTGCTGATCGAGATATTCGGCGATAGCCCCATCGTAGTGATGCGTGAGGCGAAACACTTTCTTTGCAAGACGAAAATTGGTCTCAACAGAAACCGATCCTCCTGAAGCGCGCAGCTCTTCGATCACCATGCGGTAATCTGCGGGATCGCATATCACAGTCACGAAGGGATAATTTTTGGCTGCGGCCCTGAGGAGCGTCGGGCCGCCAATGTCAATGTTTTCTATCGCGTCTGCAAGGCTGCAACCTGGCAGCGACACGGTGTTCTCAAACGCGTAGAGGTTTACCGCAACCAGGTCTATAAGCTTTATTCCATGCGTTTCCATTGCCTCGCGATGAGTGGGATTTGATCTTATGGCCAAAATGCCCCCATGAATTTTTGGGTGCAGCGTCTTGACCCTCCCGTCCAACATTTCCGGAAATCCTGTAAATTCAGAGACTTCCTTTATAGGGACGCCGGCTGCTGCAAGGGCTTTTGCCGTACCCCCTGTGGACAGAATCTCGACGCCGAGCGAAGCAAGGGTTTGTCCTAGCTCCGCCACGCCGGTTTTATCTGTGACGCTGATCAAAGCTCTCTCAATCTTTGGCATAGGCCGCCTCCTCTTTCTTCATACAGGACTTATTTGCCGCTGTGCATTTGACTGGTAGGCTTATTTACGAGATCGATTTGGGCAAGGGCGTCTTTGCCCCATTGACTTTCCGGTTCCTGCTTGGCTAAGGTGTTCAGAAGCTTCAGGCCTTCTTGAACTCTGCCCAATTTGAGAAGCAGAGCGCCTGCGTGAAACCGGGCCGCGGGATCGTCCTTATCGATTTCTCTGATTTTATTCATCATGTCCAAGGCGGTGGCGTATTCTTCACGCTGAGCGTAGATAAGGCCCAGTCGGTAGTAGGCCTCCTTGAACGACGGTTCCGCGGCGATCGCTTTTTTGTAGAGTTCCGTGGCCTTAACCAGGTCTTTTTTTTCCTCATGACAATAAGCAAGGTTGTAAAGCGCCTCAGGGAGGTCTTCTTTCACAAGGATGGCTTTTTCGTAGTATTCGATGGCCTTGTCGAGGTCTTTTTTGTTGAAGTAGGCGACGCCAAGGTTGTAGGCCGCCTTTTCCGGCGTAGAATAGGAGGGATCGGCAAGGCATTTTTGAAACTGGGCGATGGCTTCGTCATACGACCCCTTCGCCAGGTATGCGGTGCCCAAATTGTTTACCGCCTCAGTCAATTTTGGATCCAGGCTAAGCGCCTTCTTGTACTGAGCTATGGCCTCGTCATAGAGCCCCTTCCTTTGGTAGGCCAGCCCAAGGGCGTGCTCTATGTCGGCGTTGTTGGGCTGGATCGCTTGAGCGGCCAATAGTTCCTTGATCGCTTGAGGCGTCTGTCCTTCGGCAAGGTGATTGATCCCTAGTTGATAATGGAGCTGATATGAAGCTTGAGTTTGCGGGGCAGCCTTGTTCTTGGTCGGAATACATCCAGAAGGCGCCAGCGCCATAACAAGCAAGAACCCAAGACACAAGGCGGCGGCGTGCTGGGCGTGCATGTGGGCTTTGGATGGTTGGCGGACAAGTGTCGCTGCCGCTGGCATGCATTGATGCAACGAATTCTGCAAAAGGCTTACACCTCGGCCGATAGATGCGAGAACATGAGCTCTTTCACAAGCGCTTCAAGAAAGTTCTTCGGATTCCGCCCGGACTCCCACCTCCGCAGATAGGGCAATTCTGATTCCTGGATAGCATCGAACACTTCCTGTTGCCGCAGGTATATTTCCCAGCGGCCGTCCGAAGGATCCGTCTTCTCTCTCATTCTTTTTTCCAGTCGCTGTTGGACAACCTCGATGGGCGCTGCGCATTGGATAATCAGGAAAATGGCTCCGCAGCGCTGCGCTATCTCGGCGGCTTGTCGCCTATGAGAGCGTTTGAGAAACGATGCGTCCAAAATGATGGAATCTCCTCTTTTCAGATGCTGTTCCGCTTCCTGGAACATAGTCTGATAGATCAATTCCGTTGTGCTGGGTGTATAGATTCCTGCCCCGTACTTGTCAAGCCTCTGTTCTGTTTCGAAAAGTCCGAGGAGGCGTTTGCGCAGCACATCTGAACGGATCACTTGTATGCCCAACCGCTGCGCCGCCTTGGCTGCAATGTAGCTCTTGCCGACCCCCGTAAATCCGCAGGTGATGATCAATGCAGGAGGCGGCACGGGTTTCAGATATGCCAGAGACAGGCTAAAATAGTCTTTGGCCCGTTCAGCGTGAATCGCCCTATCTGCTTGAGATATCTCTGGCTCTTCTAAAGCAAAACTATGGACTTTACCGCGGACGAACGCCCGATAAGACTTGTAAAAGGGCAGAAGCTGCACGACGTCCGTGTCCCCGGAAGCGACAGCGTATTGTTCCTGGATTCGACGGGAAAATCCTGGGTACCCTTTGTCATCGAGATCCATCAACAGAAAGCTCAGGTCAGATGCCGTGTCGCCAAATCGGAAGCGATCGTTGAATTCGATGCAGTCTATCAGCATGATCTTTTCCCCAAACACCACGTGGTCCAAACGCAGGTCTCCATGGCAGTCGCGAATGAAGCCTTGCTGAACTCTTTCGGTAAAAAGATCAGCGTGATCAGAGAGAACAGCGTACGCCAGCCGAGCAATTTCCTCGTAGCGCTTTTTCGAGATTGTCTGGGGAATAAATCGTTCCGTCTGCACAAAGTTCTCTCTCAGATTTTGATAAACCACGGGGATGGAGCCGTAGCTCGCGATGGTTTTACTCGTTCTTGCGTGCCGATGCAGCTCTGATAATCGATGAGCAAGTCGATCCAGCATGTCCGGCGTGATCAGGTCGCGCTCGAGCATGTTTACCATTATGCGATCTTTCGGAATCCTCCGCATGAGCACAGCGACTTCGATTTCATCGCCGCGCCCTTCGAGATTGAAGCCCTCCTGATCCTTATAAATTGAGACGACTCCTTGATAAATACCTTCTGAGAATCGGGAATTTAAGATGACTTCCTGATGGCAGTAGTGACGCCGTTTCGTCAGGGAGCTGAAGTTCAGGAATCCGAAATTCACAGGTTTTTTGATCTTATAGACGAGATCCCCTGCTATGAATACCACTGAAATGTGGGTTTGAATGACCTCGACGGAGCCTGGTTTATGGGGATAAAACTCCGGCAAGGACATGGCTTGGATAATACGTTGCAGGTCTCTCACGCGGCGGCGTCCCTTGCCAAGCCTGCCAATTGACCGCACGCAGCGAGGATGTCCCGGCCTCGAGATTTTCGTACTATTGCGGTCAAGGATTTTGACAGCAGAATATTTTGAAATGAAGCGACCCGCTCTGGTGTGGGAGACCTGAATTCCTGAGACAACTCGTCGTTAAAAGGGATGAGGTTCACCTTTGCTTTCACGTGAGAGAGCAGTTTCACTAGACGGCGAGCGTCTGCATCCGAGTCGTTGAAATCATGGATCAGGACGTACTCGATGGTGATACGCATCCCACGCGGCAAGGGAAATTTTTGAAGCGCGGCTATGAGTTCTTCGAGGCTGTGCTTCCTGTTTATCGGCATGATTCGGCTTCTCTGCTCGTTGGAGACAGCGTTGAGACTTACCGCCAGCTTCACCCGAACGTGTTGACCAAGCTGGATGATTTTGTCGGGCAGCCCCACAGTGGATAAGGTGAGTCTTCGCCAGGAGATTTGCGGTCCTGAGGGGTGTGTCAGGATCTGAATAGCCGCGACCGTATTGTCAAAATTAGCTAAGGGTTCGCCCATACCCATAAACACCACGTTGGTAATGTTCCGTTCGGGCTCTTGACGCCTCACTTCGTTCAATTGGGCGACGATTTCTCCCGCCGAAAGATTGCGGCGAAAGCCGAGGGCGCCGGTGCGGCATATTCGGCATCCCATGGCGCATCCCACCTGAGTGGATACGCACAGCGTATCGTACCCTTCGCTCGGAATGAGCACTGTTTCGATATGCTCGCCGTCAGGCATGGCCATCAGGAATTTCTTCACGCCGTCTGCTGAGTTCGCCGCCGCTTCGACGCGAGGGACGGTGATGTACGCCTCGTTTTCCAGTCTCTCCCTGAGAGTCTTCGGCAAATCAGTCATCTCGGCGAAAGAGACGGCGCGTTTCTGATGAATCCATTTCATGACTTGATTCGCGCGGTACCGCTTTTCCCCCATCTGTTCAAAAAAGAGCTGAAGGTCTGCGTAAGGCAGGCCTCCCAATTCTGGGAATGCGGTGAAAGGCTGCGGCGAGCTGCTCATGAGGACTCAACAAATCTCTGTTTCACTGAAAAAATAGCCAACTTCGAACGCCGCGCTCTCCGGCGAATCCGACCCGTGCACAATATTGTTTTGTTTGCTATCTGCCCATTTGGCGCGTATGGTGCCTGGCGCCGCTTGGGCCGGATCAGTGGCGCCCATGATTTCACGGTTGCGCGCAATCACGTTTTCAGCTTCGAGGACCATGAGCACTACTGGTCCTGATATCATGAACGTTACCAGGTCGTTAAAAAAAGGCGCATTTTTGTGGACATAATAGAAACCTTCGGCCTCGCCGCGAGTAAGCCTCTTCATTTTTATAGCTGCGATGCGAATACCGGCTGCCTCGAAAGTTGCGATAACCTGACCAATGAGACCTTTCTGCACCCCATCAGGCTTTATGATGGACAACGTTCTTTCCATTGATTCCTCCTGACCTTATATCAGGACTAGACCATTCGCCTTGGACCAGGCCGCGACATCGGAGTGCAAGCCTCTTCCACAAGAGCGCTGGGTCTTGTCCGCATTGTTGAGAAGTTTGCATGTTTCTGGGTCATCGTCAACACCTGCGCCGCGCCCGCCGCAGGCAAGACAAAGCCCCGAGGATTTTCCTAAAAAAGTGAATTTTTGTGTTAGAATGCCCGGAAAGCCTTATACAATCGTTTGTCGGGGAGAGCCGTATGAGAAAAGCTTTTTTTTTACCACTCGCCGCCGCATTTATTGGCCTAGGCATCGGGTTCATTGCATCGGCCATGGCTCAAACACAAATCCAGCTCCCGAAACCTTCTCTTACAGGAAAGATGTCGGTTGAAACCGCAATGGCCAAGAAAAAGTCTGTTCGAGCTTTTTCTCCTGAAGGATTGAGCCAGTCTCAAGTCTCTCAACTCCTCTGGTCAGCCAATGGCGATCTTCCAGTGGACGCGGTGTCCAGCGCAACCACGAAAGTATTGCCTTCTGCGGGAGCGCTCTATCCCCTTGAAGTCTTTTTGCTCACAGGAACAAATACCGTCGAGGGAATACCGGCAGGGGTCTATAAGTACGACCCCACGGCGCACGCGCTCAGTCTATTAGCTGCCGGCGATAGTAGACAGGCCCTCGCGCAGGCAGCTTTATCTCAGACATGGCTCGCGCGCGCGCCGGCGATTCTTGTGATCGGGGGAGTTTTTGCCAGGACCACCGCCAAATACGGGAACCGCGGCATTCAGTACGTATTTATGGAGGCTGGGAATGCCAACCAAAATATCTACCTGGAGGGAGAAGCCTTGGGCCTAAAGGTAGCCACCGTCGGCGCGTTTCATGAAGCGCAAGTGTCTTCTGTCCTGAAATTGCCCGCCGACGTCACGCCGCTGTTATTGATGGGCGTGGGAAAATAACGCCCCGCGCCTGTGAAAGCGTTTATTCAGAATCCGATCGGAGAGAGGCGCGTGACAAGACGCATCATGGGAACGCAGCGCAAGGCAGACGCAGGTTGGACCTCGCAGTTCGCGTGGATGGTAGTAGCCATCAATGTGGGAGGAAATCTCGTCGGCTTCTTCCTTGTGCAACTGCTTATTGCGTACGCGCAACCGTTTGAGCATTGGCAGGGCTTCGCGGGTCCTTCTCTCAAGGCCAATCTGGCAATCCTTGCAGTCCTCGTGCCTTCTGCCATGTATTTCCTCATCGTCCTCGCGCGTCCCGTCGATTCAGCCTTGAGGAAGATCTACGCCCAAAAAACGGTCGATTGGCGATCGTTGCAACTCGCACGGCGGCGCGTGATCAATATGCCGTTCTACGCCGCGGCAATGAACTTGGCGGCGTGGATTGTCCCAGCCTTGCTGTTCCCTTTCCTGTTTCAGCTTCACACCGTCAAATCACCCTGGACAGTTGCCATCTACGTCATCTATGGCTTTTCCAACGCTGCGATGATCACGCTGCTGGTGTTTGTGCTCCTTGAACACGCATGCAGAAAGACGGTGATCCCCGTCTTATTTCCTGATGGACGCCTGCGCGACCAAAAGGGGACCTTGTGGCTCAGCATCCGCAAACAGCTCATGATCATGTATCTGGCCATCTGTCTCATACCCATGTTTCAGGTCGCGCTCATGATAAGCTCTCGCGCCGGATGGACTTTTGACGGAGCTGAGGCGTGCGAGGCGCTGCGATCTTTAGGAACATTCTCTTGGATACTTTTTGCCTTCACGGCGATGTATGGATTGTGGCTGGCCGTGCTTTTTTCTCGGAATCTCTCTCAGCCGGCAGAAGAAATCATGGCTGTCACGCAAAGAGTCAAAGAAGGCGATTATGACGCTCGCGTCCATGTGGTGAGCAACGACGAAATAGGGGTTCTCGGGGATAGAGTCAACGAGATGGCCATTGGCCTCAAGGAAAGGGAAGAGATCCGGGAGGTTTTTAACCTCGTGACCAGCCCGGAGATAGGGCGCGAAATCCTCTCCATGAAGCCATTCGAGGGGGGAGAGGTGCGGCGAGTGACGCTCCTTTTCGCGGACCTCCGTGGGTTTACGAGCCTGGCGGAACGGCTTCCACCTCGAGATGTCCTCAAGGCCATCAACAGCTATTTTTCGGCCATGACCGACGCGATTGTGAGACACAACGGCGTCGTCCTTCAATATGTAGGAGATGAGATCGAGGCGGTGTTCGGAGCGCCCCTGGACAATGTGTTGCACGCGGACAAGGCAGTGGATGCGGCTCTTGCAATGCGCGCCGCTTTAGAGACATTGAATGAACAAAGGGAGGCCGAAGGCCACGAGCCGCTGCGGCACGGCATCGGCATTCATACGGGGTCTGCCTTGGCAGGCATTGTGGGGGGTCAATACAAGATCTCGTATGCCCTCGTGGACGACACGGTCAACATCGCTTCCCGCATTCAAGATTTGACCAAGGAGATGGGCGCGGACATCCTTTTAAGCGGGGAAACCTACTGCGCCTTGACGGTATCTCGCAACGTCTCGCCGCCTGTGGAGGTCGCGGTAAAGGGAAAGGTGAACACCCTCGACGTGTACAGACTGTGGTGACGGGGGCGCGACTGCAATCGCCGGGTTGGAGTTCGGGCGACTCCTACATGTCGGCCAGTAAATCTAGCAACCAAGTAAAAAAGGCGCCTGCGCGTTTAGACCGTATTTATCCTTGACAACTCAGTCAAATCTACATAATCTGCAACGGACAATCGTCTTTTCCACCCTTTATATGTAGGTATGTAATTTAAGGAGGTAGGTAGATGGACTGGGTTGTGATCGTGGCCCTTATCTGTGGGGCCATAGGTGTGGCCTACAGCCTGATCACCGCAGGCTGGGTCTTCAAACAGGAAGCTGGAAATCAGAGGATGCAGGATATATCCAGCTACGTGGCAGAAGGCGCCATGGCGTATCTGACGCGTCAGTATAAGGTGGTGGCAGTCATTGCTGTCATCCTGTTCATCATTCTCTGGTTGACTCTGGGCAAAATGCCCGCGATCGGGTTCCTCATTGGCTTGATCGGATCGGCTTTAGCAGGCTTTCTGGGTATGAAAGTCTCGGTCAACGCGAATGTACGCGTTGCCGCTGCAGCGGGGAAAAGCCTGCCCGAAGCGCTTAAGGTCGCTTTCAAGGGCGGTTCTGTGACGGGCATTGTGGTGACTGGCCTCGCCCTGTTGGGCGTTGCAGGGTTTTACCTCATTGCACGGGCAGCAGACCCCGACCCACACAAAATTTTCAGCGCGCTCGTTGGCCTCGGTTTCGGGAGCTCGCTTATGAGCGTGTTTGCCCGTGTCGGCGGCGGTATCTATACCAAGGCGGCAGACGTTGGGTCAGACCTTGTCGGTAAAGTCGAGGCTGATCTTCCGGAGGACGATCCCAGAAACGCGGGCGTTATCGCAGACAATGTGGGCGACAACGTTGGGGACTGCGCGGGTATGGCTGCAGACCTCTATGAGACGTACACCGTCACCATAGTCGCGGCTATGCTCCTGGGCAGTACGATCTATGGTGGTATAAGAACCACGGCGTTCCATCTGCCGTTGCTCATCGGCGGGGTGGCGATCATCGCATCTATCATAGGAACATTCTTCGTTCGTTTGAGCCGCACCAAGGCAGAAAAAGATCTTTACATAATGGGGGCATTGTATCGAGGTTTGGCGGTCTCAGGGATTCTTGCCGCAATAGCCTTTTATTTTGTGGCGCTGATTCTTCCGTTGGGCGCGCCCGCCAAAGGGACGGCCTACGTGATAGCGCCCACGAATATTTTCCTCATGGCCGTGCTGGGGCTGGTTCTCACGGGCCTCATCGTGATTATCACCGAATACTTTACAGGCATGTATGGCCCTGTGAAGTATGTGGCAAAAGCCAGCACGACCGGTCATGGGACCAATATCATCGCCGGTCTTGCCATTAGTATGATCTCCACCGTGCTGCCTGTCATCGTCTTGGCCGCAGCCATCATGCTCGGCTATGGATTGGGCGGCGGATTCTCGGGGAGCCCCGGAACTGGCTTATTTGGAATAGCGGTGACCGTGGTATCGATGCTCTCCATGACGGGCGTCGTGGTCGCAATAGACTCCTATGGTCCAATAACCGACAATGCCGGCGGTATTGCGGAGATGGCAGAGCTGCCGGAAGAGGTGCGCAATCGCACAGACCCGCTTGACGCCGTAGGAAACACCACAAAAGCGGTGACCAAGGGCTATGCGATCGGCTCTGCGGCTTTGGCTGCCCTTGTACTCTTCGCCGAGTACACTCGAGCCATCGAAGAGTTAGCGGGGAAGGCCCTGAGCTTTGATCTTTCCAACCCCACAATCCTCATTGGTTTGCTCATCGGCGGCATTATTCCGTATTTCTTTGCCGCGCTCTGTATGTTGGCCGTCGGAAAGGCGGCTGGCGCCATTGTGGATGAAGTGCGACGCCAGTTTCGTGAAATCAAAGGCCTGCGCGAAGGCGTTCCGGGCGTAAAAGCGGAATACGGGAAATGCGTGGAGCTTGTCACTGCAGCAGCGCAGAAAGAGATGCTCATACCGTCGCTGCTGCCCGTGGTGATCCCTCTCATAGTCGCATTCACGCCGGGCCTCGGAAAAGAAGCGCTTGGCGGCATGTTGATCGGGAGCATCGTGGTCGGCCTTTTCTTGGCCATTGCCATGACCACAGGCGGTGCGACATGGGATAACGCAAAGAAATACATTGAAGATGGCAATTACGGAGGTAAGGGAAGCGAGGCGCATAAGGCGGCCGTTACAGGTGATACCGTTGGCGACCCCTACAAGGATACTGCTGGACCAGCCCTCAACCCTGTCATTAAGGTAGTAAACATGGTGGCTCTCCTTATCGTACCGTTTATTCTGTAGTAGCCTGCCGAAAGGCGGCTTGAAACACATTGCCCGTGCGCCTCTGGGTGCACGGGTTTTTTTATCGGCCGTTCCCCTAAAAACAGGGCGGAGAACGCCGCCTTACAATTTCTGCAAGCTTCTCTTGGAATGACACGCGCCGCGTGAATATGATGACTTTCAAAGTCTGCGTCACGGCGCCTTATCTGTCATGCGAGACTCGATCTGGCGCCCAGAAAACTCGTCTTGGATTCCCACTTACGTGGGAATGACAGCAGCGGGTCAACAGGGCATTTCGCGATTATTTTCGAGAATGCTTATTAAGAGGCGAATAGTGGTCACGAGCCTTGGCAATGATTCAGCCTCGTGGCCCCATGCCCAAAAAAATTGAACCGCCCACCGCGCACGTACGTGATGACGTCGATGCCCAATTCTTTTGCCATGGCGACAGCGAGCGCGCTCGCGCTCGAGCGAGAGATGACAAGAGGAAACCCCCCTCGAGCCGTCTTCGTGAGGACTTCTGACGTGATTCTCCCTGTGCTGAGGAGGAGTTTGTCGGATGTATTGACCTTTTTCATGAAACAATGCCCGAC
Source organism: Desulfomonilaceae bacterium (assembly GCA_049969795.1). Classification (GTDB taxonomy): domain Bacteria; phylum Desulfobacterota; class Desulfomonilia; order Desulfomonilales; family Desulfomonilaceae; genus JAUPKT01. The sequence goes on from JBMFOE010000019.1 coordinate 10,808, forward strand.
AATTTTGTCCACGGCGTTGTGACGACCTAGGTCCTCTCTGATAACTAGGGTCTCTGACTTGGTTGCCATGGAAGCGGCGTGTACACCACGCGTTATTTGGTAAATCCCTTGAAACGTATCCAGCTCTTTCATGCGAGCGATTACTTCGAGACACGAAAGCTCGATCGGTGTTCGCTTTGGATGAGGCTCGCCTGCCGCGCTTTCCACTGTGAAGACGAGGCCGCCTGCACATCCTGAGGTAAGCATCCCTTTCCGTTCGAATTTTTCGATTCGATCGTCTGGGACGTCCACGTAAATCCGGACAAGCTTGTTGCCATGATCGACAAAGCAGTCTTCAACTTCTTCCGGCGTCGTAAGTACGCCCTCGGAGACGAGAAACCCAATAAACAAGTCATCCAAGTGCGTCGGCAAGACCGCAATGGACAGGATCTCCCTATCGTTCACAAAAAGGGTGTAGGGGACTTCGCGGGCCAAAGAGATGGTTCGCGGCTCGAGGAATCCATTGGAAAACCGAGCCCCGGCAAAATCCACGGTGAGATTTTCCTTCTGTTCCATAACACCTTCCGATGGCTGCTGAATTGAACGACGCGAAGCGTCCAGGGGATACGCGTGTTGTCTGTACTTCCAGCAACTCTGTATATTAGGTCTTGCTCTCAGATTGAAACTTGCTCCTTTTTTCCTGGTCGCCAAAGAGTTCTTCATATTGAGCGTCCGCGTAATGCGCGCAACGATTTTTGAGTTGAGTGTAGGCCATGAGGAGCGCGAGGCCGGCGTCTGTCAATCTGGAACCCTCATTCGTCGTCTCCACCACCTTGAAGCCACACCTCTGCTCTGTTGCTCGGATTTTCCCCCACACAGCTCGGAAAGGTTGGTGCAATTTTTGAGCCGCCTTGTTCATCGATCCGAGTTCCATGATCGCCTCTAATATCTTGAGCCGCCCCGTGCCTATCACGAGCTCTCCTTGCTCGTTTTCAATCCAAATTTTGGACCGGACTTTGAGTGTCATGGGAGCCCTACCTCGAGATCATTATTGAGAGAAAACGTCGGTTATATGCCATGATACCTATCAGCCAGCCATATTGCAACCCGTCTGACATTCTATTTTTATACCGAAAGAGAATGTGGTAAAGAGTTTCGTCACAGGAGGTGACGGGAGTTTTATGGATGATCACGTGTCAACTGTCGTACTGATTTATGGGGGGCGATCACCCGAACATGAGGTATCGTTGCGTTCCGCGGCCTCTGTATATGATGCGCTTCGCGCGGCTGGCTACGAAGTGATCCCTGTGCTGATAACCCGTGGGGGGATGTGGTACTTGATGCCGTCCAGGCCGGATTCTTTTCACAGCGACGCTAAGCCACTAGAAGAAAATCGCGTGATGTTCCCGCCAGATCCTACCTATGGAGGCTTGTTGTCCATGGGAGCAACGGGCGAGGCGGCAGTGATAAAAGCGGACATGATATTCCCTGTGCTTCATGGCGCCTATGGGGAAGACGGGACGCTTCAAGGCGTGCTCGAGATGGCGAATACGCCGTATGTGGGTTGCGGTGTGCTGGCCTCTGCCGTCGGCATGGACAAGGTGTTGATGAAGGCTGCATTCCGCGCCAGCGGCCTCGCAGTCGGGCCATACTTTTGGTTTCTGAGGTCTGAATGGGAAAACGAGCGGCGATGCGTGATGGACCGATTTCAGGAGCGTCGGTTGCCGGTTTACGTAAAACCAGCGAACCTCGGTTCTTCAGTGGGTATAAGTCGCGTGGAACGGCCTGAAGATTTTTCGCGCGCGGTAGAGCTTGCTCTCTCGTATGATCGTAAGATACTGGTAGAAGATGGCATTGTAGGGAGAGAATTGGAGGTCTCTGTTTTGGGGAACGACGCGCCCATGGCGAGTTTGGCGGGCGAGATTATATCCCAGGGCTCCTTTTACGACTATGAGGAAAAATACGTCCGTGATACAGCCCAACTCATCATTCCAGCGAAGTTGTCATCAAAGGAACAGGAGTTGGCGGCGTCAACCGCCATACAAGCCTTTCGAGCCGTTGATGGATCTGGCATGGCCCGAGTTGACATGTTCCTCACCCGAGAGGGCGAAATGGTCGTGAATGAAATCAATACCATCCCCGGGTTCACTTCGATTAGCATGTATCCAAAGCTTTGGGAGGTGAGCGGGGTACCCTTTCCCGAATTGGTAAAAAGGCTCATTGAACTCGCTGTGGAGAGGCATCGGCAGAAACAGCTTCTCAAAACAGATCGGTGAGTGGAATGAGAGCCATGATCCTTGCGGCGGGTCTTGGAACTCGGTTGAGGCCCCTGACACTCGAGCGAGCCAAGCCGGCCGCGCCTTTGGTCGGGAAAGCGATTATCATCCGGTTGATGGAAAAGCTTTCTCGCTCAGGCGTGTCAGAATTTCGCGTGAACCTGCATCATCTCCCCCGCTCAATACAATCGATTTTCGCCGATCACGCGTGTGCCCAGAAGCACAAGGTTTCTTTTTCGTTCGAGCCCAGCATCTTGGGAACCGCGGGCGGCCTGAAGGCAAATGAAGAGTTCTTCCGAGACGACACATTTCTCATGGTAAATGGAGACATCGTATGTGATTTCGATCTCACGGAAGCGCTGGCGTTTCATCGGTACCACGGGGCGTTGGCAACCATGATTCTGCTCCCTCAAGAGCAGCCATACAAGTTTTATCCTGTGTTCTTGGACAAAGAGGGACGCCTCACGCATTTCAAGGACAAGCCGCCGCGAGACGCAGAGTCTCGACAGGCCTATGTGTTTACTGGCATTCATATTCTCGAGCCCGAAATACTCGATTATATTCCTGCCGGCGTGTTTTGCGAGATTAACGACTCCGTGTATCCACAGCTCATCCAAAACGGGCTACCAATTATGGGCTTCGTGACGCAAGGTTATTGGAACGATATAGGGAGCCCTGAACGCTATCTTGCCGCCCACACCCACGTACTGTCCACGCTCGATCCTCCGAGGAATCTAGAGGAAGAGGTTGAGGTGGCGATACACCATGGGGCGCGCATAGGGTCAGGAGTGTGGGCTGAGAAGGGATGCGTGTTCAAGGCGGGGTCCTTCGCCCAAGACTGCATATTTTGGGATAACGTCACCGTGGAAAACGGCATTGTCCTTAAACGCTGTATTGTAGGGGCAGACGTGACTGTGAAAAAATCGTATGAGAACTTAGTGATCACGCGCCAGGGGAGCCGACCCATTGAATGAATCGATATGCCCCAGTGATCTGCTTCGGGCGTCGCTGCCAGCCGGTTGCGAAATCATCCGCATAGAAAAAATCGCCGGCGATGCATCGACCAGAAAGTATTACCGCCTTTTTTTGAATAACCGCGACCCCCTTGTTTTGATGGCAATGGCAGATCCTTCCACCGATGAGGCGCGTCGTTTTTTGGCAGTTCAACAATTTTTACGCGACTTAGGGCTCCCTGTCCCTGCCGTCCACTGGCGCGACGTAAGCGCAGGGGTCATCGTTCTTCAAGACCTGGGGACCTGCTGCCTCGAAGACGTCATAAAAAATTCTCACATCGGGGCGATACGGCCACTCTACGAAGCCGCCGTCGAAATCCTGATACGACTCCAGCGGAATGCCAAACCCCACCACCACCTGTGCGAAAATTTCAATCCTCGGTTCACGCCGGCCAAATTTATGGAAGAATTCGCCTTCTTCATCACGCACTACGTCCGCAACGTCGCGGAGGACCAACCATCGCCCAAGGCATTGAAGACGCTGACTGAGTTACTTCAAGAAATATGCGGCCAAATCGACTTCGATCATCCTGTATTCTGTCATCGTGATTACCACGCACGCAACATCATGCTCCATGAGGGGAATCTGGCAGTGATCGACTTCCAGGACGCACGCCTGGGGCCGGCCCAATACGATCTCGCTTCGCTGCTGCGAGATTCCTATGTTTCTCTCCCTGAGGAACTTGTCGATGAATTGATCACGCGATTCTACGAGAATGCGTACAAAGAGCTGGCGGGGTCGTTCGATCATTTTCGCTATTTGTTCGACGTCGTCTCACTCCAGCGAAATATCAAGGCCCTTGGCACGTTTGGGTATCAGACGTATGTCAGGGCTTCGACTCGCTACCTGTCCGCAATACCTAGGACATGTGAATACATCCAGTCCAATATAAGAAAGTATCCGAGGTTCTCTCGTTTCACGTCTATCGTGGATGATCTCATTTACGGGCCAGGCTTATCTATTTTTCGCGAGCGCGGGGGAAGCGCTGCCGAGCCATAGTCTAGACATTACATTAAGAAATGATTGTAATTGGCCTATTTTTATGGTATAAGTTGGTGAAATAAAGAAGCGCCGCCCGGAGTCATACGCCAATGAGAGTCAACGCCAAAATTATCACTGTGATTACTGCAGTAGCGCTCCTGTGCCCGATTCTTGGCCACGCCGCTGAGCTCGGTTCCCTGGACGCCACCATCCAGATCCTCCAAGAGCAGATAAATCGCCAAATAGAGCGCATCCAAGCAGCTCGACAAAAAGCTGACAGTCAAATGACTCTTGCGCGCACACGGGTCGCGCAGCAACTCGACGTCGCGCAAAAAGACCTCGCGGTTCAGGTGGAAAAGCTTCAACAGCTCCGCGCGCAACTCCAGGATCGAAGCGCCGAAACAGAGGCAAAAATAGCCTATTGGCAGACCCAAGGCAGCGCTCTGATAAGCAAGACGTTATCTGACGTCTCTCGCCAGATCAACGAGACGACCCAGCTCATGCAAAAGCTGGATCAGCTCAAGACGCAGGTTGATTGCAACTGCCCGAATCAGGGAGGTTCGCCTCGAAGCCCAATAGGTCCTCAGAGCGATGCGGGGAATGTCCTTGACGCTCCCGCAGCAGACGCGACGGCCCCTCCTCGCCAGAACGTCGCTATGCTGACATTTCCCGACGCAGAGCCGCTCGCCTTTCCTCCCCTCGGCACAGGCTGAGGCGGCGGCCGCTAAAGCGTGCTGGTTCAGCATGCCCTCTGCCGCTGCTGCCAAGTCAATGACGAGGCAATCGGGCGTGTAAATAAATTTCCTCGGCGCTCTTTAGCAGTCCTCGCGCCTCGGTTCTGGGTTCTCTGAGTTTGCGCGCGATTGCTTTGCCTCGCTCGCGATGAAACACCAAGGGCGTGTTTCTCATTGCGAGGAGCCGAAGGCGACGCGGCAATTTCGACTCCCCTCAATCGACAGAGAGCCTTCTGTCCCCTTCACGATTCACTTCGAGAACCGCTGTGAGCCGGGAGACGCTATTCGTTCTTCCAGACAGGTTTGCGCTTTTCTATAAACGCGTTGATGCCCTCGTTCGCGTCGTGCGTCTCCATCAATTCTTTGAGGTAGATGCCTTCCATGCGAGGCAAGTCTTCCCAGATGCCTCTGAAAAAGTCTTTTCTCACGGCCGAATTTGCGATTCTGAGGCTGGCGGCGCTTTTGGGCAGTATGTATTTTTCAATCCACGCGGCTGCAGCTTCCCAGGCGTCCTGACCTTGCTCTGCAAGCAGATTTACAAGGCCCCGTGCGTGGGCCTCGGCTGCGTCGATGGACCTGCCTGTCAGTACCATATCGTCAGCCAGTGCCTGCCCCACCTTTTTGGGGAGCATCACCGATGCTGGCGGCGGGAGAACCCCGAGCACGATTTCCGGCTGTCCGAACATCGCTGTTGAGTCAGCGACAATAAAGTTGCAGGCAAGCGCTAATTCCATGCCGCCGCCGAGGCACTGACCTCGCACAACCGCCATGGTCGGCGTAGCCATTCTCGCGAGCTGATAAAACACGGCATGGAAGGCGTTGAGCATCATTGCCGCCCGATCTTTGGTATGCTCCGGCACGCTCGCGCCAAAGGAGAAGTGTTTGCCTTCCCCCTCGAAGACAATCAGCTTCACGTGCTTATTCGCGCATGGGCCTTGCAATGCGTGGAGCATTTCTCGAAGCATGGCAGCCTCGAGCACATTGCCTTTTGGGGCGTTCAAGACGATTTTGATCACCGCGTTATCGAACAGCGGTTCACAGCGTATTAACTTGTAATCCATAATGGGCGCCTCCTCTAGAACATAAAGGCGGGAACCCGTGAGGGTCCCCGCCAGACTAGATGCGTTTCATACTACCCTTGGGGCTTGGCGAACACTTGCTCCCAGGTTTCGGGCTGGAATCTTGCGCCTTGGGCGATGAGTTGTCTCCACTTGAGGAAATCAATAACATCTTTGCCTGTGATCTTTTTGGTATTGAAGGCGTTGAATCCTAGGAAGGCTTCGTAGGCCATGTTGGCCATCAACCAGTGCCTGTTTGCCAGCTTTGTCTGATCCCAGAAGAATTTTTTCTTGGCTCGAATGCCGTCTATGGCCTTGATCAAGCACCCTGGGAACAGATTGGCGTAGGTCCATATGACGCGGTTCACTTCCCTGTCGAGGAGTTCAAAATCCCGAGGCAGCTCTTTCATCATCTCTTTGGCTTCTTTTGCCGCGGCGCCTGTCTTGAACTCGCCATACACGATCTCCCCATCCAACACGTACGTGTCTGTGATCACAAGCGGGTTGCGGATAAATTTGTCGCCTTGCTTCAGGACAGGAACGACCTTTGAGATGAGGTTCTTGGCTTTCATCTTGTAGGCGCTCCACATCTCGCAGCTTACGCAGTTCCACATCGCGTCTTCCATGGAGAGAAACCAGGGCAGGAAATCCGTGGAACCGCCGTCGGGGCTGGAGCCATGACGGGCGCCGGCCTGGCCAAAAACCGCCAGGTCGCTGGATATGGCTATATCGCACGCCATGCCTATTTCCTGTCCGCCGGCGACCCTCATGCCGTTTACTCGACAGATCACGGGCTTCTTACAGTTGAGAATGGAATCGACCATCCCGTTGAAGAGGTCCATGTATTCGCCGTATTCGTGGGGCCGCATGGAGTAGTACTCGGCGTATTCTTTCGTATTTCCGCCTGTGCAGAATGCGTTGTCTCCCGTACCGGTAAACACTGCCGCGACCACAGTGCGATCCTGGCTTGCAGCGGAAAACCCTGCGATGACCCCTTTTACCATCTCTGTGGTGTACGAGTTGTACTGTTTTGGATTGTTCAACCGGATCCAGGCCACGTACAGGCCTTCGATCTCCTTGCCGTCGGGCGAAGTGAGGGGTTTCTTTTCATAGACAGTGCACGGGGCCTCTGTTCCCCAGTGCTCCGAGCCGATGAGGATATGATCCTTTTGGCTATTATCACGTGGCAACCAGTCTAAGGACATGCTTTTCCTCCTTTAAGGGCAAGAAATGGATTTCGTCCGGCTGGCCAGGCAGCCGGCGCCTGAAAAAATAGTGGAGCTGCGGCTTGACGCCTCCGGCTCAATTCGGTTAAGGCTGCGCATCTTCTCATCTTACTGGTTCAAATGCATAGAAGACTCTTGGGATATTCACGACCTCCCTTCCTGACTCTTGTGGTACGGGATCGATATCAAACACGGCGAGCTTTACCTTGTCGCCCGGTTTGAGCTCTCCCTCTTTGCAATTGATAATCCTCACAAAGAAAGTCCTTTTCCCCCCAAGATCCACCAAGGCATGGATGAGAGGAGGCTTGCCAAACCCCAGGGGCACGCCCACCACCTCTTCGGTGACGTCTATGACCGTTCCTTCGGTAGGCCAATCAATCCATTCCATGTTCGTGCTATAGCAGTTTGGACAAAGGATCCGTGGAGGAAATGGCTCAGCGCCACAGTCTTTGCACTTGGTCGTGGTAAAGCGTCCCTCTTTCAAGTATTCGTAAAACTTATAGATTTGGTTGAACTCTTTGGACTGCTGGGGGAACAGGTCCATGGTCACCATGTATTTGCCTTCGAGTATCGAGATCCCTGGGGTGCTCATGCGACCTCCTTGCCGTAAATCAGGACGGTGTGAGCGGCGATAAACCCGCTTAGATTATGCGTCAACCCAATCGCGGCGCCAGGGACTTGCTGAATGGCGTCGCCTCGAAGTTGTCTCATTACTTCAATGGCCTGTCTGATTCCCGTGCCGCCAAACGGATGCCCGCAGCCCAACAGACCGCCATCCGTGTTCGTAGGCACCGTTCCACCAAAATCATTTTGACCATCTGCAACAAAGGGGCCGCCTTCGCCCTTTTTGCAGAATCCCAGGTCTTCCATCTCGATGATCTCGGAGATGGTGAAACAGTCGTGCGTCATGGCCACGTCAATGTCTTTGGGTTCCACTTTGGCCTTTCTATACGCTTCCTGAGCCGCGATTTTGAGCGCCTCCCAGGTGGTCCAGTTGGGCATATTGGCCGACATGTTGTTGACGGACGCCTGACCTGTTCCCCTAATATAGACCAGGGGTTTGTCCGTCATGGCCTTGGCCTTTTCTTCGACAGCCAGCACCACCGCAGCAGCGCCGTCTGTGATGGGACAGCAGTCGTACAGGGTGAGGGGCGCCACAATCATGCGGCCGTTCATGACCTCTTCCATGGTTACCGGCGTCTGAAATTGGGCCTTGGGGTTTTTCGACGAATTGCGCCGGTTCTTTACTGACACAGCGGCCAAATGTTCTTTCTTGGTGCCATATTGCTTCATGTGCTGCTTGGCGACCATGGCAAAAGCTGGCGGCGGCAGGCCGAGGCCCTGGCTGCCGTCCCAGTCATGGTCAACGGACGCGAGTTCACTGTAGAAAACTTCCCATTTCTGCGGCGTGTAGAGCTTCTCTCCGCCTGCAACCATGACCACATCCGCCTGCCCTGATTTGATCAATGCAAAGGCGAGGATGATTGCGGAACTGCCGCTTGCGCAGAGGAGTTCCACCCGTGCGCATATGCTCCGTGGCTTGACCCCGACATATTCAGCCACCAATGGGGCCAAATGCGTCTGGTACGAAGTCCGCTCGGTGTAGGCGGACGCGACCAGCAGCCCGTCAATATCCTTGGGGTTCAGGTGCGGGTTGTCGTCGTAACAAGCCTTTGCCGCTTCTTGGAAGAAGTCGCGTTGACTCCCGTCACGTACTCCCCACTTTGACATTCCCCCGGCGATTACGCACACGTTGCGTTCCATAACTGTGTACCTCCGGTATGTGTTTCGGGTTGGCTGATTCAGCCTTCTGGACCCGGATCGACGTTTCTCGATGCTGTGTTCCTGTTGTACGCTCGCGGCCGCCCGTTGTTCGCTCCTGCGGCGCGATCTCCCTCCATGAGGCGCGAGGTGCCCCAAGCATTTTTTCAGTTTACAGTACTATGTCACGCGAAGGCAACTACTTTTTTGGGGCGAATGGAGAGAAAATATGGAAGAGGGGCGTCCCTAATATTTTGTTATAGCAAGTAAAGTGACGTTGCCTGACGCGAGACGCCGGGAAAACTCCTGCGGTGTTGTCAAAAAATAGCGTTCATTGATGTGAACTTATGGACGGCACACTCCCGCGATCCATTCCGAGCCACGGCGACTCGCCGCGACCGCGTCGCACTTGGGTCGAAGACGCTCCCCAGAATCTATTTCGTGAAAAATACCTGGAACGCCTTGTGGCACATCCACACGTCGTCCTTGGAACTAAGCTCCATGGGAGAATGCATGCCGAGCAAGGCAGGCCCGCAATCAATGATCTCCATACCGCAATTCGCCAAATATTTTGCGACTGTTCCGCCGCCGCCTTCGTCGATCTTGCCGAGGTCTCCTGCCTGCCAGACGATATGATTATCGTTGAAAAGTTTCTTTACCCAATGCATGTATTCGGCGTTGGCTTCAGAGGCCATATATTTGCCTCCGTGGCCGGTGTACTTGGTGAGGTTGATGCCATATCCCAAGAATGCACAGTTTCTTTTCTCGTACACGTCTGGATAGGTGGGATCGAATGCCGCGGTTACATCCGCGGACAGGGCCTTGCTGCGGTAAAGGCAGTGATGCATCGCCCTGGTAGTGGGCTCGACGCCGCTGCTGTCCATGAGGTCCATGAGAAACATCTCCAGGACTCGCGACTTGGCGCTTGTGTTTCCTTCGCTGCCTACCTCTTCCTTGTCGTAAAAGACCGCCACGGCAGTGTGCTCCGGTTCTTTTGTCCCAAGTATTGCAGTCAGCGCGGTGTAGGCGCACACGCGGTCATCCTGACCGTAGCCGAGGATCAAGCTCCCGTCCAGTCCCGCGTCGCGCGCCGGTTCAGCAGGCACCACTTCTATCTCAGCGCCGATGAGGTCTTCCTCTTTCAGCCCATATTTGTGATGAAGTATCTCGAGAATAGCGAGCTTCACTCTGTCCCCAGCCTCTTTATCCGGATACGGCTTGCCGCCGACGATCAGGTTGAGATTCTCGCCGGGAATGAACTCTGAGGCCTTCTGATCCATCATTTTCCGCGAGAGGTGCGGCAGGAGGTCCGGAATGGTAAAGACTGGTTCATCTGCAGCGACGCCGAGTTCCACTTCCACAGCGCGACCATCGGCCTTGATCACCGTTCCACAAAGCGCCAACGGCCGTCCCACCCAGTGATATTTCTTGATACCCCCGTAATAGTGGGTCTTGAGAAAGGCCAAGCCGGCTTCTTCAAACAAGGGATTTGGTTTGAGGTCGAGTCGCGGGGAATCGATGTGAGAGGTAATAATACGCATCCCTTCGGTGAGTGGTTTTTGGCCGAGCACGGCCAAGGCAACGAATTTTCCCCGGGAGGTGTGGCTCACCTTCTGGCCTGGCGAAGTCCGTTCTGACAGAGGAAGATATCCCTCCTTTTCGGCCATGTCCGTGATGACTCGAACGGCCATGCGTTCTGTTCTAGCCCGATTGAGGAAGTCTTTGTACTTCTCACAGTAGGCAAGAATCTCTTTTTGTTCCGAGGCGGTTGCAGCATCCCAGCATCGCCGGGGTTCTCTCGCCAGTTGTTCCTTCAACTGTTGGGTTTTCTTTGAGCCCTTTCTTTCTGCCATCGCAAAGACTCCTCACAAATTGCCGTCTCTCACGTCAACACAATAGTCTGTCCCCGCCTCGCGGGCGTGCAGTAAAGGGACACGCAATCTAGACTGTACGAAATTATCGTTTGAATTTCCAGGGGGGATCGAGGGGGTTGAACTGTTCAGACATGGCCCTGGGCTGATCCGACACCGGCCCCAGCGGCCCTTCTATGGCAGCGGCCACAGATTTTGCGGGCTCGAGCGCCAATCTATTCTTGGCCAAGAAATCTCGGGCTGTGTTGATAGGCGTCGCAAAGCCGATGCCCTGACTCTTCCACAGAAGAATAGTGTTGATGCCAATAACTTCGCCCGCCATATTAAAAAGAGGTCCCCCTGAATTGCCGAGGTTCATGGCAGCGTCAATTTGAATCAGCGGAGGATAGCCCGCGCCGGGTATGGTTCGCCGTTGCGCGCTCACTATCCCGATCATGATAGACTGGCCTATACCATAAGGGTTGCCGATGCCAACAACCCATTCCCCAAGTTCCACGCTGTCTGAATTTCCAAACTTCACAGGCTGAAGACCGTCTGCGTCTATCTTGATGAGGGCGAGATCATTTTTGGGGTCCTTGTAGAGGATTCTCGCAGCGTATTTTCTCCCATTGAGGAGCTCAACCTCTATCTGACTCCCGTTGCGCAGGACGTGTTCATTGGTGAGGATGAGGCCGTTACGCGCGACGATAAAACCGGATCCATATCCCATGGCCTTGCCCTGGGGTTCATGGGATAATCCTATGCCGCCCAAAGACCATTGAGAACCAGCCTCCAACATGCGAATGGATACGACTGATGGGTTGACCCTTTTCACCAACTCTCGTATATCGGGGTACGAGAAATATTTTGGACGCGGGTCTTCATTCTGAGATTCGTATGCCACAGACAATGGCTGAGGTCGAAAGGGCATGGGCGAGAGCCCAATGGGGCTTTTGGCGTTTTCTGCGCCGTTTTCCCTTTTCTGAAGCACGCCGTAAGGATCCAAGGCTGTGGGCCCTGAAGGCGTCGCCGCCTTTCTCACTGATAAATCAGCGGCCTCGACAGGATTGCCGTGAGACACGGGGAAGCTGAAGGCGCAGATGACAAAGACCACAAGACCCCAGCGGAAAGGCATCATACCAAAACTCCTGTTGCGCGCTTTCCCGATGAGCAGCCCCAAGTCGGCGCTTGAGTCCGGGAATCGGGAAGTGATATATGCAGTTTTGGGTCGAAATGTCAACGGATTTCTCCGATTATTTCATTGACAGAATCCAACGTTTTTCAATATACTTTTACGTTTTATATTAAGTATTGCCACCGTCACATGGAGCCTCCACACTATGTATGAAGTCGAAATCATCGACGCCTTTTCCGCGGCGCACCGCCTGAGAGACTACAATGGGAAATGCGAGCGCTTGCATGGCCACAATTATCGGGTGCACGTTGTCGCACGATCCCAAACTCTGGGCAACGGAGGTATGGTTATCGATTTTGCGCATCTCAAAACCATCCTTGCTCAGACGCTCTCCAAGCTGGACCATACCTATCTGAACGACATTCCTCCCTTTGACGCGAGGGAACCTTCTGCAGAAAATATTGCAGCATTTATCTTCGCCGAGCTAGAGGAGAAGCTCGGTGCAATGGGACCGCTCTTATACAGCGTGTCTGTGTGGGAGTCGGATAAATCCAGGGCAGCCTTCGTCAGAGATGGGTGAGGCGCGTTTCGCCGGGTATCGCTCACGACATGCCGCGTGGTCGGTCGCGAGGGGCGTCGCGGTCGCCGTCAAAACTTGATTTCATCCGCGACCTCCTGTACTTCATACGTCATCGCGTGTGCCACTACAAGTCTCATAGCGAGCGACCAGTTCAACATACACGGTCGGACGATGACAAACGAGGAGACCACAGTTGAGAATTCACGCCATACCAGACGTGCAGAGCCGGACCGACAATAGAAAAATACCTATCGATAAGGTCGGAGTAAAAGGCCTGCGCTATCCCATACGCGTCAAAGATAGAGCCAAGGGATTTCAGCATACCGTCGGGCTCTTCGACCTCTTCGTGAATTTGCCCCATAACTTCAAGGGCACACACATGAGCCGCTTCATTGAAGTATTGAACGAATTCCGCGGCGAGATCTCCATGGAGAAATTCGAGGAAGTGCTTCAGAAAATCAAGAAGAAGCTCAATGCCAAGAGCGCGCACATGAACGTCGAATTCCCCTATTTCGTGGAGAAGAAGGCCCCTGTCACCGCCACGCCGGGATTAATGTCGTACACGTGTTTCATGAGAGGAGCCTTGTCCGATCGCTTCGATCTCATCGTGGGGGTCGAGGTGCCTGTTACCACGGTGTGTCCGTGCTCGAAAGAGATCTCGCAATATGGCGCCCATAATCAACGAGGGCTTGTAAGAGTGCAGCTCAGATTCAAGAAATTTTTTTGGATAGAGGAGATTATAGAAATCGTCGAGTCTTCGGTAAGCTCGGAAATCTACTCGCTCTTGAAAAGGCCTGACGAGAAATATGTGACCGAAAAGGCCTATGACAATCCCATGTTTGTCGAGGATGTGGTGCGCGCTTCAGTAACCCAGCTCAAGGCAAGAAACAACTTTCCGTGGTACCGGGTCGAGGCGGAGAATTTCGAATCCATCCACAACCACAGCGCGTATGCGATGATCGAAAAAGACTTTTCACCCGAACCTGAGTGTTTCCAAGGCCCAAGCGCGTTGCGGGGGAATGGCTGCTTGTAAATGCTGAAGATATCGCTTGGATTTTATTGACAGTCGCGTTTTCTGATCGTACACTTTGTCGCCAAGAGAGAAAGGGAGCCTCCTGCCGCGACGTGGGTGGAGCGGCCCAGACGGGCGCCGATGATATGAGGCGCCGCAGAGAGAGCTTGAGGAACCAACCTGTTCTCATCATCCCTGGGAGTCATGTTCTCAGGGCGAACGCCCCCTCGAAGGAAAAACGCGGCGAAGACCTTGCCGCTCCGACAACCACAGGGCCAACTATGACCCGTTGCAACCGAGCCCGCGCTTCAATTTTGTCTCCCGGATACTTCGCAATACTGGTTGCGCTCTTTGTCGCGGCGAGTTGTCCGTTGTCAACGCACGCGCTCGAGCCGGCTTTCCAGGACCTTTCCATGGAGCGCCTCCTCAATAAGGCGCGTCAATTTCAGGTCGTTCCGGCCGCGGCGCCTCTGCATGCAAAATCACCACATGCCGCCGCAAGACACGACGGCAACGTCGGAGCGCGACAGACGCCGCGCGTATCCGGTACAGCCCCGATTCTGGCTCACACGTCAGCTCTGGGACAGATAGAAAATCTCACGGGCAGGCTCGCGTTGCACCGTCCCACTCAGACACGCCAGGGGTCAGCTCAAAACCCTGCAACCTCGCACCATGTCTCTGCGCGAACGGACACAGATTCGAGTACGGTCTCCCGCATTATCGCTCTCGGGAGCGCCCCGTCGTCCCCGCGTCTCTCAAGGCCGGCAGCCGTTCCGAGGGTCAAGGCGAAGGCGTTGCTCTGCCTGGATTGCAGCTCCAATGAAGTCCTCCTTGACCAAAACAGCGCTCAGCCCTTGCCGATCGCAAGTATCACCAAGCTTGTCACTGCCATGGTGGTCATAGACGATATGAACCTCGACGAGGTTTGCGAAGCGCCTCAAGACATCAGAAAGATCGAGAAGCACGTGGTGGGCATCCGTCCTGGCGATCGCATCACTACGCGCGATCTGCTCCACGGCCTTCTCATCGAATCAGGCAATGACTGCGCAGAGACCCTGGCCCGATCATATCCGAAAGGAGGCCGCTCCGGTTTTCTCGCCGCCATGAACCAGAAGGCGCGGGAGCTGGGCGCCGTGCACACAAGATTCTACACCCCGAGCGGTTTGGACGTGAAAATACGTTCTGCCAACGCCGCCGCGGAAGATCAAATCGCCAAACTTTCCAACACAGCGTCCGCGCAGGACGTTGCCCTCATCGCCCGAAAAGCCTTTTCCTATCCTTTGATACGCCAAATCGCCCGCATGAAGACCTATACGTTCCGGACGCTCAACCCCAAGCCCCGTGAATACAAACTAGTATCCAACGACAAGCTTTTGGAGAGAGGACTCCCTGTTGAAGGGGCAAAAACGGGATACACGGACGCAGCCGGCAAATGCATTGTGGCGCTGTTCAAGGATCATGGCAAGGAGCGTCTCATCGTCGTACTGAATACGCAGCGCCATTTCAACGCAGCAGAGAAGATTTATCGGTGGGCGTCTCAGCAATGAGGCTCCGTCGCATCGCGCACGTCAATCATGGACGGCCAACGCGTCCCAACCGTGCATGTCAGCCAACCACAGGTTATCCTGCTCGATAACGTCTCCTGACCTTTCCCTGGCAGGCGCAGGCCGCGCGTATCCACGAATTATATTTTTCTTGACTCATCATGTTCCGTCGAGCACATTGTGTGGGAAACGGATTCCATTGTGAGGATATTGCTTCACACCAGGAAACAATCTCATGGGCATATCGCTGCTGCCTAAATTTATTCAGGATCATTACGAAGTCCGTGAATGGAGACACGCGTGCGCGATCCTTAAACATGATTTTCCTGGGGAGTGGCAAGATGTCGTCGATTTATTAACCCAGTTCAGGCTTTGTAAGAGCTGGCTCCTCGTGGGCGGCGGCAGAAAGTCTAAAGTAGCTGCCTCTATCGACACCTTTTTGTTCAGTCGGGGCTGGATAGAAAAAAAGTTCGCGACATCTTTCAAAATTGACCATCTGATTCTTGAATCTCCAACGCACAAGGTGGACTGCTATAAGAACAAGGTTGCTTTAGAAATCGAATGGAACAACAAGGACCCGTTTTTCGACAGAGACTTGAATAACTTTCGCTTGTTATTTGACCTGAGGGCCATAAGTATCGGGATTATCGTCACCAGGAGCGATCATCTCCAGGAGATATTTGATGATCTGGGACGCGGTGAATCATACGGCGCTTCGACTACACATATGTCCAAATTGCTGCCCAGAATAGAGGGAGGAGGAGGCGCCGGCTGTCCATTACTGGTGTTTGGAATCACGAAACTCCTCTACAGAGAGGACTGCTAACCGTGGCCAACGCGAGTTTGACGGAACATTTTTTGACGACGCTGTCCGAGCGAAAGTACCGAACCATTTTGGCGGATCCTCCCTGGCAGTTTACCAATCGAACGGGCAAGATGGCTCCTGAGCACAAGAGATTGTCGCGATACACGACATTGACCCTAGAAGAAATAATATCGCTGCCTGTCGCGCAAGTCGCCGCTGAGGATTGCCATCTCTATTTGTGGGTACCCAACGCGTTGCTTCCTGAGGGCCTTTCTGTCATGAGCGCTTGGGGATTTCATTACAAGACAAACATAGTATGGTACAAGATAAGAAAAGACGGAGGACCGGACGGGCGAGGCGTCGGTTTCTACTTCCGAAACACCACGGAGATGGTCTTGTTCGGCGTCAGGGGAAGAATGCGAACCATGTCGGCTGGGAGAAGACAGGTTAATGTTATAGCCGCTCAAAAGAGGGAACACTCGAGAAAGCCGGACGAATTGTATGGGATTATCGAAAAGTGCAGCCCAGGACCTTACGTGGAACTTTTTGCGAGAGGCAAGAGAGCCGGTTGGGATCAGTGGGGAGATGAAGTCGAACACTACGAGATCACATGGCCCACGTACTCCAATAACAGTCAGACAATGGCTAACCTAAGTATATGGGATCTTTAGCGCGGCATCAGCGGCGCCTCGATGAGCTTTCAGGTCGCTACGGTTCAAGTTGACAAAGGACGTCATCATACATTAGTTTGAGAGTGCGTGAGGCAACTGGAGAGGAGGGTGCTGTTATGGCAATCGGTAGAGTCGCGAGGGTCACAGAGGTGATAGCAGGCTCCCCAAACAGCTTTGATGAAGCTGTCAATGTAGCCTTCGAGAGGGCGAATAAGACGTTGCGGAACATTACGGGCATGAAGATTACCGACATGAGCGTCATGTGTGAAGCAGGGAAAATCCAGGAGTATCGCGTACGGGCAGAAGTCATTTTTGTTTTGGAATAACACTGAGTTGATCAACTTTAATGACTTATTTTCCCGTTGCCTCACACATCGCAACCGGAAAACATCCCGGTGATCTGATAATTCCTAACAACCCATCGAAGAGAGCCCCCTGCCGAAACCCTACCGCGTCCATTTCCTTGAGCAAATCGTTTCGCACCTTGCGGCGGTCCAGCATCCAAGAAGGAGCGACGAGTTCCTCGGGATGGGGATCTGAAGTGAGACGATGGACCACCACATCCGGCGGCAAGACGCGCAACACGGCCATGATCGCCTTCCTGGCGTCCTCTTCGGAAAGCGGTTCATATTCCCCTTTTTCATAAAGCTGCGCCAGCTCTGTTCCGCGCACGACATAGAGTGGATGAAGCTTCACGCCTTGGACGCCGGCCGTGGCCACAGCCTTGGCGGTCTCGATCATGTCCTCCAGGGTCTCTCCCGGGAGGCCGAGGATGAGATGTACGACGACTGGCAGATTACGCTTTCTCGTCCGTTGCAGCGCGTCGAAAAATTCGGCCGATTGGTGACCCCTTTTAATCAGTTCCAGTGTTCGGTCGTGGACAGACTGGAGGCCATACTCCATCCATATCAGGCGGTTTTGAGCAAGCTCTGCGATCATATCCAAGGTCTCGTCAGCGACGCAGTCCGGCCTTGTCCCGATGGCGAGTCCCACTACTTCCGGTCTGGCCAAGGCCTCTGCATAGAGCGCACGCAGGCGATTTGGCGGTCCGTACGTATTGGTAAAAGATTGAAAATATCCTATAAACTTTTTTGTCCCATACCGCTGACTGAGGAACGCGATGCCTCGATCGATCTGTTCTCCTATGGAGAGCCCCTGGGAAAATGCCCCTGTCCCTGAACCTCGGCTGTTGCAATAGATGCACCCGTTCCTGCCAGGAGCCCCGCGGTTGGGGCAGCCCAAGCCTGCGTCAATGCTGATCTTGCGCACAGGCTCGCCAAAGACGCTTTTGAGCCAGGAAGACAGGGTGCGGTATCGCGGCGGAGGATTCATTCGTATGCCGTCAAAATTAGTTTGCCTCAGTTTATCATGACGCGCCAACGCGTGCACGCGAGGTGAGAGGTGAAGACCGAGACTGTTTTTGTCTGCCGCGAATGCGGAAAAACGTTTCCCAAATGGATGGGGAGATGCCAGGGTTGCGGCGCATGGAACTCAGTGGAAGAAAGAGAAGCGCCTCGACAAAAGACGGCGTTGCGTGGACGAATTGACCACGACGACGCCGCGGTCATCGCGCTCAGCGAGGTCGAATGCGGACTGAATGAGCCCCTCCGGACAGGCATCGGCGAGTTGGATCGAGTGCTTGGCGGAGGCATCGTGAAGCGCAGCGTCATCCTTGTGGCCGGGGACCCTGGCATAGGAAAGACCACGCTGCTCATGCAGGCCCTGGATCGACTTTCAGCGGCAGGCGTCAAGACGCTTTACATATCAGGAGAGGAATCCGCGGAACAGCTCCGACTCCGCGGTGAAAGACTTGGGGTGGCAGGCGATCATTTCCTCATCATGATCGAAAATCAGCTCGACGTCCTGTTGGAAGCCTTGGACAAGGCGCGGCCTGATGTGATGGTCCTTGACTCGGTTCAATCCCTTTATCGTCAGGAAATTCAGTCTCACCCGGGGAGCATGTCGCAGGTGCGGGAAGCCGCTTCGAGCATCATTCAGTGGATTAAATCAAGCTCTTCTGCATGTTTTATTGTCGGACATATTACCAAAGAAGGCGCCATCGCGGGACCGAAGATGCTCGAACATATGGTCGATACAGTGGTGTACTTCGAAGGGGAACGCGGACATCCGTACAGGCTCTTGAGGGCCGTCAAGAACCGGTTTGGCGCGGTGAGCGAGATCGGGGTCTTCGAGATGCACGAATCTGGTTTGGAAGAGGTGGTAAACCCTTCGGAGTTATTCTTGTCGGAACGACCGGAGGGAGTTTCCGGCTCGGTAGTCACGGCTCTCATGGAAGGTTCCCGGCCTCTTTTGGCAGAGATTCAGGCGTTGGTCACCGGGCCTGTCCCTGGCCAAGGAAGACGCATGTGTCTCGGGGTGGAACCCCAGCGCTTGGCGCTTCTGGCAGCCGTCATGGAAAAGAAATTGGGGCTGTTCCTGAGCGATCAAGATATTTTCGTGAATGTCGTGGGAGGAGTCCGGGCAAACGACCCTGCCGTGGACCTCGCAATCTTCGCTGCGCTCCTGTCATCCATTGTTGACAAACCCGTTCACCAAGGGGCAATTGTGTTGGGAGAAATCGGACTTTCTGGAGAAGTGCGTCGAGTCTCTCGATGTTCCGAACGAATAGGCGAGGCTGCTCGTTTGGGCTTTCCCAAGGTCTTTGCGCCACCCCTCAATCCAGGGCCGACTCGTTTGCCCGAAGGGATCGATTTTACGGAGGTGCGCCACGTCAAAGACCTTGAGCAGGTCTTGTTTGGATAGGTCCTTGGCTCTTTTTTTGCAACGTTTTTGAAGATTTCAACGAGGAAGAGGCCCGCATACCCATGACCTCGCATGTTCAACAACGGGAGGCGCTTTTGAAGAATCCGCGCCGGTTTGCCGGGACGAGCTCGACCCGCGACAAGGACTGCGGGATTCCCGATTCCGAGAACATGACGGCGCAGGAGCATCCATGGACGGTTTCGCTAGAGGCGTAGGGGCTCGGATTCGGCTCTACAGAAAAAAAAGGAGGCTCTCCCTCACTGACCTGTCACGACTGACTGGCATTGCGGCGTCCAACCTCAGCTCTATTGAACTCAACAAGACCTCCCCAACCCTCAACACGCTGATAAAGATTGCAGACGCATTCGAAATGAAGGCCGGCGCCCTGCTCGACGAGATGCTCTATGGACCGGCGGTGTTTTGCCCTGCGTCCGGTGCACGACCCAAGGACAGCCAGAAGGAAGGCGTATCAATCGAGGCGCTGACCGATCACGTCGAGAAACCCGAGATGCTCGTGCGAACCATCACTGTCGCGTCCGACGCAGCGCCTTTTGTCTTGGACGCCCAGGGCGATACGTTTATCTACTGCATCCACGGAACCGCTCACATCGTAGCCCATGCCGAGGCCTACCTGCTCCAGCCGGGAGACGGCTTATACCTCAGGGCGTTTACAGACGCTGAATGCAGGGCGGCAGGTGAAGACGAGGTACTCCTCCTGGCCGTCTCGAATCCTTAGCCTCTTCCTTATCGGAGTCGCAGGCCGCTCAGTTTTTCTTCTTGGTATATCCCTGGGCAGCCAATTGCGCGAGGAATTGTTTTGCAGAACCTTTTGGGACATGAATGGTGTGGGCGACGCGGGAGCTGCCGTGCCGAGCTGGAAACACCGCCTTGTCAGCGGGTATGCTCGAATTGAGTTCCCAGATAGTCCGAGGACTTACCTTCAACATCTTCGCCATGACCGCCATGGGGAGGTCTTTCACGAGCACGACCTTGTTTAGGGTATCAAAGCTCACTGGCCGGTTCTGAGCTGGCGGGACGCCGTAAAACTCTCTATGATGACCGATGAGACCAATGGCTATCCATCGGGGCACATACTGTTCAGTCTCTTTTGGCAAAGGCGTATCCCAATAGGAAGTTGTTCCAAAGGCATTCATACGCTGCAGCACACGCGTCGGGCCCGCGTTATATGCAGCGGCGGTTAGAAACCAATCCCCAAACCCTTGCTTTTCTGCGCCATTCTCTAACGTAATTTTTTTTATCCGATTCATCCAGGCGAGGTACCTCGCCGCCGAATGGGTAGATTGCACAAGGTCTGCTCGCTCATCCTTCCAATGAGTGATCCTCATCTTCCAATCGTACTGATCTGCGCCTGAAGGCCCCTTCTGGGCAGTGGACTTAATGAATTGCCAGTAGCCAAAAGCGCCTGCGGAAGACAGCGCTCGGCCGTTGTAATTGCTTTCGATGGCTGCAAGGTAGATAAACTCGGGGGGAAGGTCGTATTTTTTCAAGATAGGGGCGATGGTCGGTCGCAGTTCATCGGCGCGTTTCAACCACAGGAGCACCCTCGAGCGCCTGTCGAGCAAAAGGTAGTTGATCTCACGGAGGATTCTGTCGCGAACGTCCTGTCTGGCTAAAGGTACGTCTTGGCCCGCGAACACTAAAGTCTTTTTTTCCACAGCGGGGGGCAGCCCATAGAGGAAGCCGTCGGGGAGAGTCTCGAGGTGAGGCGGTTTGGCATCGAGGCATGGCAACGGCATGGCAAACAAGACCACAAGCATGGACAACATGAACGGGTCAATCCAACGACGGGGCCGAGAGACACTCCGGAGGGCATGCCGCGCACCCCTCAGCGCCACGCAGCCGAGATTGCCCGCGGCGTCATCCGCGTCCCCACGCCGCACCGCCGGACGCCGCGGCGCATCTTCCTTGCCGACGAACCCTGAGAAATTAGAAAACAACCGCCACCACTCTTTCCAGAAGCATAAGGTCAGCCTTCTTCATCGTGATGCTTCTATAATAAGGGCTCATAGACCTCAGATACAGTTCACCGCCCGAGAAATGCACCTTCTTGACGAATGCCTTTCCTGTGCTGCGATCCTTGAAGATCACCAGATCGCCTTCTCGGATCTCCTCCCATGATTCCGGCTTGACGAAGAGCAGTGTTCCGTCGCCAAAAAACTCGCTGAGGCTGTCCCCCCGCACCCGCACGCAATAAAGGTCTTTCGCGATTGAGGTATCGACGCCGGGCGGCATGGGAACCTGTTCAAAGCCTTCGCCGACCGTGAAACCTCCGTCCGTGTATTCGAACCCTTCTCCTGCGCTCACGTGTCCCACCAACGGAATACTAATGGGGTCTCCGGCGGGTGGTCTTGGGGGTGAGAGCAGCTTCTCGACCGCGCGGAGCGCCTCTTCCAATTCGGGCGATTGAAAGTCGAGATGCGCCTCATTGGTCTCTGCGCGCCACGTCCAGACGAACGGTTGGTTTGCGAGGTAGTCCACCAATGCGTTCTCGACAAAGGATTTGCTGGCCTTTGCCTGGGCCGCCAACGCCTTGAATCGGGTGGGGCCGTACGCCCTCGAGGCGCGCATCTCTTCATGGATAAAGAGATAAATCTTTGTGGCCACGTCTATCACATGGGTCTCTGCAGGATGCAGCTCAAGATACTTGATTTCATTCATGAGGCGCTTCTGATTGCGTTTCAGGCGCTGCAAGAGCAGGGCGCGCATCCGAGGGAAGCGAGGAGTAGGCAGCAGCGGAATGTCGTGCAAATCGTGGCGCACTATGTCCAGCAGATCAGATTCCGAGACCTGAAGGCTTGTACACCACACGCTCAATTGCGCCCTGTTCCTCGGGCGTCCAAAATCAGGCGGCTGCTTCTTGCCGGTGAGCAACTGGGAAATGTAAGCCGGCGACACCTTCAGCTCGTGCGCCAACATCTTCTGGGTCTTTCCGAGACGGCGCGCCCTTTCTTTGACGTAGGATGCAAAAGTCTTCACCGGAAATGCAGCGACCTTTCGGGATATGTGGGGCGGCGTTGAAGCCCAGGCGCCATACCACGCGGACGTCCTCTCTCAATATTCTCGTAAAAAAGTTACGTGCTTAATGATGAACTGTCAAGCGAGCGCCCTGTACGCATCAGTCCACAGGCTCAAAAAACCTGTGGACTGACCGGCACCAGTATCAAGAGACTGTTCGTTTAGAAGTGAAGAGCAAAATCCAGGTAGGGACCTTCGACCGCGACATCTGTATAGAGCCTGTTCCTGTTTCCCTCAAGCTTCCATTGCTTATAGCCAAGTTTAAACCCTGCATCGACATTCCTGCTCACCGGTGGAGCGATACCGGCGGCCATATCCCACGTCGAAAGTCCCAATCCATCGAAGCTCATCCAACTGAACCGCGCCTCGAGATACGGCTTGAACCAAGAGAAATATCCCGTATTTTCCGGCTCATAGCGCAGATGACCGCCTATGGCCGGCTGCAACACCGTTTGGGAAAAATCCACGGTCTCGCCATTTATCTTGGCCACTCGTTGCGACCATTTGATGATATGCAAATCGCCGTTGGGGCCAAAGAAGAAGTTTCGGCCGAACGACACTTCATAATCCGCGCCTAGAATCAGCGACGTGATATTCATGTCCGTTTGTATGGCGTCGTCTTTTTTCAACAGGAGGCCGGCGACATTACCGTCGGTGGGAATATGGCCCGTGCCCGTCCACTTCCACGGCGCATACTCGAGACGAACCGCCACCTTATCCCATGCCTTTATGTGGGAATAGAATTCCCAGAGCGTCTTGTCCGAAGGCAGCCTCAAATGACCATTGAGATTGAGATATGAGCCTTCGCCTGCCCTGCTTACCACCTTGGCGCTCCCAATCAAGCTGCTGAACACCGGGCGCATGCCAAGCGCAAAGGCGTACCCCCTCTTGGGGCACAGGATCTCAGCCCTCGATCGTCCCGCTGCAGCCTCCCAATCTCTATACCTCTCGGGGGCTCCGATGCGCGCCCCTTGGACGCCTGAGCTTTCAGGCTGACTCGCATGACCACGGACTTTGGAAGGGTACTTGGATGCAACGTCCCACGCGCCTGCCGGCAAAGTCAGCGCCAGGCAAAGGGCAATCATTACACCTATGGCCACGGGAATCATCGTGCGGCCCCTTGATGTCATAAGCCTACCTCCAGACGGTGATGAACCGGAGCGCCCAACCCCACTTCCGCGCTGCTTGCCGTTCTCGACACTGGGCTTGACCTTTCCCCGGAGAGCACCGGATTTTCTTCACTGGCTGGGGAATACATTGAGCTGATCCCCATAGGTCGATTAAACTCGTACCGCAAAATCGGCCCAATGTCAAGCTTTTTTGAATTGTAACTTAATTGATTTAGATATGTTATATTAAAAACTTCATGTAATGGTTAATATATGGGCGTCCCGTCTCCCAGAACGATCTCCTCGAAATATCCCACCTACCCTTCATCACTTCCCCACACAAAACCGCTCGAACAGTCTATCTAAAACGCCTTCGTCAACTTTTTCCCCCGTGATCTCTTCCAGCGGTGCCAGAGCTGTCCTCAGTTCGTACGATACGATGTCGAGTTTTGGAGAATGCTCCCCCTGGACCATTTCAAGCAGGCGCTTCAATGGGGCCGTGGCTGCATCCAACAAATGGAGACACCTGCCGCTCAGCACGACTTTCTCCTCGTCGCCGTCTTGGCGCTGCGTCATGTGTTCCGCCTCGTGCGTCAGGATCTGTTCGAGCGTGTCGATCCCCTGTCCGGTCTTTGCGCTTACCCACGCGGCGGGGCATACGGGATTCACGGCGAGGACGTCAAGGGGAGATCTTCCTTGGACAAGGTCTATTTTGTTCGCCGCAATGACCATTCTTCGGGACTCGCACGTTGCCAGGACCTCTTTGTCCAATTCGTCCAGACCGCTGGTTGCATCCAGCACCGCAATGACGAGGTCTGAGCGCCCGATGGCCTCGATTGTCCTCTTGATCCCTTCATCTTCTATCGGGCCTTCTGGTTCGCGAATCCCCGCGGTATCCCACAGGGCGAAGAGATGACCTTTCAGGATGATGCGATCTTCCAAGGGGTCCCTGGTGGCGCCGGGGATGGGGGTGACGATTGCGCGGTCTTTTCTGAGGAGCGCGTTGAACAGCGTCGATTTGCCCACGTTTGGCTTGCCGGCTATGCATACCCGTATGCCCTCACGAAGGAGAACGCCTTCTTGTGAATCCCGGCGAATGGCTTCCATACGCGCCAAAAGGTCTCTCACATCGGCCGTGAAATCCGGCTGACCGAGTTCGTCGTCCTCATCGAAGTCCAAATGCGCCTCCACAGCAGCCAGCAGGCCTTTGATCGCGTCCGAGAGTTCACGCATTCGAGGAGCAGGGGAGGAATCGAGCCGAGAACGAGCCTCACGGGCGGCGGCCTCGGATTGGGCGTCGATCAAGTCAATGACCGCCTCGGCCTGCAGGAGATCGAGTTTGCCATTGAGAAGCGCCCGCCGCGTAAATTCTCCACGAGTTGCCAGTCGAGCCCCCAGAGCCATCAGGATGCGAAGGACGCTATTCAGCATCACCGGGCTCCCGTGGAGGGTCAGCTCCACCATATCCTCGCCGGTGTATGACCTTGGGGCTTTCAAGAAGACCAAAAGGCCGTCATCGAGGACGCGGTCGGTCTCGGGATCGATGACATAGCCGTACACGACTTTTCTCTCCGCGAGGGGAGACGACCCGCGTGGACGAAAGGCCCGAAGCGCGATGGAAAGAGCTTCTGGTCCGCTCATCCGAATCAGCCCTATGGCCGAACGACCTGGCGGAGTGGACAGGGCAACAATGGTGTCGGCACATTGGTCGGAGAGATGCTGCACGGGATCCCTTATACCACTTCTCGAAACTTCTGTCGGAATGAGGCGCACCGCGGCGTGAATATGATGACTTTCAAAGTCTTCGTTATGGTTGAGAGAGAGGCAATTGATGCCGTCACAGGGCTTGCTCTGTCATGTCGGACTTGATCCGACATCCAGGCAATTCGTCATGGATTCCCACTTTCGTGGGAATGACATACAGGGCGACCACAGCGCATTTGGCGATCATTTTCGAGAATTTCTCTACGCGTCGCCTAAGAATTTGGGCCTGGAGGCCGATCGAGCGGTGTTTCGCCCAGACAAAGAGTTGGTTGCGTGCGCACCCCATGCCGCCGAAGTTGGCAAGACACTGTCCTCTTTCCCGGGAGCGAAAAGCCACAGTCGCGACGGCAACCGCCGCGGTCATGATTGTGGGCGCGTATCACGGCCGTCAGGGTGCGCGGGGCCGCTATCTCCTTCGACGCTTGTTCACGCCGGCCTTGCGTGGATACACGATGATCCGCCTCATGGGGCCTTCCCCGTAACTCTTTGTGTAAACCTCGCTGTCCTCGGCCAGGATCAGATGGACGATGCGTCTTTCCGAGGGCGGCATGGGATTGAACGAGACAGGTTTCAGCGTTTTCTTGGCTTTGAGACTCATTTTCAGCGCGGTCTCGCGGAGGTTTTCCCTTTTGCGCTGCCGGTAATTTTCAGAATCGACCACCACTTCGACCCGGCGACTCGACGCCGCGTTTTTATTGATGCACTTGCTCAGGATGAATTGGAGGGCGTCCAGGGTCTGGCCCCTTTTGCCGATGAGGAGGCCGGAGCCGTCGCCTCGGATGTCGAGATATATGGCGCCATCCACCACCGACGCGACGACTTCCGCATTCACTGGGATGCGCTGGAGTATGCCTTCGAGGGTGGTACGACTGAGGTTCACCAGTTCCTCGTCAATTGTCGCGGCCTGCGGCGTCACGCGCTCTTCTTCTTCGTGGCTCGCTTCCGGCTCCACGGCAGGTTCCGCTTCAGGCTGCGTTTCGGTCGCGTCTTCTTTTTGTTCCATGCGCGGCTTTTCTACGGCCTGGGGAACAACCACCGGCGCCGACGATTCCGCGACGGGTTGTTCGGGCTCCACCGGCCGCAAGGTCACTCTGATGCGGGCGTCTCTATGGCCCACTATGCCGAGAAATCCTCTCGTGCTCTCTTCGATCACTTGAACTTCGAGGCTGTCCTCGCTGACATTTAGTTCCTCACAGGCTTTGGCAATAGCCTCTTTCACAGATTTTCCGGTAAATTCATAGGAAGACATGGTCGCAATCCTCTAGGTGATTTACGAAGACATTTTGTTCGTGATGAGCTGCTGCGCAATGGAAAGCACGTTGCTTACGAGCCAATACAGCACAAGACCAGATGGAAAGCTCAGAAACATGTACGTGAAGATAACGGGCATGAGCAGCATCATTTTCTTCTGCATCGGGTCGCCGGCGGAGGGCGTCATCCACTGCTGAAGCACCATGGTCCCGCCCATGATAATGGGCGTCACGTAATAGGGATCCGGTGCCGACAGATCATTGATGCAGAGGAATATGGAAGGCACGCACACAAACGGGGCGTGCCGCAGCTCGATGGCGTACGAAAGCGCTTGGTAAAGCGCGATGAACACTGGAATCTGGAGAAACATTGGCCAGCAGCTTCCCAGCGGGTTGACCTTCTGATCTCGAAACAGCTCCATGGTAGCCTTGTTCAAGGCTGCTTTGTCGTCCTTGTATTTTTCCTTGAGTTTGGCAATCTGCGGCTGCAGTTCCTGCATCCGCTTCATGGACTTCATGCTCTTGTGGGTCAGAGGGATGAAGAGAATCTTGATGAGCACCGTAAGGAGAATGATGTCTATCCCATAGTTGTTCGTGCCCGGTATCTTGATACTCCCGATATAAAAGCCGGTGTTGCAAAATCGGAGAAAGGCCATGAGGTACTCGGACATGATGTCCAGCACCTTGTAATTGCTAAAAAAGAGGGCCCTCGATAGATCGGATCCGGCTCGGGCAAGGGCCTGGGACTCTTTCGGCCCGAGGTAAATCCCGAGAGGGGTCTCCACTGACGATCCGGAAGGCACGTCCACTGCCCCGAAACGTACGAGGATCTCTGCTATGCCGTCTTGGGCCGGCTTCACCAACGTGACCTTGTTCGCCGGACGGGCGGCAAATACCAACGCCTTGAAGAAATACACATCCCCGAGGCCAGCCCATTTGATCTGACCCGAAGGTTCTTCGTCGCCCTTGATATTCTTGAAGTAATAGTCTTTCAGTTGGTCATTGAGAAGGATCTCGACGCTGTTCCACGCAAAGCGATCTTGCCCCTCGCCCATGTACACCTTTTTCCACGGGAAGCTCACCAGGTAATTTCTGTGGTCTCCTCCGCTGGTAGAGAGCGTAAACGAAAAGTCAACGAGATATGTGTCGTAGTGAAAGGTGAATTTTTTTCGAATAGTGAGCCCGTCAGCGGTCGCAGCGGTCATGGTGATGACGCACTCAGGCTGATTGGGGCCGAGTTTTTTTTCCGAGTCCGCGACCTCCACTGTGTACACGAGTCTGTTGTCGGTAAAGGTGTCGTCCCGTGTGGTGAGGATGATGGACGGTCCTGAGGTGTCTGGCCCGGTTGGATCAAAGAGATTGACCAGGTCCGGTCCATGAAGCTCCACGGTAAACTTCTTGAGTTTGAAAGAGACTATGACGCCCCCTTTTGACGATAAAACCGCCTCATACAGAGGCGAAGTCACTTTCACCTCCTGCTCCTGCGCCCGCTCCCCTTCCCCGGGCTGCAACGGTTTGACTGCGGCGCCGAGGTGAGACGGCTCCTTGGGTTTCTCCGGCGGCGCCTCTGGCTTT
This sequence comes from Desulfomonilaceae bacterium, assembly GCA_049969795.1. Classification (GTDB taxonomy): domain Bacteria; phylum Desulfobacterota; class Desulfomonilia; order Desulfomonilales; family Desulfomonilaceae; genus JAUPKT01. Next base: position 38,931 of record JBMFOE010000019.1, read on the forward strand.
TTCATCGCAGGGGATTCGGGTTTCTGGGTAGCACTGACCTGCTCGGTTTTCTTCATCGGATGCTGCTGAGGCGGGGGAGAGAAATGCTGAAAGAAGTACTGGAAGCCGATGATGATGACAACGGACAGGACGATTGCCAAGATGAGATTTCGATCCATACGTAGTCTCCCCTACCTGGGGTCGTTTTATTTCACAAAGGGCCTTCTGGCGTCGAAAAGCCCCGCGCTCCTAAGGAACGGGGTCATAGCCGCCCGGCCCGAACGGCCGGCACCGCGCGAGCCGTTTGACAGCCAACCAGACCCCTTTGAAAGGGCCGTGCCTCACGACAGCAAGTATGGCATATTCCGAACAGGTGGGATAGAACCGACACGCGGAAGGGAAAAGCGGTGAGAGGAATACCTGATAAAACCTGATAACCCCAACCAGGACGCGCTTCCCGAGGCTCATCGGCCTCGTAGAAAAAATCTGTCCAACTCGGTCCGGAGTTGGCGTGTATCCAATTGGGTCGCTCCGGGAGTGACAATAAATACCACGTCTGTCTCGGGAGGCATCTTGTCCCGATTCAGCCTGAAGTACTCTCGAAGTCTTCTCTTGATGCGATTTCGAACACAAGCGTTCCCAGCTCTTTTACTCGCAATGATGCCGACCCGCACCCCGCCCGCATCGTTCTTCAATACGCGGATATGAAAGTTTGCCGTGCGGTATCGAGCGCCCTCCTGCATGATTCGCCGATAGTCAGCGGAACGACGGATTCTGTCCCGTTTGCGCAGCCTGAAACGGTTCCGTTCAGACTGACAGGCGCTTGCGCCCTTTTGCCCTTCGCCGCTTGAGGACAAGGCGTCCACTCTTTGTTCTCATCCGAATGCGGAATCCATGCGTTCTTTTCCGGGAGAGATTACTTGGTTGATATGTTCTTTTCACAGCGAATCCCCGACCTGTTCGTTAAACCTCTAAAGAGACCATCTAACCAAATCGGCTGATTCAAGTCAAGACCGTTTTGGCTGGCCGAACAGATGCGCCCCTTGTATATACAAGATCATGTTTAATTTCAGATAGTAATCACAGTAAGCGAATATTATTATTGCATTGATTCATAACCAGTGATAAATTTAGCTTAATTTATGGTGGAGGTTCCGGGACATGCTCGTCCACATCGTCATCATCTCCATACAATGCGCCGCGGTCGCCGCATTCCTCCTGCTCTGGTACTTCTGGGCCAGGAAAAAAATCGAAACCTCATACCTGCTGGAAGATGAAGAACAGATCCTTTTCCCATTCCGATACTTTTCATGGGTGCTCATGGCCGTCATCCTCGCGACCAGCCTGGCGCAGATACACTTCGTGAGAACCTCTGCGCAACTCAACGACAAGATAGCAGCGGTCATCGCACAGAACAAGATCGCTGTACAGCAGACAAAATCCTTCGACGAACTCAAGGTTCTGGTGGAAAAGATCAAAAGGGATATGGACGGCAATTTCAAGAGCCTGCGGGTGCAGCTTGCGGATAAGGGCCTCCAGACGAAGTCCTTGCAAACCATAGCCGATCTGAGCGCGGCGTCGGACAAAAGCGACAAAGAGGCTTTTCTCAGAACAGAAAAACCCCGGGCTGATTACTCCGCACAGCCGTTTGCCAAGGAGGCCCGTGCGTCGTCCGCCGCATCCTCTTCAACAAAGACGCGAGACGGCGATTCCGACGAGCAGCGGGCTCGGGAGCTTTCCATGGGGCTGAGCCGCCAGGGAAAGATATTGAGAGATCAAGTCAGGGTGAGACAAAAGCCGAGCCTGGAGGCGCCGCCCGTGGACAAGCTCATGAGCGGTCAGCACGTCAAGGTGACAGAAAAAAAACTCGACCTTGACGGAAAGATATGGTTCCGCGTCATTACGCCAACCGGACGCGCCGGGTGGGTCGATTGGCGATTCGTGAAGCTTGAACCCTCGAATTAACGACGCTCCCTCATCGACGAGTTTGCAGGTCGGGCTCTCATATATAATTTCTGTGGGAATGGGGTTCGGACGTCGAATTCGCAATTTGTTTTGAACACCGCTGCGGCAACCTACAGAGACGAGGACCTTTGCCATTTCGGAGGAGCGAGCCTCGAGTGAAGCGAGAGGGAACGACTGCGAAATCTTCTTCGTTTGCGAGCCAAGATTCCTCGTTGCGCTCGAAATGACAGAAAAGAAAGCGCTTGAAAGGACAACAGGAAAGTGATCGAAACGACTGCCGCCAGTCGAAATCGCGATTATACGCATTCTCGAAAACAATCGCGAATTGCGCTGTAGTCCCGGTCCGTGTCATTCCCACGAACCCCCATGACAAGGGGGTCACAACGGGAGATGAAAATACCGTTCCGAAGAGAACGAAGCCATTTCCACGTAAAATGACAGAGAGGGGAATACTCGAAATGACCGGCGCCTCGACGAACCTCAAGACTAGGCGGGCATCGCGAGAGGGGGCTTTAGCCCCGTTCTGGCGGGGCGCAATACAATAGCCCAGGGCAACGCCCTGGGAACGCGGTCATCGAAAGCCACCATAGCTTTCTCCAAACCCGTACCCTTTGTCATTTACCTGAAAATCTCCGGGCGGATCCGGCGGGGTATTTTCAGGTAAAGGTGGGAATCCTCGGCGATTTTCCTGGGCGCCGGATCGAATCCGGCATGACATACCTGGCGCCGACACCGAGCGTGTTGTATATTGGGAGACGCGGCTGCGGTCATGAACAACGTAGGCCTGAAACAGTTGCGAGGAGAACGCCAGCCACGGGGCGACGGCCAGAGGCCGGCCCTATTGTGGGATTCTCCTCGATAATTTGAATGCATGGGCGCAAAAATGGTCGAGTCACTGTCGCAGCCGGTAGCCATGTATTAAGGTACGGGCAAGATGGCTGACGAATTCTTTCACGACGCGAAAGGGGCTCCTAACACACTATGCCGGTAATACTCCGAACGCTCGTATTGTTGATGTTATCGAACATCTTTATGACCTTCGCGTGGTATGCGCATCTGAGAAACTTGAACGATCGGAAGTGGTATGTCGCGGCATTGGCGAGCTGGGGGATAGCCCTTTTTGAATACCTCCTTCAAGTGCCGGCAAACCGCATAGGGTACACCCAACTGAGCCTTCCGCAGCTCAAAATCATTCAAGAAGTGGTGACTTTGTCAGTCTTTGCGCCGTTTGCCGTTTTCTACATGGGGCAGCAGCTCAAGCTCGATTATCTGTGGGCTGCGCTTTGTATGGTGGGCGCGGTGTATTTTATTTTCCGGTCTTAGGCGCGGCCGGAGCGGGCGCCGGCGTCTCAGTTTTGGGCAAGACCCCTTCCCTCTTCAACACATCCTCGACGCGTTTGTCAATCTCCGGGCCAAGCTTTTGGGCCCATTGCTGCCCTGCCAGCATGCTCTCGTGGGTGATCTGGGGCAACACGGAGCGCACTTTTGTCCCAAGGGGAGTCTGGTAAAAGGCAAGCAGCTCCTTCACCTCTGAATGCGTAAGATGTTTATCGTAGATGGGGACGACCTGATCCACCAAGCCGCCCGGCGAGGATATATTGTCGGTAATCAAGGTCGTGATGTCCTTTTCCATGGCCTGTAGGGCGCTGTCCGAAATATTCGCCTTTGAGGATTTCAGCATTTGCACGAGCTGCTGGGTTATGGCTGACGAAAATTGTTTGGCGATATTCGTCCCCCCGGTCATTTCTATGAGCCGCTTGATGTCGTTGGTCTTTTCCGGCGTCAGATTGTCGGCTGCGGCTGCATGGTAGATGAAGGCGACGAGTAGTAGAGAAAAAAAGCTTCTGAGAAACATGACTCCTCCTGGTAAGATTGGGCGGGCCCGTTGGGGAAAACTCGACGTTTTCGTTGCGGTGAATGTATCAAAAGGCGCGTTGAAACACAACGTGCAGCCGCGGGGCTACGAGGCTCATTCCGCGGTGGAGCCGATGACGGAGAAGTCCGCGATCTCGCGAAACAGGGCGACTAACTCCGAGAGCAGCGCCAGCCTATTTTGTCTGATGGTCGCGTCTTCCACCATGACCATGACATTGTCAAAAAATTGATCGATGGGTTCCTTCAATTCCGCCATAATCTCTAGGGCTTCGGAATACTGATGCGCCGCGATCAATGGCCGGACGCGGCGAGAGACGTTTTGAAAGCTCTCGTAAAGCCATTTTTCTGACGGCTCCGCCAAGAGGCGGACGGCCAGCGCGCCGGGTTTTGCGTCTTTCAGAATGTTGCTGACGCGCTTGAACCCCACGATAATGGCCTCAAAATCTTGCCGCTTTTTCCAGTCGCTGAGGGCTTCGACTCGCCGCCGCGCGTCCACGATCTCGTCGAATCGGGCTCGAACCACCGCCTCGACCACGTCCAAAGAGAAGTCCTTCGAGGTATGGTAATTCACAAAGCGCGTGCGGAAAAATTCCCGGACGTCATCCTCCACCTCTTTTTTCGGGCGGGTCCGATAGTTTTCCAGCCGTTTGAGCGCCTCACCGATCAAGAAGGCAAAATCGAGGGGTTTGCCGAAGGCGATGAGCGTCTGGATAATGGCAAGGGCGTGTCTGCGCAGGCCATAGGGGTCGGCCGCGCCCGTGGGAATCAGTCCAACGGAAAAGCACCCGACAACGGAGTCCATGCGGTCGGCAATAGACACAATGGCGCCCACAATGCCCTGGGGCAAGCTGTCCCCCGCAAAAGTCGGCAGGTAGTGCTCCCGGATCGCATCGGCCACCTCCTGTTCCTCTCCATCCTTTCTCGCGTAGTAACTGCCGATGATGCCCTGTAATTCAGGAAACTCGTACACAATGCCCGTCTCGAGATCGCATTTGCACAACAGCGCAGCGCGTTCCACCAGGTCATGCTTTTCAGGCGCCCAGCGCAGCGCAATCTGCCGAGCGATGTCAGTGAAGCGCTCGACCTTTTCATAGGCCGTACCGAGCTTCGAGTGGAACACGACGCCTTTCAAGGCGTCAAGCCGATCGATCAGAGGAATCTTGCGGTCCTCTCGAAAATAGAATCGAGCGTCCTCCAAACGGGCTCGCAGCACGCGTTGGTGGCCGTTGATGCTGACGCTGGGGTCCTTCACCGGCGTGTTGTTGATGGCGATGAATTTGTTGGATATCCGGCCGTTTACGTCTTGGAGCGCAAAGTACCGCTGGTGCTTCTTCATGCAGGTGATCAAGATGGACGCGGGCAGTTCCAGAAAACTCTCGGAAAATGCGCCCATCAATGCGTGCGGGCTTTCCACAAGGAAATTGATCTCTTCCAAGAGGCCCGGATCGTCAAAGATGCGAAGCCCGCATGAACTCGCCAGGGTCGCTACTTGGTTCGTGATCTCCTCCCGGCGCTCTTCGGGATCGAGGATGACGCCCTGCGCTGCCAGGGAGGATTTCAGGTCTGCGAACGACGAGACCGTAAACGTGCGAGGCCCGATAAACCGATGCCCATAGCTAATGTTTCCGCCCTGAATATTGCCGTACGTGAAAGGCGCCACCTCTCCGGCAAGCAAGGCCACTATCCAATGGATAGGCCTGGCAAACCTGACATCGAGGTCCATCCAGCGCATGGTCTTCGGGAATGGCATCTTAGCCATGAGGTCAGGGATGACGCGGGCAAGGATTTCGATGGTGGGGCGGCCAGGTTCAATCCTTCGGGCTGCCACCTGCTCGCCCTTGGGAGTCTTGACTACGATGAGGTCCTTGACGTCCACCCCTTGGCTCTTGGCGAAGCCAACCGCCGCTTTGGTCGGATTGCCGTGCTCATCGAACGCAGACGCAGCGGGCGGCCCTGTCTTCTCTATCTCTTGATCCGCCTGGTGGAGCGCCACATCCTCTGCGTGGAGGACCAGCCTGCGCGGAGTGGCATACGTGCGGACGGGCCCATGGTCAATGCGGCTCGCCTTCAACGCCTTGGCAAACTGATTTTCCAACCATTGCAACGCCCCTGTCACGAAGCTCGCCGGTATCTCTTCTGTGCCAATTTCTAAAAGGAATTCACCACTCATGACGGCCGCCCGCTCCCCGAGAATTTTGCCAGCAGCGGATACCCCATCTTTTCCCGCTGTTCGAGATAGGCGTGCGCCGATTTCCTCGCTAAATTCCGCACCCGATGGATATAGGCTGTCCTCTCGGCCACGCTGATCGCGCCCCGGGCGTCCAGGATATTGAAGACATGTGAGCACTTGAGGCAGTAGTCGTAGGCCGGGAGCACCAACGGTTGCTCGGAATCGAGCAAGGCGTAGGACTCGGCCTCATACATATCAAACAGCTTGCTGAGCAGACCAGTATCGGCCCTGTCAAAATTGTATATGGAGCCTTCCACCTCTGATTGATGGTGAATGTCTCCGTACGTGACGTCTTCGGTCCACACGAGATCATAGACGCTCTCTACGCCTTGCAGGAACATGCATATCCGCTCGATCCCGTAAGTGAGTTCCACTGAAACTGGCTTGAGGTCTATGCCGCCCGCCTGCTGGAAGTAAGTAAACTGGGTGATTTCCATCCCATCCAGCCAGACTTCCCATCCCACGCCCCAGGCCCCCAGCGTAGGAGACTCCCAGTCGTCCTCCACAAAACGTATATCATGCTCCAACGGGTCGATCCCAAACGCCTTGAGCGATTCGATGTAAATATCCTGAATATCCAGCGGCGAAGGCTTCAATATGACCTGGTACTGGTAGTAGTGCTGAAGCCGATTGGGGTTTTCGCCGTAGCGGCCGTCCGTGGGCCGCCGAGAAGGCTCGACATAGGCCACGTTCCATGGCTCAGGACCGAGCACCCGCAAAAACGTCGCCGGATTCATGGTCCCCGCGCCCTTCTCCGTGTCGTAAGGCTGCTGAATCACGCAACCGCGCTCTGACCAGAAGCGTTCCAGGGCCATGATCAACTGTTGAAAGGTGAGCATCGCATCGCTCCACAAACCTATTGCATCGCCCCTGATGTCGTCTCATGGGAACGGGATGAATACATCGAACGGGGCGCCTACCTGCATCGGCCTCGCGCAACCCTGCGGGCAGCGCGCTTTCGGTACACCGTTGCGCCGTAGGCCAGGTTGAACCTTTACATTTACCATTCCGGGGTGGATGCGTCAAGGAAGCGACCGCCGCAGGGCGCGGCCAAGGCCGGTCAAACAGCGCCCGAGATTCGGTGGGGTACAGCAGTTAGCCACATTCTCGCCATCTCTGTCGGAATGAGGTACTGATCGTCCAATTCGCTAGTTCTTTATGAAAACCGGCGCCCCCACCACATAAGGACTCTTGTCATTTACCTGAAAATGCCAGAGAGGAGAATACTCGAGATGAGCGGCGCATCGACGAACCTCAAGGCGAGGCGGGCATCGCGAGAGGGGGCTTTAGCCCCGCTCCTGCGGGCCGCAATACAATAGCACAGGGCAACGCCCCGGGGACGCGGTCATCGAAAGCCGCCGTCGCTACTACGCGCCCCCCATTGCCATTCGAAGGAGCCAGCCTTGAACGAACGTGAAAGGCGGCGACTGAGGAATCTTCGCCTTCGGCTCAAGATTTCTCGCTGCGCTCGAAATGACAGGTGGGGGCCGCTCGAACCCCCATGACACGGGGATCGCAACGGGAGACGAGAATACCGTTCTCAAGAGAACTATGGCATTTTCAGGTAAAATGACAGAGCAGGAAGCGCTTGAAGTGACGACAGGAAAGTGATGGAAACGACAGCCGCTTGTGGAAATGGCGATTATACGCATTCTCGAAAACAATCGCGAATTGTGCTGTTGGCCCGCTGCATGTCATACCCCCGGAAGTGGGAATCCAGGGTCGCTTTCCTGGATGCCGGATCGAGTCCGGCATGACAAATCAGGCGCCCTGATGCAGCCTTTGGAAATCATCATTTGCACGATGCAGCTCGCCTCGTTCCGACAGAATTTTGGGGAAGTGCTATATTTCCGGTAACCGTTACAAGATGATACAAGGCCGCCTGGAGGCGTAACGCGAGCCATTTTCGTCGCTCTCTACAGCGTTGTGCGCTACCGCAATTCATGGTAGGAATTGAACAAACGTCGTCATACGACGCAGCGGCTGCCCTGCCGACCGCGATACTCGAACCCGGCCAGAGGTAAACTATGCCCTTTGCGCCCATCGATGGAACGGACGTCTATTATGAAATAGACGGTTTTGGGGACTGCGTCTTCTTGCTGCATCACGGCTTCGGATGCACAAAAATGTGGGAACATATTTACCCAGCCCTCGTTGACCGAGGATTCAAGACCATTCGCTACGATCGAAAAGGATACGGTCAGACCGCGCACGGCGTGTTCTCGTACGATTTCTATGTGAGCGATGGGTTCAGGGAGGCCAGCGTCCAAGAACTCGAGGCCCTGCGACATTGGCTCGGCGTGGATTCATTTCACGTTGTCGGCCAATGCGAAGGGGGCGTGCTCGCGTTGGATTACGCCGCCGCGCATCCCGAAAGAGTAAAGACCGTCGTGATATCGAGTACGCTCTGCTACAGCGCGATGCCCCTATGGCAATTCAACGCCCAAAAATTCACCAAGGCCTTCCACGAACTCGCGCCTCAGTCTCAGCAAAAATTCAGGGACTGGCACGGCGACATGGTAGAAGAGTTTTTTGAGCAATTCCGGCGCTTCGGCGGAGAATACGGAAAAGACTTCTTCGACCTGCGGCCTGTCCTGAAGAACGTGACCTGTCCTACTCTCGTCCTCTATCCCGACAGAAGCTTCCTGTTCGAAGTGGAACAGGGCGTCGCCTTTTATCGAGGTCTCCCAAAGGGGGAGCTCGCGGTGATCCCCCGCTGCGGCCACAACACGTACGAGGAGCAACCCGAACTCTATACCAGGCTTGTTTTGGATTTCCTTCAACGTCACCGGTATGGAGCGGGGGGGCTCGACCCTGGGGCGCCTCAGCCTGTCACCTGCGCCAGCTAATCATTACTATCTCGTATAATCAGTATGTTATGCTTATGATCTCAGATGAAATATATTTTTTTATCATTTAATTTATAAAAAAGCTTGACAACATATCTATAACATGGTTGTTTCACACCCAGCGATAAACCAAACCTAATCCTTCCTTTAGCCCGTTGAGAGAAACGGGCTTCTTTTTTTTGCCCCACGCAATGACCGCCGACGGCGCCCTGTCATCGCCGGTAAACTCGGGCAACCCGGGCTTTCGGTTTACGAATCCCGCGGCGTGCGGCATTATGGCCATTGTCGAAGCCAATCGCGAATTGCGCTGTTGTCCTGCTACATGTCCTTCCCATGAAAGTGGGAATGCATTCTTTATTTTTTGGCCCCGAATCGAGTTCGGCACGACATTTCAGGCGCCGCGCCCCATTCCGACAGAAACTACGAGAAGCTATATGGCCTTTCTGGCAGATAGTCGCACAATGCGCTATTATACCCCTGCAGGTCATTCCCACGAAAGTGGGAACCAATCTTTATTTTCTTGGCGCCGGATCGAGTCCGGCAAGACATATCAGGCGCCGTGACGCAGGCTTTGAAAGTCATCATTATTACGCCGCGCCGCGCCTCATTCCGCCAGAAGCGTCGCGAAGAGGTAAGAGGACACGTTTTGTACCGCTCGCGCCCGAACGATTCACCAGGAGGTTGCACCCATGGCCAAATCCCACATCTCCCTTGTCGATCTCATCCAAGCCGTGAAGGCTCACCCGAACATGAACAAGGCCGGGATGATTCTCATCCACAACGGCATTGTTCGCGCCTTTGACAAAACCGGCGCGCGTAGGGTCAAAGGCGTGGTCGTGGAGGTCGATCACGGGGCTATCCAGAAGACCAAGGAGTGGGTGGCCGCGCAGGAGGGCATCGTGGCCGTCGCCATCGAGGCCTTTGAGGGGGAGCTTCGCGTGGGCGACGATTTGCTCTACATCGTTCTCGCCGGGGATATCAGGGAGCACGTCATCCCTGTGATGCGCGAGGCCATCGACCGGCTGAAGAGCGCGGCGGTGCGAAAACGCGAGCTTTACGAAGAGGAATATACCCATTCTCTAAAATAATCGCGAATTGCAATTGTGTTCCGCGCCGCGTCATTCCCACGGAAGTGGGAATGCATGACGTTTTTCCTGGATGCTGGATCGAGTCTGGCATGACATGTCGAGCGCCCCGGACCGTATTGGTCTATTACGGGTGCACGATAGGCGGACTTTGAAAGTCATCGTATCCACACCAGGCGCGCCTGAATTGCACAGGATTCTTGACCAGTCTTATATTATTTTGTCAATCCCTACAACAGTCTCCAGAAACATAAACTTTTTCGTCCTTGACCTCTCCGCGCATTTCCCTTAACATGGCAGCTCCCCGTTGTGTATTTTGAGATTTTGCTTTTGTGCGTCTCTAGGTGTGGAGGCATGGAGAGGTATTCAGCGCCTGCTCAAAGAGTGGAACAGCTCGCCGACGAATGCGTGGCATTCCTGAGGGACATCTGCGCGATCCCCGCGATTGGGCCTGAGAATGACGGCGACGGCGAGATGGCCAAGTATCGGGTTGTCAAGGACATGGTCTTGAGCCTTGGCCCCGACAGGGTCGAGGAGGTTCACGCCCCTGACGACCGCGTTCCGGACGGGGTGCGGCCGAACCTCTTGGCCGTGTTTTCCGGCAGAGACGCCGGCAGAACGCTGTGGATACTGAGCCACATCGACGTGGTTCCCCCGGGCGAATTGAGCCTTTGGGAACGCGACCCGTTCCAGCCATACGTGAAGGATGGTTTTCTTGTCGGTCGGGGCGTCGAGGATAACGGTCAAGCATTAGCCGCAAGCATATATGCGGTGAAGGCGGTGCGAGAGACAGTGGGGTTCGGTCTGAATGTGGGGCTGGCCGTGGTCTCCGACGAGGAGTCCGGGAGCCATTACGGCCTCGAGTACGTCCTGCGGAATCGCCCCGAGTTCTTCGCCGAAAACGATCTCATCGTGGCGCCGGATGCGGGCAACAAGGACGGCGACCACATCGAAGTGGCGGAGAAGCATCTGCTGCACGTCAAATTTCGCGTCAAGGGCAAACAGGGGCACGCCAGCAGGCCTGACTTGAGCTGCAACACCCTGCGCGCGGCGGCTCATTGCATCGTGGCGTTGGACGACGCCTTGGCGCGCCGTTTCAGCGACCAGGACCCCTTTTTCAGTCCTCCCGGGAGCACCTTCGAGCCGACGAAGAAGGAGGCGAACGTCCCCAATATCAATACGATACCCGGGGAAGATGTCTTCTACTTCGATTGTCGGGTGCTGCCGCACATTTCCGTGGACGACGTCGTCGCGGAGATGCACGCTGCGGCCGGGGCGATTGCGGAAAGGTTTGGAGTGGCCGTCGAGGTGGAGGAGGTCCTGCGGTTCGAGGCGCCCGCGGCGACGCCGGCTGATTCGCCCGTGGTCTTGGCCCTGGCCCAGGCGGTCCAAGAGGTGTACGGCGTGCAGCCGAAGCCTACAGGGATCGGCGGCCAAACCGTCGCCGCATTCTTCCGAAAAAAAGGACTGAGGGCCGCGGTGTGGGAAAAGATATTGGGATATGCACATGCGCCCAATGAGATGATTGCCATCGACAATCTCATCGGGAACGCCAAAGTGTTTGCCAGGATGATGGTGTAGCGTTTCGGCCTGCATGAGATGCAAAAACCTCATGGGGCCTTGTTTTGGGTATGCGTAAGGAGGATCCGTGGGTATGGGTCGTTGGAAACCGTCGTGGGGGATGCTCATCGGCAGCGTTGTCTTGATGGTGTTCTGCGTCGAGGTGCCGGTCGTGAACGGGGCAGACCGCGCATCCCATCAAAGCGTCGCGAACCACAAGGCGACGCGGCTGACCTTGCCCGAGGCGGTTGCCATTGCCATTGCGCGGAATCTCCGCATGGCCGATTCCCGTCTTGCCATCGAAGAGAAGGAACACCAGCGTCGGGAAGCGTTTTCAGACTTTTTCCCGTCCATCGATCTGTCGTACAGCGCCAATTGGTACCGCTATCAGCAGCCGGCCAACGCCCAGGCCATCGGCGCAGCCCAAGACAGCCGCGGCATGCGAGCAGGACTAGGATCGTTCGGCATGCCTACCGTTTTCGGAACTTACAATCGCATCGACCCGTATCGGTCCTTTCGCTTGACGGCCACAGTGACCCAACCGCTCTACACAGGCGGGAAGCTCCTCAACGAATACAAGTATGCGCGGCTTGGGGTGGACTATTCTGCCATTCAGATGGAGGTGAATCGACAAGACCTGATCCTGGATGTGTATGAGGCGTATTACCAATTGGTGCAGTCGGAAAAGCTGCTCCAGGTGGCCGAAGAATCGGTGCGCGCCTTGGAAGCCCTGCGCAACCAGACCATGGAATTTTACAAGGCCGGGGTGGTGCCCAAGGTCGATGTGCTGTCCACGGAAGGTCAGTTAGCCCAGGCGCGCATTCAGAGGACCCAAAGCCTCACCGATATCGAGAAGTACAAGGCCACCTTGTGCTACCTGCTTAGATACCCCCAGGAGACGCCCCTCAAGGTCAGTCAGGATATAGCGTACCGCCCCAACAGCTATACGCTACCCAATATCTACGCCATCGCGGCAGCGAATCGCCCCGAAATACGACAGGCGAACATCTCCGTGGAACAGGCCATGGCCCTGGTGAAATCTTCCAAGGCGGACTTGCTTCCCTCGGTCTCTGTGCAGGCCATTGGAACCCGGATGAATGACGATTGGAACCCCTTTGATCGGGAGGGCGTCAACGACTGGCGGCTCCAAGGCATCCTCACCTGGACGTTCGACATGTTCAGGCGGCGGGAAACGGTGCAGGAGCGTCGAGCGACCCAGGCCAGGACATTCGTCGCCAGGGAGTTGCTCATCGAGCAGATCATGCAGGAAGTGAAAAGCGCGTATGAGGACATGAAAAGGGCTGAGAGCAACATCCGGGACAACCGGGCTGCGGTGGCGTTTCGACAGGAGAGTTTCCGCATCAATCAGGAGCGTTACAAGGAGCAGGTAGCCACGTACACGGAGGTGTTGGACGCCCAGCGTCAGTTGGCCCTGGCCCAGGGGGACTATTACATCTCCCTCATTGGCTACCGGATCAATCAGGCCATTCTCGAGAGGGCCATGGGCATTCTGCGGCAGTAGGGGAGCGCGGAAGGAAACAGGACCATGCGGAACGATTTCCGGGGAGATGGCGCGAGGCAAAGAATCGGAGCACGGCGTGCGCGGATGTTCAGCCTTGTTCTGGGGTTGCTCGCGGCTGCGTTGTTGAGCGCGCCGTGCGCATACGCCCAGGCTCGGGCCTCGGCCACGCCCGCGACGCCTTCATCCGGCAGGCCAAGCACGATTCAGATCAAGCAGAACATCCTCATGCAGCAGGTCGCGCTCTTGCAGCGTCAGCTCATCGAGGTGCGCAGATGCCTCTACACGGCAAGCCTCCCTCAGGTGCTGAGGGACCCCTCCGGCTTTGTCAATAGGGTGCCCCAGACAGATATCGTCAACTGTCAGCGGCAACTCGACCTCATCACTCGAAAGCTTGCCGGCTTGAACCGTCAGTCCAATCAGCTTCTCCAAGACGCGCAAATGCAGGCGATCACCCTCCAGCGGCTCTTGGCTGCGCAAAAGGCCAAGGCAAGGCAGCAGGCCCAATCAGATCAGTGAGGCAGTTGGCCTGTCGCGCGCAGGGCCTCGTACAAGATTATCCCCACAGCCGTAGATAAATTGAGGCTGCGCACGCGATCAAGATAGATGGGAATGCGCGCCACGCGTCGGGGGAACCGATCGAAGAGCTCGGCAGGAAGCCCTGACGTCTCCGGCCCGAAAAGCAGGTGATCGTCTCGATGGTACGCCACGGCGTGATACGCCGCGCCCCTCTTGCTGCCCGTCAACACAATCTGCGCCGGATCCACCGAGCCGAGGTACGACTCCAGGTCATCCCAGACCACGAGCTCGAGCTTGGGCCAATAATCGAGGCCCGCTCGCTTGAGCGATCGATCGTCCAAACGGAATCCCAAGGGTTTGACAAGGTGCAGCGCCGCGTGCGTTGCGCAGCAAAGCCGGCCTATGTTGCCGGTATTGGGCGGGATCTCAGGATGAATCAGCACCACGTTAATCATGACGCGCTTAGGCCAAAACCTCCAACATCAACCGACATACGTCAGTAATGTGAGGCTGGGGAAGCCTCGTTCCGATCTCGGGCTCGGTTGCAATCAAAAAGGCGTCGTCATGGGTGTGCATGCCGGTGAAGATGTCCTTTTGGGTCGCCGCGGTCGCGGCTAGGGAAGCCTTCAGGTCGTAGCCATTGGCAGGGATGACGACCAAGTCCGGCGCCATGGCTAGCAGCGGCCCGCGATATACCTCTTCCTTGACCATCACCTTGGCAAAGACGCGCTCAGAGGGCGCCAATCCGGCGTCTGGTTCCAGAATCCCAATGTCACGCGCTCGAAGGCTTTCCAGGTCAGCCTGAAGCGATCGCCTTACTGCTTCCGCCTCTTGGCGGCCCCCCGCGCCGCCGCCAAAACGCTCCCGCGTAGGGATATAGATGCGAGACGGGTCCATGGCAAAGGCGCGTGAAGCCGGATGCACGTCCTCGAGCCCCTTGGGTTGAGGCGTAGTGTAGCGCAGGTATCCGAGCGTCTTGAGGATATGGTTCAGGTACACCTGGGTTCGCAGCCGGGTGAATCCGTGGTCCGAAAGAAACAGCGTGCGAGAGCGCGGCCCTGCCTTGAGCAGAAATTCGCCCACGACCCTATCGATTTTCCTGTAAAACGAGAGAACCATTTCATGGAGCGGGTGGTTTTGGTCTTCGCACGCGTCAAAGAAGAAATGGTGAAGGCGGTCTGTTGCGGTGAGTACGCCGATGAACAAGTCCCACGGGCGCTCGGCCATGAGTTCGAGCAGCACGGAGGCGTGGATGTCCAGGGTTTGGAAAAGGTCGTCGATGAACGCTTGGCGGTCGCGTCTGCCCTGGACCGCGTCCACATCGGCGCGATAGTTCCGTAGCCGCAGCCAGGGGATCAGGGACGCAGGATAGACGGCGCGCTCGAATATCGGCGCCACAAAACCGGCAATCAAGATTCCATTGAGGGGCCGGGCCGGATACGTGAACGGCAGATTCACCACCAGGGATTTCTTCCCGGGCAGTCGCTGCCAGACCACCGGGCATTGTATGTCGTCGAAGGATGGCAGCTTGAGCGCGAGGCGGTTCGCCGCGACGTCGGTGAAGCCGAAGATGCCGTGCACGCCTGGATTCTCGCCGGTCATGAACGACGTCCACGCCACCGATGACACGCACGGGTGCGACGTCTCCATCCGCAGAAAGCAACCTTCCCGGGCCGCCGCGGCAAGATTGGGCATGACCCCGGCTGAAAAGAGTTTCTGCAGGAGCGAAAACGGGACCCCGTCTAGGCCCAACACCGCCGCGCGATTTTTTTGACTCATGGGCGAGCCCCCGTGTGGGAAGGCGCCGAAGATTGCAAAGCTGCCCCGTCTGAGGCGTTTCCCCGCAGGTCGTCTTTGCGCGTGTTGGTCCCGAGACTGTGAGCGTTCCGGAGATTATCCAGGATGCTGTACGGCAACGGGTCATGGCCCGGTATTCGGCCAAGCTCGATCTCGGGCTTGGTCGCGCCATGAAAATCGGTTCCGCCTGTAATGGCGAGGTTGAGTTTTTTGGCGAGGTTCAGATACAGCCTCGCCTGGGGTTCGGTGTGCCTTGGATAATACGCTTCGATGCCTCGCAACCCATACTCCATCAGCTCTTCCAGGATCCTTTCCAGCTCTGCATCCGCGTCGCTCCCGAGCGAGTAAGGATGCGCGAGGACCGCCAGGCCTCCCGCCTCGACGATCAGCCTGATGGCGCGACGCGGCGACGTTTTCCGCTTATCGACGAACGCAGGCGCGCCTTTCCTCAGATACCGGTCAAACGCCTCTTGGATGGTGCGGACATACCCCTGCCGCACCATGATTTCAGCGACATGGGGCCTCCCGGGCGCGCCGCCCACGGCTTCACGCTGAACCTCGTCCGCGGAGATGACCACGTTGCACCCGCGTAGCTTCTCCACAATCCGAGGGATTCGGTCCATCCGCCCCGCCCGCAGATATTCCAACGCTTCCAAGAGAGGCGCATGCTCGACGTCGATGAAATAGCCGAGAATGTGCATGATACCCCGCGGCCATTCTGTGCTCATCTCCACCCCAGGGACGATTTCCACGCCGGAATCCGCGGCGGCGCGGCGCGCAGGCTCGACCCCTGCAACGGTGTCGTGGTCTGTGATGGCAATGGCGCGCAGCCCTTTTTTTCGAGCCATCTCCACCACCTCCGCGGGGGAATAGGTCCCGTCAGACATCGACGTATGGACATGGAGATCGATCATGAAACTACCTTCTCCTCTCCAGGCGTTAGTGCTCCTTATCACAATATAGTCATGTCCGAGGACATGTATCGGTCGCACCCGCAGGGACCACCGCCGCGCCCGCAACAACACGCTATACCACAAAACACGCACGTCGTGTCCGCTTGCGGCGCATGGGAAGCGCGTATATCGTTCTCGGAATGAACCACGTATTCGCTGGACGACGCTCGTTTCGGCCGCTTTATTCTCTGTCATTTCGAGCGAAGCGAGAAATCTTAGCTCGAAAACCAAGATTTCACAGTCGCCGCGTGTCAGCTCGTTTGACCCCGGCCGCTTGGGAGTGGCAAAAGTTGACTTGCGTGGCTGACAACACGTTTTTCGAGAGCAGCTATGAACTACATGATCCAGACCTTATTCCGACAGAAATTTCAGAATCAGTATGGGCGGGTCTTTTTTAGCGCGCTCCAAAACCCGTCGGAGAGCCATAGGTATGAGGCTCGCCACAGAGGAACCCAATATTGTCACGCCGCGTCAAGATGCTTGACGCGATATTAAACCACGGTGTTATCAGCCTCTTGTGTATTTTGTCCCTAAAGAGACTGACAATTTGTGTCGTGGTCGCGGAACCGCCCTTTTTGGCGTAGCGAGGTATGGCTCGTAATATTGAGCACTTAGCAATATCTGAGTTATGGCACGTCTCTTGCTCAAGCCCAGGGCAGAAAGGACAGACGCAAGAAAGAGTACCCAGAATTGGGGATATAAAAAGAGAGAGGAAAGGAGAAGGACATGAAGAATCAAAAGGGTTTCACGCTGGTAGAATTGATGGTGGTCATCGCCATCATCGGCA
>JBMFOE010000020.1:0-55042 GCA_049969795.1 Desulfomonilaceae bacterium
ATCCACGGTCAGTTTCCTGGATGCCGGATCGTGTCCGGCATGACACATCAGGTACCCGGACATAAACTTTCAAAATTATCATATTCACCCCGCGGCGAACATCATTCCGACGGAAATTGCGAGAATCCGTGTGTGCGCGAGAATTCATGATTATTGATTAAAACTGTTATATAGATGGAAACGATGCTTCTCTCAATAAGAATTCTTTACAAGAGTTCTCGTCATAGGAGGCCCCTTGGACATCATAATCGAAAAAGACGAGCCAGTTTGGACCATCATCCTCAACAGGCCCGAGCGTCGGAATGCAGTTGATCGGCGCATGGCGGACCAACTGGCGGATGCATTTCGCCAATTCGATGCTGCACATGAGGCAGCAATTGCTGTTTTATGGGGAGCTGGCGGTTGTTTTTGCGCGGGCGCTGACCTGAAGGCATTTTCAAGAGGCGAGGGCAATAGGCTTAGCCGCAATATGTCGCAAGACGGTCCCATGGGGCCAACGCGAATGCTTCTCTCAAAGCCGGTTATTGCTGCCATCTCAGGATTTGCTGTGGCCGGTGGTCTGGAGCTGGCGTGTTGGTGCGATCTGCGAGTAGTGGAAAAAGACGCTGTTCTAGGCGTTTATTGCAGGCGATACGGCGTACCGCTCATCGATGGAGGAACTCAGCGCCTGCCGAGGCTCATCGGAATGAGTAGAGCAATGGACATGATTCTCACGGGGAGACCTGTATCCGCGGACGAAGCCTATGCCATGGGACTGGCTAATTATGTCGTAGAAGTAGGAACGTCGCGGCTTGAAGCCGAACGCATTGCCAGACAGATCGCGCAGCATCCCTTTCAGTGTCTGAAAAGCGACCGCGAAGCAGTCTATCGCGGATGCGACTTGCCGATTCCTGAAGCGATGGAACTTGAATTCCAATTGGGAATGAGGGTCATCGAAAGCGGCGAAGCTAGACGAGGAGCCGAAAAATTCTCGGCCCAAAAGACGAAGGAATAGGTGTCGGTCATGCAAAAGAAAAACACTATCCGCTGTCTCAGGCCGCATGTTCTTTCGTAAATTCAAACCTGAACGCAATTCTCTGCGTACTTGGTAGCCCTTTATCGTCTCCTGGGAGCGAACGTCGCTCGCGCGGGAACCGGCAATGGAGCCTTAAAATGCACGTTGCGCCGACGCGGATCGTTATTGCTCTCGTACCGGGTGCGTCAATGCAGCAGCACCTTCAGAAATTCCTCGTCCGCGTAAGACAGCGTCTTGTCTTTACTCAAAACTACATCGATGTCCAGGACGAGCGGCCCCTCTTTCAGAGGCAAACACAGCAAACGACCTGCCGCGAGGTCCTTGTCCACCCCCATTCGCGCCAGCAAGGTGACCCCATTGCCCGTAATGACCATTTCTTTGAGAAAATCGACGTTTCCCGTTTCCAAAAACGCGGAGGTAAAGATGCCCCGTTCTGCAAAGATTCGATCTACCACTCTTCTGGTGCCAGAGCCCTTTTCTCTCAAAATCAGGTTTTCGCCCTTCAGGTCTTCCAGAGAAACAACTCCTTTTTCGCAAAGGGGATGCCCAGGGGCTGCAAGCAGCACCAATTCATCCTTCATGAATGGGATGGCCTTAAGTTTATCGTGATACGGCAGCCGACCCACTATCGCAAAGTCGTTTCTCCCTTCCAAAACGCTGCGAAGCATGCTCTCAGAGCTGCCTTCGTCCACCTGTATCTGTATTTGCGGAAACGCGCTGCGGAATTTCGCGATGTAACTAGAGAGGAAATGCCTCACCAAGGTCTTCGTGCTGCCGATGCGCAAGGGAGGCGAAATGAGTTTGCTCTCCTCGTAAATGATCTTCTCGGCCTCTCCCACCAACGCGAAGATCTTTTCCGTAATCTGAAATAACCGCCTCCCCGCGTCGGTGAGCTCCAACGGTTTTTTTGACCTGTGGAACAGCTTGACGCCGCATTGGGTCTCAAGCGCCTTTATCTGGAGGCTTACCGCGGGCTGTGTAATGAAAAGCCTGTCCGCCGCCCTGGTGATGCTGCCAAGGCTTGCCGTGTAAAAGAATGCCTTTAACTGATTCAGACTCAGATCCACGTGGAGCGCCTGACAGAGATCATAAGTTTTATTTATAACTAGCATTAAAATTACTGCTTTGACATGTCAAGAAAAATATTGCCAAGTGTACTCACCTGTCAGTCTCCGTCGAAAAGAACCGACAGACCCACGATGGAGCTGCGACATATTTCTCATGACCTAACGAACGTAAACCATTTTCCAATTCACAGGATCAAGGAGGAGCCTTATGGCTGAAGAA
This sequence comes from Desulfomonilaceae bacterium, assembly GCA_049969795.1. Taxonomy (GTDB): domain Bacteria; phylum Desulfobacterota; class Desulfomonilia; order Desulfomonilales; family Desulfomonilaceae; genus JAUPKT01. The sequence continues at coordinate 2,303 of JBMFOE010000020.1, forward strand.
TATGACGGCATTATTTTGGGCGCCGGACCCAACGGTCTGACACTTGCAGCATACCTCGCGAAGGCCGGCCTAAAAATCCTCCTGCTGGAAAGGCGTTTTGAAGCAGGAGGGGGGCTCGCAACCGAGCAGGTGACTCTTCCGGGCTTTCTCCACAACACCCACGCCGTATATATGCCCATGGTGGACTATGCCCCGCCGCTGAGAGATTTCGACGAATATCTCACCAAGGATTATGACCTGGAGTTCGTATTCCCAGAACTCGTCATGGCCATGCCCTTTTCGGATGGATCGAGCCTTTGCCTTTATCAGGACATGGACAAGACGTGCGCGTCAATTGCGCAGTTTTCTCAAAAGGACGCCGAGACGTACCGCAGGGTGCAGACGCGTTTCAATGAGCTGACCGAAGCTTTTCTTGCGCCAGCCACCTATGAAATGGCCAAGCCAGCGTTTGAACAAATGATCAAGCTGCAGGCAACCGACGTGGGTCGGGAAATCACCGAGTGGACTGAGAAAACGCCGCTGGATATCGTCAACGGCCTCTTTGAGAACGACAGGGTGAGGACGTTGTTTCTTTACCTGTCCTGCATGTGGGGGCTCCACTACAATTTGGAAGGCGTGAGCTACCTTGTGCCGCTGATGTTCAACCGTGCGGTGAACTATCGGCTCGTGGTGGGCGGTTCGCACCACCTTGCGCACCTGTTCACCAAGGTCCTCTATCGGCACGGAGGCATGATCATTTCGCCTGTCGCGGTGAAACGGATCATTGTGGAAAACAACGCCGCCATGGGCGTTGAACTCCAAGACGGTACTGTGTATCGGGCAAAAAAATTCGTGGCCAGTAGTTTGGATCCTTATCAGACGTTTTTCAAATATGTTGGCGAAAACAACTTAGAGAGCAGTTTTATCACGCGCACAAAGGACTGGAAGTGGGAGCTTTCCAGTTTGTTTCACGTGCACCTGGCCTTGGCCGAGGCCCCGAATTTTGCTGCGGCTGCCCGCAATCCGGATATCAACAAGGCCTTCATCACGGTCTTGGGGTACGAAAGCCAGGCCGAGCTCATCAAACACTACGACGCTATCCACGCGGGCGAACTGCACGCCGCGGGCTTCAACTGTTGCTTCCCCTCAATTCACGATCCCAAGCAAGCGCCCCCCGGCAGACATACGGCCCTCATCTCCCTGCACGCCCCATACAACCTCAAGAATGGGGGGGCTCAGCAATGGTACCGGATTCGAGAACAGGAGGCCGACCGCTGTGTGAGATTGCTCAGCAAGTATGTCCCAAACATCAACGACGATTCGATCCTTTGGCGCTACATTACCACGCCGCTGGACATAGAAAACAAGTTTGCCGATATGGTTCAGGGCTCTTACAAGCAGGGAGCATATCTCCCCCTTCAGATGGGCTACCTCCGTCCCAACGAGGAATGCTCGCAGTACGCAACGCCTATCAAGAATCTGTATGTGTGCGGGGCCAGTACGTTTCCTGGCGGCCTGATTACCTTTGGGCCCGGGTACAACGCGGCCAACCGGATTGCTGACGACTTGGGGATCGATCGCTGGTGGAAGGAACCGGAGTGCGTCGCCAAGGCCAAAGCGATGGGAACTCTCTGACAGAGGAGATAGACAGATGAAAGTTAACTCGACTGGTTTGGGCAAGACAACAATGGTAGCGCATTTCGCCGACTTGGTGAAAGTGGACGGAGAAGAGGGAGACGCCATGAGGTTGCACATAGAGGCGACCGAGCCCGTCCATTGGTCCATAAAGGCTACGGTGGGAGGCGATGATCTCAGACAATTCGCAAAACTCTTGCTGAAACCGTCTGTCCTATTCCTTGCGCTGAAGTTACTCGTTTCAGGCAAGAAATTGGCTCCTCCCCAGTCGCATTGAAGTTTTCTCATGTAGGAATTTTCATAAAGAAGGAGGCATCTCCATGGCAGACAAGACCTATGACGCCATCGTCGTCGGCGGCGGACATCAAGGCACCATAATAGCCTGTTATCTTCAGCACGCAGGACTCCAGACGGTCATATTCGAGCGTCAACACGAGCTGGGAGGCGGCGCATGCGGCGAAGCGCTCCCGTTGCCCGGTTTTCTCCAGAATCCGTGCGCCCATTTTACTCGATTCTACGGTCATCCCGCGTACGCGGATTTCGACCTGCGGTCAAAGGGCCTCGTGTATGTCTATCCTGACCACAGCGAAGGGATGATCTATGACGACGGGACGAGCTTTATGGGGTACACGGCCTGGAAAGTGACCGATGTTGACACAGGCAAGGCAGAATTCGATGAAAAAAACGCGCAGAAAACCATAGATCAAATAGCTCGGTTTTCGCAGCGGGATGCGGACACGGCCTATCAACTTCTCGAGATGTATAGGAAAAAATGGCGGGCCGCGTTCCACGAATGGCGGTACAACCCTCCTACCCCCTGGGGAGTTCCGGACGCGTTTGAGAGGCTGATTGGCGACCCGGAAGCTCCTATACCCCCGGAGTATCAATTCTATACCTCCCAGCAGGTGGCCTTCGATCTTTTCGAGAGCGACTACCTCCGAACGCTGTTTATGCGATCCTGTATGACCTCCAGCGGCGTATTCCCCAATGACGCGATTGGCATCTACAAGACGCTGCACACGCTTGGGCTGATCCTCTCCTGGGAGCCTGCATCCATTGCGGTTGGCGGCACGCACGCCATCACCCACGCGCTTCAAAGGGCCTTTAGTTCCATGGGCGGGGAGTTTGTGGTGGAAACGCCAGTGGCTAAAGCGATCATAGAGAACGGCAAAGCCGTGGGCGTGCGGCTTCAGGACGGCCGAGAGATCGCCGCCAGAAAAGTGGTTGTCTCGGACCTCAACACCACGCAAACAGTCCTCGACCTCATCGGCGAGGAGCACGTCCCGCCTAAGATAGCCCACAGGGCCAAGAACATCCTTCGGGATCGCGCGCAGCTTTTCTGGGGCAATTTTGCGCTCCATGAGCTCCCACAATACACCGCGGCCAAAGATAACCCGGAGATCGGCATGTGCCCGCGGCTCAACTGGGGACCCAAGGACGCGGATTATTTTGCCACCCGGCATCAAGCGGAACTGTTTGTAAAGGGCATTCCAGAAAAACTCGTGGCCATCGTGGCGCCGGACAGCATCTGGGATCGTGTCAGGGCGCCAGAAGGCAAGCACACCATCCTCATCGAGCAGTTCACCGCTCCGTATCGCTTCTTCTCGGATGCTGAGTGGCTCCGCATGAAAAAAGAGATTGTCGAGATCATGAGGGAACAGTGGTCGTGGTATGCGCCAAACATGACCAAAGACAATGTGATCGCTGCTCATATCACCACGCCCATGGACACCAAGATGAGGAATCTGAACATGCCGCAAGGTGGGTGGACGGCAGAAGACATGATTGCCTCCCAGATGGGGCGGATGCGCCCGTTCCCGGAACTGGCCCACTACCGGCTGCCCGTGAAGAACCTCTACCTGTGTTCCTCCTCGGCGCATTCCGGCCCAGGGATCGGACGGGGCAGCGGTTACAACTGCTTTAAGGTCATCGCCGAGGACTTCGGCCTCCCAAAGATATGGGAACAGAAAGGCCGGGCCTATTGATCGACTGCTGAACGCTGGCGGAGACGCTGTGCGTTTCGCTCATGAGCAGCCGACTCGTGGGCGCATTGCCCACGGCAAGTGATCCTCTTCCCATTAAATCAGCGGCTGGACGCCCTGGGTCAGGCGCCCAGCCATTTTCCCAAGAAGCCGGGCAAGCATGCGAGTCTCGCATCAACGCCCCACTGAATGCGAACTGTTGGCCTATACGCAGCACGCCGGCCAAGAGGCAACAAGCTTCGGAACGTCCTTGCGCTGCGATATGACCTGAAAAGTACGGCAAACCATCCGGAGGATACATGAAGAGATTGGAAGATAAGGTTGCGATCGTCACCGGCGCAGGGAAAGGTTTGGGAAGGGCTTTTTGTGTGAAGTTGGCGCAGGAAGGTGCGCACATTGTTGCAGTGACAAGATCCGATATGCAAGGACTCGAAAATACCGCGAAGGAGGTGAGGGCTCTCGGGAGAGATTCATTGATACTACAGGTCGATGTCTCCAGTGAATCTGACACCCTGCGGATGGCGGAAGAAGCGCTGAAGACTTTCGGCCGAATAGACATCCTCGTGAACAATGCTGCGTACTATTTTGGCGTGGTGCGAAAGGCGTTCACGGACATTGGCGTCGAAGAATGGGATCGCATGATGGCGGTGAATGTGCGGGGCCCTTGGTTGTGCGCACGGGCCGTGTTCCCTGCCATGAAAGCACAAGGCAAGGGCAAGATCATCAATCTAGCCTCGGAAGTCTTCTTCACGGGTTCCCATGGATTCGTCCACTATGTGTCTTCCAAGGGTGGGGTCATAGGGCTCACAAGAGCCTTGGCAGTCGAGCTCGGACCCGTGGGCATTTGCGTGAATGCGGTAGCCCCTGGCTACACGGACACCGAGGCGAGCCGCACCATTGCAGATGTGGCGAAGTATGACACCTCGCGAACCCCTCTGAGGAGACTCGAAAAGCCAGAAGACGTTGTCGGCGCCGTGGCATTTTTGGCTTCTGACGAGAGTGATTTTATCACGGGACAGACCGTGCTGGTTGATGGAGGCAGGGCCATGCATTGATCTGGGACAACTTCTCGCGGCGAGGAGACCTATTACTTGCATGGTTTCCAGTTGTTCCTTGCCGGCTGGAAACTCCCCACGTGCGCAATGGCGTGGATGGCTCCGATTCATGTCTCACCTCGCTTCCTCCAATGGTCTCCTTCGGGCTGAGAGAGAAGATATAGAGCAAGCGTTCTTTGTGGTCGGTTTACTTATATCAACCAATGTTCACCAAAAGGAGGAGGATCCAGAGATGAAAGTGTACGATGTAGTACCCGGCTTAGAGTTCGACCCGGAGAGGGACTTGGCCCAGTCCCCCGCATGGTTTCTCGACGGCACCCATTCTGTCCCGCCGTGGACGCCGATGTTCGGCTGGTTTTGGATCAATTTCTGCCGGCATGGAATGCAATACGGCGCGGAAAAATTGTCGCTGCCCACTGTGAAAGGGTGGGACTGGCGATTTCACAACGGAGGAGGGTATCTCACGCTCCTCTTGGTCAAGACCGAGGAGGAAAAGCAGAGACGGGAAGAGAAGTTCAAGAAAGCGATTCTCCCTCTTATTCAGGATTATGACGGAATCTGGTACGGCTTTGTCAAGGAAATCCTCGGACGGTACGAGGAGCTGAAAAAATTGGACCTCGATAAGGCCACCAACATCGAACTCCTGGATAATTTTGAGCAAACCATCAATACGTGCCGACGCATGTGGGAAATACACATGTACATTGATGTATGGGACATACACGGCTTACATCCTTTTCGAAAACATGTGCAGAGAATTGGCCGGCATCGACGACACCAACCCGCTGTTCCACAACATTGTTTCTGGGTTTGACAACAAGGTATTCCAAGTGGACAAGAGGCTTTGGGAGTTTTCTCGCCGTGCGGTGAACGATGGTCTTTCCCCTGTGTTCACCGAGAGTGAATCCCCGGATATAAAGGAGAAACTTTTGACCTCAGACAAGGGGCGAGCATTCATGAATGATTTCATGGCCTTTATGAACGAAGATGGTTGGCGAATGCAGCGGATGTCTGAGATAAACCTCCCCACATGGGTAGAGGACCCCACGCCAGCGCTGGGAATGGTGAAGCAGTTTATACTGAAAGGCGGGTCATTCAATCTCGATGAAGAGCGCCAGAAACGGTCTTCCGACCGTCAGGCCGCCGAGAAAGAAGTGATGGCCAAGGTGCCTGTCGAGCAACGGGGTTGGTTCGAGCAGCTCATGCGGCTTGCCCAAAAGAGCGGCATATTCAGCGAGGAACACGACCATTACCTGGATTTGTACACCCATGCCATGATACGCAGGAGCGCATTGGGGCTTGGGAGGCGTTTCGTTCAGGCTGGCGCGCTTGATAACCCTGAAGACATCTTTTTCCTCATCCCGGATGAAGTACGCCGGGCAGGCATAAATCCCGATCAATACGACTTGAGATACATCGTTGATCGTCGCAGAAACGACTGGCTGGAGTGGCAAAAGACTCCGAATCCACCCGCGATCTTGGCCGACGGTTTCGATCTGGATCAAGCCATGGCCTTACTCGTGAAGTCCAACGACCCCATCGCTCTGAAGGTGGTCGTCGGGTCTATGCCTCAGGTGAGACCTGAACTCAAGGCGGACCTCTACGGTTCATGCGGCTCGCCAGGCGTCGCCGAGGGGATAGCTCGGGTGATCTTGAACGAGGATGAACTCCATCTCGTAAAAGAAAAAGACATCCTGGTAGCGGCAAGCACTTCCCCGAGTTGGACGCCGGTGTTCTCCATGATCTCCGGCGTAGTGGTGGATAGAGGCGCCAGCCTCTCTCATGCCGCCATCGTGGGACGGGAATATGGCATACCAGTGGTCATGAATGTCTTCGAAGGCACGACAAAGATAAAGTCAGGGCAGCGAATCAAAATAGACGCCAATCTGGGCGTAGTGTACATCCTCGACAAGTAGCAGTCCATGTCAATCACAGGAGCCGGCGCCGGTTTTCAAGGAGCGGCAACGCGCTGGCTCCGCTTTCACGAAGGGATTGGTGGATATGAAATGCCTGAGAAATGGATTTACTGGTTTGATGAGATAAGCAGTAAGGACAACGACTTAGTCGGCAAGAAATGTGCAAATTTAGGGGAAATGACGCGTCTGGGCATGCGCGTGCCGCCGGGGTTCGCCATTTCGGTGGACGGCTACGAACGCTTCATGGCCGAAAGCGGCGCAGGAGAGGAAATACGTCGATATGTGAGCGACAAGGGTGAGCTGTTGCAAACGGTCAACGGCCAAATCGAGGTTGGTCGAGTGATTCGCAAGTTCATTCAATCCAAGCCGCTGCCTGAAAAAATGAAGGAGGAGCTGTTCTCTTATTATGACGAGTTGTGCCGCAGGGCAGGGGTTGAAGATATGGCCGTGGCGGTGCGATCCAGCGGCGCGGTCAGTATGCCCGGCCAGATGGAAACATACCTCAACGTAAAAGGGAAAGATGAAGTCGCCCGGAAGGTAATACAGGTGTGGGGAAGCGCTTTCACGACTCGCGCCATCGCCTTTCGTATCGAAAATAACATGGTCATGGAAAAGGCCCCCATAGGGGTCGCAGTCCTCAAGATGGTAAACGCCAAGTGCGCGGGAGTGTGTCTCACCGTGCTTCCTACCACCGGCGATACCAGCAAGATCGTAGTGGAGGGCAATTGGGGTCTTGGAGAAAGTGTGGTGAGCGGCGAAATCACCCCGGACCAGTTCATTGTGGACAAAGCGTGCGGCGATTTTCAGTGCTCCATCGGCAAGAAGACGAAAATGGTGTGCTATGGCCCTGTGGGAACGAGGATGACGCAAGTGCCCAAAGAAATCCAAACACAACCGTGCCTCATGCCGGAAGAACTTGAAGAGATCTGTCGCATCGCCAAAAATGTCGAGGCGCACTTCAACATGCCTCAGGACATGGAATGGGTGGTTGACGCTGACCTTCCATTCCCTGAGAATATCTTCTGGGTTCAGACTCGTCCGGCCAAATACGCCAAAAAGAAGACAGACGACGCCGAGTATCTTGCGGACCTCATGGCCCGCATCTTCAAGATGTAGCTCATTGCGAGTTCCATCTGGGAGCTGAAATATGACCATACTTTTCACGCAATACTGGGATGTCATCCCTGGAAAATTCGAAGAATATTCAGATTTTGTCATTAACAGGTACAACCCTACGTTGAAAAAAATAGGGATAAAACTCCTTGGCGGATACTATGTGGCGGTAGGAGAGGGGCCGAGAATAATTGCCGTTTCCACCATCGACGAACAGGATTACCTGCGGAAGATTCTCTCGACTAAGGAGTATCGCAAGGTTTCGTCTGAATTGCTGGGACTTGTTTGGAAGTATGCAAGCAAACTCTGGGTTTCCAGCGGTCGAGTCTTGGAAGGACCATACAACATTCAGACCGGATGCTGGAAATTCAACCAATATTACAATGTGGTCCCCGGAAAAGAACAAGATCACTACCGTTTCGTCAAGGAAGAATGTATTCCCGGTATGAAAGAGCTCAAAGTACCGATCACCGGAGCGTGGCGGCTCGTCATCGGTCAGGGACCCCAAATCCTCGCCGAGTGCACCGCGCGCACGCTCGCAGACATCGCCAGCGCCATAGACTCGGCGGAATTCCGGCGCCTGGTGAGAGATCTGAAGAAGAAATTCGGCTATGACTATAGTAGTCGAATCCTTGCGCCAACAGGGAGGATAGAGATTCCTTACATCATGCATGAGATGCTGAAAGGTTTTTAAGCCGCCGAGGAGGTCTGATTGGTCAAAGTCTTTTGGCGACAACGATGTCCAAAATGTCCGTATATTGCAGAAGCGATAAGTCAAAAGGAGGATGCCATGTATGTGCGCATGACTTTTTTTAGCGTGAAGGACGGCAAAATGCCCGAGCTCAGAGAACTCTACAATAAAGAAGTGGTTCCATCTCATAAACAACACAAGGGAATTAGGTTCGTTCATCTTCTCGAATGCCTGGAAGACCCCAATGAGGGGATATCGGTCACCGCGTGGGATACCAAGGCCGACCTGGACGCGTACGAAAAGAGCGGCGATTATGATAGACTGGTTGGGATGTTCCAAAACATGTATCGACAGAAACCCTCGTTAAAGTCCTTTGAAGTGACGGTGAGTTCCGAGCCCATACTCTTGAGAATCTTTTGAGGTCGGTGACGTGTTCGAACCCTACGAACATATCTATGCCCTGGCAAAACCCTATTTGGACACCCGGGACAACGAGCTCCACACCCGAATAGCCTTTGGCTTTGCCAAACGTCTCTTGGCGTCTGAAGGCGGCAGCGAGGCGGTTGTGCTGCCCGCCATACTCTTGCACGATGTCGGCTGGAAAAGCCTTCCTGAAGAGCTGCATCTCAAGGCGTTCGGGCCGAGGCACAGCGATAAGAGCATCAATCGCGTCCATGAGGTCGAAGGAGCCAAAATCGCCCGCCAGATACTCGAGCAGGTTGCATATGACGCGCAGCTCATCCACGAGATCGTATCGATTATCAGCGGCCATGACTCGCGATTGGAGCCCCTTTCACTCAACGACGCCATTGTCAAGGATTCCGATAAATTATGGCGCTTCTCTAAAGAGGCATTGGAAGTCGATCCCAAGCGATTCTCCATCCGACCTGAAGTGCATACCAAATGGCTTGGTCTGCAGATAGAAAAATGGTTTTTGACAAAAACGGGAAAAGAAATCGCTTACGAGGAGTATCGCCAAAGGGCTCTCTTCTATGGAGTGAGCGACGCGGAGTAAGAGAAAAAGATCGAGGGAATGATATGTCCACACTCGCGGGCCGTTTATTGCGGGTAGATTTGTCGTCTCGGCGGATATCCACCGAAGAAATCCCGTTCGAAACAAAAAAGGCGTTCGTCGGAGGCAGGGGATACGGCATAGCGCATCTCTATCGCGAGCTTGCACCAGGCGTTGAACCCCTTTCAGCCGAGAATAAGTTGATATTCGTTACGGGCGCGTTGGGCGGGTCGAGCGCGATCGGCTTTGGTCGGTGGATTGTCATGACCAAGAGTCCTCTCACCGGCGCATTGGCCAGGGCTGTCTGCGGTGGAAATCTGGCCGCCTACATAAAATTCGCGGGCTACGACCTGATCCTCATCGAGGGCGCATCCGAAGAGCCTGTATATCTTCTCATCAAAGATGACGCAGTGGAGATAGCTGACGCGGAGGACTTGTGGGGGCTGGACACCCAGCAGACCCAGGATGCCCTCTCCTTGATTCATGGACGCGTACAAACGGCCTGCATCGGGCCTGCGGGGGAAAACCTCGTCCGCTACGCCACCATCACCCATGGGACGCGGACAGCCTCCAGATGCGGCGTAGGCACGGTCATGGGGTCAAAAAAACTCAAAGCTGTGACATTCCAAGTCAAGGCAAAGCGCCTCACGCCTTCTGACCCTGACCGGTTTCGTGAACGAGTCGCCTACCACCGAGATATATTGAAAAACCACAAGCGTGTGGTGAAGATGCACACCTTCGGCACCACATTCCTTGCCGAAATGACGAGAGAAATGGGCGTGCTGCCTGTGAAGAATTTTCAGGCTGGCGACATGGAGGGCATAGAGGGAATCTTTACCCAGGCGTACGCAGCCATGCGCGTCGGTACTCACGGGTGCTTTAACTGCATTACCCGCTGCGGACAGGTCCATGAAGTGAAAGACGGCCCGTACAAAGGCGCCAAGAGCGAGGGACCCGAATACGAGACGATATGGGCGTTCGGATCCCAGGTGGGGAATGCCCTCGCCGCCGCGACCGTCGAGGCGGACCATCTCTGCGACCGGCTCGGTCTAGATACCATTAGCGCCGGCAATACCATCGGCTTTGCCATGGAGTTGTATCAAAAGGGCATCCTCGACAAACAAGACTGCGATGGTCTTGAATTGAACTGGGGCAACCACGAGGCCATGATAACGCTGATAAAAAAAATCGCAGCTAGAGAAGGCATTGGCAAGATACTCGGGGAGGGGACGAAACGAGCGGCAGAGCTCATTGGCAAGGGTGCCGAGGAATTCGCCATCCACGTGAAAGGGCTCGAGCTCCCCGCGTACGAACCGAGGGCGGCCAAGACCCACGGACTGAGCATGGCCACATCGAACATCGGCGCAAGCCACATGTATGGCTACGCCCGGCAGGAAATCTCGGGCAAGCCTGACCCCAGGCCAGTGGATAGATTCGCAGATCGAGGCAACGGCGACATCGCTGCATACAACCAAATAGATAAGGCCGCTGAAGAAACCGCTATCCTCTGCAATTTCGCGGATTCGGGGATGACGAGACGGCTCTTGGGCGAACTTCTAAGTTACGGCGCAGGCTTTCCCGAACTCATGGAAGAAAAAAACTTGAGAACCGTGGGCGAGAGGATCGTCTGTCTCGAACGATGTTTTAACGTACGTGAAGGTTTTTCTCGCAAAGACGACACGCTCCCGAAGCGTATGACCTCGACTCCTTTGCAGAACGCGGGGCCCGCAACTGGCGAGATCGTGAGGAACTTGGATGACCTTCTGGACGAATACTATGACGCCCTCGGCTATACGCGAGATGGCGCGCCCACCCCAGAAAAGATACGTGAGCTGGGACTCGAAAATCTCGTGAAAGATGACCTTCGCACGCGGCGACAGCAATGATTATAGCCGTTCTCGAAAATAGTCGCGAATTGCGCTGTTGACCCGCTGCATGTCATTCCCACGAAAGTGGGAATCCAGGACGAGTTTCCTGGGCGCCGGATCGAGTTTGGCATAACAAATCAGGCGCCGTGACGCAGACCTTGAAAGCGATCATATTCACGCCGAGGAGCGTCTCATTCCGAGAGAAGTTTCGAGAAGGAGTAGAACCGTTGACGAACGAGTCCCCGCGTTGTAAAAGCGCACGCGACATTGACAATGACTCGCCCCTCGATTGATCGCAACCCGGATTGCTTCGACGCCTCGCGGTCAGAAAAAGGCCACGGACGGATTCTCGCGAGCGACGACGAGCAATCTCGCGATAATTTCCATAGACAGTTCTCGAGTAGGAACGTATGACCGGCAAGATCGTTTTGATTGGCACCTTGGACACAAAAGGCGTTGAAGTCGCGTATCTGAAGGATTTCATAGAAAAACGCAACTTCCCCACGTTGGTCATCGACGTCGGGGTGTTTGCGCCCCAGGGAATCGAACCCGATATCTCACATGAGAGCGTTGCCGAGGCCGCAGGAACTACCATGGAGCAAATCCTCGGCAGGAAGCATCGCAAGAGCGCCATCGACGCCTTGGCGCTTGGCGGCGCGCGAATCATGGACGATCTTTACCGCAAGGGCTTGGTCTCTGGGGCGCTTGCAATCGGCGGAGGGACCGGCACGCACATCGCGGCGGCCATGATGCGCGTCCTGCCTATAGGGCTGCCTAAAGTGATCATATCCACCGTCGTATCCCGGGACGTGAGCCCAATAGTGCGACACAAAGATATTACGCTCGTACACGCGGTGGCCGATATTGCAGGACTCAATTTCATGAGTCGCAAAATATTGGCGGACGGCGCTCTCGCCGTCATGGCCATGGCAGAGAACGCCATCGAGCCCCCTAGAGATCATAAAGTCGTAGCCCTCACGTCGTACGGTCCCTTGAACCAGTGCGCTGAATTCACGAGTCGAGAGCTGGAAAAATTGGGGTACGAGGTGGTTCCATTCCACGCCGTAGGCTCCGGAACCATGGCTATGGAGGATTTGGTCGGCCAGGGCCTCATTGACGGCGTCCTGGATTTGTCTCTCCATGAGTTGGTTGACGCCCTCTACGACGGCTATTGCAAGCATATAGGAGACGAGAGGTACGAGACGCCCGGGAGGAAAGGCATTCCACACGTCATACTTCCCGGCGGCCTCGACATGATTGCATTCGAATGCGAGTCTTTGGAAGGCGCGCCGGAACACCTGCGATCTCGAAAATTTCTCTCCCATGATTTTCGATCCTTTGTTCGCACCAGCGCTGACGACATGCGCCGGGTCGCAGATATCCTGGCCGACAAACTCAATCGGTCCTCGCGACCTGCCACAGTGATCATCCCCCTCAAAGGATGGTCCAAGGCTGACGGCGTGGGCGCTCCTTTTTATGATCCCGCTGCGAATGAAGCCTTTACAGATCAGCTAAAAAAAGCAGCGCACAGTAATGTTGTCATCAAAGAGGTGGACGCCCACATCAATGACCCGGAGTGCGCCGCATTCGTCACCGCAGAACTCGACAGACTCATGCGGGCGAGATGAGCAACTCAGGGGACGCAGCGGATTGTTTGTAACTCGTCTCGAAATTTCTGTCGGAGTGAGAGGCGACGAGGGTTTGACATGATGACTTTCAAAGTGTGCGTCACGGTGAAGACGTTATGAATTAGTACCGTCACAGCGCCTGGATATTGTCGTCAAACCTCGTAAGCTTCTCGAGACCCCTCGCAGTCATGACAAAGGTGTTTTCTATGCCGGCAAGCCCTTTCTGGGGAAAGATAAACTTTGGCTCGAGCGCGATGACCATGCCTTCTTCGAGCACATAAGGAGATTTTTTGCCCAGGACGGGCAGTTCATCGAGCTCCAATCCAATGCCATGCCCCACAAATGGCACGGGCGCTGGATAACCCAAAAAACCCTCCAAGCGACCAGCATCCCGAGCCATAGCGACAGCAATATCATACAGGTCTTCGACGCGCGTCCCAAGGCGGCCTTCTCGGGCGATCGCGTCTTGAATGGCCAAAGCCAGACTGTGCACAGAAAGAAACTCAGGGGCGGGTTCGCCAAGAAAGAACGTTCTGGCCTGGTCAACCAGATATCCCTCGAACACCCCCACGTAGTCGATTTGAATGGGCTCGCCTCTCTCGATAATTTTCTTACCCGCGCCCTGGGGGAACAAGGCATGAGGCCCCGGGCCGCCGGTGGGTCCCACGCTGCAGCTCGGAATCGCTAGATTCGACCCGGACATGATGTGTCCGTAAAACACCTCCTGATTGAAAGATCGAACCCGGACAAATCCTTGATGCCCCTGCTTTCTGTAGTGCGCCTCCAGCAAGCCCGCGAACTCCATTTCCGAGAGCCCTTCTCGTAGGTAATTTTTCACCGAACCGAAGAGGTCGTCGTTCATGCGGGCAGCCTGCTCGATGAGGTGGATTTCGTAGGCCGATTTTCTCATTCTCGTCTCGCGGATGATTCGGGAAGCGTCCACAAAGGTCGTCTGCGGAAAAAGCTCTTCGTAGACCCGAAAATTGTTTACCGGCAGGATGTCCAATTCGAGGCCCATGGTTTTTGGGTCGCCATGACAACGAGAGCGTATTTCGTCTCTGATCTGGTTGAAGCTGGCAGCCGGAATGATGGCCCGAAGCGGCGAGTCTTCGTAGGCTCGTTCGATGCTTCTGCGGACCATGAGGGCCGGTTCGCCGTCCAGCGGGATCAAAAGATGCGCATCTTGACCGGTTCCACTGAAATAGAAGACGTCTGTCCTCTGCACCATGAGGCAGGCGTCTATCTTTTCTTCCTCCATGCGCCCTTTCAGGTTCTGGATGCGGTTTTCCAACTCCGCGAGAGGCGTTGAAGGCATAAAGCTCTCCTTGCAGGGCGATTGCCCGAGGCAACCGCGTTATCGCTGCGGTTCGATAATGACTTTCATGGATTCTGCGCCGGCCTCCGCCACCAGGCGAAATCCCTCCTGAGTGGCTTCAAGGGGAAGGCGGTGCGTTACCAGGGGCAAGACGTCGATCGCCCCCGAGTCGATGAGTTCGATTGCAGCGAGAATGTCTTGCGGACTCCCTGCGTACGAAGACGTCATGGTGACTTCCTTTCGCCACAATTCGTTGAAGGGCATGGGCGGCGTGACCCCAGGGTCAGTGGGCGCAAAAAAAAGAATGACCCCTCCCCGATCCACGCATTGAAACGCAAGCTGTATCGCGGATTGGGCCCCTGTACTGACAATGACGAGTTGGAAGAGTCGGTTGTCATTGCGGGCTTTGAGTTCGTCCGCCGCGTGGTCTGCGGCCAGCAGGACAATATCCGCGCCCAGCGATGCTGCCCGTCGCAGGCGTCCTTCATTCACGTCAACCACCGCAACCCTAGTCGCGCCAACAGCTCGCGCCAGCATCAGGTGAAGCATGCCGGCAATGCCGCAGCCGATAATGAGTGTGCGGCGAGCAGGCTTCCACCCCGCGAGCCTTTGGCCTCGATATACGCAGGCGAGGGGCTCTATGAATACTGCCTGTTCGTAGGTCATGGCGTCCGGAAGCGCGTACAGCCCATTTCGAACATTGATTTCCGGTACACGCAGGTATTCCGCGAATCCGCCCGGATCAAAGTTGGTGGAGGCGAGCGTATCGCAGCAAGACTCATGACCGGCGAGGCAATAACGGCACATGTTGCACGGCACATGGTGTGAAACGAACACGCGATCGCCGATGTTCCACCCCGTCACTTCTGAACCTATTTTGGCTATCTCCCCTGCGATTTCATGGCCCAGCACCAGCGGCGCTTTGGCCAGGCGATACCACTCCAACACATCGCTGCCGCATATGCCGCTGGCCCATACCTTCACCAGAATTTCCCGAGGCCCTATTTCAGGAACAGGCATCTCCTCGAT
Organism: Desulfomonilaceae bacterium; assembly: GCA_049969795.1. Lineage (GTDB taxonomy): Bacteria > Desulfobacterota > Desulfomonilia > Desulfomonilales > Desulfomonilaceae > JAUPKT01. Next base: position 17,526 of record JBMFOE010000020.1, read on the forward strand.
TCGCACATCCCTGTTGTGGTAGTACATTGCAACCCGCATTTGGCCCAGCTCCTTGGTCTTTTACGCGACCGCTTAATCCTCTTCTTGCGACGCCGCCATATCGCGGAACAACAAACTCAGTTTCACTTGCCCTTCGCCGCCGCCTTCGACTTCTTTTTCGTCGCGGCAGACGAGGCGGACTTTTTTTCGTCTCGATAAATCTTCAAGGCTGTTTCGGGCTTTTCATTGTAGTGCACCACTGCCCTGACCGCTTTGATCATTCCCACCGGCGAATCGGACTGAAAGATGTTCCTCCCCATATCAACGCCTACCGCGCCCTCAGTCACTGCGTTGTACGCCATGGTAAGCGCGTCGAGTTCGGGAATCTTTTTTCCTCCTGCCATGACGATGGGGACCGGACATGTTCCCGTCACCCTGGGAAAATCCTCGCAATAGTATGTCTTTACAAAGTTCGCCCCCATCTCGGCCGCCATCCTCGATGCAAGCGCCAAATACCGGGCGTCTCGGACCATGTCTCTGCCAACCGCCGTGACCGCGAGTACAGGGATGCCCGCTTCGTATCCCGCGTCGATGAGGTCAGAAAACGCCGCCAGGGTTTGATGCTCATGGGGCGCTCCGACATATATTGACATGGCCATGCCCGCCACATTGAGTCGTATGCAATCTTCCACCGACACGTTCCACGTTTCGTTGGACAGTTCGGAAAGGATGCTGTTGCCTCCTGATACCCGCAGCACAATAGGGACTTGGCTGCCGGGCGGCACAGACGACCTCAAGATCCCTCGGGTGAGCATGAGGCAATCCGCGTAGGGAATGAGGGGCGCAAGCGTCGTTTCCATCACTTCCAGTCCCGAGGTGGGTCCCTGAAAGTAACCATGGTCCACGGCGAGCATCACAGTCCTGCCCGTGTCCGGCTTGATGATCCGCGAAAGCCGGTTCTTCATCCCCCAATCGAGGTGCGCACATCCCTTGAGGTGAAATTGACCTCCTGCCGGCGACGTCGGAACGTTCACGTCGCGAGCCTCTGTCAATCCTTCCACATCTGCCATTTTTTCCGGTACCTCCCCTCCAAGATTTGAACAACGAATCGTAACAAAGCCATTATGAGCTGTCAATCGCTGCTTTTGGCCAGCATTGACAATAGGAAGGGGAATTCTTATGATCGCCGGTGAACGCCGGTGGAACGAAAGGAGTCAGCCCGTTGCTGGATCTCATGAGAAGACACGCCCGCTCGTGGCTCATCAAAGTGGCCCTGGGCGGTATCATTATTGTATTCATCTTTTGGTACGGATGGTCAGGGCCAGGCGATAAGAGCCAAACATACGCAGCCCGAGTGAACGGCGTGGTCATCAGCTATGACCAGTTCTACAATGTCTATGAAAGCGAATTGGAAAAGATTCGGCTGAGATTCGGAGGGGCGCTTCCACCGGAGCTGATGCAAAAGGTGAACCTCAAGAAAAGCGTCATCACCGGCCTCGTTCATCAAGTCCTCATGCTGCAGGAGGCGACCCGGCTGGGCATGTTCGTGACGGACGAAGACCTCGCCCGGGATGTGAAGTCAAACCCGCAATTTCAGCGGGACGGCGTATTCGATCCGAACATGTATCGAATGTACCTGCAATCCATTAAGCTGACCCCTGCCATGTACGAACAGACCCGGAAGCAGGAACTCCTGGAAGAACAACTGATCAGACTCCTGACCGACTCGATAAAAACCGATCCTGAAGAGATCAAACGATGGTGGCACTTTCAAAACGACAAGGTTGTCCTCTCTGCGCTCTTGATAAAGCCCGAAGTCAAAGAGACAAAAGAGATAGACCAGAAGGCCCTGGAATCATTTTTCCGGAAGAACGAAAAAAAATACGAAATACCGGAGTCGCTTAATCTCAAATACGTCGTATTCTCCGCAGCAGACCTCGAAAAGAAAATCGATGTGACCGAAGACGAGATCCACGACTACTTCGTCATGCACCCCAAGGATTTTATAGTTCCCGAAAAGGTTCATATCGAGGTTATCCTGTTGAAGACGCCAGAAGGCGGAGATCAAAAAGCGGCTGACGAAGTCAAGGCCAAGGCGGCGGACCTCTTGAAACGCATCCGAGCTGGGGAAGATTTTGAGGCGTTGGCCCGCGCAGAATCGCAAGACAAGACGTCAGCGGAGAAGGGCGGCGATCTTGGTTTCATTGCAAGAGGCTCGTTGGCCCCTGAGCTTGAGGAAGCCGCCTTTAAGACCGAGGTAGGCAGCGTATCGGAGCCCGTAAAGACCAAGCAGGGCTATTACTTGATCAAAGTAGTCGAAAAGCAGCCGGAGGTCGCCAGGCCATACGAGGACGTCCATGGCGAGATCAAGGCAAAGCTCTTGGAAACAAAGGCGCGAAAGCAACTGCCTGAGGTGGCAGAGGATTTTTACGAGCAGGTGTACCGCACAGAAGACCTTGAAGGCCAGGCAAAAAAATTCGGATTCCCTGTCTGGGAACAGAATTTTGTATCCAGGAAAGGGGCCCTGGAGCACGTCGGATCCGACCCTGAAATCATTGAAGACGCGTTTCGCCTCAAGACCGGCGAGGTCTCCAAGATGGTCAAAACCGGCGACGCATACGTCGTCACCAAGCTCATCAGCCGCAACAAAGCGCGGATGCCTTCGCTTGAAGAAGTGCGAGACCAGGTGGTGAAAGACTACCTCGCGGATCAAGCACGGTTGGAGGCCGAAAACAAGGCCGATGCCATTATCAAGGCCCTCAAGGAATCGCCGGACAAGGCCAATGAGATGATTTCCCAGATGGGCTTGAAGTGGGAGAATCTCGACCCTGTGTCGCGCACCGCCGGGTTCGTCCCAACCCTTGGCAATTCTTCAGACGTGACCGAAATGCTTTCCGTCATCTCGATGGAATCGCCGATCTTCGCCCGGCCAATTGTGGTCGAGGACGGAGCGGCAGCCGTAGTAAAGCTCACCGGCGTCGAAAAAGCCAGCGAAGAACAGTTCAAGAAAGATGCTGCGGCGTTTGAGAGCTGGGTCTCCGAGGTCCGAAAGACCGAATTCCTCAAAGGCTGGATCAAACTCCTCGAAGACCGCTCCAAGATAGAGATCAACGACAAATTGATGTGAAGCATCCGTCGCCGTCATGCGCGACGAGAGAGCGTCGCCCGAGATTGCTCTTCGTCTGCTTGTCAATGCAGGAGAGGGCGACCCGCAACGCGGCTGGATGGCGTACGATATCCATTGTCAAAAATAACCGCGAATTGCGACAGAGTCGCGTGCTCTGTCATTCCCACGCAAGCGGGACTCTGGAGGGCGGGATCGAATAAACATCTACCGCCATGCCGTTGAAGCTCACCGTGGCTGCAGGCCTTCAAACTGTCGCCGAGACCACGGCTGGGAGGCAGCCTAGAACGCCGTCCAAAGGGCAGGACGTTGATAAGCAGTCGGCGTTGTCTTCAAGGAGCTCGCGGAAATCCAGGGCAAAAATGCTTGGATTGGGGAGTGGTCGAAGTCGCGGGTGAAATTATGGTGAATGGCTCGTCAATGACGTTTGAGGGGCGCCAAATGCCTGTCGCTGCGCAGCGCCATTCTCCTGTCAGGAATCAGGGTTATCAACAGGGCGGCGGCCGTCAGCGAGGCGCATCCGTAAAAGAGCGGTTCGTAGCCCCAATGGACGAGTACGAGCCCACCCAAAGACGGCCCGAAGAAGAAGCCCGCTTGGGACATCTGCATCCCCAAGTTGGTGTTCAGTGATCTAAAATGATTTTGGGAAACATCGAACACTATGCCGCTCAAGAGCGGCATGGCAACCCCCCAACCAAGGCCAAAGCACACGCCCATCCCGAAGAAAATCAGCGGCGCGGCAGCCGCGTGAGCCAGTAAAACATAACAAACCGTGAGCCATACGCACGCCAGCCCCAGCATCTTGGTTTTATCCATTCGATCGAGATACCTGCCGACTCCCAGGCGGACCCCAATCTCGGAAAAAGTGGAAAGCGTGAAAAAAAGACCGGTATGAACGATTCCCCGCGTCTTCCCGAACCCGTCGAGAAAGAAAAAAAGGGGCGCAAACGCGGTCCAGACGAGCAGCGTGAGGAGCAGCGCCCTCATCACCTTGAAACTCTTGAGATTTTCTATGGCCTCTCGCAGCCCCAAGCCTTTTTCTTCCTCCGCAGAAAGAGGAGGTTCTGTCGGCAAAAGGCCGCACAAAGGCACGATCAGAATGAGCAGCAGCCCAGTGAGGTCGAGCGCCCTCGGGAACCCGCCCAACATGATCGAAACAGGCTGTATGAGCGGCGGGATAACCGCATAGGGCAGAAGCGTGATAACCGAGAACAAGGCGAACGCCTGGCCGCTTTTTTCTTCGGGAACGCACTTCACCAAACGTGCAACTATTGCCGTGAGAAACCCTACATACGCGGCGCCGTGCGCGACGCGCACCGCAAGAACCCACCAAAAGGTTGCAGCGCTTTCATAGAGCAGCAACACCGCGATCAAAACCGCCCCGCACCACATGATCCACGCCTTGGCGTTGGCAGGTTGGATGACGAAACTGAGGAAGGGTCTGAGCGCGAGAGAGCTCACCGAGAAGACGCCAATTAACAGGCCGAGCCGTGTGGGATCGATCGGCAAGGTCTTGAGATACTGGTAATAATCGAAGAACACCGCGATGGTGCAGAAGGCCAGGAAAGCCAGCCCATTGAGGGCGAAGAATTCTTTCGTGAAGATTGTGTCCGCTTTTGCCATTGGCCCGGGTCCAAAGAGGCCCCTGTTCTCAAAAGGATACCGATTCTCGAAAGGTCTGGCGAAATGAGGCACGCTGCGGCGTGAGTATGGTGACTTTTGTAGTCTGCGTCACGGCTAAGACAAAATCAATGAGTACTGTCACGGCGCCTGATTTGTCATGCCGGACTTGATCCGGCATCCAGGAAACTCATATGGATTCCCACTTTCGTGGGAATGACATGCAGCCGGACCACAGCGCATTTCGCGATTATCTTCGAGAATATCTTATGTCATGATGGACTCTATCCGGCATCTGGGAAACAGATCCTGGTCCTCACTTTCGTGGGCATGACGCAGCGGGTGGCTCCGTCGCAATTCGAGATTATTCTCGAGAATGCCTACCGCCTCCTCTAAACCCTGAGCCTTTGGTTTGCGCCAACGCATCAGGCCCCCGCGAAGGGTCTTTCGTCTCCGTCCGGAATGCTAGCCAGGGATCGTACAAGCACTTCCCGTGGCCGACTCGTGCCGTCCGAAGGCCCGATGATCCCCTCTGATTCCATCATCTCGATGATGCGGGCCGCTCTGTTGTATCCTATCCTCATGTGCCTCTGGATGAGCGAGATGGAGGCGTGCCCCAATCTCGTCACCAGCTCCACCGCTTCGTCATACTTCTCGTCGGCCAAGAGGTCGAGCGCCTGCGATCCCTTGTCTTCTTCGGTCATATGGCGAGTGATCTCTTGGAGATAGACCGGAGAGCGCTGCGCCTTGATAAAGTCCGCAATGCGTCTAATCTCGTTCTCGGAGACATATGCGCCGTGGAGCCTCCTGAGTTTTGCCGTTCCCGGCGGGAGAAAGAGCATATCCCCCATGCCGAGGAGGTTTTCTGCGCCGGTGGTGTCCAAGATAGTGCGGGAATCGGGTTTAGCAGACACCTGAAAGGAGATGCGAGCCGGAAAATTTGCCTTGATCACGCCGGTGATGACATCCACGGACGGCCGCTGGGTGGCCAAAATGAGGTGAATACCGGACGCTCGGGCCATCTGAGCTAGTCGCGCTATCGAAATCTCGATGTCCTTTGCCGCCACCATCATCAACTCCGCAAGTTCGTCAACAATGATCACGATGTACGGGAGTTTTTCCGGCGGCTTGTCTCCATCTTCAGCGCTTATCTCTCCGGATAACACCTTCTGATTGTAGCCTTCTATGTTCTTGGCCCCTGCCTTGCTCAGCAGATCGTACCGCCGCTCCATCTCACGGATTGCCCACGACAAGACCCGAGGCACCTTTTCCGCGTCGGTGACCACCGGATGAATAAGATGTGGAATGTCTTGGTAATACGACAATTCCAACTTCTTGGGATCCACCATGAGGAATTTCACGTCATCCGGGTGGCAGCACATGAGCCATGAGCAGATGAGACAGTTCAGCCCCACGGACTTGCCGGTGCCTGTGGCGCCCGCGATGAGAAGGTGAGGCATCTTGGTGAGGCTGGCGGCAAATGGCTCCCCGTCGATGTTTTTGCCCAACGCCACTTTCAGAGGCTCCTTGGATTTCGCGAAGACCTCGGATTCTATAATCTCTCTGAAATAGACGATTTCCCTGTACAGGTTGGGAACCTCGATCCCCACCGTGTCTTTGCCTGGGATCGGCGCCACTACCCGAGTGGACCCGGATTTCAAGGCCATGGCCAAATCATCCGCAGTGCTGAGCACCTTGCGCAAAGGAATTCCAGGGGCGAGCGCGAGTTCATACATGGTGATGACAGGGCCCGGATGTATCTCCACAACTTGGCCTTGGATGCCCAATTCCGCTAACTTCTGCGTCAGGACGCGAGCGTTGGTCTCAAGCAACGCCTTGTCCACCGAGCGTCCCGAAATCTGCGGCTCATCCAAAAGGTCCAGCGGCGGGTATACATAGTCGTCTCGCTCGGACGCCGGCCGCGTCTCGACGGCCGTCTTATTCAGCCGAGCGTCTGCGCGTTCCGAGACCCTGATGACAGCAAACGCGGTCGCCTCTGGTTGATCCCGGTCTTCGCTGTATGATGACCACTCATCATGGGTCTCAGAGGCATCCTCGCCTGCAGCCATTTCAGGAGCGGCTCCAACGGCCTGGGGTTCGGCTCGCAGCGGCTCATGGGCTTCCTCCTCGCAGGGCTGATCCAAGGGCTTCCAGGGGAACGCCTTGATGCGATCCAGGAATCGCTTTTGCCTCTCGTGGAAAGATGTCCCACAGCCTTTCACCTCCGGGCTCATCGCCTCGCAATCCAGGCCCGATATATCGCCCTTAGGAAGGCACGAAATCCGTTCAAGCTCATGAATGCCGATATCCTGGTCTGCCGGAGCGCCGTGAATCACGATTTCTGGGGCGGCTGGACGCAGGGCCGTGGCTGGTTCGGCGGTCTGGCTCTCTGGCCTTCTGGCCGATTCCTGGCCGACCGCAGGGCGCAATGGAAACATCTTGGTTTTCAGCAACCCCATGCCACGAACCAGCGCCTGGAAGCACGCCCGTGCGCCGGCCATCCAAAAATGCCCTGACAACAAACGAATGTAATATTCATGGAGCGCTGCATTGCTGAAATACAAGGCGCACAGCGCGACGACGGTGGCAAGCAAGACCGCCTCGCCAGCCGCGCCAACGTATCTCTCGAGGAATCCGTGAATGAAAGCGCCCAGCGCGCCGCCCGGCTGACTCGCGCCCGTTCCCTGTGGGAACAGCCGGAAAACGCGCTCCACCGCGGTTGCAACCGCTGCAAACAACAGACAATACATGCCGATTTCAGACGCTCGAAGGAATTGGCCTCGGCGTCTCATAAGCCTCAAGGCCGCCAGGAACAACCCCACGGGCGCCATGATGGAGGCCCACCCAAACAACTGGACTAGCCCATCGGCAAGGTACGATCCAAAAAGGCCGCACAAATTAGAGATGTCTTCGCGCTGGGTCGCCGCATTAAAACACGGGTCCCGTGGATCATAGGAGACCAGCGAAAACATGACAAACGCGCAGGTCGAAAGAAGAACCACCGCCAGGAACACGCGAGAGCGGCGATGAGCGCCCTCTGACCCCTTCTCACGCTCGCTCGCGGCCGACCCTTTTGCCTGTGATGACGCTGCCATACACGTATACTTCCTCAGTGGGTCTCCTTGAGCGGCGACGGCCGCCGCACGTTTGACCCTCTGAAAACGACTTTTATTGAACTTCTCGATGTATCTTACCACAATTAAACATCTATTTTCAATGCTCAACCATGGAAAACCAAAATAAGGCGTGATAGTAGTTAGTTGCTTGATGAAGTTATACCCATTTTCGAAAATAATCGCGAATTGCGCTGTTGAGTCGCTGCACCTCATTCCCACGGACGCGGGAATCCATGTCAAGTTTCCTGGGCGCCGGATCGAGTCCGGCATGATCAATCAGGCCCCGTGACGCACACTTTGAAAGCCATCATATTCACGCCGCGGCGCGCCTCATTCCAACAGAAGTCTCGAGAAGTCGTATATATCTATCTGTGAATGAAGCCTCCCCAACGCCAAGACTCGTCCAAGTGTATCATATGAAAAAGGCAAAGCTCGAACCACGTGAAAACCGACGACCGAGAAACCTCCTTGTTCACGGCAAGATTTCTCGGTCCCCTCGAAATGACAGAGAGCAAAGCGCTCGATTGTCAGCCGCGAGTCCAATTCGTGAATAATTCTGCGAAGCCGTCTTTTAAACCTGTCCAGGCGTCCGGCTCGAGACTCGCCGCCTCATCGAAGCTTCATCATCGACAGGCTGTGCGACAATTGCGGCAAAAGGTATTTCCTTCTCAACCTCGGGGTGTTAATTTCCCTGTATTACGCCCGCCGCGATACGCCGCGGGAATAGCGAGGAGCCACGTATGGAGAAATGTAAACTTTATTCCTTGAGCACGTGCAGCCATTGTAAGTCGTGCAAGAGATTGTTGGGTGAATGCGGAGTCGAATACGAATTTACGGATGTGGATCTGCTCCCCGAAGCAGAGAGGAACGAAGTGTTGGACGAAATAAAGCGCATGACGAACAGATGCGCATTCCCGACCCTGATCATCGGCGACAAGGTGATCGTCGGGTACCGAGAGGACGAGATTCGCGAGGCCATAGGCGCAGCCCACTCCGGCGCCGGCGGCTCGTGATGGGTTGATGTAACCCCTTGAGCGCTCAGCGAATCGGGTATCTCTGTGTGACGATGGCGGCGCTGTGCTGGGCTGCGTCGGGGGCTGCGGCCAAGGACATCCTGGAAGGCGGGATTTCGCCTTCAGCGCTGGTTCAGGTGCGTGTCACCCTCGCCTCGCTCCTCCTCGGGGGCTATTTTGGGCTGTTTAGGCGAGACTTGTTGACCATCCGCGTGGGCGATGTGTGGCTCATGGCCGCCATAGGCGTCCTCATGGCCAGCGTCCAGTTCACGTATTTCTTCACCATCAGCCAGATGAACGTGATGGCCGCGGTTCTGTTGCAGTACCTAGCCCCGTTCTTTGTCGCCATGTATGCCATATGCTGCTGGGGCGAAAGATTTGCGCTCTACAAAATCGTCTCCCTGGTGTTGGCCTTTGCTGGCTGCTACTTGGTGGTCGGCGGATACAACATCGAGCTGGTTCAGATGCACTTCTGGGGGATCATTGGGGGGCTCAGCGCGGCCGTGTGCTACGCCGCGTACGCGCTCGTGGGCGAGAAAGTGATGCACCGATACCGGCCATGGACCGCAGCATTTTACGCCCTCCTCGTCTCCGCCGTGGTGTGGAACGTGATCTATCCGCCCCTCGATTTCTTGACCGCTCCATACGACGGCCGCCAGTGGGCGCACATCGTCTTTGTCGTCCTGGTGGGGACCATTGCCCCATTTGGGCTATATTTTGTCGGCGTCAATTACATCAGGTCCACTAGGGCCATGATCACGGCTTCTTTGGAGCCCCTCGCGTCTGGCGTTGCAGCTTACCTCTACCTCGGCGAAAAGGCCACCTTGCCGCAGGCCCTTGGCGCGCTCCTCGTGATCATTGCCATCGCGCTCTTGCAGTTGTATCAAGAAAAGGATCCGTTGGCGCCTGCCGTCATCAGACAGACAAAATAAATCAGAGTTTCTTCAAGAAAGGATAGGATCAATCGATGTTTTTCCCAAAAATAGATGAAAAGAAATGCAAGCAATGCCGTGAATGTGCAGATGTATGTCCCGCCGATGTCTTTGCCGTGGAAGGAGAGGAAGTGGTGGTCGCCAACCCTGCAGACTGCCTCGGCTGCGAATCGTGCGTCGCAGTGTGCCCGGAGGAAGCCATCACCGTGAATGAGATATAGACGTTGCGGCAGTTCCAGGTCTTCTCGGAATTGCAGCAGTCCTCGAGAAAAAACCACAAAATCCGACGGCGACATCTCGGCTCGATTCACATGAGCTGCGAAAACGTCGTCGCATTCGGCGCCTCGCAATGACGAAAAGCCTTTATGGCGTCATTGCGAGCGTTTCCTCGGTCGTTTCAACCCTTCGCTCTGTCAGCGCCTGCGTTGCGCTCTGCTATTTCCCGCGCTCCCCGTTTGTCCTTTCGAGCGCAGCGAGAAATCTTGGCCCGAAGACGAAGATTTCTCAGTCGCGCCCTCTCACTCACGTTCGAGCCTCGCGCCTTCGAAAGGACAAGGAAGTCCTCACCTCTCTTTTTGTTCGAGGCAATGCGCCCTGGAATTAACAAGGTTGCCCCTCGGCTGGTTGCCGGAAAGAGCTCAGAAATGTATGCAACTACGGTCGCGTGTGGTACATCCCGCTGTCGCTTCAGCCAGAACAACCTGTGGACAGTCCCCCACTGATGCCCACCAACCTAGCCACTGTATCCATGGTCGTTGTGTTCTTGTGTGAGCGACTAAAACTCGACCACAAATTTAACTTTCATCCCAAAGACAGGATCAATGACCCTGCCGGGATTGGCGCCAAATTTATTGGCTGAAGATGGAAGGTCCCAATTCGGGACGGTTTTGTCAATGCAGGCATAACTAAACCATCTACCAGGTTGCCAATATCCGAAGTTCACTCTCACAAGCCATTTATCCAGCAACTGCCAATCAATACCCGCGTTGACCTCCCAGCCGAGATTGTTATCAGGGATTGTAGGCGCATCAAGGGTCACTGCGTTTTGCGTGCCGAGATTAACAAATTCTACCATAGAGCCGCTCGCGGCAGGCCGCATGAATCCCCACCCATAGCCCGAAGTAGAAGCCCTGTCCGCCCAAAAGAAGCTTCCAAAGACGTTTAAGTTGGACGCTATAGCATAGTCTAGTCTCATAGCCAAGACGGAGGCGTCATTCATATAGCCATCCGTATTCAGGTTGAACAAATCCAGTCCTGCTCCATAATAGAAGTTCATAATGAGGCTATACAGAGCAAACAATCCGTAATTCCCGAAGCCGTAGAAATATGGCTGCCTATCTATGAGGAGGCCATTTCTTGTGTCAGGACCGGGTAACCATGCATAGATGAAGGAGGCTTTTGCTGGTCCATAGATGACACCGATCTCCGTCATCACTCTCCAGGCTTCGATGTATTGGGGAGCAAAGCGACTTCCTCTTCCGTCTGTTCGGTCCGGCAATCCGAAAAAGCGGCCGTTCCACGATCTTTGAACTCTCGTTGTCTTGTTCACCCAATCCAATTCGGAGTTAAGAAAGAATCGGCCGTTATTGTATTTTATGAATACTCCACCATCAGTACTTACGATGTCGCTTGCCGGAAAAGCTTCTCGATCTGACTGGGAACGCTGTGATTCTGGTCCTCTGTGATAACTGAAATACTCTGCGATGATGCCGAGAGATAATGGGCCAGAATCGTAAGTCAGAAATCCTATGGGGGATGCGATGAGGAGGGCGCCTAGGTCGCCGGGGTTAAAATAGGGGTTGCCCGGCGGAATTGCATTATACGGAACATTGGTTGGGTCTGCCTCTGCATTATTAGGGCGATCCTGTCTGAATGGATTATCCGGCTGACGTCGAAAAGGATAAAAACCGAGTCCGATTCTGAACGGTCCTCGGGGCACAACTAGAAGCAGAGATTCTGAAGTATAATCTTCGCCTCCATTGTACTGAAGACCACATCCGAAGGCGAAGGGTCTCTTGCCGACAACCACTGTTCCCCACGGAGTTTGGGCGCTCAACCACCACATAGTCCACTGCCCCTCGGAGACGGCAACCTGCACACCAGGTCCGGTGGAGTTGACGTATGCGGAGGCTATGGGATCCAGCCAGGAACCTATCCGATACTCGCCTCTCAATCTGACGGCCTCATTGAGTTTCAGTTGTGGAAGAATATTCGTTTCCATCCTCTGCTCAGCAGCGCCGCTGGTTGACGAGAGTCCTTCTAGTTTCCCTCCCGCCCAGCCATTGACAGAGGCGTAGTTCCCGGGGGTTGAGCTGTTGTCTTTGTCGTACATGCCGAAGAACCCTCTGGGGCCGAGCTGCTGTACCAACCGATTCTTCCAAATAAATTCGCCCTCCATAGAAAATTCATAGGCTAACACCGAGCCTGTCACGAAAGCTAGGCACAAAGTAGATGCAGCAGCCAAGAATCGAACAGATTTCAAGCCTCCCATACGCCTCCTCCTTAAGGAACGATGGTTGACGCCAAATACGGAAAGACTCGCCTCATCTTAATCTCCAGGTGAGATCATCGCATGACAGAAGCCACAGGCTTTTTGGAACAATCATGCTTCAAGGCTTTAACTCCTGCCTCCAGCGTCGGCTTGCCAAAGAGTCCTCCGGGATTCGCGGCGGACCTCAAGGTGTTTTGCCTGAATGCCGCCTTCAATTTTTTTGTCTTAGGCCGTAAAATGAACTTTTATGACAGAATCTCCTTTACGAAAGAATATCCTTTTTTATCTGCTCAAATTCTTCTTTGGTGATCTCCCCTTTCGCATACCGTTTCTTCAAGATATCGAGGGCGCTCTCGGAACTCGGGAGATCTTTACCGTAAATGCCATGGTCCAGCCATGGCGGTCTGACTCCCCCTCGACCGAAAATCAGCAAAACCACAATGAGCAAGACAATAATCACTACGATCGGCATTACCACTGGAAACATCCACATCCCATGCATCCAAAAATATTCCGGCCCCATTGGTCCATCCCCTTTTTGCCGACGCTAAGAGTCACGTTCATTTATCTTTTTTGGGTTCGGAGCCTTGCGGCGTGTTTTTTCCCCCCATCATCATTTGCATCATGGGGCACATCATCGGGTTGTCTTGAGGGCCGCCTCCCATCATCTTCTTCATCATCGGCATCATTTTCCCACACATCTGCTGACACATTTCCATCATGGTTACCGGTTTGTCAGGGATTTCGCCCAACTTTTTCGTTTGTTCCTCGGTCAACACCGTTCTAGCCTTCTCCCGAGCTTCTTTCTCAATATCCAGGAGTTTCTGCTTTTGCTCGTCGGAGAGTTCAAGAGACTCAGCTTGCCCCCGAATCACAGCAGGAGAATCCAAGAAAATGGGGGCCGACATGACAGCCTTACAGCGCCGCATCATTTCTGGATCAATACCCGCTTGCTGCATCGTCTCCATCATTTTTTGCATCATCTGGGGATTCATACGCATTGCCGGCGCTCCTTCTTCCTTTGCCTCCTGTTGAGGCTGAGGTTGTTGCTGCTCCGCAGCGTGTGCAAGGAGAATCACGGCGAACACCGCCGTTACAAGGCTGCCAACGAGGATCGCTTTTTTCATCACAGCACCTCCATGGGGAAATTATACCTCGTGCGATCAGAGAAGACCATTGTGAGCTTAGGCCAAATTGGCAGCGCGGCAGGCTTTGTACTTGCTAAGAAGACACACGAAGCGCAGAAAAAGTGTTTACACCGCTCTGTTTGTCATGCGGATCAAAATAGCGACGCCAGCGGCGCGGCAACTTTGATTCCCAGGGCCAAACTCGAACGGTCATACGAGAAATCCACGGTGGCCGACGTCATGGTCAACGGAGGGCCCGCGTCTCGCCTCTCAAGATTCATACCACATGCGCCTCGATAGCAGTCCCACGTCACGAACGTCGAGACCTCCAATCCGCCCGTCATGGCTACCGTCATCTCCCCATGAGCCTGGACAAAATAACCGCTGCTTATACCCGCTGAGCCTACGTGAGCAAATGGCACGCCCGCATTGTTGCAGGTGTTGAAGTGCTCCAAAAGGCCTATCATTGCGGGAAAGCCGGCAATTCTCAAGCCTACCCTGTTGTTTCCTACAGCCTGCGCAATCTTGACTCCAATGAATGGTTGATACAGGTTTAAGGAAAGGCCCGACTCCATATCAGCCACGGTAAATGGATAGTCGGGGATCGGCGATCCGAATCGTGTAATGAGCTTCTCGCATCGTACACCGACAATAAGCCACGACGAAGCGTCCAAGGCGTAGGAAACTTCTCCCTGGATGTTCCAATTGTTGGATCGAGCCCAGGTCCAATGCCGGACTCCGGGAGGGAGGTGAACCCACGTAATCTCTTGATCGGCCTCGACGCTGGCCGGAAAAAGGTATTGGCCGCTGATGAGACCCTCGAGGCCCGTCCCAAAACGTAAGGGAAGGGAGCCCCCCAAGACAGCGCCTTCGAGACTATAGACGAAGTAGGAAGAAATACAGGCGCCGGGAAGCACCAGGCCGGTATAGCCGGCCCGAAGTCTTCGCGTGGTGGCAGCGTATCCGACTCCCAACGAGGGAGCATCATGGAAAGCCTCGAGTACGCTCCCGTACCTGCCAGCCAATGTAGGAAACTGCGTGACCGGGGCGCTGCTCAAGGGGCCTCCACTGTTTTGACATATCGCATCTTGGGCTGCGAACACAACGCACACGCACCACGCAACCGCATACCACCATACAGCGCCAACATAACCTCGTCTCATGGGCTTTACCTCACGGCCTCAACTGATTGTGAAAGCTGGAATGGCTGGAAGATTAGACGTTCAATAAGGCCATGTCAATGAGAGGCGAACACAAAAAAAATTGTGAAGGAACAGGCCTCGCCTCGATTCGGTCTTGTCTTGTTTTCATATCAGCAATGGTCTTCAAGGTTCAACACGCCTCAGAATCGGCGCCGCCGAGGTAGCCGAACCGAGGCCGTACCCTCTAAACAGCGGCAAGGATGATCCCGAGAATCAAGATGTCCTGTGGTGGCGGTTGTTCTTTATCCTGAACCGATGTTGCCCAAGCGCTGCCCCTCCTTGACCAGCCATTACAACATAACCCCTTGCTGCTACACCATTTTCTCTGACGCAGCGACTTATCGGCTCTTTCTATTTGACATATAGGTTATTCATGATTATGATGCGAGTGATCGTCAACGATTGTGAGAGTGGCTCATGTTCATGTATCGGTCTTTCGGCTTCACCTGACGCGGCCCGATGCTAGCTACCCGTGCTCGGTAGGCTCAGGGCTCCACCGGAAGACTCATCTCTTTCGTTTCCCCACATACCATTCGAGAACTTCTTCCACGACAGGTCCTGAGCCAAGGCAAAAGGTCTCAGCATTCGACGGATCGTAGAGGCGCATCAGCGGTTGCATTATCGCGGCCGCCGCAACAAAGCCTTCACGCCCGACCAGGGATCCGTGAAGGAGACGAGGGGATGAAAAGTGAGAAGCGAAATTGAGAAACAGATGTGGAGAGACGCGCAGCAGGCTCATTTTGGAGACGTCATGGTCGTGGGCGGTGGAATCAGCGGGATACAAGCCTCCCTGGACCTGGCAACAGCAGGATTCAAGGTCTATTTGGTGGAAAAGTCGCCTGCCATCGGGGGCAAGATGGCGCACCTCGACAAGACCTTTCCCACAAATGACTGTTCAATGTGCATCGAGTCGCCGAAGTTTCTTGAATGCAAGCGGCATCCGAACATCGAAATCCTGACCTTGACCGAGGTTGAACGCGTTCAAGGTCAAGCTGGCGATTTCAAGGTTACCCTCGCCAAGAAACCGAGGTACGTGAAGGAGGACACATGCACGGGCTGCACGACATGCATGGAGTATTGTCCCGTCTCGGTTCCCGACCCTTTCAACCAGGACATATCCAAGAATAAGGCCGTGCATATATACTTTGCCCAAGCGGTGCCGCTGGTTCCCTACATCAACCCGAAATGCCTGTACCTAGACGGCCAAAAATGCACCATTTGCGAAGGTGTGTGCAAAAATCGGGCCATAGACCTTCATCAAGCCTCGGAGACGCTTCAGATTCACGTGGGCGCAATCGTCCTGACGCCAGGATACGAGGTCTTCGATCCTAGCGCCCGACCGGAATACGGATATGGCAGGTTTCAGAATGTCGTCACCAGTCTGGAGTACGAACGGCTGCTGTGCGCCACCGGCCCGTATGAAGGAGAGATCCTGCGCGCGACGGACAAAAAGCATCCGAGAAAGATAGCCTGGATTCACTGCGTCGGTTCCCGACGCGTGACGCCCGGGAACAGCAACTATTGTTCGGCCGTGTGCTGCGCATACACCCAGAAGCAGGTGATTCTCACCAAGGATCACGATGCGGACGCGCAGTGCGTGATATTCCACAACGATATACGTTCATACAGCAAGGGCTTTGAAAGGTTTTATCAGAGAACCCAGAATTTCCCCGGCGTGCGATTCGTTCGGAGCTACGTCTCTATCGTAGGAGAAGACCCAAAGACCAAGAATGTGAAGGTGCGATACGCGGACGCGGAGGAAGGGGTCAAAGACGAGGAATTTGAAATGGTGGTATTGTCTGTGGGGTTGCAGCCGCCTTCAGATTACAAAAAGCTGGCGGAGACCTTCGGCATTGCCCTGAATTCTCATGGATTTTGCTTGACCCATCCCACCAACCCGATTCAAACCTCGCGCCCGGGCATATTCGTAGCAGGAAGCTTTCAAGGCCCAATGGACATCCCAGAGTCTGTATTTTCAGCCAGCGGCGCGGCCTCGCTGTGCTCTGAGCTGCTGTCGTATCGTCGCGGCGGTCTGTCCAAGGAAAGGACGTATCCCCCGGAGCACGATGTCGCCCGGGAACAGCCCAGGGTTGGCGTTTTTGTCTGTCATTGCGGGGCAAATATCGGGAGAGTGGTGGACGTCCCGTCAACGGTAGAATACGCGCTGTCGTTGCCGTACGTCGTTCACGCTCAGGAACAGCTTTTCTCCTGCGCCACCAATTCCGCCAAGGAAATAACAGACACCATCAAGGAGAAAGGGCTCAACAGAGTGATTGTCGCGGCTTGCACCCCGCGAACCCATGAGCCCATCTTTCGGGATACCCTTCGGGAAGCCGGCCTGAATCCCTACCTATTCGATATGGCGAATATCCGTGAACACTGTTCATGGGTCCACTCTAAGGAGAAGGAAGACGCCACCCGAAAAGCAAAGGATCTCATCAGAATGTCCGTGGCCAGGGCCTGCTACCTCGAGCCGTTGGAAGAGTTCGACCTGCCGGTGGACAAGCGGGTATTGGTGGTCGGCGGCGGCGTTGCGGGGATGACCGCGGCCGTGAGTCTGGCGAATCAGGGATTTGAGGTCTTCCTGGTCGAGAAAGATCATGACCTTGGCGGAATGGCGAGGAGAATTCATTACACGCTTGAAGGGCTCGATGTACAGGGCTTTCTCGCTGATCTCATCCAACGGGTGTACCAGCAGCCGCGCATCCACGTGATCACAGACGCCATAATCACCGCGGTTTCAGGCTACGTGGGGAATTTTTCCACCACAATCGCCACAAAGGGTCGCATAAGGCAGATTCAACACGGCGCCGCGGTGTTGGCCATAGGCGCGGACGAGTATAAGCCCACGGAATACCTTTACGGCCAGGACGAGCGCGTCTTTACCCAGTTGGAGTTGGAGGGGCTCATCGCGCATCGAGATGAGAGACTCTTGACTGGCCAAAGTCTTGTCATGATCCAATGCGTCGGATGCAGGAACGAACAGAGAGATTACTGCGCACGAGTCTGCTGCACCCACGCGATAAAGAATGCGCTAAGACTCAAAGATATCAACCCGGAAATGGATTTGTACGTCCTCTTTCGCGACATGAGGACTTATGGTTTTAGCGAGGATTATTACCGTGAAGCTTCGAATAAAGACGTGAAGTTCATACGATACGAGCCTGACGACAAACCCGTCGTGGAACCGGGCGACGCCGAAGACGGCCGACCAGTGCTCAAGGTGGTTGCCGCGGATCCTATCTTGGGGAAAAAGCTCGAGCTCGACGCCGATTATCTTGTCTTGTCCGCGGCGGCCATCCCAGCGCGTGATATACAGCCCCTCTCGCAGTTGTTTAAGGTTGCCTTGAGTCCGGAGGGGTTCTTCCAGGAGGCCCACGTGAAGTTGCGGCCGGTGGATTTTGCCGCCGAGGGCATCTACGTCTGCGGCGCCTCTCATTACCCCAAGCATATCTCTGAAACCATCAATCAAGCCTATGGCGCAGCCGGCCGCGCTGCAGTCCTCTTGTCGCAAGATTCTGTCACCGCATCCGGTTCAGTGTGCGAGGTCAACCCCGATGCCTGCATCTCGTGCGGGGCCTGCATCACGGCGTGCACGTACGGCGCCGTGGAATTTCATGATACGCCGACAGGCAACAAGGCGAGAGTCATCCCTGTGCTCTGTAAGGGAGACGGCCTTTGCAACGCAAAATGTCCCACGGGGGCAATCTCTCTGAAACACTACACCGATGAAGAAATCTTCCGCCAGCTCGACGCGGAGATACCCGATCATGTGAGGGCCGGGCAAGCCCAACACCAGCCTGAATTGCAAAGGAGGAGCGCTTGAAACATGTCCGCACAGCCTGACTTCAAACCGCGCATCGTGGGTTTCTTGTGCAATTGGTGCTGCTATGGAGGCGCCGACCTCTGCGGCGTCTCCCGCTTCCAATACCCGCCTTATTTGAGGGTCATACGGGTCATGTGCTCCGGGAGAGTGGACATGTCCTTTATCCTGAGGGCGTTTTCAAACGGCGCGGACGGCGTCTTTGTCGGCGGCTGTCATCTGAACGACTGCCATTACAACACTGAAGGCAATTATGACGCCCTGAGCGTGATGCATCTGTCCAAGAAGCTCCTCAACCTCATAGGAGTGAATCCCGACCGCCTACGGCTCGAATGGGTGTCTGCCGGCGAGGGCATACGCTTCGCCGAGGTCATGAATGACTTTAGCCAGCGCATCAAAGCCCTCGGACCCCTTGGAACCAGCGAACGCATCCACGAGAGCGACTTGCAATTCCGATTGGAAGCCGCAGCAAAGCTCGTCCCATACATTAAACTTGTCGAACGGGAAAGGCTGCGAGTTCGCTTTTCCAACGAAAGGGAATACGCAGAATTCTTCGCAAGCGACGAAGTGAATCGACTTTTCGAAGAAACCATTGCGGCCAAATTGGCAGGGACCCAAATCGTCATGCTTTTGCGGGACGCATGCCTCTCCGCCGTGGAGATTGCCAAAAGGTTGGGGCTGTCCACCACCCAAGCGTCACGACACCTCAACATGTTGGTGAAGCAGCAACTGATCAAATACGATGAAGGCATGAAGCGATTCGCCCTCGCGTGAGGCTCAAAGGCCATAGTGGGTTTTGTCGAAGAATTTCGTCTATAGCCCTTCTCGAAAATAATCGCGAATTGCGCTGTTGTCCCGCTGCATGTCATTCCCACGAAAGTGGGAATCCACGTCAGTTCACTGGATGCCGGATCGAGTCCGGCATGACATATCAGGGCGCCGTGACGGTAATCATTGATTATGTCTTCGCCGTGAGGCAGACTTTGAACGTCATCGTATCCACGCCGCGGCGCATCTCATTCCGACAGAAATTTCGAGAAGTCCTATAACGCCTGGGAGCCCTCCACGGGGCTCGAGGCTTCGACAGATTCGTGGGCCCCATGCCGCTTCCTACTGCACGGCGTCTGTGGAGTTGACCGCGAGCTGGACTTCGACGCCCACTCGAGGCCCATCGAGTTCCTGAAGCGCCTCTAAGTCGCTCTTGCCGCCAAAGCAAATGCTCATGATGGCAGGGAAGGCCCACGCAATGGTCTGAATGCCGCAATGAATCATATTCATAACTAATTTTTCCGAAAGGGGAGTGTCT
This sequence comes from Desulfomonilaceae bacterium, assembly GCA_049969795.1. Taxonomy (GTDB): domain Bacteria; phylum Desulfobacterota; class Desulfomonilia; order Desulfomonilales; family Desulfomonilaceae; genus JAUPKT01. The sequence continues at coordinate 37,259 of JBMFOE010000020.1, forward strand.
TCCAGGTCGTAACTCAGTCTGAAAGAGACTTCCCCGTCGTCCAAGTCCAGGGCGAAAAAACCAAGTCTGAACCTCAAATTCACCCGAGTCAGGAATTGAGACGCGGTCAGCCTATGCTCAGGCGGTATTGGCTGAGGTGCTATCATTCGCATTTGCAGCACCTGCACGTCTTCGAATTCCTGGAAGACAAGGTAATATGTGCTTCCCTGATATCGGGCATAAGAGGTGATTACATGCGGATAGCCCTCCGGCGTGGAGAACGCGAAATTCTGGTTGGTCATAGCCTTATTGACTGTTTCTATCAATCTGCCCATCGCTTTGCGCCTCCTTTCCCGAGCATCTCGATATGGCGTCGCCAATTTCGGCGGAAGGGATTCACGCCGACGCCGTGGAACGCTGGTCGTATGTATTCCTTGGCGGAAAACGCAACCTCATGTCCCCACACATGATACTATTCGCCGTCCGCAAAAAAATCTGACAAAGAAGAACCCAAAATTACACATCATCCCCATCTCTTTGGAATGATTATTCAACCGTGGTATGCGCGCGTGCGGCGCTCAGCCTCGCAACGAGATCCTCGAGCCCGACGAACTCAACGCTCAATGTCTTGACAGAAAGCTTATACGGCTGGCGCACATCGTGGCACACCACAAGATTGGGGCCCGATGGATACAGCCGTCGAAACGCCAACAGACCCGTCGGATCGAACTGCCGCGCCGACCATTTCACGTCTATGGCAATCGGATCGCCTCGCCTTGGCGCCCACACGAAATCCACCTCATGGCGCTGCTTATCCCGCCAATAACGAAACGATTTTGTCTGGAGTCTGCCCTGCGCCTCGTTGAGGACGTAATGCTCCCACAACAGGCCCATGTCGTCAGGCCGAACTTGGTCCCAGCCCTTGTAAAAGCACACAAAGCCCGTGTCGAAGCCATAGACTTTTGGCGCTGAAAGGATTTCCGAACTCCGATGGGGGTGAACAGAATAATACTATTTGCAACCATAATTTCATCTAGTAAAACTATATGCAAATCTGGTTGCATTTAGTACAACATGTCGTTTTTACCAAATATTTGTCGTGGAATTGCGGGCCTCGCCTCATAACGACACTGCAAGGGCCTCTTTGTCATTGCAAGGAACCAAGAGGCGGCGAAGCCCTCTCAGCCCATGCCAATCGACCGGGCAGAGCTGCGTGACATTCGCCATTTACTTCGAGAACCGCAACGTAACTCGTTCGGCGATCAAGCCCCAAAGGCCACCTCTCCCTGGCCCTGGGCGCGAGCACGCCTGGCTACGACCCGCCTACCAAGACAAAGGCAGCCCAAAAAAAGGGATGGTCGTACCCCTCGCGGCGAATACGGTTGCGCGCACTCTCAAGGGCTTGCAGCTTGCCTTTTCCGTCTTTGAGCTGCCGGAAAAACTCCTCCACCAATGTCACGGATGACTGCTCAGCCACGGACCACAAGCTCATCAAGACTGTGCGAGCCCCTACGAATTGGAAGGCGCGGCCCATGCTCATGACCCCCTCGCCCGCGAGCTCTTTTCCTAACCCTGTCTGGCACGCAGTGAGCGCGACCACGTCCGCATTCATCTTCAGGCCCATCACCTCGGAAAGACGCAAATATCCGTCTGCGCCGGGCGGGACGAGGCTGAACAGCAGCACTGGCTCCTGAATGCCCGGGAGCATAGGGCCTGCGTACCCGTGCGTAGCAAACACCACGATGCCGTAGGCGTTCAATTGAGGCGCAATTTCCTTGAGAAACGCCTCCTTGTTGGCGTTGACGCCGGTGTAGGCCCTGCACGCCGTGGGGAACGACCTGGAGAGGGCTGCCGCCAAGGCGCCTGTCAGCGGAAGCCTCCCAAACCTGACGCCTCGAACCTTGCCGTCTTCAACCGCTGCCATAAGGTCCTGGTACATCTGCGATTCAACGCCCGCGAGTCTTGTCGCGCTTCTCGCTTCTTGAGCGCGGCGATCCTTCATCTCAAAGACCGGGTCGGCGATGACCAAGACCCTCTCCGCTGGCGGCTCCTTGAAGTTCACGGTTCTTGCCAGGGTGAGCGCAGTAATTGACTGAGAATACGAAATGGGGTTGCGATCCCCCAGAAATTCTGCGGATGCGACCAATGGGAACCCCGTTCCCTGCCTTACCGTCCCCTTGCGATTCAGCGTAAGCATCTCAAAAGGCGCAACGCCTAAACAGCCGTCCGGAACGATAATCACCGGCGCTCCTTGGGGTATGTATTGCAACACATCCCCCAAAAGCGCATCCGCCAAGCGGCTGCACGCATCAAAATCGAATGACCTCAGTTTGTCTTCCACAGAATCCTTTCCTGGAACAACCTCCATGGGCGTTCGGACCCTGCGAACGAGCTCCTCCACTTCTTTGGCCGGGACAGCTTTCAAGATCCCTTTTACCAGGTTCCGGCCTCGGAGGAGATAGATGAGCAGCCCCTGGTCAGTGACGTCGTACTCGATGATCCATTCGTCATCTTTGACTGCCGCCTGGGCAAGGTCCATGGGTTGCGGGTATTTAGCGGCCGCGTACAGAGGATAGTCCTCCCTGAGCCGGGTGATGTGCGCCTCCAATTTCGACTTTTCTTGCCTAAGCTGTCCGTCAATCGCGGCAACAGCATCCGCGTCGCCCTTTTGGACAGCCTGCTGAAGTTTCTTGGTCAGGGCCGCCAACCGGTCGTGTAGGCCGGATTCCTTGTCAATAGCCTCCTTACCAATGGGCGTCAGGGGGCCATGCGCTCTGCGAGACAGCGCCTCGCTGAAGAAGCGGGCCTTGGTATATTCGGATTGTTTGAGGGCCTCCACAAAGCGGCCCATCTCGGCAAGAACTCGTGCAAGGCCGTCGTACGGATCGGTCCGGCGAAACCCATGGGTTTTGACGCTGAAGAAGTTCTCTCTTTCGGAAGGGGCGAGCCCCGCGCGCCATTCTTCCACCTGCTCCACAGCCTTGCGGTAATAGTCCTCGGCCTTGGGATAATCCCGAAGCGACTCATGCACGAGCCCAAGGCCCGTATATGCGGTGAAAAGATTGACCGCATTGCGATTTGTCTTGGCGTAAGCCAGCAGGTCCTCATAGCGCTTTTGCGCCGCCTTGTAGTCTGCTTTGGCCAAGGCAAGCAACCCCAGCGAGGAATCATAGCCGGCCTCGCGAAGATACGGCTCAGCCTTCGGGACATCTCCTAAATCCAGATACACTTCCCCTATCGAGGCTTGGACAGCGTGCGTGGGAACGTGAATGCCTTTGTAGAGCTCGAGCGCCTTCTCGAGATTGGCTATGGCCTCGTCATGCTGGTCCATGGCAAGGTGTACATGCGCCATGTTGTGTAGAACCACCCCAACGCCCTGTACATCCCCAATTGATCCCTTTATCGCCAGGGCCTGCTGAAAACGCGTCAGAGCCTCGGGATGCCGTCCCCACGCTGCGAACACCATTGCCATGTTGTTGAGGGTCTTGCCTTGGGCCGCGAGTTCGCCGATGCTTCGAGAAATGGCCAAGGACCTCTCGTAATAATCCAAGGCTTGCGCGTAATTACCCCATGCATAGTACAACAGCCCCATGTTGTTGAGGTCAATGGACTCGCCGGACCGGTCGCCTATCTGCCTTTGCAGCTCCAATGCTTTTTCGTAGCAAGCCAGCGCCTTGGCATAGTACCCCCACGACCGGTGCACCTCGCCGATGTTGTTCAACGTCGCTGCTTCACCCGCAACATCCCCGATGCGCCGCTTGATCTCGAGGGACTGCTCGTAATGGTGCATGGCCTTTTCATATTGCTGCCAGTCGTCATAGACCGCGGCAATGTTGTTGAGCGTCATGGCCTCCTGTTTCGCATCGCCTATCTTTCTCGTGAAAAAGAGGGATTTTTCATAGAACTGCAGCGCTTTCGGGTACTGAGACCACGCCTTGTAAACTGACCCGATATTGTTCAGCGTTACGCCTTGCCCCTGGACGTCGCCAATCTGCTCTTGAATTGCGAGGGACTGCGAATAGTTATCCAGAGCTGCGCGGTAGTCCCCTTTGGCGTCGCAAATCCGCCCCATGTTGCTCAGCGTAACGGCTTGTCCCTGAACGTCTCCGATCCCTTTCTTGAGCTGCAGGCTCTTTTCATAAAACGCCATGGCCTGGTGATACTCGCCCTTTGCGTCGTACACCGAGGCAATATTGTTGAGCGCGTTGCTCTCCGTGTGCGCGTCGCCAAGACGTCTGCTCGTCGCCAGGCATCTTTCGTAATATTGAAGCGCCTTGGTATAGTCGCCCGTGTTCTGATAAACCGCGGCGATGTTGTTCAGCGTGGAAGACTCGCCCCTGACGTCGCCCATTTTCTCGAAAATTGGCAAGGCCTTCTCGTAATATTCCAGCGCCTGACGGTATTCGCCCTTCGCATTATGGACGAGGCCGATGTTGCTCAAGGTGGCGGCTTCATCTGCGACGTTTCCCAGTTTTCGCTTGATCTGCAGGGATGCCTGATAGCTCTCGAGCGCCTTGGGATAATCCCCCATGGCTCGATACACTTCGCCTATATTGTTCAAGGTGATGGCTTCTCCCCTCTCGTTTTTGAGCCGCTGCTGTATTTCTTGAGCCTGGCGATATCGTTCCAGGGCGTCGGCATACTTGCCAAGCCGCTGATAGACCCCTGCGATGTTGTTCAGGGTCACCGCCTCGCCTGCTGCATGGCGAATATTTCTCCTTATTTCCAGGCACTTCTTCCAATACTCGAGGGCCTTGGTGTAGTCTCCTTTGTGGTAATAGATCAGCCCGATATTGTTCAACGCCAAGCCTTGGCCTTGAAGATCGCCGAGCGCCTGCCAGATGGAGAGCGCCTGCTCGTAAAAATTCAGCGCCCGGTCATACTCGCCCCAGTCGTCGCAGATTTCTCCAATCTTGTTCAAGCATCTGGCCTCGCCCTTCTTGTCGCCGCTTTGCCTGTACAGCAGCAAGGCCTTTTCGAACAACAGCCCCGCTTCCTGCGAGTCGCGTCTCGACTGGGCCTTTTGGTAGATGGCGTACGCCTTGTTGTAGAGCTCCAGCGCTTGCTGGTTGTCTGCGGACCACAGCGGCGACGAAATCGCCGCGCATGCCATTATGATCATGGAGGAGAGAAAAGTGCGGATCATGGAGGCCTCCGGATGCGGTGGACCCTACAGATCACCGAGCGGTCTTTGAAGATTCACATTCTAATCCGTATGGTCGCGATTCGCACCGATATGTGACAGAAATTCGTGCGCAAGCAGAGATTTCTTTTGGCCCCCGCAGCGGGAAGCCCTTGCGCCGGACAAACGGAGTGGAGATTACTTTTGCAAATTGGGATATAGTGCCAGATGTGTGCGACAGAGACGGATCTGAGGGCTAACTGCAGACAAAGGAGGAGCTGACATGAGACCTTTCCTGGCATTCTTGTTGATGGCGGCGGTGGGCAATTTTTGCGCCGCATACGCGCAAGAGGTTGTCACGAGCGGCGCGGACCAGCAGATCGCTGTCCAAGTGACGGTGTACAACAGCAACGTGGCGCTGGTGAAAGAGAGGCGCAAGCTCGATCTACCCAAGGGCCCGGGAGAATTGAGATTCACCGAGGTTGCCGCCCACATAAAACCCACGACCGTGCTCGTAAAATCTGCCACACAGCCAGACCGCTTTCACGTCCTCGAGCAGAATTACGAATATGATCTGATCAGCGCCGCGCGGCTTCTCGACAAATACGTGGGCAAGCGCATCAAGATCGTTGACTGGAATCACTATCAGGACAGAAAACAGACGGTGGATGCCGAGCTCTTGAGCAATAACGAAGGTCCTGTGTATCGCATTAACGATGAGATCTATCTCGGTCATCCCGGCTACCAGGTCCTGCCCAAGCTCCCAGAAAACCTCATTGCCAAGCCAACCCTTATGTGGGTGTTCGAAAACAACGGCTCGCCTTCACACGAGATCGAGGCCTCGTATCTCACCGAGAACATTTCGTGGCGAGCCGACTATGTCTTGGCGCTCGACAAGGACGATCGCAGCGCAGACCTCTCTGGGTGGGTATCCGTGGAAAACGGCAGCGGCGCCTCCTACAAGAATGCGCAACTGAAACTCGTGGCGGGCGAGGTGCATCGAGTGGAAGAGTACGCGAGACGGGGCAAATTCAAAGAACGCAGTGATTCAAGGGCTCAGGCAGCGGCGTCTCAATTTGAAGAAAAACCTTTTTTTGAATATCACCTCTACGATCTCCAACGACCTACCACCCTGAAAGACAAGCAGACCAAACAGATACGTTTATTGGACGTGTATGGCGTGAATATTCACAAGGAATTCTTGGTATACGGGATTCAAAGCCAATACGCGCGACTTTATCGGGAGGAAACTCCCCGGCAGCCCGTATCCATCTATGTCACGTTCAAAAACTCGAAGGACAACAAGGTCGGTATGCCGCTGCCAGAGGGCGTCATGCGGCTGTATAAGGCAGATGACAAAGGAAGTCTGCAATTCATTGGGGAGGATCGAGTCAAACACACCCCACGGGATGAGGACGTCCGGCTGAAGATCGGCAATGCCTTTGATGTGGTGGCGCAAAGAACCCAAAAAGACTTCAAGCAGTTGACCACCCGCTCGTTTGAATCCCAATGGGAAATCGCCGTCAGAAACCACAAAGATCAAGACGTGACCGTCGGGGTCATCGAGCCGCTCTTCTCGCAATGGGAAATTCTCGAAAAGAGCCATCCCTTCAAGAAGATAGATGCCCACACGATCCGATTCGATGTCCAAGTACCCAAAAATGGCGAGACGAAGATCACGTACCGGGTGCGGGTAGGTTTATAGCCATTCGGGGGCTTGATGCCGCAAGCGCCTCGACGCCACCGGCAATTTGGATAAGGGCGAATGATCGTTCGCCCCTCCAAGGAAAATGCATAGACCAGCCCAGCGGATTCTCATGCGTCCCTGGCTCAGGGGGCCGTGTCATACCCATGAACTCCCACGACAAGGGGTCGCAACGGGAGATGAAAATACCGTTCTGAAGAGAACAATAGCACGTTCAGGTATACTGATTCTCGAAAGTTCTGTCGGAATGACGTCCGCATCATGTACTTCTTGGGCGCCTTTGAGAACCGCTCTGACAGCTACGACAAGTCACCTCTTGTCTTTTCCAAAGGAGCCGGACTCGAACGAAGCGAGAGGCGGCGACTGAGAGATCTTGGTTTTCGGCCAAGAGTTCTCGCTGCGCTCGAAATGACAAAGACCAAAGCGGCTAGAGCGACCGCCGCCTCGTCGAACTCGTGACTTAATGTGGGAACCCATATAAAACTTGGCGCGAGATTGAGCCATTTGGCTCGCAATGACGCATCAAGAGCTTGTTTATGATTGCGAGGCGTCCACCGCGACGAAGCAATCTCAGCTCACATCAACGGAGCAGAAAAGCCTCTGTCCAACTCGCGATTCGCTTCGAGAACTGCCATATCCTCGTCCGCGGCTGCGACGGATTGCTCTGCGGCATAGACCAATACCGTGCCAAAGGGTTGGTCTTGATACATCCTTGCCGCGCCTCTCTTCACGAGCTCCAGGAGGGCGATGAGGGTGACGACGATGTTGGCGCGACTGAAGTTATTGTCAAGGAGAGAAACCAGCGTGAGCCAGCGCCCGGGTTTGAGACGAGACAAGATATGGCGGAATTTGTCCTCGATGAGGATCTCATCGGAGGCTACCGTAAGACCGGCCGTAGGTTGATTTCGGCTCATGACCGACCGGAGCGCGGCCAAGAGCTCGTAGATGTTCCCGTTGATGGGTTGCGCCGCGCGAGACTCAGTAGGCTGCTCTTCGTCCAAAGGCCGCGTGAACACGTCACGATCCAAAAGGGGCAGGGCGTCCAGGCAACTTGCGATCTCTTTATAGCGCTTGTATTCCAGGAGGTGCGCCACCAGTTGGCTTCGAGGATCAGGTTGTTCAAGATCCTCCTCTTCCACGCGGCGCGGCGGCAAAAGCATTTGAGATTTGATGTGCACCAGGTACGCAGCCATGACGAGATACTCGCCGGCTATGTCAAGATTCAATGATTCCATGCCGTCAATGGCGTCGAGATATTGTCGCGTGATAAGGGCAATGGGAATGTCGGTGATGCACACTTGGTTTTTTTGGATGAGATGCAGAAGGAGATCGAGGGGACCCTCGAAAAAATCCAATCTGACTTCGTACGGCAAGCGACTACCCCAGCCCTGAGAGTAAAAGCCCCTGAATAAAATGCAGAGGCGGGAAGATGATATATCCCACCGCGCCTGTGAGCAGCAAGAGAAGAAGGATAAATACCCCGTAGGGCTGCAACTGTTCGAGGGCGTATGCCTGCCGATTCGGCAGGAGCCCCTGCAACACGGCAAAGCCGTCCAGGGGCGGTACAGGAATGAGGTTGAACAGCGCCAACATGACGTTCATCTGGATGGCGGCGATGAGTATAAGAAATAGCGGGCGAAGGATAAACACGCCCAACTCGCCGATGGGCCTGCCGGAAAACATGGCCACGAGCAAATGAACCACCATTGCCAACGCAATGGCCGCTGCCATGTTGGCCGCGGGTCCGCCAAGACTGATCCAAAGCATATCCTGCTTGGGATTGCGCAGATTGCGCGGATCGACAGGCACAGGCTTGGCCCAGCCAATCCTCGCGAGGACCAACGCGATGGTTCCAAAGAGATCGAGATGGCTGAGAGGATTGAAGCTGAGCCTGCCTGCGAGTTTCGCTGTGGGATCTCCAAGCCTGTACGCGATATAGCCGTGGGCGTACTCGTGCACCGTGATGGCAAGCAGAAACCCGGGCGCCAAGACGGTGAGGTCCCTGAGGAATGATGAGACGTCAAATGGGTTCATAGAGATGGGGGATCATTTCTTCTTAGCGGGGGCTTTTGCCTGGCCGGGCGCTTTCCCTGCCGCTGGCGCCTTCTTTTTCCCCTTGGCCGGCGGCGCTTCTTCTTCCGCCTTCTTCTTTTCCTTCTTCTTGATCTCTCCCGCTATTTCGGCCGCTCTCGCCGCTTCCTTTTCCGCTCGTTTCTGCTCTTTGCGCTGTTGCAGCGTCTCGGTTTGGCGCCGAAACTGATCGATGCGCTGAAGCGCGGCGTTTATCTGCTTAATTTTTGCCTTATAGCGCTTGACCTGCGGGTCCTTGCTTACCGCGACGTCATCCGCTCCCTTCTCTTTCAGGCTTCGAATGCGCTCTTCACTTTTCCTGAGGAAATATTCCTTTTGAGCCTCTCTGACTGATTGTTCCTTTGAAGGCATTTGCTCGTTCTCCCCGACTATGCTGTTTCTCGCGATCATGACCGCTCGCGGCCCCATGATCGCCCCTCACGATGATATCACGCGCTGAATCTAGGTCGGCGGGGTACGTCTCAGGCGATCTATTGCCCCGCGTCCCCCTTGTCTCGAAAAGCTGCGGCTCAGCAAGGTAGCTGGCTGGGGTGGGAGGATTCGAACCTCCGAATGCGGGTTCCAAAGACCCGTGTCTTGCCACTTGACGACACCCCAGTACCTTCTTCCTCGGCCGTATGTCGGCCTAAGCCTGCGTTGGGCTCTCCTTCTTGGCTGCTCCCGATGAACGGCTCTCAGCGGCGCTTCTGTTGCAATATTAGCACATACGCACGCCAAATGGTATGGGCCTTGCGGTCGCTAATGTCCAGGCCTCCTCTGCGTAGGCGGCCGCTCGACGTCTCGCCTCTTCCAAGGTCTCGGGATCCTTGACAATCCCAAACACCGTCGGCCCGCTCCCGGACATAAGAATTCGCTCTACACCTGCGGCGACCAGGCTTTTTCGCGCATTCGCCGCCTCCGGATGCAAGGCCTCGCAAACAGGCTGCAAATCATTGTAGAGGAGGTCGCCGATGTCGGCGTAGTCCACCAGCAGTCGCCACAATCTACCTTCGGCAAAACGGCCTGTCAAGCCCTTGGAATACCGTCGATACACCTCAGCGGTGGAAACCGGAAAGCCCGGATTGACGAGAATGACGCCGTAATCGGCCGGGAGGTCCACCGGCGTGAGCCTATCGCCAATTCCCTGGCCCACAGCAGCCCCTCCTCTGAGAAAAAAAGGAACATCCGCGCCGATCGCGGCTGCTCCCGCCGCCAGTTCCGCGTCGCTCGCCTCCAGGTCGTACAAGGCCCGCAAGCCCGCCAAAACCGCTGCGGCGTCTGAACTCCCTCCACCAAGTCCTGCGGCGATGGGGATCCTCTTGCAAATCGAAATGGAAACCGAGAGGCGCCGGCCGATTCGTCGTTCCCACCAGACAAGGGCGCGCATGGCAAGATTGTCCGCCGTTTCCAGTTCCGGGTGGTTGGGGACTTGTATGCGGGCGCCGCTCACGGTCTTTGTAATGGAGACGTCGTCGAAAAGATCGATGGCCTGAAACAGGGTCTCGATGTCGTGATACCCGTCAGGCCTCCTGCCTAAGACTCGCAGATAAAGGTTGATCTTTGCGGGCGTTTGTAAGTCGATGGATATCATGAGGTACATGCACCGGCCGTATGTATTTGCGCTCAGGATACCGCAATCAGACCCAGAACGACATACCTTTGACCCCCGGCGGCCCCTTGGAATTAAACCCCGCAAAATCACTCGATGAAATCACTTGACACGCCGAAAAGCGATTGATACATTTGCAGTAGGCGGGCATAGCTCAGTTGGTAGAGTGCAAGCTTCCCAAGCTTGATGTCGCGGGTTCGAGCCCCGTTGCCCGCTCCAATGAGTGGTATGTACCACCCGGGTCGCGTCCCGGGTTTTTTATTATAAACCTGAAACCCGTCGCGACGTGAAGGTGTGTGACGCGGAACAATGGACCGGCAGTTTATCGAGCAGTTGTGGAAAATGATCGATCCTATCGTGGAACCGGAGGGTCTCGAGCTGGTGGAACTGGAATATCGTCCGGAGGGCGGTCGCTGGATGCTGCGGCTTTATATAGACAGACCTACCGGCGTCACGCTGGCCGACTGTGAACTGATCAGTCGGCAGGTGGGCGCTCTGCTGGACATGGAAGACCCGATCCACCATCCCTACGTCCTGGAAGTTTCATCCCCCGGCATCAATCGAGTGCTCAGGCGGGAGAAGGATTTCCAGTTTTTTGCCGGCTCACCGGTGGTGGTAAAAACATCCGTCAAAGTCAATGGCAGACGCAATTTTTCCGGCGTGTTGCGCGGCGTGAAGGACTCCAATGTATTGATTGAAACAGACGCAGGACTCGTTGAGATAGGACTCGAGCATATAGACAAGGCGAGGCTCAACCTCTCCCAGGAAGAACTCTTCGCTTCCAAGGCGGGCAGGGGGAGCCGGTAGATCAGGGGACAGACCATGGCAAATTTGAACCGAACCATAGATCAGGTGGCCAAAGAAAAAGGCATAGCGCGAGAAACGCTTGTGGAAGCTCTCGAGGCGGCGCTTGTATCCGCGGCAAGAAAGAAGTACGGCAGCAAGGTGGAGCTGGAAGCGCAGTTCAGTGAAGAAACGGGTGAAGTCGAGATCTTCCTCTTCAAGGACGTGGTGGAGAAGGTCCAAGACGCCATGACTGAAATCGACCTGGAATCTGCACGAAAAGAACTCGACCCAGAAGCCGAGATAGGAGATCAGCTCGGCGTCAAAATGGATACCGAAACCTTCGGAAGAATCGCCGCGCAAACGGCAAAACAAGTGATCATTCAGAAGGTGAAGGACGCAGAGCGGGAAAATATCTACGCAGAATACAAGGACCGGAAAGGCGATATAGTCACGGGCATCGTGCAGAGATTTGAAAAGCGCAATATTATCGTAAACCTAGGTCGAGCTGAAGCCATATTCCCCTACTCCGAGCAGATTCCGAAAGAGACCTATCGGCAAGGGGATCGCATTCGAGCCATTATCACGGACGTCCGGCGCACCCTCAAGGATCCCCAAATCATCTTATCACGAACGAATCCCATGTTTCTTGTCAAGCTCTTCGAGCAGGAGGTGCCGGAGATCGCAGAGGGCATTGTCCGCATCATCTGCGCGGCGCGCGAGCCCGGGCAGCGCGCGAAAATAGGCGTGCGGTCGTCTGACGCGGATGTTGACCCAGTCGGCGCATGCGTGGGAATGAAAGGGTCTCGTGTGCAAGCAGTGGTGCAGGAGCTGCGCGGGGAAAAAATCGACATCATCCCCTGGAGCGACGACCCGGCTCACTTTGTATGCAACGCCCTCCAGCCTGCGCAAATATCCAAGGTGATCATTGACCAGGACACGAATACCATGGAAGTGATCGTCGCGGACGATCAGCTTTCCCTGGCCATCGGGAAGAAGGGACAAAACGTACGGCTCGCCGCGAAACTCACCGGCTGGAAAATCGATGTGCGCAGCGAGTCCAAGGAAGAGAAAATCACGGGAGAATCCTTCGAGAGACTCCTTTCCATAGAAGGAATGGACGAAGAGACAGCCACGATCTTGTTTGACAACGGGTACCGCAACCCCGAAGACATTGCCAAGGCGTCTCTGGCAGAGTTGACCAGCTTCATGGGGATTACCGAGGAAAAGGGCGCTCAGTTGCTCGCAGGTGCGCAGAAGTATCTCGCCGGCGAACAAGAAGAGGCCGAAGATGAACGAGACGAAGAGGTTGAAGAAGACGAGGAAACGGAGCTGGAGGAGTCTGGCGCCAGCAATCCTTAAGACGCTGCAGCTTCACGGTCGCGAATGGCGACGACGTTCAGGTTGCCTCATCGGCGCCGCCAAGGATGAATCCATTGAGTAGGACGAGAGGACACGAACCCACAAGGATGTGCATCGCATGTCGAGCGAGACGCCCGGCGCAAGAGCTCATTCGTTTGGCGGTCAGCAAGGGCGAGGTGCTGGTGTCTGACGCCAAGTATAAGATGCCGGGAAGAGGGTGCTATGTGTGTCCGGAAGAGATATGCATCGACAGAGCCTTGAAAAAATCGAGGTTGGAGAGGGCGTTGCGAAAGGAATGCCTCGTCATTCCCTCTCGAGACGCGGTGATGAGAGGTTTTAGACAGAAGAGGAGATCGGATGACTATGTTGACCGTTGATGACCTGGCGAGAGATTTGAAGGTCAGAAACGAGGATCTACTAAAAGAACTCGTGAACATGGGCTACCATGTGGTGGGGCCGGAGAGTCTCTTGGAAACCGACGATCCAGCGGCCTTGCGGGAGCATCTTACCTCAGCCTTGCCCCAGCGCGAGGTAGTGGAACAGCGGATTAAACCCACCGTTATCAGAAGAAGAGTCAAGAATCCGCCTCCTGAGCTGGCTCGGGAAGAAAAGGCTGAAGAACTCCCTCCTCCTTCTGTCATGGAAAAACCCGCGGCTCCTCCTCGAGAGGCCAAAGAGCCGGCGCCCGCAGAACGGCCCAAAGAGCCCTCTCCGGTAAAGCCTGTCCGCAAGCCCAAAAAGCTTCAGCCCGCTCGCATCCTCGAGATGCCGTCTCGCCCCCCGACCTCAGTCGAAAGGCCGGCGCAGAAAAGGCCGGAGCCTTCTCCTCCGCAAGCGCCGGAAACAGCTCATAAGGCGCCAGCGGTGAGGGAAAAGCCAACGCCGCCGACGCCTGTTGCGGCGGAACCGCCGGCCGCTGAACCGGCTCCTGCGCCGATTGAAGAGCCAGTTGCGGCAGAAGAGCCCCGCGCCGCAGCCGCGACTGTACCTGCGCCCGCTGCTGTTCCCCCTGAAGCGCATCCCAAGGCGGCAGAAGAGGCAGCCGTTGAAGAAGACGCCCTTGCCAAACGGAAGAAACGGAAGGAAAAGAAGCTGCAGCCCGCGCAGATCATCGGACGCGTAGAACTGAAGAAGGAGCCGCCGCGCGAAGCGCCTCGGGAGAGAGAACCTGAACCGCCTCGGCCGCCTGTGCAGCCGCGAGTCGTACAAAAGCCACGCGTCCCTGAGCCCTTGCAAATTGTGACGCCCTTCCTCGGAGCCGACGCCGCAGAAGATGAAGAGGCCCGAAAGAGGAGAAAGAAGGAGAAGAAGACGCGCGTCCATGTGGACGAACACGTCGAGGAAGAACGGCTCAAGGTCCGACGACGAAAAGAGGTCATCCTCGGCGCGGACTTGTATGACGAGCGGGCCAGGCCGTTGCGCCTTCGCGGCAAGGCCAAAAAAACAAAGCAGAAAAAGACGGAGATCACGACCCCGAAGGCTATCAAACGCCGGATCAAGATCCCTGAAATGATCACGGTGTCTAGCCTTGCGCACAAAATGAGCGTGAAAGCCGCTGAGGTGATTCAGCATCTTTTCGGCCTTGGGGTGACTGCGACCATCAACGATCCCGTTGACTTCGACACCGCGTCAATCGTCGCCTCAGAGTTCGGGTACGAAGCCGAATCCAGCGAACAGTCAGAGAAGGATCTGCTGCCCGAGGCGGTCATCGACAAAGAAGAAAGTTTAGTGCCGCGGCCGCCTGTGATTACCGTCATGGGGCACGTTGACCATGGCAAGACATCTTTGTTGGACGCTATACGATCCACCAGGGTGACCGACCAGGAAGCCGGCGGCATCACTCAACATATCGGCGCATACAAAGTGAAACTGCCTCGAGGGGAACTCGTCTTTCTCGACACCCCCGGGCATGAGGCGTTCACTGCCATGAGGGCGCGGGGCGCGCAGGTCACCGATTTCGTGGTCCTCGTGGTCGCGGCAGACGATGGCGTCATGGATCAAACAAGGGAGGCCATCAATCACGCCCGAGCCGCCAATGTGCCTATTATCGTGGCGGTAAACAAGATAGACAAACCAGACGCTGATCGAGATCGAGTGGTGCGGGAGCTCAGCGAGCACAATCTCATCCCTGAAGCTTGGGGCGGCGACACGCTCTTTACGTATGTGAGCGCCAAGACTGGCGAGGGAATCGAAGAATTTCTCGAAATGATCCTGCTTCAGGCGGAACTCATGGAACTCAAGGCCAACCCCAATAAGCGAGCCAAGGGGACCATTATCGAAGCGCGTCTGGATAAAGGAAAAGGGCCAGTCGCGACGGTCTTGATCCAAGAAGGGACATTGAAGCTCGGCGATCCTTTTGTCGCTGGCGTGTATTACGGCAAAGTCAGATCGATGCTCGATCATGAAGGGAAGTCGCTGGAATCCGCAGGGCCGGCAACGCCCGTGGAAATTCAGGGTTTCTCGGGAGTTCCGGAAGCCGGCGAACAATTTATCGTGGTGGAAGAAGAGAAGATCGCGCGGCAGCTTGGCGAATACCGATTGGAAAAGCAAAGACAGCATGAAGCTGCTCCGGCTGGCCCTGTGTCGCTCGACGATCTCCTGGCCAGGATGCAGGAGCAGGAGTCCAAAGAACTGAACCTGATCATCAAGGCAGACGTGCAGGGCTCGGTAGAGGCTGTTCGGGAGGCCCTGTTGGCCATCACGTCCGATGAAATAAAGGTCAAGGTCATCCACAGCGGCGTCGGCGCCATCACGGAATCCGATATCATGCTCGCAAGCGCGTCAAAAGCTATTATCATCGGTTTCAACGTCCGGCCGACCCCTAAAACCTCACAGCTTGCCGAGCAAGAAAAGATAGATATTCGACTTTATTCTGTGATTTACGAGGCCATCGAAGACGTCAAAAAGGCCATGGAAGGTATGCTGACGCCTGTCGAGAAGGAGACGGTCTTGGGCAGAGCGGAAGTCAGGCAGACCTTCCACATCCCCAAAGTCGGCGTGGTTGCTGGCTGCTACGTCACCTGGGGCAAACTGGAACGATCGAATCAAGTGCGACTCCTACGCGACGACGTGGTGGTGTACAGAGGCAGGATGGCGTCGATGAAACGTTTCAAGGAAGACGTGAAAGAAGCGCAGGAAGGCTACGAATGCGGCATCGTCTTGGAAAACTTCCGGGACGTCAAAGTCGGCGACGTCATCGAGGCGTTTGTGGTGGAGAAGGAATCAGCCAAGCTGGCCTAATCAGCGCATCCCATGGGCTCATGGCGATCATGCAGCCGCATGCCCCTGAGTCTGAGGGGTCTGACGGCCCGCATTCGGCGCATCGAGTGTTATTCGAATGGTCGTCGGCATAGGCAATATGACCCTGCACATTCACCAATCCCGCTCGCTCAAGGCCAAGCGGCAGGTGGTGAAAAGCATCCTCGGACGCTGCCGCAGCAAGTTCGACATCTCCATGGCCGAGGTTGACAATCAGGACAAATGGCAGCTCTGCTCCCTCGGGTTTGCCGTGGTTTCCAACGACGCAGTGCATGCAGATCAAATGATACAGTCCGTTTTCGGCTTCGTCGAGGGCCTTCATTTGGCGGAGGTTATTGATTCTCGCTCCGAACTCATCCATTATTAAAAAGGGGTCTCGATCACGAGAAAAGGATGTATGAGGGAAAAGAGATGTCATCATGACCAGCTACCGAAAACGCCGCGTCGAAGAGCTGCTCCTGCAGTCCATAGCCGAAATCGTGGTTCTGAAGATTAAAGACCCGCGAGTAAGCGGCGTCACAATCACCGAAGTAGCCATGAGCGCGGATTTCAAGTCTGCCCGGGTCTATTTCGGCTGCATGGGCGACAACAGGAGACAGGATCATCAAAGGGGCCTGGAATCAGCCGAACCCTTCCTGAGGAAACAGTTGCGAGAAAGCCTCGATCTCAAATACATTCCTCATCTGAGTTTTCATTACGACACCGCGTTCGATAACTCCATGAGGATCCACACGATATTGAGAGAGTTGAAAGCTTCAGAGAGTGACGCAAACGAGTAACATAGCCGCCATATTGAGAGACGGCGACCGGTTTGCGGTGTTGAGCCATATCAACCCTGACGGCGACGCGGTAGGGTCCGTGCTGGGCATGTATGCGGCTCTCAAGGAAATGGGAAAACAGGCGTGGGCGCTCACCGATCAACCTTTCCCAGACATGTACGAATTTCTCCCCGGTTGCCGAGAGGCGCTGACAAAAGAGGCGTGTGAAAAAATCGCTCCCGACTGGATCATCTGTCTGGATGTGGCCGCGGAAAAACGGACGAGCGTTGATATAAGCGGCATGCGACTGAGCGCGCGCCTCATCAACATCGATCATCACATCACGAACAATGGATATGGCGATGTCAATTTCGTGGAGCCCCACGCGACTTCCACGGCCGAACTCGTGTATCGTGTGCTGAAAGAAATTGGTCGGCCCTTGTCCGCTGATGTCGCAAAATGTTTATACACTGGGCTCATTACTGACACCGGGTGCTTTCGCTTCTCAGGGGTTAGAGCAGACACCATGAGGTTGGCCGCGGAACTCTTGAGCCCTGGTCTAGACTCTTATCAGATCACTCGTTACCTCTACGAAGAGTACCCCATTCATCGAATGGAATTGGAGCGGCTGCTGCTTTCCAGAGTGGAATTGAAGGTAAACGGCATACTCGCCATGAGCCATCTGCATTACAAGGAATTTGAGGCGCTCGGCGCAGCCATGTCAGACGGCGAAAACTTGGTGGACAGGCTCCGTGAGAATCGAGGCGTCGAGGTCGGCGTCTTGCTCACGCAGGTCTCCGAGGATACGGTCAGGGCTAGCTTTCGGTCCAAAGACTTGATCGACGTCTCCGCCATCGCCGCAGTCTTCGGCGGGGGAGGGCACCGCCGCGCCGCAGGATTGCGGTCCAAACTGCCCATGGAAGAGCTGAAGGACAGGATCATCCTCGAAGTCCAAAGGACGTACAGCCGCGCTCGAAAGCAATCGTCAATCGGATGAAGCACATAGCCATTCTCGAACTCGCATGGCAAGGGGGTCACAACGGGAGATGAAAATACCGTTTCCAAGAGAACGATGGCATTTTCACGTAAAATGACAGAGAGGGGAATACTCGAAATGACCGGCGCATCGACGAACCTC